>DIBR01000062.1:0-31822 GCA_002415025.1 Spongiibacteraceae bacterium UBA5047
GAAACAAGCGGCGCAGCCGCGCTACCCACAACACTCGCTGCGCTCGCGGGGCATACTAAGCCCAAAGGGTCGTAACAGCCCCTTACCCGCCACCCACATTTCCGCTATTCTTCCCAGCGTCCAATAACAACAGGAACCGGCAGGTGCGACACTTTCACGTCCTTTTACTCGCGGCAATCACTGTGTTGAGCAGTGCATCCCACTCCACTGAAGTCTTCGACTACGCTGATATCGCCTACTCCAGGCAGAATACCGACTTCGCCGGCTTCGGCGATAGCAGCTCGGGCACACTGAAAGCCAGCGTTTCTGCTCTCGACCGGCTTCATGCCCGCGCTCGCTACAACGCCGGCAACGTGAAGCTGCCGGCCAACAACGCCCAACAAGATTCCTGGACGGTGCTTGGTCTCGGTGCCCATTACCCGCTGAGCAATCAAACCGCGATTTTCCTGGGCTCGGACCACAACGAACTTGAACTGCAAAACGGTTCTACCGAGCGCGGTTGGTACCACCATATCGGGGTTAGACACGAATTCAGCGGGGGCTGGCAGTTGGGCTTTGAAATCGGCGAGTCGGATGTACTCTTCCGCGACACCACCTTCCTGATCGAAACAGTTTACAAGGTCGCCCGCCAAATCGGTGTGTCAGCCACTGTTCGCGATTACGACGATCTCGACCTGACCGAATATGAAGTTGGTCTGCGCTGGTTCTTCAGAGACTAGCGCAGGGTAAGCCGCGCTCGCGCGGCTGTGCTAAAATTCCCGGCTGTATCAAACCACTGCAGCCGCCATGCCTGACACGACCGACAACATTTACGCCACGCCACGCGAGGCAATAGATCGCTTTGCCTTTGACGATACTGTCGCGGCGGTATTCCCCGATATGATTCAGCGCTCGGTTCCCGGCTACAGCACCATTGTGGCGATGACCGGCGTCCTCGCCGATCGCTATGCCACACCGGGCAGCCGCTGTTACGATCTCGGCTGCTCGCTCGGCGCCAGCACCTTTGCCATGGCAAGCCACCTCGACGGACGCGACTGCCAAATTGTTGCCGTCGATAATTCACAGGCAATGCTAACGCGGCTTCTGGACCGGCTGCCGTCCTTTAAAAATCCGATTGATGCGGTGTGTAGCGACATTCGCGCAATCGACATCAGCGATGCATCGGTAGTCGTGCTGAACTTTACCCTGCAGTTTCTTCCACCCGCCGAGCGCGATGCCCTGCTCGCCAAAATTTATACCGGCATGCAAGCGGGCGGCATACTTGTTCTGTCAGAAAAGATCCTGTTTGCCGACCCCCACTTGCAGGAATTGAACACAGAGCTCCACCATGCGTTCAAGAAATCCAACGGCTATAGCGACCTCGAAATCAGCCAGAAACGCACGGCACTGGAAAACGTATTGCAGCCGGAGACGATCGACGCCCACGAACACCGGCTCCGACAGGCAGGCTTCAGCAGTATTGATGTATGGTTCCAGTGTTTCAATTTCGCCTCACTGGTCGCTATCAAATAATGGATTTTTCAGCCTTCTTAAAGCATTTTGAAAACTCGCCCCTGGCGCCGTGGCTAGCGACACTGGAGCAACAAATTGCCGCAGGTTTGAACCCCGAACGCTATGGTGATATCCCTCGCTGGCAACAAGCCTTGGCGCAGCTCCCTCCCGTTCCAGCCGACCCTATAAACCTTTCATCAAATACCGTCACGGTGAATGGAGTTGCATCGAGCGATCAGCAAGCCGCTATCGAGCAAGCACTGCGCGGGCTTCACCCCTGGCGCAAGGGTCCGTTTCAGGTATTCGACACCTTCATAGATACCGAATGGCGCTCCGACTGGAAATGGCAGCGGCTGATGCCCCATATCGCCAGCCTGCAAGATCGGACGGTTCTGGATGTAGGTTGTGGCAGCGGTTATCACTGCTGGCGCATGCGCGGCGAAGGGGCGCAGCTCGTTGTTGGCATCGAGCCTACGCCGCTGTTTGTCATGCAATTTCAGGCTCTGCAGCACTTTGTTCAGGATCACCGGGTGGGCGTGCTGCCGCTCGGAATCGAGCAGCTACCCGACAAACTGCGCTGCTTCGACACCGTATTTTCGATGGGAATTCTTTACCACCGGCGCTCTCCCTTCGACCATCTTCTGCAACTGCGTGACGCGCTGCGTTCGGGTGGCGAGCTGGTATTGGAAACTCTGGTCATTGAGGGGAGCGAAGGCGAAACGCTGGTACCGTCCGGTCGCTACAGTAAAATGGGGAATGTCTGGTTTATTCCCAGCTGCGCTACGCTGGAGCTGTGGCTGCGCAAGACCGGCTTTCGCAATGTGCGTACCGTTGACGTCACATCCACCAGCACCGATGAGCAGCGCCGCACCGACTGGATGCAATTTCACTCGCTCGCAGAGTTTCTGGACCCCAATGATCACAGCAAAACGGTGGAAGGCTACCCTGCGCCACGCCGGGCAATCTTGCTGGCAGACGCCCCTTAGGCCCCTTAGCTCCCACTTACTTCTCGGGGCGCTGACCGCCGCACAGCACGTCGGTTATCAGCTCGGTATCCATATACTCTTTCAGCTGCAGCAGCTTGCCAGCACGGAATTCAAACAGAAAATGGTATAAATTATTATACTCTTTTCCCGAGACATGAAGCCCCTTCGACTCCGCCTCAACAGCTACCCGCTCTCCTTCGGCAGTCATGCCATGCACGGTAAACACCAGCCCTTCAGGAAAAACGTCAAGCACCGCAGCCGAACCGGCAACGATCTGATCACGACTTATCACACCTGAAATCAGCGTATTGCCAGAAGTCCAGCAACGCCCTTCCGGCGCGTAGGCGGCAGCGATACGCTCGCCATCGGCCGCGTTTAATGCATCAAAGAAGTCCAGTACCCGCTGTTTATTATCGTCTATCAAGCTCACGGCCAAATTCCTACCCAATTAGAGGGGCGACAAATTAACTTTACACCCGCAAATTGATCAAAGTATGATCAGTGATTACATGCAGCTGCACCAAACACAGGGACGTAATCGGAGACCAACGCAATGCTAAATGCTGGGGGGCATGCATCGTTTCAGTCATTCCACAGGCTTGCCGGGCAATGGGTGGATGACCAGATCGCACACTGTATCGCTGAACTGTCGCAAATATTGCTCGACAAGGCAATGAACGACAAGGATCGCGAAACGGCACTTCTTTATTTCAAACATCACAAATACCTTGAGAACAGCCGCCAGAAAGTTGCCGGCAACTTCCGTCAGTTAGTCGATAAAGCGCTGTCCGGTGACGACCCGTCAATCAAAGTCATACCCCAGCAACGCCCCCCTCTGGAATTGACCTCTCTGCTAGATCTGGTTCATGACGACGCCGAGCTCTATGCCTTTTGCTCCAACCTGCGCGAAGAGGTTTTTGCCACGCTGTTTCAGCGTGCGTTTAACCTTGTTGACCCCGCTCCGCCCGCACGTGAAACCGCGCGCGACGTGTTCCGCCGCGAGTTTACCAACCAGCTTGGCCTCCTCCATATCCTCCTGCTAGAGCAGGTTTCCACCCCCGGCAGTAATATCAACCGGATCGACCGGCGCGCCAATATTCTCGCCTGGATTCAGCATCTGGAAAAAAAGCTGCGCGACCCGGCTATCGATTCCTCTACCCGCTCGTTAACCAAAGACCGGCTCGAGGAATTACAGGCCAAGCTCGACTCACTCGACAGCCTCAGCCACGCCTCCCGCCGCCTTAGAGATCGCTGGTACCACCCTCACGACGAGCTGCAACTGCGGGAATTCAGCGATGATGACTTGCTAGCTGAAGTCGACAGGCTCTTTGATCCACTGGTATCAATGCCCGGCATTCCCCGTTCCCTGAAATCACTGGCCGGCCGCATCCGGCCTATTGTTGAAAGTGTCGCCCTGACTGATCGCGGCTCGTTCATGAATGCGCTGCACCCGGCCAAGCAACTACTGCACCAAACCATCGCGACCGTTGCCGGCTGGCTGGACAGCAATGCCGACGAAAGAAGGCAAATGCTGCGCAATGTAAAACAATCCATTGATATTGGCGTTGAAGCGCGCATTGGCAGTTATCAGGGCAACCCCGAGTTTATGAAAGCCCTGCACCAAGAGCTGGTCGATTATGTGGCCTACCAGTTGCACCGCGTCCAGCGGGAAGAACAGGAAGAGGCCGGCCAGCTCGAACCCCAGCAGCCCGTCAGCTTTATGCATGAAATCAACGCGAGCCTTGAGACCAAGCTGGAAGGTGTTGAAGTTCCTCCGCTGGTTCACAAGCTGGTATTCGGCCTGTGGAACCGCGTCATTGCCGAAATATGGGTTGAGTACGGCGAGGATGGCATTGCCACCCAGCAAGCCCTGTCGCTGGTCGACGATATTCTCTGGTATCTGCATTGCGACGACGCGAAATTACGGCACACCAACACCCACTTCCTGGGCGAGCAGATTGAACGCGATCTACTGAATGGTCTAAAACTGATCGACTACAACCGCGCAAAAGGCATTGAGCTGATATCCAGCCTCAAACGGTTGCGCAAGCAGCTCCACAACCACACGGATCGCAATACCTCAAGCGCCGCACTGTAACCACCACAAGCTGCGCTTTCACGCGCAGCAATATTTTTCTCCCGACAAAATGCGTATAATCGCCCGCCGAAAACTGCATATCGCCCACACATCTGCGAAGGGGAACCGCTTTGCACGCCACCATGAGCACTGAACAGCTACGCGCACTGGAATCAGAACTGTCTGAACAGTATCTAGCCATCAAACAGCAGGGGCTCAACCTTGACCTGACCCGCGGCAAACCCGGCAACGAACAGCTGGATTTATCCAATGCACTGCTGGGCGACATCAGCGAGGCAGCACGCCGCGACGCCAGTCTGCGAAACTACGGCGGATTGCTGGGCATACCTGCCGCGCGCGAATTATTCGCCCCGGTGCTGGGCACCACCGTCGACGAAACCTTGGTAGGCGGCAGCAGCAGCCTGACCCTGATGTATTTTGCAGCACATTTTGCCATGCATATCGGCGTCGACGGCCCCGGATCTGCATGGAACACAGAGGGCAAAATCAAATTTCTGGCACCCGTACCGGGCTATGACCGCCACTTCAGCGTCTGCGAAACGCTGGGTATTGAACTGATTCCGGTCGCACTGCTGGACGACGGCCCCGATATGGACGAAGTCGAGCGTCTGCTCAAGGCCGACCCGCTGATCAAAGGCATCTGGTGTGTACCCCGCTTTTCCAACCCTACCGGGCACGTATACAGCGAGGCCGTGGTAAAACGCTTTGCGGGCCTTGGCAAAATCGCCGGCAAAAACTTCCGGATATTCTGGGACAATGCCTACGCCCTGCATGCCATTGACGACAATGCCCCAACCCTGGCAAACCTGATGGACGCTTGCCGAGCTGAAGGCACCGAAGACAGCGTTTACCTGTTCGGCTCAACGTCCAAGATCACCTTTGCCGGCGCCGGTATCAGTTTTGCCGGCATGTCCAAACGTAACCTGTCGAACTTTTCCGGCAATTTGGGCATGACCCAGATCGGCCCGGACAAAATCAACCAGCTGCGCCACGTCGAGTTTTTGAAAGACCTCGACACCCTGAATGCGCTGATGCAGAAGCATGCGGCCCTGTTAAAACCGCGCTTCGACGCTGTATTGAAAGGCCTGGAAAGCGGGCTGGCAGGAACCGGGATGGGCGAATGGACTCAACCCCGGGGCGGCTATTTTATTTCCTTCAATACCCGGCCCGGGTTGGCTGCGGAAGTGGTTAGCATGGCCGCAGACGCCGGCGTGAAACTGACGCCTGCCGGTGCAACCTACCCCTATGGCAAAGACCCTGAAGATCGCAATATCCGTATTGCTCCCAGCGTACCAACGGTGGCGGACATTACGGCTGCAACTGAAGTGTTTGTAACCTGCGTGAAGCTGGCAACTGTGCGCCAGCAACTGGCGGGATAAGGATAAGCCGGCTGAGCCTCGCGACGAGGCTCAGCTAACGGTATCTGGTTAGCAACGCTGCTGGAACGAAGCGGGGCTCACTCGCCGCCATCACTGTTATTGGCACTACCGGGGCGCGGAGGCATGGTAGGGAAGTTGGCAACCTTGCCACCCGGCAATTCATGTATTTTGCCAACGCCTTCCTTTTCAACCTCATCAATGCGAATAATCGACTGCATGGGGATGTAAGAGCGTTTTACCTGCGCAAACTCGGTTTTCAGGCGCTCCTCACCGGGATTGACAATCACCTGCCCTTCTTCACCAAAGACAAATTCCTCAATCTCGATAAAACCGTACATTTCGCTCTGGTAGATCGCCTTGGCGTACAGTTCATAAACCTGATTCTGGTTATGAAATATGACTTTATAGATGGGCGCTCTGCTCATTCGCGTAACCACGTTCCTGTCGAATCCAAAAAGGGCGCCGATGGTAGCATATTTGCCCATTTTGCGGGTAAAAAATCATCAATCAGGCTTGGGTCTCAAGCCCTGCGGTCTGTATAATGGCCGCCCATTTTCTGAACAATAGCGGTAGTCAAACCTTCGCCATGGCCGACGCCCCGAAAAAACTCTACATCAAAACCCACGGCTGCCAGATGAACGAGTACGATTCTGCTCGCATCCAGGACTTGCTGGGGGTGTCGCACGCGCTGGAACCGACCGACAACCCGGAAGAAGCCGACGTTCTACTGCTGAACACCTGCTCTATCCGGGAAAAGGCCCAGGAGAAAGTCTTTCACCAGCTCGGTCGATGGAAACAGCTCAAGGACAAGAACCCGGCGCTGGTCATCGGCGTCGGTGGCTGTGTCGCCAGCCAGGAAGGCGCTGATATCGGCCTGCGCGCACCCTACGTAGACGTTATATTCGGGCCGCAAACCCTGCACCGCGTGCCGGACATGCTCGATGCCCGCAAGCCCGACGGACCGATTGTCGTTGATGTCACCTTCCCGGAAATCGAGAAATTCGACCGCCTGCCCGAGCCCAGCGCCGACGGCCCCAGCGCGTTTGTTTCTATCATGGAAGGTTGCTCAAAGTACTGTACTTTTTGTGTGGTGCCCTACACCCGCGGCGAAGAAGTCAGCCGCCGGCTGGATGACGTCATCGCAGAGATCGAAACGCTGGCCGACAAGGGTGTCCGCGAGGTAAACCTGCTGGGCCAGAACGTCAATGCCTACCGCGGCCTCACTCGCGACGGTGACATCGTCGACTTTGCCGAGCTGCTTGGCAACGTTGCTGCCATCCCCGGCATTGACCGCATTCGCTATACCACCTCTCATCCGGTGGAATTCAGCGACGCCCTGATTGAAGCCTATCGCCATATTCCGCAGCTGGTGAACCACTTGCATCTGCCGGTACAAAGCGGCTCCGACCGAATTCTGAAAGCCATGAAACGCGGCCATAACGGCGAAGACTATCGCTCTAAAATCGCCAAACTCCGCGCAATTAGACCCGATATCAGCATATCGTCCGACTTCATTATTGGCTTCCCCGGTGAAACCGAGGAAGACTTTGCCGACACCATGCAGTTGATTGCCGATATCGGCTTCGACACCTCCTTCAGCTTCATCTACAGCGCACGGCCAGGCACACCCGCCGCGACGCTGGCCGATGACACCCCCGAGACGGTGAAAAAGCAGCGCCTACAGATACTGCAGCAACGCATACTGCAAAAGGCTCAGGAAATCAGCCAGTCCATGGTGGGCAGTCAGCAGACCGTACTGGTAACCGGCGTGTCCAAAAAGGATCCCGGGCAGCTCCAGGGCCGCACGGAGAACAACCGCGTAGTCAATTTTAGCTCGACAAATCAATCGCTTATTGGTGAATTCGCCACCGTCACGGTACACGAAGCACTACCCAATTCCCTGCGCGGTGAACTCTGCGCCTAAATTCCGCACGTAATAAAGGTTTGGTAATAGCGCCGTGTCGGGTATCCTTGACCCCATCGGCCCTGTTGCTATGGACACCCCGGTAACACTTTGACTCAAGCACCTGTACAAACCGTTCTGACGCTCGCTCCCAACGATCCTCAACTATTGGCCAACCTCTGCGGCCAGTTTGACGAGCACCTGCAATTTATCGAGCAGCACATGGGCGTGCGCATCGGCGTGCGCGGCGATACCTTTTCACTCGAAGGCGCTGAAGCCGCTGTCGCCGAAACCCGGCGCCTCATCGAAAGCCTGTATCGGGAATGTGAGCAAGGCGTGCAGCTGTCCCGGGAAAAAATTCACCTGCATATGCAGGATGCCGGCATCGATCTGCCGCGCGAGGCGGAGGCCACCGTGGCCCCCATCAGCCTGATACGCACAAAACAAATTACCGTAAAACCGCGCGGCAAAAACCAGCAACTTTATGTGCGCGCTATCAAACACAACGATATCAATTTCGGTGTTGGCCCGGCGGGCACCGGCAAAACCTATCTGGCCGTTGCCTGTGCGGTCGAGGCCCTGTTAGCCCAGGATGTTGAGCGCATACTGTTAGTGCGACCCGCTGTAGAGGCCGGAGAGAAACTGGGGTTTTTACCCGGCGATCTGGCACAGAAAATCGACCCCTACCTGCGCCCACTTTACGACGCGCTCTACGAAATGCTTGGCGTTGAAATGGTCGGCAAGCTGATTGAACGCAACGTAATTGAAATTGCGCCGCTGGCCTTTATGCGCGGACGCACGCTGAACAATTCGTACATCCTTCTGGACGAAGCCCAGAACACCACGCGCGAGCAGATGAAAATGTTTCTCACGCGCATCGGTTTTGGCTCTACCGCCATCGTCACCGGCGACGCCACCCAGATCGACCTGCCCAAGGGCACGCCCTCCGGCCTGACTCACGTGCTGAACGTACTGCAGAATATCGACGGCATCAGCATGACCTATTTTCAGGCCAAGGATGTCGTGCGTCACCCGCTGGTGCAGCGCATTGTTGAAGCTTACGAAGCCTTTAGCGGCGACCCTGCAGCGCTCGACAAATCGAAATCATGACTCTCACCCTTGATCTGGACAATGCGAGTTCCGTTAGCGTGCTGCCCTCGCATAACGATTTTGAACGCTGGGTAGCGGCTGCGCTTGATACTCGCCGCGACAAGGCCGAACTATCCATACGACTAGTAGACGAAGACGAAAGCGCCGAGCTGAACTTGAAGTACCGCCTGAAATCCGGCCCGACCAATGTACTCTCCTTCCCGGCCGATTTGCCCGCCGAACTCGCCATCCCCTTGCTGGGCGATTTGGTTATCTGCGCGCCGGTGGTTGAAAAAGAGGCCGGCGAACAGCACAAAACCAGCCAGGCACACTGGGCACATATGGTTATACACGGCACCTTGCATCTGATCGGTTTCGACCATATTAGCGATGACGATGCAGAGCAAATGGAAGCGCTGGAAATAGATATTTTACATTCACTGCACTACTCAAACCCCTATTTGCCCGCGTGATGAACACTTCATACATGCGACAAACCCCATCAGGAGGACAGCACCCAAATTCATGAGCGACGACCGATCTGGCAGCGATGCAGGCGACAAGTCCTGGATCGAAAAAATTGCTCAGGCCTTCGCCGGAGAACCGAGAAACCGCGACGATCTGATTGATGTCCTGCGCATAGCGCGGCAAAACGAAGTCGTCGATAGCGACGTACTCGGCATTATTGAAGGCGCCATGAACGTAGGCGATATGCAGGCGCGAGAAATCATGGTGCCGCGCCCGCAAATGGTTGTTATTAAAGCTGACCAACCATTCCCGGACATTCTTTCCACAATCATAAAAACAGCACACTCGCGCTACCCCGTTATCGGCGAAAACGCCGATGAGGTGCTTGGCATTCTGTTGGCCAAGGATTTGCTGCCACAGCTGCTAAAGGAAAACCCGGATCAGGTCGACCTGAACAGTATTCTGCGGCCCGCAACGCTGGTACCCGAAAGCAAGCGAGTTAACGTGCTGCTGCGCGATTTCCGGGAAAAGCGCAATCACATGGCCGTAGTCATTGACGAGTACGGCGGCGTTGCCGGGCTGGTCACCATCGAGGATGTGCTGGAACAGATTGTCGGAGAAATCGAGGACGAGTACGATGAAGAGCACGATGCCTTTATTCGCAAAATCGCCGACAACGATTTTATCGTAAAAGCACTGACGCCCATCGACGAATTCAACGAGGCTTTTAAAACCGAATTCAGCGACGACGAATTCGACACGATTGGCGGCATCATTTTGCAGCAGCTGGGCCACTTGCCGAGCCGTAACGAGGTGGCAACCGTCGAGCGTTGTGAATTCAAAGTCATCAATGCCGACAATCGTCAGATACACTTGTTGCGCATGCGCTTGCTGGAAGACTCCGAGCAGGAACAGGAGCTCGTCCACTAGCGTCTAAACCAGCCTCTGAACGGGACAGGAGATGCAATGGACACCCCAGACAGCGACCGCCTCCAGGACTTCACTCTGCGGGTACTCGAATACAGCGTACTCGCCTTTCTGGCGTTGCTGATCGCCGGCGCTATTTTTATCGCTTACCTCTATATCGTCGACGTGCGGCAAACCCAGCACGCCGTACGGCGCAACTATCCCGTCATCGGGCGCTTCCGCTACGTCTTCGAGCATCTTGGCGAATTCTTCCGTCAGTATTTCTTCGCAATGGATCGCGAGGAATTGCCATTCAACCGCGCCCAGCGCTCCTGGGTTTATCGCGCCGCCAAAAACATTGATACCACTATTGCCTTCGGCTCGACCCACCCGCTGAATCAGGCTAACGATGTTATCTTTCTGAACTCGGCCTTCCCCACCCTGAAAGAAGATTTCGTACCCGCATCGGCCGTCACCATTGGTGAAGGCTACTGCGAGAAACCCTACACCTCCGACAAAGTGTTCCACGTATCCGGAATGAGTTTCGGCGCCATTTCCGCGCCCGCCGCAAAAGCCCTGTCGGCCGGTGCGGCGCAAGCGGGTATCTGGCTCAACACCGGCGAAGGGGGACTGTCTCCCTATCACCTGAGCGGCGGCTGTGACATTGTCTTTCAAATAGGCACCGCAAAATACGGCGTGCGCGACGAGAACGGCATTTTCAGTGACGACAAGCTCCGCCAGGTTGCAGCAAACGAAACTGTGCGCATGTTCGAGATCAAACTCAGCCAAGGCGCCAAACCCGGCAAAGGCGGCATATTGCCCGCGGCAAAAGTCACGGCAGAAATTGCAGCGATACGCGGCATACCGCAGGGTTCGGATTCCATCAGCCCGAACGGCCACGTTGAGGCGCGCAATGTTGACCAACTACTGGACCTCATCTGCAGGGTCCGCCGCGTGACCGGCAAACCCACCGGATTTAAAGCCGTTATGGGCGGGCTCGACTGGCTCGACGAGCTCTTCAAACGGATACACGAGCGCGGCCTGGACTGCGCACCCGACTTTATTACCATCGACAGCGCCGACGGCGGCACTGGTGCAGCGCCACAAAGCTTAATGGACTACGTGGGTTTGCCAATTAAGCGCAGCCTGCCGCTGGTTGTCGACAAGCTGGGTGAGTGGCAGCTGCGTTCGCGCATTCGCGTGATTGCCTCAGGCAAACTGATCAATCCGGCCGATGTGGCCTGGGCCGTGTGTATGGGGGCCGACTTTGTTGTCTCTGCTCGCGGCTTTATGTTCGCGCTCGGCTGCATACAGGCACTGCAATGCAACAAAAACACCTGCCCCACCGGCGTCACCACCCATGACCCCGAGCTGCAGCGCGGGCTGGTTCCCGAAGACAAGGCCCTTCGCGTTGCCAACTACGCCAACAACCTTATGCAGGAAGTCGGTGTTATCGCCCACTCCTGCGGGGTGCGCGAAGCTCGTGAACTACAACGCTGTCACGCGCAATTAATTAATGACCGCGGCATCCCGGAGCCCCTGGACGTGCTCTACCCCGAACCTGAACCACGCGCAGATCTGTTCGCCAATCGCGACAATCACAACGGCAGCAAATAATAATCCCCGCGCTTGGAGACAACTCCTCGCGCCGCTAAACTAAGCGCAATTAATTCAGGGTGCCAACGTACATGCCGCAGACCAGTTCACTTAAAACCACACTGATTCTGCTCGTTATGGTATTGAGTGGCGTTGCGGTCACTCTGTCATTCGCGCCGTTTAACATCTGGCCCCTCAGTCTTGTGGCAGCCGCGCTGCTGAATATCGCACTGGAAAAATCTTCTCCGAGACGGGGCCTCGCTCTGGGCTGGGCCTATGGCACCGGCCTGTTCGGCAGTGGCGTTTCCTGGGTCTATATCTCGATTCACGATTACGGCTTTACCTCCACGCCCCTGGCCATAGTGTTTACCGGCGCGTTTTGCCTGTTTCTCGGCATGTTCCCCGCCATCACCGCCTGGATTTACTGCCGCTGGATTCGCGACGGCCGTGGCGGGCGCATACTCGGCTTCGCTGCACTGTGGTTACTCTCCGAGTGGGTGCGCGTCTGGCTGCTAACCGGCTTTCCCTGGCTCTACGTAGGCTATGCCTATATCGACACACCGCTGGCTGGCTGGGCGCCCATTGGCGGAATCTTCCTGCTGAGCCTGCTCGCGTATTTCAGCGCCGCCTCTATCGCGCAAAGCATTTTCAACAGGCGCTGGACGCTGCTACTCGGCGCAATGGCCTTTTGGGCGCTGGGCTACTCCCTGCAACAGCAGCACTGGACCCAGGCAACCGGCAACACCCTGAAAATAGCCGCGGTGCAGGCCAACATCACACAAGATCAAAAATGGTTACCGGAAAACTACGAACCCACCCTGATGCTTTACGAGCGCATGACCCTGCCTGCGCTCGACCAGCACGATTTGGTAATCTGGCCGGAAGCAGCCATTCCCCAGTACTACCACATTGCGAAACCCTTTCTCGACACGATGGCCAAGGCTGCCGACGAGCACAATACCGCTCTGGTTACCGGTATTCCCTATCGCACACCCGAGGGCGTTTACAATGCACTTGCCGTGCTCACCGGTGGTAGCGGAGTCTATGCCAAACAACGTCTGGTACCGTTTGGCGAGTATGTGCCACTGGAGCAGTGGTTGCGCGGGCTGATCCGTTTTTTCAACCTACCCATGTCGAGCTTTTCCAAAGGCCCTGCCAGCCAGCCACCGCTGCGTATACACGATCAGAACGTTGCTGCCTTCATTTGCTACGAAGTGGTGTATCCGGATTTTTTCGTGTCGCAAATGAATAGCGCCGAGATTCTGCTCACCGTCTCCAACGATGCCTGGTTTGGTCGCTCTATCGGCCCGAAGCAGCACTTCCAGATGGCCCGCATGCGCGCTCTTGAAACCGGACGTCAGGTCATTCGCGCCACCGGCACCGGCATCACCGCCGTTATCAATGAGCGAGGCCAGGTTGCTGCACGTCTGGCAGCTTTTGAACCCGGCGTTCTCAGCACTGAAGTCCAGGGGTTTCAGGGGGATACGCCCTTTGCCCGAACCGGCTCCTGGCCTGTTCTGGTATTGAGCGCGCTCCTCTGCATGATTTGCCTGCTGCGGGCGAAGAGAAAAAAGAACCCGCTTTAGCACTCACTCTGCAGAGCTGATAAAATGCGCAGCTCGGCGAATCAGCCCCTATGAATCAGCGCTCATGCCCTGCGCCCCAGAGACCAAAGAATTAGATGGACACGCATTACAACCCCGACCAGATTGAAAAAGCCGTTCAACAGTACTGGCAGAACAACAACAGCTTCGCCGTCTCGGCTGACCCTACCCGTGAAAAGTACTATTGCCTGAGCATGTTCCCTTACCCCAGTGGCAAACTGCATATGGGGCATGTGCGTAACTACACCATTGGCGATGTCATTTCGCGCTATCAGCGTATGCTCGGCAAAAACGTATTGCAGCCCATGGGGTGGGATGCCTTCGGCCTGCCCGCAGAAAACGCGGCCGTCAAAAACAAAACCGCTCCCGCCAAGTGGACCTACGAAAACATTCGCTATATGCGCGAACAACTGCAGGCCTTGGGCTTTGCCTACGACTGGCAGCGCGAATTTGCCACCTGCGGCCCCGACTACTATCGCTGGGAGCAGTGGTTTTTTACCCGTCTCTACGAAAAAGGGCTGGTCTACAAAAAAACCTCGGCGGTCAACTGGTGCCCCACCGACGAAACCGTGCTGGCCAACGAACAGGTCATCGACGGTTGCTGCTGGCGTTGCGATACAGCCGTTGAACGCAAGGAAATTCCCCAGTGGTTTATCCGCATCACCGAATATGCCGACCAGCTCCTGAATGACCTCGACCAGCTCGACGGCTGGCCCGAGCAAGTCAAAACCATGCAACGCAACTGGATCGGCCGCTCGCAAGGCGTGGAAATGCACTTCTCGCTAGAGCAGGCAGTCGCTGGCATTGAGGGCTTTGACGTCTATACCACCCGCCCCGATACCTTGATGGGCGTGACCTACCTGAGCCTTGCCGCCGAACATCCCATCAGTTTGGCACTGGCAGAAAACAACCCCGAGCTGGCGGCCTTTATCAGGGAATGCAAAACCAGCTCAGTGGCCGAAGCCGATATGGCAAAAATGGAGAAACGCGGCCTGGCCACCGGCATCTCCGCCATTCATCCGCTCACGGGTGAGCCTGTGCCCGTCTGGGTCGCCAACTATGTATTGATGGATTACGGCTCGGGTGCCGTTATGGCTGTGCCGGCCCACGATCAACGCGACTGGGAATTTGCTCGCAAATATTCCCTGGCTATAAAACAGGTTATTGCGCCTGCTAGCGGTGATGCCATTGATCTTGAGAAAGAAGCCTTTGTAGAAAAAGGCCAACTGGTCAATTCTGAAGCCTTCGACGGACTGGATTTTGACGCAGCATTCAGCGCGATCGCCAACGCCCTGACGGACAAAAATGCCGGCCGCGTTACCACCAACTACCGTCTCCGTGATTGGGGCGTATCGCGCCAGCGTTACTGGGGTGCACCTATCCCCATGTTCAACTTGCCTGAGGGCGGTGAAATTCCGGTGCCCGCAGACCGCCTGCCGATGCTGCTGCCTGAAGATGTAGAGATGGACGGCGTGCAATCGCCCATCAAAGCTGACCCGAACTGGAAAAAAGACGAGCTGAACGGCAAGGCTGTAGAGCGCGAGACCGACACCTTTGATACCTTTATGGAGTCGTCCTGGTATTACGCACGCTTTACTTGCCCCGACTACGAAGACGGCATGCTCGACCCCGAACAAGCCAACTACTGGCTGCCGGTAGATCAGTATGTGGGTGGCATCGAGCACGCCATACTTCACCTGTTATATGCGCGCTTTTTTCACAAACTGATGCGCGACGAAGGCCTGGTCAACAGCGACGAGCCCTTTAAACAGCTGCTCTGTCAGGGCATGGTGCTAAAAGATGGCACCAAAATGTCCAAATCCAAGGGCAATACTGTTGACCCCCAGGCCATGATCGAACAATACGGTGCCGACACGGTACGTCTGTTTATGATGTTTGCTGCGCCTCCGGAGCAAAGCCTCGAGTGGTCAGATTCAGCCGTAGAAGGCGCCAACCGCTTTCTGCGACGTTTGTGGAAAGCAGTACACAAATTTGTTGATGCCGGTGACAACTCGGCGCTCGACACTACAGCCTTGAGCAATGCCGATTGCGACTTGCGACGCAAAACCCATGAGACCATTGCCAAAGTCAGCCATGACTACGGCCAGCGCCTCACCTTTAATACCGCGATTGCTGCGGTAATGGAGCTGCTGAACGATATCGGCAAGTTTCAAGGGAACGCCGGTGTCGAACGCGAGGCACTGGAAAGCTCTGTTATCCTGCTCGCCCCGATTGTGCCGCATATTGCACACACGCTGTGGCAGGCTCTGGGGCATGACAGCGCCCTGCTCGATACGGCCTGGCCAGCCGTGGACGAATCAGCCCTGGTAAAAAGTGAAATCGAAATGGTGGTACAGGTGAACGGCAAGGTGCGCGCCAAAATTCAGGTTGCCGTTGACGCCGACGCAGAAACCATTAAGGAGCTCGCTCGCAACGACGCCAACGTACAGCGCTTTATCGATGGCAAGGCAATCCGCAAGGAGATTGTCGTTCCCCAGAAACTCGTCAATATTGTGGTCGGCTGATGCGCTGCCTCAGGCTCGGATTCATCTTGCTACTGGTGGCACAGCTGGGCGCCTGTGGCTTTCATCTGCGCGGCCAATCGAGCGCCGGCGCAGAGAGTCAGGGCGATTATCCAGCCGTGCTCGTGCAACACAATCACAGCGACAATGTATTGCGTCGCCTGGTCAACCAGCAGTTTTCGATGCTCGGTATAAGCCATAGTGAAGTGACCGGCAACCGGGCTGAACTTCTCGGCTTGCGCGTTAGTGATATTGCCCGCGGCGACACCGTGCTGTCGCTCGACGCGGACGCCCGTACCGCAGAAAGGCTTCTTATGCTGACCGCAAAACTGAGCTTGTTGCAGGCCGACGGTGTAGTACTGGAATCGGCTACGCTGCAGGAGCAGCGCATTCTCTTTACCAACCCGAACAACCCCGTGGGTAACAGCACCGAACAAGCCCTGCTCGTCAGTGAAATGGAAAATGCCATGGCCCAGCGAATAGCCACGCAGGCTAGCCGCTGGCTCGACAGGGAGCAAGCCAATGCGGCTGCGTCCGGATCAACTCGATAAGCATCTGAGCTCCAGCCTGCTGCCGGTCTATCTGATCAGCGGCGACGAACCGCTGCTCGCGCAGGAAGCAGCGGACTCCCTGCGCACAGCCGCTCGCGCCCAGAATTATCTGGAGCGTGAGGTACTTGACGCCGATACCGGATTTAACTGGGGCCAACTGCGCGGCGCCAGCCAGTCAATGTCTCTGTTTTCAGACAAGAAAATCCTTGATCTGCGTATTAACGGCAAAGCCGGCAAGGAGGGCTCACAGGCGATCTGCGAGTATTGCGACACGGCCAGCGACGATACGCTGTTGCTGATTACCTGCGGTCGCCTGGACCGGGCTTCGCTGCGCACCAAATGGATAAAGGCCGTTGAAAGCCGCGGCGCACTGATTCAAATCTGGCCCATTGACCGCCAGCAGCTGCCACGCTGGTTGCAGCAACGCGCACAGAAACTCGGTTTGAATATGGATCGCGCGGCACTGGATGTGCTCGCTGACCGCGTTGAAGGCAACCTTCTGGCCGCCGCCCAGGAGCTGGAAAAATTGCATGTGCTCGCCGGCAACAAACCGGTGAACGCCGACGCTGTAAACAGTCTGGTGGCCAGCAGCGCCCGCTACGATGTGTTCAAACTGATTGATTGTTTGCTGCAGGGTCAGACCACGGCCGCCCTGCGCATGATTCACAGCCTGCACGGCGAGGGCGCCGAAGGTATTCCGCTGATGGGCGCCATCAGCCGCGAGTTGCGCAATCTATACCAGTGCGCTCAACTCATCGACTCGGGTAACGGGATAGATCGGGTGCTCGACAACGCAGGCGTCTGGGACAAGCGCAAACCGCTTTATAAGCAGGCCTTGGCGCGATTACCCTCGGCCCGGCTGGCGAGTCTGCTCAGTTTTGCCCAGGAAATTGATCTCTGTCAGAAGGGTCAGCGCGCGGGCGATGCCTGGCAACTGATTGATCATCTGGCCTGTCAGCTGGCGGGAAGCCCTCTGGGCATTCAAGGCTAACGCTTACCCGTCAGCAGACTCAGATCTACCTGTTTGTCTGCATGGTAAGACGACCGCACCAGCGGGCCGCTGGCCACGCTCTTGAATCCCAGGTCTTCCGCAATACGGCCAAATTCCTCGAACTCTTCCGGCGTCACAAACCGATCAACGGGCAGGTGATCACGACTTGGCTGTAAATACTGGCCCAGTGTGATCATGTCGATGTGGTGCGCGCGCATATCCTTCATGACCTGCACCAGCTCGTCTGCTGTTTCGCCGAGACCCAGCATCAGGCCGGATTTGGTTAACACTTCAGGTCGGCGTTCCTTGTAGCGTTTGAGCAAGTCGAGCGACCACTGATAATCAGAGCCTGGCCGAATCTTGCGGTAAAGGCTCGGCACCGATTCCAGGTTGTGGTTAAACACGTCCGGTGGCTCGGCTGCCAGAATATCCAGCGCGATATCCATACGCCCGCGAAAATCCGGCACCAGTACTTCAATACGGATGTCCGGCATCAGCGCGCGGGTTTCACGAATACATTGGGCGAAGTGTTCGGCGCCGCCATCTTTGAGGTCGTCGCGATCTACCGAGGTAATCACCACATATTTCAGGGCCATTTCGGCAATGGCTGCAGCCAGCTCGCGCGGCTCGTTCTCATCCAGCGCATTGGGCCGGCCGTGAGCCACGTCGCAAAAGGGGCAGCGGCGGGTGCAAATCTCGCCCATAATCATAAAGGTGGCAGTGCCACCGCTGAAGCATTCCCCCAGATTGGGGCATTGAGCTTCTTCGCACACCGAGGCAAGTTTGTGTCGGCGCAAAACACTTTTGATGCGCGCAACTTCCGGGCCAATGGGCATTTTCACCCGCAACCAGCTCGGCTTGGCGGGCAATTCCGTGGTGGGAATCACTTTGACCGGAATACGCGCCACCTTCTCCGCGCCGCGCAATTTCTCACCCTGTACTACGGGCTTGGGTGCGGGGCGCCCGGTGGCGCGCGGGCTTGCTGGCTTACGGGATTCAGTCACTGACAACCTCGATACTGCTCGGAAAACCGGCATTGTACACCTGATTCAACTCGCTATAACCCAGCATTCGGGCAAAAATCCCGGCCAGTTTTGCCGCTACCTCATCAAAATCCGGGCTTTGGCCGCTGCTGGTGGCCATGTCGGTAACTGCCATGCCAGCATGTCCGCAGGGGTTAATACGCTGAAAAACAGACAAGTCCATATCAATGTTCAGGCTCAAGCCATGAAAACTGCAGCCCCGGCGCACACGCAAACCGAGTTGGGCAATTTTTGCGCCGTTCTCCAGATACACTCCCGGGGCATCGGGTCGCGGGGCCGCCGATAGCCCGTAAAGTGCCAGCAATTCAACCAGGGCGTTTTCAATATGTGTGACCAGTTGGCGAACACCAAAACCGGCGCGTTTGAGATCAATCAGTACGTAACCCACCAGCTGACCGGGGCCGTGATACGTCACCTGCCCGCCGCGATCCACCTGCACCACGGGTATATCGCCCGGCGCCAGAACATGCTCTGCCTTGCCAGCCTGGCCCTGAGTGAAAACGGGGGGGTGTTCCAACAACCAAAGCTCGTCAGCACTGTGCGCATCGCGCCGGTCGGTATAGGCTTGCATGGCCCGCCATGTAGGCAGGTAATCTTGCCGCCCGAGCCAACGTGCGGTGAGAGCGTTCATTACAAGACCATCTGCACGCGCCCGGTGGCCTTAAGCGCCTCGAAAATTGCCTGGAGCTGCTTTTCTCCGGTGGCGGTTATGGTCACCGTTACCGATGAAAATTTACCGGTGCGGCTGAGACGAACCGATACATCCTTGTCATCTACCGGACCACAAAATTCGCCCATGACCTGCAGGACAACGTCGCGAAAATCATCGCCATTGTCGCCCACCACTTTTATCGGATAGGCACAGGGGAATTCTATCTTGGGGGCTTCCGGAGAGGCTTCCTGTGGGGGCTTTGATTCAGACACGCTACTAACCTATCTACTTACCGACAAGATTCAGAACAAACAGCACGATGGCATCCCACAAACGTTTGAACAGGCCGCCCTGATCAACCGCCTGCAAAGCAACCAGTGGCGCACGCACCACTTCTTCACCGTCCAGCGATACAACCAGCTCACCGTACTCACTCCCGTCATTGACGGGAGCCGTCAGCACCTCATCAACACTAAGCGTAGCCTGTAGCTGGTCATGCTTACCGCGAGGAATGGTCAGGTAAACATCTTCCTTCACGCCCAGTGACACTTCGTCGGCCGCACCCTGCCACACCCGGGTTTTGCTCAGTTCCGTGCCCGCAGTATAAAGGTGGTGTGTTTCAAAGAAGCGGAAGCCGTAAGCCAGCAAACGCTGGGTTTCGCGCTCGCGGGCAGACTCGCTCTTGGTCCCCATAACAACCGAAATCAGACGCATGCCCTCGCGCTCGGCCGACGACACCAGACAATAGCCGGCCGCTTCGGTATGGCCGGTTTTCAGGCCATCTACGGTGGGGTCGCTCCACAACAGCCGGTTGCGGTTGGTTTGGCGAATGCTGTTGTAGGTAAATTCCTTTTCGGCATAAAGCGCATATTCTTTCGGGTAATCGAGAATGCCCTTGGCCAACAAGGCCATATCCCGCGCTGACGAATAGTGATTTTCGGCAGGCAAGCCATGGGAGTTCACAAAATGGCTGTTGCTCATACCCAGCTGCGAGGCGTGCTGGTTCATAACCTCGGCAAAAGCAGGCTCGCTGCCGGCAATGTATTCGGCAACTGCCACACTGGCATCATTACCCGACGACACAACAATGCCACGATGCAGGTCGCCCAGCGTGACCTGTTTGCCAACCTCAATCCACATCAGTGACGAACCCTTGAAAACCGGGTTTTGTGCCCAGGCATTCTTGCTGACAGTCACCAGGTCGTCGTTTTGAACCTGACCGTTTTCCAACCAGTACGAAACCACGTAGCTGGTCATCAGTTTGGTCAGACTCGCCGGGGGCAAGCGCTCGTCGGCATTATGTTCGGTAATGATTTCGCCGCTATCGGCGTCCATCAGTATCCAGGACTTGGCCGACAGTTTGGGCGCCGCCGGAATGAGCGCTGGCTGGGCAACAACCCATAGCGATGAAAAAAGCAGTACTAGCGCCGCAAGGGCTTTTGTATAAAACATGGTTTCCCGTTAAGTCCGGTTAAGGCCTGCTGTCTTCGGTGACGATTGACGCAAGGCCATAGTTTTTGCTTTGCAGTGTGCGCCGCACACGCTCCGCTTCCAGAAAGTCGGTGAACGGCCCCACTCGCACGCGATGATACGTGGGCGTTCCCTTGCTAAGACTGACTTGCACCGGCAGCTCATGCTGCACGGAAAGTTCCGATTGCAGCCGCAATGCCGCACCCATCACCTGAAAAGCGCCCACCTGCAAAAAATAGTGCGGGCTGGCGGCAACCCTTGCTCCTGCTTGCGCCGGCTTATTATCCAGATCAATGACGGCAATTTCCACTCGCGCCGTGCCTTTCTCCGCATAGCCCAGTTTGACCGCAGCAGCATAGGAAAGGTCAATCAGGCGATCACCGTGAAAAGGCCCCCGATCATTCACCCGCACCACCGTGCTGCGGCCGTTTTCGAGATTGGTAACCCGCACATAGACCGGAATGGGGAGGGCTTTGTGAGCGGCCGTCATCTGGTAAAGGTCATAAACCTCACCATTGGACGTCAACCTTCCGTGGAATTTGGTGCCATACCAGGAGGCGATCCCCTGCTCCCGGTAGCCGCGATAATCTGTCAGCAACTCATACTGCTTGCCAAACACCATATAGGGGCTCGTGTTGCCGCTAGCGGTAATCACATCGCGACGCGGTACGGCGTCGGCAATCGAATCCGGATGAATCTGGCGTTTGGGCGCACTATCCTTGCCCTGAGCCGTCGGGGTGATACCGGGGCCCGCTACCCACGAGCAGGCCGAAAGCCATGCCGATAGCAACAATATCCCTGAAAAACGGCTGTAACTCATTGCCCGAATCGCTGCTCCACCAGCTGGCTGAGCTGATAAACCGCCATGGCGTACATCGAGCTATGGTTGTAGCGGGTAATAACGTAGAAGTTGTGCAGGCCCAGCCAGTATTCCTCGCCCTCGTCGCCAACCAGCAGCATGGCACTCGCATCGGCGTTGCCATCGAGCTTGCTGTAAGCCGTAACACCCTTACCCGCCAGTTCCGACACCGTCCACTTCGGCTTGAGGCCGGCTTCAAAAACGCTTTTGTCGTGGTTATCAGTGACGGCCGCCGTCAGTGCAACCAGCTCGCCCGTGCGCCATTTATGCTTGTTGAAGTAGTTGGCAACGCTGCCGATGGCATCTACCGGGTTGTTGATGATATCAGCGACGCCGTCGCCGTCGAAATCCACCGCAAAGCTGCGGTAGCTACTGGGAATAAACTGGCCGAAACCCATGGCCCCGGCGTAGGAGCCGGTAAGTTCGAGCGGATCAAGCCCCTGCTCGCGGGTCATTAGCAGGTATTCTTCCAATTGGCGGCTGAAAAATTTGCCGCGCTTGGGGTAATCAAAACCGAGGGTAGCCAGCGAATCGAGCACCCTGTAGCTGCCCATATGCCGCCCATAGCGGGTTTCAACACCAATAATGGCCACAATGATATTGGCCGGCACGCCGTATTGCTTCTCGGCCCGCTCCAGGGTTTTGCGGTGCGTGCGCCAAAACTCAACGCCCTGCTCTATACGCGATTCCTGAATGAATATCTTGCGGTAGCCCTTCCATTCCAGAGTGCGCTCTGCAGGCCGGGAAATGGCATCCAGAATCGATTGCTTGCGCTCTGCCTGTGCCAGCAATTGCTCAACCCAGGCGCGGTCAAAGCCGTGCTCGGCAACCACTTTATCGGTAAATTTGCGGGCACTTTCGTTTTCGAGATAGCTGGCCCACACCGGAGCCGGCGCTACCAACATCGCCAGCGATAGCACAGCAGCAAATGCTTTCAGGGAGTTCAACATCGTGTTTCGGTACCTTCCGTTTGTCATCATAGAGAGTCTGTTATTTCAGGCCTTGTATGCCGCTTGTCGGCCACTATTGGTGGATAAAGCGCTCGTCGGCACGAATGCTCATCAGCATGCCAAATCCTACCAGCAGCGTCACCATGGAGGTACCGCCCTGACTGACCAACGGTAAGGGTACACCAACCACGGGCAGCAATCCTGACACCATTCCCATATTAACGAACACATAGACAAAAAAGGTAAGCGTTATACTGCCCGCCAGCAAGCGCCCAAAGCTGTGCTTGGCAGTGATACCGATCCAGGCACCGCGCATGATCAATAATACGTAGAGCAGCAACAACATCAGTACGCCGCGCAAACCGAACTCTTCCGCCAGTACGGCAACGATAAAATCCGTGTGGCTCTCGGGCAGAAAATCCAGATGCGACTGGGTGCCCAGCAGCCAGCCCTTGCCCTCGATGCCGCCCGAGCCGATTGCGGTTTGCGACTGAATGATATTCCAGCCCGCACCCAGTTTATCGAGCTCGGGGTTAAGCATGGTAAGAATACGGCCGCGCTGATAGTCGTGGAGCAGGTATACCCAGATAGGGTAGGCTGCGGCGGCAATCAAACCAAAACCGATGGCAATTATGTGCCAGCCGATGCCGGCCAAAAACAACACAAAAATACCCGATGAACCAATAATGATCGCCGTCCCGAGATCCGGCTGACGGGCAATCAGCAGGGAAGGCACCATCAAAATTACAAGTCCGATAGCCACATACTTAAACCGAGGCGGCAATGGCCGCACAGCGTAGTACCAGGCCAGTGTCATGGGCACCACCAGCTTCATCACTTCCGAGGGCTGAAAGCGAAAGCCGCCAAGATCCAGCCAGCGCTGGGCCCCCTTTGCGCCCGAGCCAAAAAACATAACGCCCAGCAACATCAAAACGCCTCCTGCGTAGGCAAAGGGCGCAAGACGTTTGAGGCGCTCGATATTAACCTGGGCCACCGCAAACATCAGAAAATAGCCGATCAACAGGTAACGACCCTGCCGCGCCAGCATCGCACTGCTACTGTCGCTGGCGCTGAAGAGCACAACCAGCCCTGCACCGGTCACAATCAACAGTAGTAGCAGGAGGGGCAAATCAATACGCAGGCGCTGCAAAAGCGTGCCATTGGCGTCCCGCTCGTGGTGGTCGCGGGGCAATTGCCGGATAAAATCAGAATTGCTCACACTTCCTCTCCGTTAGAGGGGCGAGTCATGCGCATTTTTTCCAGCTTGATGGGCTCAATATGTTTGATTGTGTCCGGGCGCAGATAGGCGTCAAACACCTTGCGCGCAATGGGCGCCGCTACCCGGCCGCCGGCTTCGCCGTTTTCGACAATTACCGCGAGTGCTATCCGGGGGTTATCCGCCGGCGCAAAGCCGACAAACAGCGCGTGGTCGCGCTGGCGCTTGGCAACCTGGGTAGGATCATAATCTTCATGCGAGACAATGCCGATTACCTGTGCCGTACCGGTCTTGCCGGCAATACGATAATCGAGCTTGCTGCTGATATTACGCGCAGTGCCCTTTGCACTGTGCACAACATCCTCCATGGTCTGCAGCATAAAGTCCCAATCGCTTTCGTCCGCCAGCTCTACCCGCGGCTTCAGGGGAGTTGGCAGCGGCTCACCGTTGATGGCGCGCACAATGCGCGGCACCTTGCGCTCACCACGATTGGCCAGCACCGCCGTAGACACCGCCAGTTGCATAGGCGTGGTCAGCATAAACCCCTGACCAATGCCCACGTTGAGGGTTTCGCCCGGAAACCAGTGCGAGCCTTTGACGCTGCGCTTCCAGTCACGCGAGGGCAGCAGGCCGGAGCGCTCGTTGTCGCTGTCGATTCCGGTCAGCTCACCCAACCCGAAGCGCTGACCAAACTCGTGAATGCGGTCTATGCCCATATTGAAGGCCAAATCATAAAAATAGACATCGCAGGATTCTACAACGGCCTGATGCATATCAATGCGATAGCCGTGGCCGCCGCTTTTCCAGTCCCGATATACACGCTCGTCATTGGCCAGACTATACCAGCCGGGGTCGGGGACCGTCGTGCGCCGGGTAACCACGCCATAGTGCAAGGCACCCAGACCAAAAATGGGTTTCAGGGTTGAGCCGGGCGGATATTGCCCCTGCAATGTGCGGTTAAACAGGGGCAAATCACGGGATTCACGCAGGCGGTTGTAGTCTGTGGTGCTAATACCGTTTACAAACAGGTTGGTGTCGTAACTGGGCGTACTGACCATGGCCAGCACACCACCGTCAGCAGGATCAATGGCAACAATTGCACCGCGTTCGTCACCCAGAACCCGGTGTGCAACACGCTGTAAATTAACGTCGATATTCAGATACAGGTCGGCGCCGGGCTCCGGCGGATTGCGTTCAAGTACCCGCAATACCCGGCCACGGGCATTGGTTTCAACATTCTGGTAACCCACTGTGCCATGCAGTACCTGCTCGTAAAAATGCTCGACGCCCAATTTACCAATATGGTTAGTGGCGCTGTAATTGACGGCGTCGATTTCATCCATCTCGCGTTCATTGATACGCCCGACGTAGCCCAGCGCATGCGCCAGCAATTCGCCGTGCGGATAATTGCGTACCAGCTGCGCGTCCACATCAACACCGGGCAGGCGATAACGATTCACGGCCAGGCGGGCAATTTCTTCTTCGGTCAGCCGAAACTTGAGCGGCACGGCCTGATAGGGGCGACGATGGCGCAGGCGCTTTTTGAACTTGCGAATATCGTCCTCATCAACCGCAATCAGCGCTGCCAGCTCGCTCAGGGTCTCGTCGAGGTCGGGAACGCGCTCTTTAATAAGAACCAGACTGTAGCTGGGAATATTCTCTGCCAGCAGCACGCCGTTGCGATCGAATATCAAACCGCGCTTGGGGGCGATAGGCTGCAACTGGATGCGGTTGCGATCGGACTGGGTTTTATAGGTTTCGTGCTTGACGATCTGCAGGAAAAAATAACGCCCCACTATCACACCCAACATGGCAACCATCAACGCCGACGCTACCAGAAAACGCCGGCGATACAGGATACGCTCCCTGGACGGATCTTTGAGGGCTACCGGTTGCGCCATTCAGATTCGGCTCATCATCGGTGATAAGGGTGTCCCTGGAGTATGCTCCAGGCCCGATAGACCTGCTCGGCGAGCAGGACCCGCACCAGCGGGTGTGGCAGTGTCATCGCCGACAGCGACCAGCGCTGCTGCGATTGGCTAAGACAAGATTCATCAAGACCATCGGGCCCGCCAATCAACAGGCTCAGGTTTTGTCCGTTCATATGCCATTCGTTCAGTTTCTGGGCCAGTGCCTCGGTACTAATGGCCCGGCCTTCAACATCCAGCGCCACCAGCACATCATCTTTGGGTACCGCTTTCAGCAAGGCGTCGGCCTCCTGTTGTCGGGCCCGGCGAATGTCGGCGTTTTTGCCGCGTTTGGCCAGCGCTATTTCCTGAATTTCGAGGCTGAATTCGGCGGGCAGGCGCTTGCGGTACTCGGCCACGCCCTCTTCAACCCACGCCGGCATCCGCGTGCCGACAGCCAGCAACTTAACCCGCATTGCCACCGGGGCCGGCAGCCGGAACCGACCACAGTCGCTCAATGTCGTAGAAAGCACGCGCGTCCGGCAGCATAACGTGAACAACCACGTCACCAAAGTCGACCAGCACCCACTCCCCTACATTGTCGCCTTCAACGCCAATCGGTCGCATGTCTTTCTGCTTTGCCTCATCGACAACGTTTGCGGCCAGTGATTTAACATGCCGGTTGGAGGTGCCGCTAGTTACCACCATGTAGTCGGTAACGCCCGTCATCCCGCGCACATCGAGAACGACAGTGTCGCGTGCTTTAACATCGTCGAGTGCTGCGGCGACCAGTTCAGCCAATTGCTCAGATTTCATGTGGGGGTCGATTTCTCCGTTAGTCCCGGTACAGGTTGTGTTGTTGAATATAGTGTTCGATTTCTGGCGGCACACAGTCATCCAGACTCCGGCCCGCCGCAAGCCGTGCGCGCACGTCGGTTGCTGACTGCGGCCAGGGTGTTAACGCGATGGTAGCGTATGCGCCTGCGGTTTGCTCAACCAGGGCCTGAGCCCGCTGCTCACGCCCGGCAACGTATTTTGCCACATCCGCCGCCGGCAGCAGTGGGTAGCCCTCGCGCTGCATCACCAGAATGTTGGCGTACTCAAACAGGCTCTGCCAGCGGTGCCAGCGGTGCAGGGAATTGAATGCGTCGCTACCCATTACAAAAATCAGGCTGGTCTGCGGCCCCACCTCAGCGCGCAGCGCCGCCAGCGACTCGACGGTGTACGACGGCCCTTCCCGCTCCAGCTCGCGACCATCAACCCCGAGCGTACTCCAGGGCGCCACGGCTATTTTTGCCATCGCCAGGCGGTGTGTCGCAGCGGTTTGCGGCCGGTCGCGGTGCGGTGGCATATGGCAGGGCATCAGCGAGAGGCGTTCAAGCCCAACCCGCTCGCACAGTTCGCGCGCCGACTGAATATGCCCCAGATGCACGGGATCGAAGGTTCCACCCAGTATTCCTTGCGCGCGCAAACTCACCCTACTGCCGGATTTGGCCGTCGCCGAACACGATGTACTTCTGCGAAGTCAGACCTTCCAGCCCGACCGGCCCGCGCGCGTGAATTTTATCGGTAGAGATGCCAATTTCGGCGCCCAAACCGTATTCAAAACCATCGGCGAAGCGGGTTGAGGCGTTAACCATAACCGAGCTGGAATCCACCTCGCGGAGAAAACGCCGGGCGAGGCTGTAGTTTTCGGTAATGATGGCGTCTGTGTGCTGGGAGCCCCAGCGATTAATGTGGGCAATGGCCTCATCGAGCCCCGCAACCACTTTTACCGCCAGAATGGGCGCCAGATACTCCGCTGCCCAGTCGCTATCGTCGGCCACCGTCATGGTGTTCACGATCGCGCGCGCCTCGCTACAAGCGCGCAATTCGACGCCGGCAGCGCTCATTTCGCGGGCAATCACGGGCAGCAATTCGGCCGCGCGGCTGCGCGCCACCAGCAGCGTTTCCATCGTATTGCAGGTGCCGTAGCGGTGGGTCTTTGCATTCACCGCAATTGCGACGGCCTTGTCGGCATCCGCCTCATCGTCAAGGTAAACGTGGCAGACCCCGTCCAGATGCTTGATGACGCTGACAGTAGCATCACGCGAGATGCGTTCAATCAGCCCCTTGCCGCCTCTGGGCACAACCACATCCACATATTCAGGCAGGGTAATCAGGGCGCCTACCGCTTCGCGGTCAGTGGTTGCCACCACCTGCACCGCCGTTTCAGGCAGGCCCGCCTGCTGCAGCCCTTTGCGAATGCATTCGGCAATCGCCTGATTTGAATGTATCGCCTCGGAACCACCGCGCAAGATAGCGGCGTTACCGGATTTCAGGCACAAACTTGCAGCCTCGGCGGTCACATTCGGGCGCGACTCATAAATAATGCCGACCACGCCCAAAGGCACCCGCATCTTGCCCACCTGAATGCCGCTGGGCCGATATTTCAGCTCGCTGATCTCGCCCACGGGGTCGGGCAGCGTCGCAACCTGTTGCAAGCCCTCAATCATGCCGCCAATACGTGCGGGGGTGAGTTCCAGCCGGTCGAGCAGGGCCGCATCCAGTCCGGCTTCCCGACCGGCAGCCATATCGCGCGCATTGGCCTCGCCTATAGCATCGCTATCTGAGCGAATCGCCTCGGCGATGGCCAGCAATGCTGCGTTTTTCTCAGCCGTACCCACAGCAGCCATTACACGCGAGGCTTCGCGCGCCTGCCGGCCCATGTCGGTCATGTATTCCAGAATATTCATTGTCTAGTTCCACAAATAGCAGCACATTATACCCGTAAGCCCCACCTAACGTCAGACCCAAACGGGTCTGCGGCATGCTTTCAGGGATAGGCGGCGATTACTGTGCAAAGGGCGGTGAAATCACTCTTCGTACCGGGAGAGTAGCTCGTGAATGGCATCAAGGCGGTCGAGCGGGTCTGTGAGTGTCAGCAAGTCGTAGCGCTCCTGCTCAGGAATAGGCAAGAGTTGCGCGAGCTGGTTGCTGAGCAGGCTGGCGTCTTCGGTTTCAACCTGCACCCCCAGACGTTTGACATGGGGATGCTCGGCAAGCTGTTGCAGCAGGGCTGTCCAGTCGGTGCGATCTTCCGGCAGAGGAATGTAGGCCTCGGGCTCCCAGAATTCGGCCTCGGCCTGCCAGAGTCCGTCTGGCTGCTGATGGCTGGCCGTAATGGAAAAGCGCTGCCGGCCTTCTACCACGATGCCGAGCAAGCCGTTTGGCAGGGCATCCCAGTCTACAATTTTTGCAGTGACGCCCACCTCGGCAAAGCGCGTATTGACGCCAGCGCGCTCAACCTCGGTACCGGCGGTTAGCAGCACAATGCCAAATTCAATCTGGTTCTTCAGCGCACTGCGCACAAGGTTCAGGTAGCGCTGCTCAAAAATTTGCAGCGACAGCCGCCCACCCGGCAACAATACGGTGCCAAGTGGAAACAGCGCTAATTCACCAACACCCGCTTCTTTTCTTACCTCTTTACTCACTACCTAACCTTGTTTACCCAGCGGTTTAAAGAAAATAATGAGGCGTGGCAGCAGCAACATTGACCCCATCAGCGCCGCCAGCATTGCAGCCCCGGTGAGCAAGCCGAAATAAATGCTGGGTGTAAAATTCGACAGCGCCAGAATGGAAAAACCAAAAATAATAATCACCGAGGTGTAATACATCGCCTTGCCGATACTGCCGTGACAGCGATACATGGTAGCCATATAGTCCCGATCTTTCGGAAACTCTATTTTGAACCGGTGTACGTAATGAATCGCGTGATCCACACCGATACCAACCGTAATGGCGGCAATTGTAATGGTCATCATATCCAGCGGAATACCGAAGATGCCCATACCACCAAGCACGGCACCGGCAGCCAGAAGGTTGGGCGCCAGCGCTATCAAGGCCAGACGCAGCGACTGGAACAGCACCAGAAACATCACCAGAATGGCGACAAAGACCGCCGACAACGTGAGAATTTGCGAGCGATACAGACTCTGCAGCATATTGTTGTAGAGCACCAGCATGCCGGTTAGCTGCACCTGGTCTTCAGCAAACCCCATCTCGTTGACAAGGTGGGAGCGAACATCCCTGAGTAGCTCCGCCCGCTTCAGGGTATGACTGGTTTCCATTACCCGCACGCTGATTCTGGCCTGATCGGTTTCAGGCGCGAGATAGGGGTTCACCACGATTTCTTTGATGTCCTCGGGCAACGAGCGCTGCACCAGCGCAAGTTGCAAGTCGTCTATGTCGTTGCCCATGATCATCTTGACCAGCTCATACGGCGTTGCCAGCGACAACACCTTGCCGGTTTCATCAAGGCCATCAACGTAGTCGTGCACAGACTTGATTCGCTCCAGCCCGGCTATTGTGAACCAGTGCGATGCATTGGCAGCCGACGATGACCCGAAGTCGTCACCAAAATCATCCTCGAAGCCGCCGCCAAAGTCGTCGGCAAAATCGTCACTGAATTCGGAGTCAACCGCCGGTTCGGCTGACTTTTCGGGCGCATTGATAATGATATCCAGCGGTATGGTGCCACCGAGCTTCTCATCAATAATTTCCATGCCCTGATAAATTTCAGTGCTTTCATCAAAGTAATCGATAAAACGGTTTTCAACTTTTAACTGGCTCACTCCCCACAGGCTCGCAGCCAGCAGTCCCGTCGCAACCAGCACAATACCGGTTGCCTGCTTCTCGGCCAGTGCGGCAAACTTGAGAGTAAAGCCTTTACTGTTATCCACATCCGCGGCGCGAATCGGGTTTTTGATCAACAGCAAAACGCAGGGCAGCACAATAAAGGTCAGCACCAGCGCCACCGACACGCCGATGGTCATCATCCAGCCAAAATCGATAACCGGGCGAATGCCGCTTACCACCAGCGACATAAAGGCAACCAGTGTCGTCAACGCAGTATAGACGCAGGGCTTTGCCATGACGCGCACGGTTTCATGCACCAGCTGACGTTGATCCCAGTCGGCATTGTTCGCCGCAAGCTCGCGGTAACGCACCACCAAATGAATGGAGATCGACAGCGTAATAATCAATAACAGGGCAACAAAATTTGACGAAATCACCGTCATGCGCCAGTCGAGAAAACTAAGCAGGCCCAGCATAAACAGCGCCGACAACACGCAAGTGGCGAGCGGCAAAACCGTCCAGATTACGCTGCGAAAAATCACCACCAACAGGACAATAATAAAAACAATAATGCCCGTACCAAAGACCACCAGATCACTTTGCACAAAGGAGATCATATCGGCTGCAATCATCGGCACCCCGCCAAGGTACAGGGTGGCGCTATCGCGGTAGTTGTCGAGAATAGCGCGGGTATCGGCCACCAGTTGGGTCATCGCGGCCTGGGTCTTGGGCAGGTACGCCTGAAATTCGGCCTCGGCAACTTCCAGTTCACGCTGCTCTACGGTATTGAGCCCGTTCTCAGCCTGCTTTTCTTTCAGCCTTTCACGATGTTCCAGCAGCCGCGCATAGGTTTCGTCACGTTTGATATTGACCTGAATACCGGTGGTGGTGCCGTCGGGGCTGGTGAGCAGCGATTTGTACAAGGGGCTGGTAGACAGTTCCTTAAGCGCCAGCTCGCGATCAGTGTCCTTGTGTTTCAGCATCGGGATGTTGCCCGCAGCAACCTGGGTCAAGCCAACGCGGGGGCTGTCGAGCAGAGGCACATCAAGAATGGAAACCACCGACGACACCATAGGCAAGGCTGCAAGCTCGTCGCGCAATCTGGCCAGCTCACTCAAGGTGTGGTCCGACATTAAGTCGCCGTTCGGGCGATAAACAACGAGCAGAAACTCTTCCGTGGCGAAACGTTTGTTGATCTCGCGGTAAAACTTCAGTGAGTTATCACCTTCCAGTACCAGCGAGTCGGATGACGCATCCAGTTTCAGGTTAGGCAAAAAACTGGCCAGGCCGCCAATCAGGGCCAGCACGACCAGCAGCACCAGAGCTGGGCGTTTCATCACCAGTTTTTCGTACACGGACATCAGACTGCTACCCATCGATACTCCCCTTTTGATTATTTTGTCGGACGACTGAAAGCTTGCCCTGCGAGCAGAGCGCGTGCTTTGGGTACGCCGAACACAAAAAACCTTCGCCTGCAAAACCGGGCGTGTTATTCACCCCAGCGCGGCACCAGATTCTGTTGCA
>DIBR01000062.1:31951-34213 GCA_002415025.1 Spongiibacteraceae bacterium UBA5047
ACCAGATTCTGTTGCATCCCGAGATGATCCAACACCCGCGCCACCATGAAATCCACCATATCGTTGATGCTCCCCGGTTTGTGATAATAGCCGGGGCTGGCGGGCATAATCGTGACGCCAGCCTCGCTCAGGGTCAGCATATTCTGCAGATGAATGCTCGACAGCGGCGATTCTCGCGGCACCACAATCAACTGCCGCCTTTCTTTGAGCGCAACATCAGCCGCACGTTCAATCAAGTTGTTGCTGGCCCCGGTCGCAATGGCCGACAGGGTGCCTGTACTGCAGGGGCAAATCACCATCGACTGCGGCGCACCTGAACCCGACGCTACCGGCGCAGTCCAGTCCTCGCGGCCGTAAATTTTAAGTTGCGAAGCATCTACCTTGAAATGTGCATGCAGCGCAGCGGTTAATGCCGAGATTTTTTCAGGCAGTTTCAGGTCGGTTTCCATAGCGACCACCATCAGCGCCGCCTTGGAAATCATAAAATGAACCTCGCAATTCTGCGCCAGCAAACATTCCAGCAAGCGCAAACCATAAGGCGCACCGGAAGCCCCGGTCATTGCCAGAGTTATTCTGCGTCGGCCTGTTGAATTCAGCTCAGTCACATCAATCCGCCAGTTTGTCCAGCAGCTTCTGATGAATACCACCAAAGCCACCGTTGCTCATAATCAGCACATGATCGCCCGCGACGGCAACATCCTGCAAATAGTCCGTCATACCGTCGATATCGTCGAACACTCTGGCCGGAACGGCTGATTCTGCCACGATATCGTCCAGCGACCAGTCCAGGTTCGCGGGGGAATACCACAACACCTCATCAGCCTGCGCCGTGGACGCCGCCAACGCAGCGCGATGCTGCCCCAGCCGCATCGTATTCGAACGCGGCTCGATAACCGCATAGATTTTCGCCTCGCCCACCTTCTTACGTAATCCGTCCAAAGTGGATGAAATCGCCGTGGGATGGTGCGCAAAATCGTCGTAAACCGCCACACCGCGCGGGCTGCCTCGCAGCTCCATGCGCCTTTTCACACCGCCAAACTCACTGAGCGCGACCACAGCATCCGCCAGCCGCACACCCACATGATGCGCCGCCGCAATGGCCGCAAGCGCATTCATCATATTGTGGCGGCCATTCAAGGCCCAGCTCAGGTTTGCCTCATCATTACCCCGGGAGATGGCAAACGACGAATAATCCTCCGCCAGCGCACGCACCAGCCAGTCTGGGCCTGTACTATTTTCAGCCCCGGCTTCACCCAGTCGCTCATGCTCGCTCCAGCAGCCCATGGCTATCACCTCTTCAAGGGCACCCTCTTCCTGCGGCGAAATAATCCTGCCGATGCCGGGTACCGTGCGAACCAGATGATGGAACTGCTTTTGAATAGCCGCGAGGTCCGGAAAGATATCCGCGTGATCGTATTCAAGGTTATTTAACACAACCGTTCTGGGGCGGTAGTGAACAAATTTTGAGCGCTTGTCAAAAAAGGCTGTGTCGTACTCGTCGGCCTCCATCACAAAAAACCGACCGCCGCCCAAACGGGCAGAGACACCAAAATTGCCCGGCACACCGCCGATCAAAAAGCCCGGCTGGTAATCGAGCTTTTCCAATATCCATGCCAGCATGCTGCTGGTGGTGGTTTTGCCGTGCGTACCGGCACAGGCCAACACCCAGCGCCCCTGCAGCAGCTCCTCGCCCAGCCACTGGGGGCCAGACATATAAGGCAGGCCCCGGTTGAGCATGTGCTCAATGGCAGGGTTACCCCGCGAAAGCGCATTGCCCACCAGCACCAGATCCGGCGCCGGCTCAAGGTGCTCAGGCAGATAGCCCTCCATCAAACCAATGCCCTGCTCCTGCAGCTGGGTACTCATGGGCGGGTAGACATTGGCATCCGAGCCCGTCACCTCGTGCCCCAATTCGCGCGCCAGCAGCGCAACGCCACCCATGAAGGTGCCGCAAATACCGAGAATATGAATATGCATAAGCAAACCGCTACCAGAATCGGAAGCATGTTAGCACTGCATGAAGGCAGCGACTATCACAGCACGGGCGGTGAAGCATGAGAAGGGGGTGGTGCTGACTTGAAACAGCAAGCGCCGAAACGACAGCCGCTTCTGCGCGTTGACAACATTCCTAGCAGGTTGTTGATTTTCGTTTTCGAGGCCGCCAATGCAAGGCAAAAACTGGCGAAATAAGGGAGTTTATGCGCAATAAATGACCGATTTGAGCCAGTTTTTAACGCCGCAGTGGCAACGCAGATAGAAAAT
>DIBR01000062.1:34344-34633 GCA_002415025.1 Spongiibacteraceae bacterium UBA5047
CAGTGGCAACGCAGATAGAAAATAAGCAGCCTGCTAGAAAGTGAGGCCTACCCAGGCCCATATCTTGTCGGTATCCACCGCAACATCCCCGGCAGAAAACGCAGCATACTTAATACCGGCGTTGTAGTGCTTGCCAAATTTTCTGGCGTAGGAGATATCCAGCTCACGGCCAAGATCGTTGATAGCCGGGGCGCGCTCGTCCGCCTTGAAGCGGTGATACACAACACTCCAGTTGCCACCCGCCAGCGGCCCGCTCAGCGTCGCATAGGTATCTACCAAACCCACGGCG
>DIBR01000062.1:34825-35337 GCA_002415025.1 Spongiibacteraceae bacterium UBA5047
TGTTAAGAAAAACATCTGCCCAGCCGTTAAACTTATGCAGCGTTGCCAGCGGTGTCGAAAAGCCGTAGGTGCCATCGTCAGAGCCAAGTGATTCATAACTCGCCTTAATGGTAATACCCGAGATCACTACCCCGCCTTCCGCGAATTTATATTCTGCATTGCGCTCCAGCGCGCCGAGTTCAAACTCCTGACTGGCGTATTCAATTGTGTACAACAGCCGCGTATTTTCCAGCGGCTTTGAACCGCTCAGGCTGAAGCCGTAGGTGTCCAGTGAATTGTCGGTGTTATTGTCCAGTTCGAGCAGGTATCCATACACCACCAGCTTGCCGAGCGGTGTTTCGAATGCCGCATTGAGCAAATGGTCTTTCGAATCCTGATCTCTTACTTCGGCAAAGATGCCATTGCGCTGATCCACATAGCTGTAACTGAAAGCAACGCCCTTTGCAGGAGATAAATCTACCCGCATTGCATCGAAGGTCTGCCTGTCCTGACGCCACCCCACATGCCCCACA
>DIBR01000062.1:35552-36329 GCA_002415025.1 Spongiibacteraceae bacterium UBA5047
GACGCCACCCCACATGCCCCACAAAGCGATGGCCGTCATAACTAACAACCTGGCGTCCCAGCCTGGCAGTAACAAGATCATTTTTGTACTGCACAAAGCCCTGATCCAGCTCGGTGACTTCCGGGTCGGCGATAACCGAAAACCGGCCGGTTTTAAAGCCGGTTGGCGGCACAGAAAAGCTGTCGCGCCCGGCAACCACTCTTACATCTTCAAACTCTACCGTGGCGCTGAAATTCGAATAGGCTCCGGTGGTATAGCCAAGGCGGGTTCGCAGTGTTAAAGCCGAGGCATCTTTTAATGTATTGTCTTGTGCAACATTTTCATAACGGAGCCGGAAATCGCCAAATGACTTTCCAGAGGTGATTGCATCGACGACGGCATCAGACACAGCATGTGTAGCACTCCCCAGTAAGGCGATACCCAAAGCCGACAGGCGGAATTTTGCGAAAGCAGATGAATACATGATTCCTTCCAAATAGATAAATTCAAAACACGTTAGACAGACATTACCCGTCTAAGAGCAAAGGGCATGCCAAGGCAAAAACATAATAAAAATGGGAAAAATGCAGTAGAACATGGTGTTTTTGCCCTGTACCGGAGCAGCGGTTTGTGAATTGCTCCCTTGGGATGCAGACCAAAAAAACGACCTATCTATTTTGGTGCAATGCGCGCACTAAAGATATCCGAAACGAGAGGGGTTGCCTGATACGTTCCACTTAATCAGGCATACGAAAATTAAGTCACCAGCAATGCTGCGTCTGTGGGAGCCTGCCCTGC
>DIBR01000062.1:36477-36729 GCA_002415025.1 Spongiibacteraceae bacterium UBA5047
GTGGGAGCCTGCCCTGCAGGCGAGAAGCCCACAAAACGGGGCGCACCCTTTGAGCTAGAAAAGCAGCGCCAGGGTAATTAACTGACCGACCAACAACACGGCGGCAACAACCTGCCAGAAGCGCACCGGGTTACGCTGGGCCAAGGGCAAGCTCGCCTGCCGGGAGAATTCCGTATTCGGGTTTTGCAGGTCGTGCAGAAATTCCGACACATCCTGATAACGCAGTTCCGGGCTGAAACTCAGCGCCTTTTT
>DIBR01000062.1:36957-38479 GCA_002415025.1 Spongiibacteraceae bacterium UBA5047
ATCGCCGCATCCATCCACACCGGCACCAGCGGGTTGTAGTGGTAAGCGGGCACGTAGTTCAGGCGTGAGTAGGCGGCAGTACTGTTTGCCTGTTCCAGACCACCATCGAAAGGCTGTTTGCCCGTCAGCATTTCAAATAACACAACAGCCAGTGAATACTGGTCAGCAGACGCCGTTACCGGCCGCCCCAATATTTGCTCGGGCGCCGAATACTGGGCAGTACCCAAAATCACGTCACGCTCGATGGCCGAACTGATTTCCGCCAGCCCGCTGACAAAGCAGGAACCAAAATCAACCAGAGTGACCTGCTGCTCATCATTCACCATAATGTTGGCCGGCTTGATATCCTGATGCCAGGTTTCGCGGCGGTGCAAGGCCCTTAGCCCGCGCACAATCTGTTCGGCAATATCTATAACGCTGTGGATATTCGGCTTCGGGTGTCGCCTCATCCATTGCTCCAGCGATTCGCCCTGCACAAACTCGGCAACGTAGTAGAGGCAGCTTCTCTCGCGATCATCTTCCAGCACACGCACTACGTGCGGTGAATCTATACGCCGGCCAATCCAGCTCTCCATAATAAAACGTTCAATATAGGCCGGGTCATCAACAAAGTTCACCGACGGCGTTTTCATCACACACTGAAGATGCTCGTCACTGCGAGTGTCCGTTACCAGATACAACTGGCTGCGCGAACTCGCGTGCAGCTCTTTCTCAATACGGTAGCCGTCAAGCACCTGCCCGGGGCTTAGCGCAGGCGGAAAGGGTAATTGCGTCAGGCGCCGAAAGGCATCGTCTGCTTGTTCGGACGGCACATGGTCAATGCGTATAATTTGCGCACTAAGATTGTCGTGACTTTGATGCTCCAACGCGCTGGCAATCATCGCATTGCAGTCTTCTTCCGGATTGTCGCTTAAGCTCGACAGACGATCGCGTATTTCCTGTCGCGAAATAAAATCGTGCACACCGTCAGAGGTCAGCAGAAATATATCGCCCTGCTCAATATCCACCGCCCGGTAATCAACATCGAGCCACATATCCAGGCCCATCGCACGTGTCAGGTATGACTGCTCCTTATTGATGCGCGTAGCGTGGTCTCGCGTCAGTTGCTCAAGGTCACCGTTGCGATAACGATACACGCGCGTATCACCCACGTGAAAAACGTGAGCAGTCCGGCTCTTGAACACAACCAGACTCAGTGTGCAGACATATCCCTTCTCGGCCTGAAGAAACCGCTGCCCCTGACCATAGAGCCAGCGGTTCAAGGCATTCAGCACCTGCTGGGTAGACTTCTTTACCGTCCAGGATTCGGGCGTTGAAAAATAGTCTGACAAAAAAGACGTAACACAGGTATCGCTCGCCTCCCTGCCCGCCTCCGCCGCCGACACACCATCGGCAACAATGGCTACCGCGCCCTTGGTGGTCAGTAAATGGCCTTCCGGAATCCGAATGCCAATACTGTCTTCGTTTTCAGGCTTTATACCGGCGTAGGTCGCCTGACCGAGGGTAAATTTTAGCTGCCCGT
>DIBR01000054.1:0-1736 GCA_002415025.1 Spongiibacteraceae bacterium UBA5047
CATAAGCGCAGCGTTGCGGGCAATTCACTCTACCCTCACAACAACTCCGCCAAACTAATTCCCACCAAATTCGCAATCGCGTAGCCAAATACGCCACACAATAAAGCGGGTGTTACCAAATTCTGCCAGCCCCGCGCCACCGCCATGGCCGCCGCCGTAGGCGCACTGAGAATACAGGCATTGGAGGCAACCGCCAGTTCAGCGCCGCTGAGTTTTAACACCCGCCCGAACAGTGACAGCAACACCAGATGCACCGTGAGCAAAATGCCGGTAAACAACATAATCTGACCGCCCTCGGTCAACGCCAGCACAAAATTGATCTGCACTCCGATCACCGCAAAAAAGCAGTAAATCAGAATTTGTCCCAACTCATAGTGCCCATGTAACGAAGCGGCCCGTGCGGGCATCAGAGTAGCAAAGGCCACACTGATCACCGTAATCATCAGAAATTTGGCGGGCGGATAATTGAGCGTAACCGCAATACTCTCGCTGGCTATACAGATCAGCGCACTCAAGGCCAGCGACGATACCAGACTCAGACTGGTGATCGACCGCCGCTCGGCTTGCACTTCAGCCTGCGGCAGAGAAACCGCCGACGATTCGTGCGGGCTGAACAGGCGCCACAGCCTTGGCATATTGGGCAAGGCCAGCAGCAGCGCCAGAAAGGGAACGGCAACGGCGAACACCGACGCAACCGCAACGCCCATCAAGGGGTCTGCGGCCTTGTTCATGGCCACCGCAACCGAGCCGGCGTTGGCGCTACCGCCAATAAATCCGGCCGTTAGTATCCCGGCCCAAACACCCTCTTCGGCCCCCAGATCCACCAGCGGTATCGCCAGCATTGCACCGGCCACCGTAGCCGCTGCCGCACCGAGAAAGGCAACAATGACCCTGCCGGATTCACGCCATATTCGGCGCAAATCCGCCTGAAATAAAAGCATGGGTAACGACAGCGGCACAAAATCATTCACCACAACACTATAGATGTTCGCGCTGCGCGGCATAACATTCACAGCACTCAACAAAGCCGGAAACAGAATGATGAAAATCACCCCGAACTGACCGATACGCGGCCGCGACTCCATGGCAATACCCAGAGCAACCAGCGTAAAAATAAGGCCCAGCAGGGCAAAATCATTCTCGGCAGAAATTAACGTCATCGCACAACCTTGTACGCCAGCACAGGCCAGCTTGTTATTTATGGTCTTTTTTACAGGCACTGCACAGTACCGGTTTGCGCCCCGCTTCCGCAAGTGCGGCTAAAAAATGCTAGAGTGCAAGCCTCGTCAAGCTTACAAACAAACAGGTTCCAATACCCTATGGCTGCAGCGCCCGTTTTCAACAACAGCTATGCGAAACTGCCCGCGCAGTTTCACCATCGCCAGCAGGCCGATTCCGTTCCCGCCCCGGCCCTGATCCGGCTTAACGAAACACTGGCAACCGAGCTGGGCCTGGATTCAGCCTGGCTGCAATCGGCCGACGGCATTGCCATGCTCAGCGGCAATGCCCTGCCCGATAGCGCAGACCCTATCGCCACCGTTTACGCAGGCTACCAGTTTGGTTCCTGGAACCCGCAACTGGGCGATGGCCGTGCGCTGCTGATCGGCGAAGTGATTGGCGCAAACGGCGCCCGCTATGATGTGCAGTTAAAAGGCTCCGGTCGCACCCCCTACTCTCGCGGCGGTGACGGCAAATCACCCCTTGGGCCGGTATTGCGCGAATACCTGATCAGCGAG
>DIBR01000054.1:1891-2282 GCA_002415025.1 Spongiibacteraceae bacterium UBA5047
GCGAGGCCATGGCCGCACTGAATATTCCCACCAGCCGCGCACTGGCAGCGGTCAGCACCGGCGAAACCGTTTATCGCGACAGCGCATTACCCGGCGCAATTCTGACCCGTGTAGCCAGCAGTCACATTCGCGTGGGCACCGCGCAGTTTTTTGCGGCCAAGCAAGATAGTGAAGCGTTAAGGCTGTTATCCGAACATGTGATTGCGCGCCACTACCCCGAAGCCGCGAATGCCGACAACCCGATACTGGCCATGCTCGAAGGTATCATTCAGCGTCAGGCTGAACTGATTGCCCACTGGCAAGGGGTCGGTTTTATCCACGGCGTGATGAATACAGACAATATGCTGCTCTGCGGCGAGACCGTTGACTACGGCCCCTGCGCATTTATGGA
>DIBR01000054.1:2444-18564 GCA_002415025.1 Spongiibacteraceae bacterium UBA5047
GCATTTATGGACAGCTATGACCCGGCCACGGTTTTCAGCTCCATAGATCACGGCGGGCGCTATGCCTATGGTAACCAGCCCAGCATCGCACACTGGAATCTGGCCGGCCTGGCGCAGGCCCTGCTGCCGCTGCTCGCCGACGATCAGGACAAGGCCGTTGAACTGGCCCAGACGGCGGTGAACGGCTTTCCTGCCAGATTTATCAGCGCCTATCAGAACACTCTGGCGCGCAAACTCGGGCTGTCGGAGTATCGCGGTAACGTGGGCGATTGTGACGACGATGCTCTGGTCAAAGACCTGCTCGAATTAATGGCACAGGAAAGACAGGATTTCACTCTGTGTTTTTTGCGTTTAACGGAGCTGGCCACCCCCTTGAGCGACCGGCGCGGCCTGCCGGCTCCGGAGCTGCCCGGCAGCTTCAGCGAATGGTTAACGCGCTGGGAACAGCGGCGTGCCGACGACGCATTATCTGAGCCGGAAAGCGTTGCAATGATGCGCGCGGCAAACCCGGTATTCATTCCGCGCAATCACCGTGTAGAACAGGCCATTGAATCAGCCGTGAATCACAATGACTTTTCCGGATTCCATCAACTGATGGATGTGCTCGCCAAGCCCTGTGACTTTCGCGAGGAGTTTGCGGATTTTCTTATGCCCCCCGGCAACAGCGACAAAGTCTTTCAAACCTTTTGCGGCACCTGACACGCACATTGTTAACACCCTATCGAGAGAACGCCATGCCTCTTTTTGGAAACGACATCCAGCTCAACAAGCCCGCCTTTATTCACGACAGCGCCCAGCTCTACGGCAAAATCACGCTCGAAGAAAACGTATCGGTCTGGCCAAACGTGGTCATGCGCGCCGAGGCCTTTGAGATCCGTATTGGCACTGGCACCAACCTGCAGGATTTTGTGATGGTGCACGTGGGTAACATGTGCTCAACGATTGTGGGCGAGAATTGCTCCATCACCCATCGCGCCACCTTGCACGGCTGCGAAATCGGCAACAACTGCCTGATTGGTATTAATTCGACCCTGATGGACGGCGTTAAAATTGGCAACAACTGCATTGTTGCCGGCCACGCCATTTTAACCGAGGGCAGCCAGTTTCCGGACAACGCTATCATTGCCGGTGTGCCGGCAAAACAGGTCGGCACTAAAGACAACAGCGAGGCCAACCTGATGAACGCGCGCTTTTATTTACGCAATGCACGCAATTACCAGCAAGGCATTTACCGGCTCAGCGACGCCGACATTCAGGCTGTACTGAACGGCTAACCCCCGGAAATTGCCCCGATAATCAACAGCGGCTCGCGCCCCGAGGCGATCACATCCGGCAGCGGCGCATCGGGCGCGTTGTGGGAGATATCCTCGTTGCAGGCAAACAGGCGCACCTTGGGCCTGCGCTGCCCGGCGTGGTCGCGCACCGTACCGCGCAGCGCGGGGTAGGCAGTTTCCAGCGCATCAATCACCGAGCGCTGGCTGACCGGCCCCGTTACCATCACCGTCACCTCCCGCTCAAGCTTGGCCAGCATTCGCAGCTGCTGGGGCAAAATCACCCGTACTGCTGACGCCCGGCTCATGGCAGTGTCTGCACTTCTACCGAAAGCACCGCCGGCAAGTCGCGCACTATAGCCTGCCAGTGATCGCCGCTGTCGGCAGACACATACACCTGCCCGCCGGTGGTTCCAAAATAAATACCGCAGGACTCCAGCCGGTCCACCGCCATCGCGTCGCGCAGCACATTTACGTAGCAGTTTTCCTGCGGCAGGCCCTGGGTCAGCGCCTCCCATTTGCCGCCGCCCCCGCGACTGCGGTACACACGCAATTTGCCCTCGGGCGGATAGTGCTCGCTGTCGCTTTTTATCGGCACCACATAAACCGTTTCCGGCTCGTGGGCATGCACTGCGATGGGAAAGCCGAAATCGCTGGGCAGGTTATCGCTCACTTCACGCCACAAGTCGCCACCATTGTCGCTGCGCATCACGTCCCAGTGCTTTTGCATAAACAGTCGCTCCGGGTGCGCCGGATGCATGGCCAGATTATGCACGCAGTGACCAATCTCGGCGGTGGGCTCAGGAATATAGTCAGACACCAGCCCCTGATTGATGGGCCGCCAGCTGAGGCCGCCGTCGTCCGTGCGAAAAGCGCCCGCCGAGGAAATGGCCACATAAATGCGCTGGGGATTGTTCGGGTCCAGTAAAATAGTATGCAGACACATGCCACCTGCACCCGGCTGCCAGTCGGGGCCCGTGCCATGGCCGCGCAGGCCCGCGAGCTCCTGCCAGGATTCACCGCCGTCGCTCGAACGGAACAGCGCCGCGTCTTCCACCCCGGCGTACACCAGATCCCGATCGGTCGGCGACGGCTCCAGATGCCACACCCGGGTAAACTCCCAGGGCCGCTGACTGCCGTCATACCACTGGTGGGTGGTCAGCGGTCGACCCGTTTTTTCAGAGGTGTCGTACACAAAGCGGCTCGGTGCAGGCTGGGGCATACCGTCGTCTTCCGGTGGCGCCGTGAAATCCGGAACATCCCCCGGCTCCAGCCCCGGCTGCTGCCAGGTTTTGCCGCCGTCGTCGGAGCGCTGGATAATCTGCCCGAACCAACTGCTGGTTTGCGAGGCATAAATGCGGTTAGGGTCCACCGGCGAACCCTTCATGTGGTACACCTCCCAGCCCGCAAAATGCGGCCCCGACACCGCCCATTGCTCGCGATTGCCATCAGAGGTAAGAATAAAGGCGCCTTTTCTGGTGCCGACCAAAACCCGAACTCCGCTCATGCTGCCTCCCGTAGTTTCTATGACCAGGAAGTAGTCGAATACCGCAACACAAAATCGACAATGACCGCTTACGTACCTTATAAGCCGGCCTTCAGGTTGGCAACGGCCCGCACAAAAAGCCCTATGCTATATGTTCGCGCAGAACAAAAGTGCATTGCCAATCGCACCCGGCACTTTACCCTCACCCCGGCTCCCGGTTTATTATGCGCTGCCAAGCTCAACACTGGCCCTCGCACTTTCAAGAAGGATTTTACCGTGCCCCTAACCGTCTGGATTCTCACCCTCGCCCAAGCCCTTGCCATGACCGTGGCACCCCTGATGGTCTTCAGTGGCGGCATTGTTGGCAGCACACTGGCACCCAAACCGAGCCTGGCCACTCTGCCGGTAGCCTGCATTGTGATCGGTACGGCGCTGGCGGTTATGCCAATGACCCGGTTAATGCAGCGCTTCGGGCGCAAGAAGGTGTTTTTACTCGGCGGGGCTATGTCGATAGTGGCATCGCTGGCGGCAAGCTGGGGCATTCACCAACAAAGTTTTGCGTTTTTTTGCGGTGCCAGCCTGCTGCTCGGTGTTGGTATTGCCGTTGCCCAGCAGTACCGCTTTGCCGCTATCGAGGCGGTAGACCTCAGCCGTGCCGGACAGGCTGCTTCGCAGGTTTTGCTTGGCGGTCTGGTTGCTGCCTATCTGGGGCCGGAACTGGTTGTTTATGGCCCCGCCATTGCCGACGCCCTCGGCCTGCCCGCAGACAACGCGCCACACCGTGTGTTTGTCGGTGCCTTTTTACTGCTTGGGGTGATCTGTGTCGGCACCGTTGTTGTGATTGGCTTGGGCTATCGCAATCAGCAAACACCAGTTTCCGAGGAGCGTGTTGCGGGCCGCCCGCTCGCCGAACTGTTTCGCAACCCGCTGCTGTGGCTGGCGGTAGGCGCTTCCGCCATGGGCTACGCGATGATGAGTTTTATGATGACCGCCACGCCACTCGATATGCATGCAGTGCAGGGCCACAGTCTGGTCGACACCAAATGGGTGATCCAGTCGCACATTATTGCGATGTTCCTGCCTTCGCTGTTTTCCGGCTGGCTGATTGCGCGACTGGGGCACCGCGGTCTGATCAGCCTCGGCGTGACGGCCTATGTTATCTGCCTGCTTATTGCCCTGTCCGGCCAGCACCTGCACCACTACTGGTGGGCCTTGATCCTGCTCGGCATCGGCTGGAATTTTCTGTTCGTGGGCGGCACCGCGCTGTTGCCGCTGTGCTACCGGCCCGAAGAGCGATTCAGGGTGCAGTCGATTAACGAGTTCGCCGTATTTGGTTGTCAGGCGGTCGCTGCGCTGTCATCAGGTTGGGTAATCAACCAGTTTGGCTGGCAGGTATTACTGTGGGTGTCGGCCAGTATGGTGGTGGCGGTGCTGGCTTTGCTGTGGGCAAATCGTGCGGCGCCACAGGCAGGTTTACAAAGCTAGTGCCGGGCACCAAACCATTCCACAAACCACTGCAGCGCCCGCCCGGTTTTGCCTTTTTTCCAGGCCATCACCAGTTCGTTGGGTTCGTCCTTCTCCGCCAGTGGCGGCAACACCAGTTCACCGCGCGCCAGCTCACCCTGAATACGGTGCAGCGGTAAATAACCCACGCCTAAACCGCGTCGCTGGGCTTCAATTTTCTGGGTGATATCGGTGACCGCCAGCACCGGCTGACTGCGAAATACGCGGCGACTCAGGGTGGCCCGGTGCCGCGCGGTATCGCGCGCAACAATAGCCCGAAAGGGTTCGATATCTGCAGGAACAAGCGGTTTGGACAGGTGCGCGAGCGGGTGCGAGGGCGCCACCGCGAACACAAACTCCACCGTCATCAAGGGGCAGGTTTCCAGTTCCGCTGGCGGCTCTACCATCGCGGGCGCGCCCACCACCAGGTCGGCGCGGTCTTCCAGCACTGCTTCCCAGGCACCGGACAGCACCTCCTCGGTCAGTCTGATTTCGGTGCCGGTTTCCAGCTGCAGAAAATCACCCAGTGCATCGGCCACAACCGAAAAATCAATTAACGAGTCGATGGCCAGCGTTAACTGCGACTCCCAGCCGCGTTCAACCTGCCGCGCGGCTTCCGCCAGACGTTGCGCTGCCGCCAACAATTCTCGCCCTTCGGTCAACAGCAAGCGCCCGGCCGGCGTCATCACCGAGCGCCTGCCCTCCTTGCGAAACAGGGTCAACCGCAAATCCTGCTCCAGCTTCTGAATGGAGTAGGTAATGGCAGAGGGCACCTTGTGCAGCTTGTCGGCGGCCGCGGCGAAACTACCCTGCCGGTCTATAGCATCGAGAATTTCCAGCGCTTCAAGGCTGAGAGGCTGCGACATGGAGGCCTTATGTTCAAATTATCTGAATGTTATATGCAAATATCTTCGCTTTTTATTCGTATTACAAGAACTAAAATAGGCTCATCACGTATCTCGGAGGCCCCGTCATGTCACCAAACACTCAAGCAACAGTTCGCAGCCTGCAGGGCCTCTACCCTGCTCGCGCCACCAGCGACGGCGATGGCGTGCGCATTCAACGGGTGGCCATTCCCGGCCAGTTCGGCGCGCTTGACCCCTTTCTGATGCTGGATGAAATCGCCAGCGATGAAGCCGCGGACTATATCGGCGGCTTTCCCGAGCACCCCCACCGCGGTTTTGAAACCGTCACCCTGATGCTTGAAGGGCGCATGCGCCACCGCGACCACATGGGTAATGAGGGCGTGATTGAACCCGGTGGCGTGCAATGGATGAGCGCCGCACGCGGCATCTTGCATTCCGAAATGCCCGAGCAGCAGTCGGGCCGCCTGCACGGTTTTCAGTTGTGGATCAATCTGCCCGCCGCCGACAAGATGAACGCACCCCAGTATCGCGAATTTACCGCCAGCGATATTCCGCTGTGGCAAAGCGGTGTGAACGCCCGTGCTCGTGTTATTTCCGGTAGCGTTGGCGATGTTCACGGCCCCGTGCAGGGTGTTGCCACCCAACCCCTGGCGCTCGACATAACACTGGAAGGCTCCGGCCAGCTCGAAGTGCCTGTTTCACCCAGCGCAACGGTGATCGCCTATGTTTACGCGGGCAGCGTTGATTTGCCCGCCGCCGGTGGCTTGCGCAACGTTGAGCAACAACAGCTCGCGCGCCTGCACAAAGGCAGTCGCGTTGTACTGCGCGGTGGCAGCGAAGGCAGCAACCGGGTGTTGCTACTCGCCGCAGAACCCTTGAACGAACCCGTGGCGCACTACGGCCCCTTTGTTATGAACACACCGGAAGAGATTGAGCAGGCCATTGCGGATTACCGCAGCGGCACGCTCGCCTCATAGCCCGACTTCCCCTGCCTCGGGAGGGCCGGGGTAAGAGGCCAATGTTGGTTCTTCGTAAGTTCAGGTAGGTAGGCTATTGCCGTATGTTGTGGGAGCGTGCCCTGCACGCGAATAAATCCGAGCCGGCAACATCTGGTTCGCGTGCAGGGCACGCTCCTACAGGTTCCTTCAATCCAATGGTTGTTTCCCAGCCAAAGCCGCGATGAACCAAATTTTTCAACCAGCAATTTTTAATAACCAACTCGAGGAAACACCCATGAAAGTTCTAGGCATTAACGGCAGCTTGCGCCGCGACTCTCTCAACCTGAAACTGCTTAAAGCCGCCGGCGACTATTTCAGCGAGAACGTTGAGTTTGAGATTCTGAGCCTGGGCGATATACCGCTCTACAACCAGGACCTCGACGGCGACAACAAACCCGCAGCCGTGGTCAATCTGAAACAGAAAATCAGCGACGCCGATGCCCTGGTGTTTGCCACCCCGGAGTTCAACCACAGTATTCCCGGTGCCTTGCAGAACGCCATCGACTGGGCATCGCGCCCGGCCTTCAATTCCCCGCTGACCGGCAAAGCCACCGGCATGCTCAGCGCCTCCATGAGTCCCATTGGCGGCGCCCGCGCACAAGCGCAATTGCACACGGTAATGGCCAGCGCCCTGGCGCCGATATTTCCGAGCATTGAATATCTGTTGGGCAGCGCTCATACCGTCTTTGACGCGAGCGGCGCAATGACGGATGAGACCGCTGCAACACGGCTCGAGCGTTATATCAAAGGCTTCGAAGAATGGCTGCAGCAAGGAGGCTGAGTCATTTCGCCTGCAGGGCAACATAGAATCTCCCACAGGTGCGAGCGGTTGCTGCTGAACAGGATTCGTAGGCCGGATTAAGCGCAGCGTATCAGGCAGTTCTGCGACGCCCGCAACGCTGTGCTTATACGGGCCTACGGTGAAAAAACTTGCACACGAACATAGAATCTCCCACAAACCTGCCGCATGAACAGGTTTTATGGGAACAGCTCAGGGCTTGCGCCCAAATATGAAATCTCCCACGCAATTTTCACCTCACTGTGGGAGCCTGCCCTGCAGGCGAACTTTTCAGGCAATAAACCGCCAAAATCAGGCGGGGGCTTTCGTGCGGCACTTGTATTCTGTGGTCCGCGAATCAATTTCAATCCAGTCGCCGGTATTGCAAAAATCAGGCACTTTGATTTCGGTGCCGTTCGCCAGCTTGGCAATTTTCATTACCTTGCCACTGGTATCACCACGAGCCGCATCCTCTGTGTAGTCAATCTGGCGAACAATCGTGATCGGCAGGTCAACCGAAATCACTTTTCCTTCAAAGAATACCGCACTGCAGATATCGGTCATGCCATCAACAATAAAGGGCAGAACCGTTTCCAGGTCGCCGGCGCTCAATTCGTACTGGTTGTATTCCTCATCCACAAACACATAGAGGTCATCAGCCTTGTAAGAAAAAGTCGTATCGATCTTGTCCAGCGATACCATCTCCACCTTGTCGTCAAACTTGTAGACGGTCTCTGTTGAAGAACCTGTGAGCAGGTTTTTCAGCTTCATTTTCATAATAGCACTATTGCGGCCCGACTTTGTGTAGTCCGCCTTCTGGACCAGCCAGGGGCTGCCGTCGATCAGAACAACGTTGTGTGGCTTGATATCCTGAGCAGTTTTCATGTTGCCCTCCAGCGGCAAACAATTACGCCAAATCGGCGGGCGCGATTATTAGCCCTTCCCGGGCAAAGGTCACTATCTGCTGCGAAATATTTTCATGCTGGCTTTGGGCCTCGCACCAGCGCTGCGCCCCCGGTTGCAAACCGGTCCTTTCACTTCTCAGCGTGCGCCAGCTATCCCCCAGCTCTGCGCCGGTATTCCAGTCCAGCCAGAATTGCCGGAGCGCAGCGCCGCAGGTCTCGGAAAATGACGCCAGGTAAAGGGCCAGAAAAGCCTCCAGTTTGACCCGATGGGCGTCATCATCCTGCCGGTAGATATGCCAGAGAAAGGGCCGACCCGACCACTGGGCACGCACAAAGGAATCCTCGCCGCGCACAATATTGAAATCACAGCACCAGAGCAGGCGGTCGTAGTCGTCCTGCGCCGCAAAGGGCAGCGCGTGAAGGGTCAGTGAGCCACGCCGGTATTGCTCGCCAACGGCAAGTGCCTCCACGCCCAGCCAACGCTCCACATCCCCCCAAACCCGCCCTTGGGGAATCAGCAGGCAGACCGGCTCCCCTTCGCGGAGGTCATCCAGCCAGCCAGCCAATGCCGGAACCTCGTAACTGAACAGAGAAATCAGCATGGCCTGTGGCTCCGGTCTTACATCGTAAGATTGCAGGCAGGCGATTTTCTCTGCCTTACTACCTTGAAAGGCATCGCGCTGCGCCAGCAAATCTGCTTCGCGCAACAGCCCACCGGTCTTGTCTGTAAAGCCGGGAAAGAAAAAGTATTTCTGCAAATTCCCCGGCAGCTTCGACGGCAAACCGTGGCAACCCTCAACCCAAGGTTCCGCGCTTAAATACTCCAGATTCAGCCACAGTACCGGCCGCTCACTCGCCGCCATGGCATCTATATACTCGGCGGGAATGTTGCAGCCGAAGGTCTCAACCACCACATCGGCAACCGGCTCTGGCTGCCAGTCCGGCAACCACTGGCGAAGCCACACCCCGTCGATACATTGACGGTCGGCGTTCTCGTCCACGCCGGGAACCAGCGCCGCTAGCACCGGCAGATCGTCAAGCCACAACTGAACCTGCTGACCCTGCTCGGCCACCAATTGCCGGGCAAGCCGCCAGGCGATACCGGCATCGCCATAGTTATCAATCACATGGCAAAAGATATCCCAGCGCAACACGGCGGTAGCGCGCGGCGGGGGCAAAGAAGGCGAATCTAGTGACGCCACAGGTTTTCCGGAAAGTCTCAGTCGACGGCGCAATCTTAGCAGAAACGCGGTACGCCGCTGGCACAAACAACGCTGCATCCGTTAATACTCACAGCCCGCCCCGTCCGAGAAGGACCCCGAATTTGGCAGAATTAACCATTGGCGAATGCGCCCATGAGGCGCAGAGTTTGGGGAGCACAGTCACCCGAACCCACAGGATGCTTTATGAGTCAGTTAGGTTACCAACTCTTCGACGCAGACCATCACTACTACGAAGCGGAAGATGCCTTTACCCGCCACATCGACCCGAAGATGGAGCGGCGCTGCATGCAATGGGCCGACATTGACGGCAAACGTAAATTGCTGGTCGCCGGTAAAATGTGCCCCTTTATTCCCAATCCGACTTTCGACCCCGTCGCCAAACCCGGCTGTATGGATCAGTTTTTTCGGGCCAGCAATCCGGAAGGCAAAGGCATCAAGGAACTGTTTGGTGAACTGGAACCGATTCGCCCCGAGTACCGCGACCGCGACGCCCGCATTGCGCAAATGGATAAACAGGGTATTGAGGCCATGTTTATGTTTCCCACCCTGGGCGTTGGCATGGAGCAGGCACTGATCGCCGACCCGCAAGCCATCTCGGCGGCTTTCTACGCCTTCAACCGCTGGCTGCAAGAAGATTGGGGCTGCAATTACAAAAACCGGATTTTTGCTGCGCCCTACATCAGCCTGGTTGAACCGGACAATGCTGTAAAAGAACTGCAGTGGGCGCTTGATCAGGATGCCCGCGTGGTTGTGATGCGCTCCGGCCCCGTTATGCACCCCAACGGCAACCGCAGCCTCGGCCACCCGGATCACGACGCCTTCTGGGCGCTGGCCTCGGCATCCGGCATTACCGTAGCCTTCCACTCTGGCGACTCGGGCTACCACAGCTTCAACGAATTCTGGGGCGAAGGCGGCCATATGAAAGCCTTCGGCACCAGCCTGCTCGGCAGTGCGTTAAGCGCCAACCCCATATCCGATACGGTAGCCTCCCTGATTCTCGACGGCGTCTTTGACCGCCACAGCAACCTGCGCGTAGCGACCATAGAATCCGGGTCGAGCTGGGTTAAGCCGCTGACCAAATCCCTCAAGAAAACCTACGGCCAGTTTCCGCAGGCTTTTAAAAGCGATCCAACAGAAACACTGCGCAAACACGTGTGGGTATCACCCTACTACGAAGACGACTTGCAGGAATTAAAAGCCGCAATCGGCGTGGAGCGCATTATTTTCGGCTCGGACTACCCGCATGCCGAAGGGCTGGAAGAACCCGCAAGCTTTATCAACGACATTGCCGATTTCAGTGAAGACGAACAGCGCCTCATCATGCGCGAGAACGGTATGTCGCTCATTCAGCGCAGGGTGTAGTCTCAGCGCATTGCAGTTTACGCCACCTGATAGACGTCGTAGCTTACCTCACCGCGCTCGGGAAAGGCCTTGCCCACCCCGATACAACAGGCGCGGTTTAACCAGAGATAATCCGGGTGCGCTGTGTGAAAGCGAGGCTGTATACGAAGGTCGATACCCTCGGGTGGTGATGGCACACCATCCAGAAAATTCTGGTAGCCGTCGGGACCAAACTCGGCCAGCCCGCCGTACTCCGCATAAATCAGCGCACCGTCGCTGGTCTCCAGCGTGGCACGCACATCCAGCACACCCACACCGTCGCTGCGCAGCATAAACCAGTCAGCGCCCACCGGGCGCAGAACGCCGCTGAACCTCGGCCCAAATACCTCGCCACCAGTCACATGAAAATTCACGCGCAAGCCTTCGGCCAGCGGCCCTATGACTTCCGGCTCTGCCAGCGTCGCCCGGTAGGAGGCAATATGTTCCAGTGCAAAGGGGTAGTCGTGTTTCATCGCAGAGTCCTTTTGGGGAAGTCCACGAACAGTAATTTACTGTTCGTTAAAGTGGTTCAGGTCTAGAGCGTAGACCATCCCAGAAGCGCAGCGTTTTACGCTGCGACAACATGCGTTTGTTATGATTTTTCAACTTTGGTTAATGTTGCAGAACGAGCCGCAACCAGATACTTTTTGCCGCGCTTTTCAGAAAGCTGAACTTTAACTTTAACCCTATCGCCAACTTGTAATTTAGCCCGCTCTTCGCGACTGCACTCAACCAGAAGTCCCTTTTCAAAAGGCTGACCACCAACGCATTTGAGCCGCTTTCTACCAAATTCCTCAAATACCTCCGCGACAATTGCGATTCTTTCGGAATCTTGCCGAGAATAGGAGGCACCCGACTTCCCCTTTTTTTCCAGAATGATCGGAAGTGAAATCTGAGATCCAATTGGCTTAAAACCGTAGTCTCTCTCAGCCACCGCCTCGGCTTTCATGTTCAAATTTTCGCTATAAAACTCAATTGCTGCGGCTTCTTTGCTGCGAGCAGACTTTTCAAAAGTGGCGATGGCTAAAATATAGTGCTTGAAGGAGTACCGAAAACCCCTTATAGCTCCTCGGAACTTATCATCAGAATTGTGGCTATGTAAATTAAATGCATCTGAGACGTGTTCTTGCCAGCGTTTCACCGGATCCTGAGACATTCCAACGTAGGTTCCTGCTGCACATTTATGGGCATAGATAAGGTAAGCCGCAGACTTTACCTCTCTTTCTGTAAGACCATTGATCAGCTCAAAACGTATTTTGGGTGGGATATTCACGGTTCACCTCAAGAAATCATAAACGAGACTGTAGAATTTCTACTATGGAAAATTGCATGATTCCAGTCCCTCGTATGGTTGTTATTTTTAGACTTTATGTTTGCTGAGCGGGAACGCCAGCATCTTTTGCAATATCATCAACTGATTTTTGTAACTGTATTCTGCAATCCTGTAAATCATGATTATTTTTCCCTCCATAGGCCAATACACACGCTGCGGCTGATTCAACGAAAAACAGGCTAGCAATACGTGACATCATTATTAAATAAGACAAAGCTTCGTGCCCTAATTTTTCCTGAATATCTCTAGGCATATTCAAGGACAAGAGCCACCTTATAGTATCTTCTCCAGTTAGATGACTTGATCCACTAAGTCCGTGATAGCTTGTATAGTAATCGGTCACTCGATCAAGGTTCTCAAATCTTTTATGAACTGATTTTGGCCATTCGAAGCTTTTCTCTGGAAAACCTATGCCACATTGGATTGACAGACCGTCGATAAACTCTCCAAGCTTTGAAACTGCCTCTCTCCTCGCCTCTATCATTTGGAAAATTAATTCGGAATTTTCTAAGCCCGCTACTTTTTCCGTCCATTCCGAGAGCTTTCTATCATGCTCATTAATCCAGCCTCTGAAAAACATTAGCAGAGTCTCTGGATTCCCCAGGGTCGCCAACCACATTAAGTATATAGACCCTTCTACAACTGTTCTTCCTAGAGTTTCGGAGCTAGAAGGTGAGCCTGTGGACAGGGCAGCCTGCGCATGCTCAAACACCCTACTTAATAGATTTAGCAAAGAATGTATTCTAAACCCATCTGCCTCATCATTCGGATCTTTATTCAACAGAAACGAAGACGCGATTTCCTCTGACTTGTAGATTGTTTCAACAGAGACAGAAACAGGCCTAAGATCAGCCTTTCTGTCTAATTTGAAATCTCCCCTAAACTTACTCAAGCATTGCATTCGAGATTTCGCCCAACGTCCGCCTCACGCGCCGGTTTGGAGCCGTAGACCTGCACCCCTTTAGGCAAACGGTGATTTACTGTCCGTTAAAGTGGTGCAGATCTACCGCGAAGCGGCGGGAAATCGGTCGCTGTGCAGCCGATTGTTAGCGCAGTCGTTCATCACTAAACCCTACCTCTCGAAGCAATAGCCTGCCAAGCGAGGTAATTTTGTAGCCTTTGTTTTTTAGCTTCACCCCTCGACTTGACGTATCCACATCAATTTCCTTTTCTAGCAAACCGAGGGATGCAAGATGCTCCTTATAGCTATTCTGTAATGTAGACTTATCGAGTTCTGGCTGACCTGACCCAAGGTGTGCCGCAACTGGATTGAGTATGCGATCATGCTTCTCCCGAAACTCTGCATCACCGCTCATGACGGGATTTAAATAAAATCTCAACCAAATAATTTCAATATCATTCAGTTCTCCGAGAATACGAAGTAAATGCTTGGATTCAAAGTGCTCTATATCATCGGAAGAGATACTATTGGAAACAAGCGATGAAATGTAACCTCGTCTTTCATCAGTTAGCGATCTCGCAGCTTGCCTCAAGCTTTCCTCAACCAAATCTGTAAAGTTCTCATCAGACATATTTTGTTTAACAACGTCCTGCTCTACTATCGACAACCTGCTTTCGAGAGCTTCCGCATATTTTACGATTCTATCTATTCGCTGATTTGGTATTACATTTCCGGCAACTTCTGCAAGTAATGACCCAGCAAAAGGAACCATACCAAGTGCAGACTTTGCAGCAGAAGCGACATAATCGGCACGAGAGTTCTGTAAAGCGGTTGCTTCTTTATTAGGATTCTCAGATTGATCCATATCGTTTCTCTCAATCACGCTAATGCCAGAAGCAGGCGCGCCGTTTTTGGCGTCGCGCTGCCTTTTCTTGTTAGCCCTTTCTATATGGCTGGTGAAGATGGCAATTTCCTTACGTCGTCTTCGAACTCCCCCATACAGTTTTCTCCGGCTAGCATCCGGTTCATATATTCGACTAACTTTCCATCGAATAAGGACTGGTTCAAGCAGGAGCCAGTGGCAGAAATCACCATGTTGTATGGCGATAAGTGTCGTATTCGAATTTCGACTTCGTTATTTAGCTTTACCGGTTTGCCCATAATTACAGCTGCATTATCATCATATTCAGCTCTAGTTATGGGGTGAGAGTGCTTATACAAACCATATTCTTCGTAAGCATAACCAAAAACATTCTTTGAATCTTCGATGCTACTTTGGGTGTGCTCGTATACTCCCACAGGAGGCATAGCATCAGCCTCCAAATATACAAATAGCTGCTTGTAATTAGCCATATAACCAGCATAGATTCTTCGAACTTTCAGCTCTTTCGAGTCTATTAACAGCGTATCCTTGCTCAGTAGTTTGAAATCACTGAAAGGCATATTGCCGTTTCTCTGCCATCCAATCGGCTCAATCCAACCGTCATCTCCACGAGAAAACTCAAGAGGTTGCTCTAGCAGAATACTTAGCCTTTCTATGGCGCGGTGGCCCTCAAACCACGTTCCTGAGCGTATTCCGGGGAAGGCATTAGAGAATCTTTCAGCAAAAAAAGCGCAACTAGAAGAATAGCGAAACGCAGGTAGGGATTCTGGTTGCTCTTTTTTTTCTGTAACTTCTGTTATATCGCTATGCTCTTGCTTATTGGGGGGCTGCTGTAATTGGGAGTCAGCAGAATAGCGCCTAAACACATCTAACCCAAAAGCAAAGATAGTGCACAGAGCGATAACTGGCTCAAAGTTACCTTGTGGGTCAAGAACCCAGCGTATTCCGTATATGACAGCGACAACTGCTAACAGAACTTCAATAAAAATCAATCGGTTCACATTATTCTCTATCATAGATGCTGGCTTTTACCCACCGAGGGCTAACGCTGAGCTTAGCGGCGACCTTGGAATGGCGACGAAGGAGCCATGTAAAGGGCGTCCGGCGGCCATCGGCCGCGTACTACAGCGACTTGTTATGCGACATATACGTGTTTGCTAGCTATCGTCGCATTCACCATATACATATACGCTTGTTGCAGAGTCATATGCTTCTAGATCACCGCCAATTTCACATTCACCGTAGACATAATTTCCAGTATCCGAGTCGTAACCTTCAAACTCACCGTTAGAGCATTCACCATATACGTAGCTAGAGGTATCGCTGTTATAACCCTCACAGTCAACTGTGTAGTCGGCGAGCACTGAGGGTGCTGCCAAAAATGCTAAAAAGAAGGTTGAAATGATTTTTAGTTTCATATCTAAATTCCTTTTTTGATTAGTACGCATAACAGCTAAATATACGTCATTTCTAAAAATAGCCACTCTGTTCGATACTAGCCATTGCTGCCTCTATCTGCCCTGCATGTGCATATATATCCATCGATTCACCCCAAACAACCATCCCACAATCTCGCCAAACCCATCCTCACTGCAGAATAACCGTTTTATCCCCGTTCAGCATAACCCGGTCTTCGCAGTGCAGGCGCACCGCATTCGACAGCGCAGTGGCTTCAATATCGTGCCCCAGATGCACCAGTTGCTCGATGGTGTAGGTGTGGCTCACGGGTTTCACTTCCTGAACGAGTATCGGGCCTTCGTCCAGATCTGCGGTTACGTAGTGGGCGGTGGCACCCACCACTTTTACGCCGCGACTGTGGGCCTGGTGATAGGGCCGCGCGCCTTTAAAGCTGGGCAAAAAGGAGTGGTGGATATTGATTGCCCGACCTTGCAAAGTGCTGCACAGCTCGTCAGACAGGATTTGCATGTAACGGGCCAGCACCAGTAGGTCGACTTTTTCCTGTTGCATCAGGGCGGTTATCTGCGCTTCCTGCTGCGTCTTGGTATCGGCGGTAACGGGCAGATGGTGATAGGGAATGCCGTACCATTCCACCAGGCCACGGCAGTCATTGTGATTGGAGATAACCCCCACAATGTCGGCGGGCAATGCGCCGGAGCGCCATTTGGTTAGCAGCACATTCAGGCAGTGGTCTTCTTTCGAGACTGCCAGCAATACGCGCTGTTTTTGCGACAGTGGTCGCAAGCGGTATTCCATATTCAGCGTGCCGGCCAATTCGTTGAGTTCTGCGATGAATGCGTCTATTGCGCAGGCGAGGCTGCGGTCGTCAAACACCATGCGCGAGAAGAAGGTGCGGGTGTAAGGGTCTGAGTATTGTGCAACTTCGGTAATAAAGGCGCCGCGCGCGTATAAGAGGTTTGCGACGCGGGCGAGTATGCCGAGTTGGTCCGGGCATTTATAGGTGAGCACGTAGGCGCCGTAATCCGCGCCTTGCTGTGTATTGCTTGTATTTGTCATAGGGGTTTCGTCATAGGGTTGGCAAGGTATCAACGATCAGGGCCAATACCGATTCCTGGGAGTGGGCGCCAGCGTTTACAGTGATGTCTGCGAGCTCGCTGTATAGCGTCCAACGTTC
>DIBR01000054.1:18762-21727 GCA_002415025.1 Spongiibacteraceae bacterium UBA5047
TTCTTGAAACAGGGCAGAAAAGTCCTGCCCCGGCTTTTGTACAATGCCCCGGCTGTCCATGTTGTGAATGCGTTCCCGCAGTTCTTGCAAGGGTACGTCGATAAATACAAAAACCGAAGATTGCTTCAGGTGTTGCATGGCATCGCGCGCGTAAACGGCGCTGCCGCCGGTGGCAATCACGGTGTGCTCGCAGTGCAGGGCCAGCAGAACTTCGCGCTCTACTTGTTGAAGCGCCTCATAACCACGCTCGTCAATAATGTGCTGCAGGCTACTCTCGGCACGCCGCTGTATCAGCACGTCGGTATCGATAAAATCTTTTGTCAGCGTTTTGGCCAGCAATACACCAATGGTGCTTTTGCCGGCGCCGGGCATGCCGATCAGAACGATATTGGTGCGCGCGGTGTTTGTCATTGACTCAGAAGCTCCCCTCACCCTGACCCTCTCCCAAAGGGAGAGGGGACTAGGCCGCGCTACTTGAGCGCGCTATTTTAGGTAGTGCGATGCATACTCTTCGCGCATGGGCACCTTCAGCAATTTTCCGGTAGCCGTGTGGGGCAGCTCGTCGCGAAACACAACGTCATCCGGCAGCCAGAATTTCGCCAATTGCGGCTCAAGGAATTCCAGAATGTCTTCGCGGGTGGCGCTGGCGCCCTCTTTTAATATCACCAGCAGCAGCGGCCGCTCCTGCCATTTTTCATGGGGAATGCCGATCACACAGGCTTCGGCAACGGCGGGGTGGCCAACGGCAACATTTTCAAGGTCTATGGAGCTAATCCACTCGCCGCCGGATTTAATAACATCTTTGCTGCGATCAACAATCTGCATGTAGTTGTCGGGGTCGATGTTGGCTACATCACCGGTATCAAACCAGCCGTCTTCAGTCGCTACCTTGTCGCTCTTGTAGTACGCATTCACAATCCACGGCCCGCGCACCATCAAGCGCCCGTAGGCCTTGCCGTCGCGGGGCAGTTCGTTGCCGTCGTCGTCGATAATTTTCATCTCAACGCCGAACACGGGCTTTCCCTGCTTGCGCTGTATTTCGTAGCGCTCGCTGGCCGGCAATGCGTTCAACTGCTTGTTGGGCGCATTGATAGTACCGATGGGTGACATCTCGGTCATGCCCCAGGCATGGAGCAAAAAGGCGCCGTGTTTTTCATCAAAGGCCTTGATCATCGACAGCGGCGCAGCAGAACCGCCCACCACTACAGAGTCTACGCTTTCCATGGTTTCGTTAATGCTGTCGAGATAGTTGAGCAGGCCCAGCCAAACGGTGGGCACCCCGGCAAGCAAGGTGGGCTTTTCAGAAACTATCAGTTCCCACAGGCTTTTGCCGTCCATTGCCGCACCCGGGAAAACCAGCTTGGCGCCGGTAATTGTCACCGCATAGGGAATACCCCAGCAGTTCACATGAAACATGGGCACAACCGGCAGAATGACGGAGTCCTGACTGATATTCAGTGCCTGCTGGGGCAGGCTGGCAATGGCGTGCAAAACCGTTGAGCGATGGGTGTACATCACGCCTTTCGGGTTGCCAGTAGTGCCCGAGGTGTAGCACAGTGAGCAGTCGGTATCTTCATCCAGCCGAGGCCATTCGAACTCGGTGCTGTGCGCGGCTATAAAATCTTCGTAGCAAATCAGGTTTTGCAGTTTGCTATCCGGCATGTTGTCGCTGTCGGTCATTACAACAATGGCCTGCAAGTGCGGCAGCTTGCCTTCAAGGTTTTCGAGCAGCGGCACCAGATTCAGGTCAACAAACACCATGCGATCTTCGGCGTGGTTAAAGATGTATTCCAGTTGCTCCGGAAACAATCTGGGGTTGATGGTGTGGCATACCGTGCCGATGCCGGTCGTCGCGTAATAGGCTTCGTAGTGTCGCCAGGTGTTCCACGCCAGCGTGGCGATGCGGTCACCGGGCTTTACGCCCCAATTGAGCAGCGCGTTGGCCAGTTGTTTGGCGCGCTTGGCGGCCTCGCCCTGGGTTGTGCGATGAATGGAGCCGTCTTCCACTTTGCGGCTGACAATCTCTGCGTCTGGGTGACTGACAACACCAAACTCCAGCAAACTGGAGATCAGCAAGGGGGTTTTCATCATCGGGGCCAGCATGAAACTGCTCCTTTTATTGTTAAAAACGGGTTGTGGCGACGTTATTTCCCGGCACGCCTCTCTGTGCGCGACCACAAATGAGGTTGTGCCGGATCGGGCCAAGACCCTAACTATGACACAAGTTTTTCTGTTTTTCCGTCACCTTGCTTGCCGGCCCGCAAACACTCAGCTCCGGCGCCAGCGGTATACGGTAACGGCGGTGCTGGAGACCACAATCAGGGCGGCGCCAAACAGCTTTTCCGGGCCGAGCTCTTCACCCAGAAAGACCGAGCTGGACACCATCGCCAGTGGCACATAAATATAGTAGATCACGCTGGTGAACACGGCCGGCAGCTCGGTGCTGGCCTTTACCCACAGGCCATGCGCAACCACGGTGCACAGCAACCCCAGAGTGAGCAATTTCCAGCCATCGCTGGCCTGCAGATTCCAGTCGCTGAAGTGCCAGAAGGGAAGAAAGCACAGCAGCGCAAAACCGAACTGGCCCCAGGTACGCTCCAGTGTACCCACCTCGCGCACGCGCTGGTGCAACAGCGGCAAACAGGCATATAGAAACGCGCTGAACAAGCCAATAGCAATGCCCAGGCTAACGGTGTTGGAAAGCGTAAAAGCCGGCACCATCACGGCGCAACCCGTAAAACAGGTCACCATCGCCAAGCACTCCACCCAACCCAGCCGCTCGCCGTTAAACCACCAGGCCAGCAAAAGGTATTGCACGCCGTAGGTCGCAATCGCGACAGAGGCGATCACAGCCGTTGCCAGCTTGATGCTGGCAAAATAGGTTAACCAGTGCAGCGCAAACACCGCGCCGATAACCAGCAGGCGGCACCACTGCGGCCGGGTGATCGAGCGCAGCGAGCCGCCG
>DIBR01000054.1:21937-22397 GCA_002415025.1 Spongiibacteraceae bacterium UBA5047
GCCGCCGTTAAAAGCAGGAACAAACAACAGGGGTGTGATAACGGCAAGCGCTATCAGCAGCCGCGCAATGCCAATGGTGACCTCGTTGGCCGCCGTAGATTTAACCAGCACAGGCACCATAGACATGGCCAGCACGGCCAGTAAGGCGGTTAATAAAAGGCGGGGGCTTGGCACACACGCTTCCCAAAAGATGAATAGACGGCTGGACGGCCACAATTGTGTCCAGCAGAATGCCACAAAAACGACCTTAACGGATTATATGAGCATCGACAGCAAACTGCCCCACGTAGGCACCACCATTTTCTCAACCATGTCGGCGCTGGCCGCTGAAAATGGCGCTATCAATTTGTCGCAGGGCTTTCCGGATTTTTCGCCCAGCGCCTATTTGCTTGAGCGCCTGAATGCCCACGCGCTGGCGGGCAGAAACCAGTATGCGCCCATGAACGGTATACCCGAATTG
>DIBR01000054.1:22635-23966 GCA_002415025.1 Spongiibacteraceae bacterium UBA5047
CCGCGTTGTTTGCCCCGACAACGAGGTGACACTTGCCTCCGGTGCAACCGAGGCCTTGTTTGTTGCCATTCAGGCCATCGTTCGCGCTGGCGACGAAGTGATACTGCTCGACCCCGCTTACGACAGCTATGAACCGGCCATTAAACTGGCGGGCGGACACTGTAAACGCATCGCTCTGCTGCCCCCTCATTACAAACCGGACTGGCAGCAAATAGCCGATGCGGTGAGCAGCAAGACCCGCCTCATTATGGTGAACAGCCCGCACAACCCCACCGCCACGGTTTTTGCCGACAGCGACTGGCGCGCGCTGGAAGCACTCGCTGAAAAGCACAATCTGTATGTCATTAGCGACGAGGTTTACGAGCATATTGTGTTCGAGCGTGAGCGTCTTGGCGCCAATGCCTATCCGGCGCTGGCTGAACGCAGTTTTGTCATTTCGTCCTTTGGTAAAACCTTTCACGCCACCGGCTGGAAACTCGGCTACTGCATTGCCCCTGCCGACTTAAGCGCAGAATTTCGCAAGGTGCATCAGTTTGTTACCTTTACCAGCTTTACACTGGCGCAGTACGCGGTTGCAGATATGCTCAACCACCACAGCGATGAAGTGCACGCACTGGGCAATTTTTATCGCGAGAAACGCGATTGTTTTATCAATGCCATGCAGGCTTCACGCTTTCACATGCTCGACAGCGGCGGCACGTATTTCGCCCTCGCCGATTACAGCGCAATCAGTGATGCCGACGATTTGAGCTTTTGCAAAACCCTGACACGCGAACACGGCGTGGCGGCTATTCCGCTGTCCGTGTTTTATGAAACACCGCCCGACAGCCGTATTGTTCGTTTCTGTTTTGCCAAGCGTGAGCAAACACTGCTGGATGCCGCCAGCAAGCTGAGTATTTTATGAAAATTGCCGCCATACAAACGCCTATTTACTGGCAGGACCGCGAAGCTAACCTCACCCACTTTGATAGCTTGCTTGGCAGCATTGGCGATGCTGACCTGGTGGTGCTGCCGGAAATGTTTACCACCGGTTTTTCAATGGCACCCGAAAGCATTGCCGAAGCGGCACCCGGCCCAACACTCGACTGGATGCGCGCCGTTGCACGCCAGCGCAATGTTGCCATTACCGGCTCGGTTGCGGTGCGCGACCAAGGGCGGCACTACAACCGCCTGTATTGGGTGAGCCCGGAGGGTGAAACCCACTACGACAAGCGCCATCTTTTTCGCATGGCGGGTGAGCACAAGCATTACAGCGCCGGCAACGAGCGCTGTATTGTGACGCTGGGCGGCTTTCGGGTGTGCCTGCAGGTGTGTTACGACCTGCGCTTTCC
>DIBR01000054.1:24114-24496 GCA_002415025.1 Spongiibacteraceae bacterium UBA5047
GTGTGTTACGACCTGCGCTTTCCTGTTTTTTGCCGCAACCGCAATGACTATGACCTGCTTATATTTGTTGCCAACTGGCCCGCGAGCCGTCGTCATGCCTGGTCGTCTTTACTGACGGCACGCGCCATTGAAAACCAGAGCTATGTCGTTGGCGTTAATCGCGTGGGGGAGGACGGAAATGACATCGACTACGCCGGTGACAGCGTGATTCTCGATTACCTCGGGCAGCCACTGGCGCAAATCAGCGCCCACACGCCGGCTATTCTGGAAGCGGATATTTCGCTGGCGGATTTGCAGGCCTTTCGGGACAAGTTCCCGGCGATGCTGGATGCGGACGAGTTTGAGTTGCGCTAATGGTTGTTCGCTTGCAGGGCAAGCTCCT
>DIBR01000055.1:0-1918 GCA_002415025.1 Spongiibacteraceae bacterium UBA5047
CGCAGCAGGTCGGCGCGGCGGGGATGGGCGGTGATCGCGCCATCCAGATGGGCAATGCGTTCACGGCGTCCCTTCCCCTCTAGCGCGGCGGTGCGTCGGACGCGGCGCAGCGCGTCAGGACACCACCCAAGCTTGTGTTCACGGGCAAGCGCACGGGCCAGCAGGGCCGATTGGTTGAACCGCCGCTTCCACAGCCGCGCATAATGCAGCGGCACGGGCACCACCAAAGTGTCAGGCGTGACGAAGGGCGCGATCACCCGCGCCATCCAGTGTCCTGCGGGTTTGGCGATGTCCTGACGGTCGCCGTGTTTCAGCGCCAGCACCAGCCGGCGGCCGGTATCTCGGTACAAAAGGGCTGCGCGCCCGTGGTCCCACGGCGGCGGCGCGGCAAGGCACGCGTCGCAGCGCACGTCTGTCTCGGACAGATCGCCCAGCAAGGGAATACCGCAGGTTTCGCAGACCACACCTTCGATGAACCCCGTGTCGCGCCAGCACGGACCGCACAGCCCCCCATGAGCAGCCACCCACGCCCCGCACGCCAGACAGGACGGCGGGTAAATCAGCGCAACAGCGGTTTGTAACTGGTCTCGCATGATCTTATTATCCTTTCATGAACGCTTCACACACCCTGACTGATCGCGCGGCGCTGACCCGCAACCGCAGCCGCGCCTCCGATGACGCCCTGTTCCTGCACCGCGCCGCGCTTGAAGAGGTCGATGATCGGCTGTCGCTGGTTAACAGAACCTTTACGTCAGCAGCGATTGTCACCGGCTTCCCGCAGGTCTGGGGCGCGCTGCACCCGAACGCGACGCTGGTGGAGGACACCGATACGCTTGCGCTGACCCAGGGCGCACATGATCTGGTGGTCCATGCGATGGGGATGCATTGGGCGAATGATCCGGTGGGTCAGATCATCCAGTCGCGCCGCGCCCTGCAACCCGACGGGCTGTTTTTAAGCGTTGGTTTCGGCGGGCAGACCCTGCACGAGCTGCGCGCCTGTCTGGGTCAAGCCGAGGCGTCGATCACCGGTGGGCTGTCGCCGCGGATCGCCCCTATGGCCGAGTTGCGCGATATCGGCGGGCTGCTGCAACGGGCGGGGCTTGCGCTGCCGGTGGCGGATTCCGTGACGCTGACGACAGAATACCGCGATATCTGGCACCTGATGCGCGACCTGCGCGCCATGGGAGAGGCCAACGCCCTGACCAGCCGCCTGCGCCGCCCCAGTGGCCGCGCGATCTTTGACGCGGCGGGGCAGCTTTACCGCGACCACTACGCCACGCCAGAGGGGCGCATCAAAGCAAGCTTTGAGCTGGTCTTTCTGGCGGGCTGGGCACCGGCGGACAGCCAGCCCAAACCCCTGCGACCCGGCTCTGCGCAGCAGCGCTTGGCCGATGCGCTGGCCACGGCAGAAACGCCGCTGCGCGATTGACGCGCGACCATAACCGTTTATCTCAGCGCTAAACGCAGAAAAGGAATGCCAGATGACGCAGCAGCGCCCAGCCCATGCACAGCCTGACCACCCCACCGTACCCGCCCCCAAGGTGGGTATCCTGCTGGCGAACCTCGGCACGCCGGACCACTATGATTACTGGTCAATGCGCCGTTATCTATCGGAATTTCTGTCGGATCGCCGCGTCATCGACTATAGCCCGTGGAAATGGCAACCGCTGCTTCAGCTGGTGATCCTGTCGAAACGCCCCTTCACCAGCGGTGCCGCGTATAAGTCGATCTGGAACCACGAGGCGGGGGAAAGCCCGCTGATGACCATCACCAAACAGCAAACCGCGAAGATAAAAGACGCGATGCAGGCGCGGTATGGTGACGCAGTCATGGTCGATTACTGCATGCGCTACGGCAACCCGTCGACCCAATCCAAGGTGGCGGCGATGACCGCTGCGGGCTGCCAGAAGATCCTGTT
>DIBR01000055.1:2150-2338 GCA_002415025.1 Spongiibacteraceae bacterium UBA5047
GCGCTCGCCAAAGAGAAATGGCAGCCCGCCGCCCGCACGGTTGAACCCTATTTCGACCGCCCCGATTATATCGAAGCGCTCGCCACCTCGATCGAGAAGGCCTACGCCAAGATGGAGACAAAGCCCGACAAGCTGCTGTGCTCCTATCACGGTGTCCCGCTGCGCTATTTGATGGAGGGCGATCCCTA
>DIBR01000055.1:2612-2761 GCA_002415025.1 Spongiibacteraceae bacterium UBA5047
CACTGCCAATGCCAGAAAACGACGCGCCTGCTGAAGGAACGGCTGGGGTGGGACGACACACAGATCATGACGACCTTCCAGTCGAAATTCGGCCCCGAAGAATGGTTGCAGCCCTATACCGTGGAAGAGGTCGCGCGGCAGGCCGAAGC
>DIBR01000055.1:3058-7961 GCA_002415025.1 Spongiibacteraceae bacterium UBA5047
CCCTGTCTCAATGACGACGACTTGCACATCAAGGCGCTGTCCAATGTGATCGAGGAAAACCTGCAAGGCTGGATCGACTAAGCCCCCCGCCGCTCGGACCTGAAAACAAAGAAAGCGCCTGTGGCTACAGGCGCTTTTCTTTTGTCTGCTTGTCATCTGACGCTAAACGGCAGACATAAAAAAAGGCGGTGTAGAACACCGCCTTTTTCTAACTGAAACTTCGACCGAATTAGTCGGAAGCAACTGCAGCAGCAACAACGGCCAGCAGCAGCAGAGGAATCAGTATGCCCGAGGAAGAAGAGGTGGACTCTTCAACGATGACGGGTGCTTCGATGATTGGCTCTGCCAGCGAACCAGCAAATGCATTCGATGCAGCAGCTGTCAGAGCAGCGGCGAGAACGAGTTTCTTCATAACATAACCTCCAGAAAAGGCGTACTTCACAGTGTGATAGCACGCGCCCAAGACTTACCTCGTAAAACTTTCTAAACAGCATCAGCGGGTAATTGCAAACCCGGATTCAGCTTTTGAGCACCACAATCGCTAAAAAGTTGTCAAATAAGCAACACTTGGGTGCCGACGTTCGCCATGCCAAAAAGTTCAGCAATATGTTCATTGTACAGGCCAATGCAGCCATTCGACGAACGACGCCCGATCTTGCGTGTGTCATGCGTGCCATGGATACGGTAGTACGTCCAGCTCAGGTACAGCGCGTGGGTGCCCAAGGGGTTGTCAGGGCCCGGCCCGATCACCGCTGGCCACTCTGGGTTGCGTTCCAGCATCGACGGGGTCGGACGCCATGTGGGGCCGACGACCTTCTGGATCACGCTGGTACGCCCACGGCGGGTCAGTTCCTCGGTCAGCGGTACGCTTGAGGGGTAAAGTTTGTAGATCGATTGATCCTCGGACCAGTAATGCACCGCGCGGCTGTCGATATCGACAAGAATGGCCCCGTTCTTGGTGTTGCTGAAGTAAGGCTGCCAATCCAGCGTGCGGAAGCTGGAGGTGTTGCGACGCACCGTCTCGGTCAGATCACGCTCCGTCTCCGTGGTCGCTTCGCTGTTCACGCTGCTTTGCGCCAGAGCGGGCGTTGCCAGCATCGCGGCGCTGCCAGCAAGGAAAGCACGGCGCGACGAAAGGGTAAATTTCTTATCAGACATCAGATGTCTCCTGAAGGTAGTTACAACCTAGTATAATACTGTCGTATATGGCTCGAAAGTCGCAGTTTCAAATCAAACAAGCGTTAACAGGCGCGCTCACGCTCATGTGCGTTTGATCTGCAACGCATCAAGCTGTATGGCACGACAAACCCAATTGCGTGGAGCTGCGCCATGATCCGTCTGTTTTCAATCCTTATTTCCCTGACCGTGGCGCTGGCGGCTTGTACCCCTGCCCCGACCCCGCTTGCATCCGACGGTCGCCCCGGCCCTACCGTCTATAAGATTGGGCGCAACGATACCGGCAAGCTGCAATTCCGTATGCTTGATTCCGTGAACGCGCTGCGCGGTGCCTCCGGTCTGGCACCCGTTCAACTGGACGCACAACTGAACGCCGCCGCCGCGACCCATTCGCGGGATATGGCGGTGCAGAACCGCCCCTGGCACTTCGGGTCTGACGGGTCGTCCCCTGTCGATCGTATCCAACGTGTAGGGTATACCGGCGCGCTGGTCGGCGAAGTCATCTCGGAAACCTACGAGACCGAGCTCGAAACACTTGCCGCCTGGATGGAGAAACCGGACACCCGCCGCATCATCATGTCGAAGGACGCTTTGAACATGGGCTTTTCCTGGCATCAGGAAAACAACGGCAAGATCTGGTGGACCATGGTGATGGGGAAGTGACCGCCAAGGTCACCCCCGCTTTTAGCTAGATATCAGGGGTTCAGTGCGATCGGGGTGTTATCCCCGACCATCGCATAGATATCCTCCATCTCGTCGTTCGAGACAGAGATACATCCCCACGTCCAATCGGTGCGATTCTTGTCCTTGGCGGTCTTTTGACCGTGGATAAAGATATCGCCACCGGGGCTTTTGCCCAAAGCTTCCGCGCGGGCGCGGTCCATTTCATTGGGGTAGTTGATGCCGATCGACAGGTGGAACCGGCTGTTCGGATTGCGCCGATCGATCATATAGATCCCTTCGGGCGTGCGTCCGTCACCTTCGTACACCTTGTGGCCCACAGGCGCGAACCCCAGTTTGATATCGTATGATTCCAGCACCTTGTCGTGGTGCATCAGATACATCCGGCGGTCGCCCTTGTTGACGATCACATAGGTGACCTGCGGCCCGTTGTACCGTTTGAATTTACTGCTGCTGCAGGCCCCAAGCGCGACCAGCGCGGTGCCACCCAGAATCAGGTTTCTGCGTTTCATGTTCACTATGCCTCGTTCCCGCGACCATTTCGGCCTTATGTGGATGCCCTATCATGTAGCAAATATCGATGCGGTCAAAAAGCCGTTACTGGCGACTGTGCTCTGCCAGCTTCTTTTCGATCGCTTCCAGCTTTTCCATCACCTCAAGCCGGTAGGCATCGGTGCGCACGGTCTCTTCCTCGTTATGCGCATCCTGCATCGAGTTCACGATCAGACCCACCAGCAAGTTCACTACGGCGAAGGTCGTGACCAGAATAAACGGCACGAAGAAGACCCAGGCATAGGGGTAGACCTCCATCACCGGGCGGACGATCCCCATCGACCAGCTTTCCAGCGTCATGATCTGAAACAGGCTATAGGCGCTGGCGGGCAATGACCCGAACCATTCGGGGAACTGGTCGCTGAACAATTTGGTCGCGATGACGGACCCGATGTAAAAGATGATCGTCATCAGCAGGAACACCGACCCCATACCGGGCAACGCGGTGATAAACCCTTCGACAACGCGGCGCAGACGCGGGGCGACGGACAGCACCCGCAAAACCCGCAGGATACGCAGCGCCCGCAAGACAGACAGCCCCTGCACCGCGGGCACCAGCGCGATGGCAACGACCGTAAAGTCAAAGACATTCCACCCGTTGCGGAAGAACCCGACCCCGCGCGCGATGATCTTGAGCGTGATCTCGGCGATGAAAATGAACAGGCAGACGCGATCAAGAAACAGGATCAGCGTGCCGTATCTCTCCATCAGGGCGGGGGCTGTCTCCATCCCCAGAAGGGCGGCGTTGAACACGATCACACCGATGATGAAATTGCTGACGGCCCGCCCTTCGACCCATCTTCCCAGACGTTCCCGCATGTTTACCGTGCCCACCATAGATCTGCGTTACTTACGTTTGCGTTGTACTTCCGGCGCAGTGAACTGCGCTGCCAGCTCCACATGGGAGGACCAGCGGAATTGATCAACGACTTGCACCCAATTCAACGTATAACCGGCGGCAATCAGCACGGCGGCGTCCCGCGCGAAGGTGACGGGGTTACACGACACATAGGCCAGCACCGGCGGCATCGCTTTGACGATCTCGGCGATCTGGGCCTCGGCCCCCGCGCGCGGCGGGTCGATGACCACGGCGTCGGTCTTGGCCAGCTCGTCCGGCAGCAAGGGACGGCGGAACAGGTCGCGCGCCTCTGTCGTGACGGGTTTGAGCCCCGTCGACATGCGCCACCCGTGATCCAGCGCGGCGGTCATGGCGGCGTCACCTTCGACGGCGTGTACCTCTGCCTGATCGGCCAGGGGCAGGCTGAACGTGCCGCAGCCCGCAAACAGGTCAATCACATGGCGCGCCTCACCGACAGCCTCGCGCACGGCGGTGACCAGCGCTGCCTCTCCGTGCGGGGTGGCTTGCAGGAAGGCACCGGGCGGGGGTGTCACCTTGGCCGCACCGAAACGCTGTACGGGCGGTGTGCGCATCGCGATCACCTCGCCGTCCCAGGTCAGCCGCGCCAGCCCCAGACTGTCACACAGATGTGCCAGCTCTTGCCGCAAGGGGCCGTCCAGCTCTTTCCCGTTCTGGACCGAGATATCGAGCCCCCCGCGCGACGCGGTCACCGTCACAGCCAGGGCGGCCTTGCGGCTGGTGCCGATCACGGCAAGCTTTTCGGCAATCGGCAGCGCGCCCATCACCGCAGGGTCCAGCAACTGACACCCGGGAATTTCGATCACCACATCGGACCCACGCCCGTGGAAACCGGCCATCGCGCCCTTTTTGGTGCGTTTCGCCGCAAAGGTTGCCCGACGGCGCGATTGCGCAGGCGAGGTTTGCAGCGGCTTGAAAACAGTCTCTATCCCGTGGGCATCCAGCGACGCCTTGACCACGCCCAGCTTGAAATCCGCGACGTAATCATCCGACGCATGCTGCAACTGGCAGCCGCCACAGGCCTTGAAGTGGCGACACGGCGCCGACACCCGGTTCTCTGACGGGGTGACGATACGGATGTCGGTCAGGGTCTGACCGTCAGGCGTGCCTGTCACCACCTCGCCCGGCAGGGTCATCGGGGCAAATAAAGGGCCGGGCGCAATGCCGTCGCCCAGGTGGCCAAGTCGCTGGATTGTATATTCTGTCATGCGCAGGGCTTACCGCGAAGCCGGGCGCAGCAAAAGCCTTATTCTGCGGCCTTCATATCCAAAAACCCGCCCGACTGCCGCCGCCAGTAGCGGGCATAAAGCCCGTCTTTGGCAAGCAGCGCGTCATGGGTGCCGATCTCTACGATCCGGCCCGCGTCCATCACGGCGATGCGGTCCATCTCGGTCAGGGTCGACAGACGGTGGGCGATGGCCATCACGGTCTTGCCCTCCATCACGCGGGTCAGCGCGCTTTGGATCGCGGCTTCGACCTCGCTATCCAGCGCGCTTGTCGCTTCGTCCAATATCAGGATCGGCGCGTCCTTGAGGATCGCGCGGGCCAGCGCAATACGCTGACGTTGCCCGCCCGACAGCTTGACCCCCCGTTCCCCCAGATGCGCGTCATAGCCGC
>DIBR01000055.1:8245-10007 GCA_002415025.1 Spongiibacteraceae bacterium UBA5047
GCGGCGGCGATAACCTCTGCCTCTGTCGCGTCGGGCTTGCCATAGCGGATGTTGTCGAACGCCGACCGGTTGAACATCGCCGTCTCCTGAGTGACCATCCCGATCTGACGCCGCAAGCTTTGCTTGGTGACACCCGAGACATCCTGCCCATCAATTGAAATGTGACCCTGTTCCGCCGTATAGAGCCGCAGCAAAAGCGACACCAACGTCGATTTCCCCGCCCCCGATGCGCCGACGATGCCCAGCTTCTCCCCCGGTTTGATCGATAGGCTCAGCTCCTCGATACCGCCCGTATCGCGGCCATAGGTAAAGCGCAGCCCGTCAAAGCGGATCGCCCCTTCGCGCACCACCAGCTCTGCCGCGTTGTCTGCATCGCGCAGCTGCTGCGGCGCGGCCAGCGTGCGCATCCCGTCTTCAACCTCGCCCACATTCGCATAAAGCGCCATCAGCGTGAAACTGACCCAGCCCGTCATCTGCGCCAGCCGCAGCGACACCGCCCCCGTCGCCGCAATATCGCCCGCCGTCACCAGACCCAGCGACCAGTACCAAAGCGCACCCCCCACCAGCAGCACTGGCAAAAATCCCGCAATCGTCATCAACCAGAACCGGAAAGAGACGCTCACCCGCCCGAAATCGAGGCTCGTGTTCAGAAACTTGCGCATCGCCCCCAAGGCGGCGCGGTCCTCGTGATCGGCATGGGCGAAGAGCTTGACGGTTTTGATGTTGGTGATCGTATCGACCACCTGCCCCGTCACCATCGCGCGCGCCCCTGCCCGCGCTTTCGAATGTTTGCGGACCCGTGGCATGAAGTGGCGGATCAGGAAGACATAGCCGACCATCCAAAGCACCAGCCCCGCAGCGATGCGCCAATCCACCGTGCCAAGCAGCATCACCGCGCCGACAAAAGATGCGGCGGCGAAGAGCACCGTATGCAGCACCTCGGTCACGACATCGGTCAGCGCGCGGCTGGTCTGCATTTCCTTCTGTGAAATCCGGCCCGCGAAATCATTGTCGAAAAACGTGACCGCCTGCCCCAGCGTGTAGCGATGCAAGCGCGACAGCACGAGGTTGAACACATTCGGCGCGACCACGATCGACTGCATATACGAGCTGACGCCGAACAACGCCGGACGCAGCAGCAAAAAGAACGCCAGCCCCGCCAAGAGCAGCCCCGTATGATCCGAGAATACGGCCCCCGCCTCGGCGGCAAGCGCCGCATCCACGACCCACCCAAGAACCAAGGCAGCCATCACCTCTATCACGCCGGCGAAAATCGACAGCACCCCGGCGACGCCAAGCGCAGGGCCGCTGCCCTTCAACGCCCAACGAAAAAAGGCCGCCAGACGGCGCGGCGGCTCTGTCGTGGCGGGGGAAAACGGGTCGATCCATGTCAAAGGCATTACGATGTCGGCTCTTCTGTGCGAAGGAACCCGCCGGATTGCCGGTTCCAGAAATCTGCATATAGCCCGCCTTGTGCCAAAAGCACCTCATGCGTGCCTTCTTCGACGATACGGCCCCCGTCCATGACCAGAATACGGTCCATTTCAGCGATGGTGGACAGGCGATGCGCAATGGCGATGACGGTCTTGCCCTCCATCATGCCGTACAGGGTCTGCTGGATCGCGGCCTCTACCTCGCTATCAAGCGCGCTCGTCGCTTCGTCCAGCAAAAGGATCGGCGCGTTCTTGAGGATGACCCGTGCCAGCGCGATGCGTTGCCGCTGCCCTCCCGACAGTTTCACCCCCCGCTCGCCAACCTGCGC
>DIBR01000055.1:10119-41060 GCA_002415025.1 Spongiibacteraceae bacterium UBA5047
TTGCCCTCCATCATGCCGTACAGAGTCTGCTGGATCGCGGCCTCTACCTCGCTATCAAGCGCGCTCGTGGCTTCGTCCAGCAAAAGGATCGGCGCGTTCTTGAGGATGACCCGTGCCAGCGCGATGCGTTGCCGCTGCCCGCCCGACAGTTCGTGTGGAAGGCGGCTGGCAAAAGAGGATTCCAGCCCTACATCAAGCAAGGCCTGATTGACGAGTTTCCGGATTTCGGCGGGTGCTGTGCGACGAATTTTCAGGCCTTCGGCGATCAACTCGCCCACACGCATGCGCGGGTCCAGCGAAGAAAAAGGATCCTGAAAAATGTACTGCATGTCACTGCGACCAGCAGGGCCGCTAAGCACGTGGCCCTTAAATTCAATGCGTCCACTATCGGCACGTTGTAGCCCCATAATGACGCGCGCGAGTGTAGTTTTTCCGGAGCCGGATTCGCCAATGATGGTCAAGGTTTTTCCGCGCGCCAAAGTCAGGCTGACATCACTGACCGCCGGCGTTGAAGTTTTTTTCTGCCAGGGTATTGAGGGCGTCGCGTCCGGAAAGCTGACGCTGACACCGTCTACGGTTAACACTGTTTCTGACGCGGCACTGCCCGCTTTTGTAGAACGATGTCGGGCGCTGTCTATCAGGCGGCGTGTATAGCTGTGCTGAGGGTTGTCAAGAATATCGGCTGCCCTGCCATGTTCGCGCAGATGCCCGGTTTCGAGCACGGCGATGCGCTGGGCGTGCCGCGCCACCAGTCCCATGTCGTGGGTGATCAGCATCAAGGCCGTGCCCTGTGCATCGGTTAAATCGAGCATCAACTTCATCACCTCATCCTGAACAATAACGTCCAAGGCGGTGGTGGGCTCATCGGCAATCAGTATTTCAGGCTCAGGCAGCATGGCGGCGGCAAGCATCACCCGCTGGCGCATACCACCGGACAATTGATGCGGGTAGGCGCGCAAAACCTGTTCGGGATGTTTGATCTGTACCCGGCGCAGCAGCTCAAGACAGCGTTCGGCACAATCGCGACGACTGAGTTCGGGCCGGCTGTAAAGTGCCTCACTGAGTTGTCGGCCAATTTTCAGGGCCGGGTTGAGCGCACTTAGGGGCTCCTGGAAAATCAGCCCGATGTGCTGGCCGCGTAATAGCCGCAGGCCTTGATCCGAAAGCGTCGAAAGATTTCGGCCGCAAACGCTGACGGCGCCGCCGCAAACTGAAATTCCCGGCGGCAGCAAACCGAGGGACGCTTTGGCCAGCAAACTTTTGCCTGAACCGGATTCGCCGACCAGAGCCAGTCGCTCGCCGGCTTCAAGGCTGAGCGAGAGCGGGTGGACAAGCGTGGAGTTGTCGCTATCGAGACGTAGCGAAAAATCCTGATAGCTAAGTAGTGGTTCGTTTGAGGTTGTTGTCATCTGTGCTCGCTCTCGCGGGGATCAAAACAGTCGCGTAGCGCATCCCCCAGAAGATTTATGGCAAGTAATGTGAGGGTAATGGCGGTACCGGGTATCAAGCATAACCACGGTGCCTGACTGATAAACTGACGGCCGTCGGCGAGCATGCCACCCCAGCTCGGATAGGGTGGAGGCACACCAAGACCAAGAAAACTGAGCGCGCTTTCCGACAGCAATGCCTGGGCAAACAGGCTGGAGCACAGTACTGTGAGCGGGCCAACCGTATTCGGCACGACGTGACGCCACATAATATGCGGGTCACTGCCACCCAGTACCGAGGAGGCTTCAATAAACTCTTTTTCGCGTATGGACAAAACTGTACCGCGCACGGTACGCGCTACAGTGGGCGCATAGGCCAGCCCCAGTGCGAGCACCACACCCACTTCGCCGGCTCCGATTATCATCATTAATACTAGCGCCAATAATATTCCCGGCATGGCAAGTATGGCGTCGACAACAACCATTAAGCTGCGATCGGTCCAGCCGCCACGGTAGCCGGCAAGCGTACCGACTAACGTTCCCAGCACTGTGGCAAAGACTACGCTGAACAGGCTAACCCGCAAGCTGACGCCTGCTCCGACCAGCATTCTGCTGAGCAAGTCGCGACCAAAGAAATCGGTTCCCAGCCAGTGCGAACCGGATGGTGCTTGCATGCGTGCGTCGATATTCAGCGCGAGCGGGTCATGGGGCAGGTAAACCGTGCTGCTTATGGCCAGGAGAACAACGGTCGCCAGAAAGAGCAGGCTGATGCGAGCCGAGGGTATGCGCCATATTTTCTCCCAACCGCCCGGGGTGCGCTTGGAGGCTGCGTGTGGTTTCAGAACCAGCTGATTCATGACAAGCGCACCCGAGGGTCAAATAGAGGGTAGAGCATGTCAACGAGTAGATTAACTCCGAGATAAACGACAACAACAAACAGCAGTGTGCCCTGTACAACGGGATAGTCGCGTGCATAGATAGCATCGACAATAAAACGACCAAGGCCTGGCAGGCCAAACACTGTTTCGATCACGGCGGTACCGCTGAGCAGTGACCCCAGAATTAATCCGATAACGGTTAGCGATGGTGCAAATGCATTGGGAAAAGTGTGCAGAAAAAGCACCCGCCATTCGCTGACGCCTTTAGCACGGGCGTGGGTAATGTAGTCCTGCTGCAATACCTCTATGGCGCTTGCGCGCATCATGCGGGTCAGGATGGCAATTTCCACAAACACGAGCGCGGTTACCGGCAGTACGAGATGACGAATGCCTTCAAGGAAATCGACGGCCGGTGAAACGAATCCTCCGGTGGGCAGCCAGTTATGGGAAATGCCAAATAAGTAAATGAGCAGCAGCGCCATCCAGAAGCTGGGAACCGACAGGCAAAGCGTTGCAAACAATACAATGCTGCGGTCTATCCAGCGGTGGTGGTAGTAGGCGGCTACTAGCCCGGCCGGCAGCGCGACGGCGATGGCAATGAGGAAGGCGGGCACGACAACCTGCAGGGTGACCACAAAACGCTCGCTCAACGCACTGAGAACCGGCTCTCCCGTCATGAACGATACGCCGAGGTTACCGCTGGCAACGGATTTTATCCAATAGAGGTATTGAAGCGGCAGGGCCTTGTCCAGGCCGAGCTCCTCGCGCGCGCTGGCCAGCGCTGCAGGGTTAAGATTGTCACCTAGTAATATTTCCGCCGGATCTCCGGGGATCATCCGGATCAACCCAAATATCAGCGCAGAGACCAGTAGCAGGCTGGGAATCATCAGGAGAATTTTGCTTAACGCATAGCGCATTATGGCCGCTCCCCTTTATTCTCCAGCCAGACACCCCACAGGCGTGGGCGGCCAAAGGCCCAGGGCTCATAGTTGCGCACGCGGGTTCGAACGACATCGGTATTGTGATCGTTATACAAACCTATAAGGGGCACCTGCTCGCGCATAAGACTATACAACTGGTCGAGCAGATGTTGCTGATCGGCGTGGGTTGCGGTGGCCAGTTGGCCGACAAGGTTACGCGCCTGATCGTTGTCCCATTGGTAGCTTTTTGCAATGCTGCGATCACCGGTAAAGGTGCCGAACAGGAGTGCCGGATGGCTGCGCGAGGAGTAGCCAAAGGATGACAGTTGAAAGTCGCCGCGAAAGAAATGACTTAACTGGCTGGCCCAATCAAGAACCTGTAATTGCACGTTAAACCCGGCTGCTTGCAGCATGGCCTGAATGGCCACAGCGTTATCGAACATGTAGGAATATTTTCTGTTGGTCTGTAGCCAAATGGGCTCGCCCTGGTATCCTGCAGAGGCTGCCAATTGTCGAGCCTTGTCGGGGTTGTATTCCAGCCACTGGCTATGATGCGTCGAATAGAAAGGGCTGATGACCTGAACGGGAGAGGCATTGGCCGGCGCCATGCCCAAATTGGCGAACTCGGCAATCTGTTCATGGGCAAGTGCGTGGGCAATGGCACGCCGCATGTCAGGCTTGCCGAGCAAAGGGTCGTCGGGAGCGATCAGCAGCGCTGTCCAGTCCAGTGTCAGATAATCCTTGAGCACAACATCACCCTTGCGATCGCGGCGGGCGGCAACACTGTGACGTGCGGCGGGCGGCACTGCAAACAACAGATCCACAGCGCCGCTGAACAAGGCCGCCTGGGCGGCAATTGCATCGGGCGTTACCACAAAGTGAAGTCGCTCAATATAAGGTGTTTTGTCGCCTGTCAATCCGCTGCGGGGTTCTGTGAGGTTGCTGTAGTCTTGGTGCCGCAGCAAGGTTACGCTCTTGCCGCGCTGCCACTGGTCCAGTTTATAGGGGCCAGTGCCGATGGGCTGCTGCCAGGTTCCGTCGCTGGCTACCGAGTCTGGGTGAATGATACCTGTAAGGCATTGGAGGTTTGCCATGCGATGCAGGAACAAGGCACTTGGCTGGTTTAAACGAAACTCTACGGTTAGCGGGGTGACAGCTTCCACAGCCTCGATTTTCAGACCACTGTTACCTGTTCCGTCGTACCAGTCCTGACACCGAAAGCCAGTGGCGGGGTCAAGCAGACGCTGCCATGTCCACACTACGTGCTCAGCCTGTAAGAGCTCACCGTTGTGAAAGCTGACACCGCTGCGCAGCGTGAAGGTATAGAGTCGACCATCGTCGGTAATGTCAATGCGTTCCGCCAGCAGCGGCGCCACTTCAAGCGTGTCGGTAAACGCTACCAGCGGTTCTACAATATGATAGAGCACGGTGTCGGTATTACCGTCCCGATTAACACCGGGGTTCGTACTGCGGATATCCGAGCTGATGGCAACGCGCATTTCACCACCCCCAACGGGGGTGGCCTGCCCATAGTTGGGAGTGGCTAAAATCAGGCAGCCCAAGCCCCCGCAATTAAGCAGAACGCCCAGAGTAGCGCGGCAGAAGGCTTGGCGGAGCGAGTTCGGCATGTGTTTCCTGTTGCAACGAGGTTTCCGGCGGCTGGCTGCCAACGTGTTAAGGGTCGCGGCTTCCCGGTCCAGCTTAGAGGATGACGGGTCAAATTGCATTTTGCCGTAATACGGTTCTTTCTTACGGTTCTTCGGCGTTTCTACGTCTTACAGGAAAGTCACGCATATCAGGAGATCTTTAATGACCGGGTTTAGAACACTAATCCTCTCTGCGACACTGCTGGCCACAGTGGCGCTGGCAGCGTGTACATCGGGTTCGCCAGCGGAAACGGTGCCCGCGGAGCCCTCTCCCTTTGTGGTTCAATTAAGCGAAAAAGACCGGGCGTTGCGTACATTTATGGCGCAGCCGAAAACCTATTTTGCCACGCAGTTACAAGAACCCCCGGTCGAAAAGGAAGGGCAAATTCTGCACCCCAAATTGCAGTACGAAATTGAAGAGCGTCAACGCAGTAGAAAGGAGCGTGGTATTACCGACTACAACGGCTGGATGATGGGGCTTTGGTCCAAGCCTGAAGGACGCAAGTGGTTGCGCGATACCGCCGCAACAAACTGGGTGAAAATGGCCTATGACGCCGGCCCGGTGAGCAAAGTTCAGGACTATCATATCGACGGGCCGAACGGCGCATTGCGAGTGCGGGTTTACTGGCCCGAGATGGCTGAGGATGAGACGCGCCCGGTACTGTTGTATTTTCACGGCGGCGCATTTCTCATCGGTAGTATTGAAGCGGTTGAGCCGCAAATGCAGATACTGGTGAAGCAGGGCGAGATGATTGTCGTATCGGTTGATTACGCACTGGCGCCCGAGCATGTTTTTCCCGCCGCCCATAAAGACGCGCTGGCGGCCTGGAACTGGTTGCAAGAGCATGTGGTTGAGATTGGCGGCAACCCGAACCGGATCGGTGTTGGTGGTGATAGCGCGGGTGCCAATATCGCAATTACCGTTGCCAATGAGCAAATCAAAGCGGGAAAGCCAGTGCCCAAGGCACAGTTGTTGTACTACCCTTTCACTGATTCAAATTCCGAGGCTTACGGGTCTTTTGAGACCTTTGGCAATGGCTACGGACTGGATAAAGACTTTATTCGGGTTGCGACCAAAGCAGCAGTTGCCGATCCGGCGGACCTTCAACATCCATGGCTACGGGTGGTCCATACCGTCGAGCATGCAAAGCAGCCGCCAGCGATTATCGTCACGGCCGGATTTGACCCCATTCGAGATCAGGGTATCGCCTACGCGAAACGACTGAAGCGGGCGGGCGTGAATGTTGATTACCGTCACTACCCCAGTCTCAATCACGGTTTTCTAGAATCATCGGGTGTCATCGATGACGCCTACCGTGCCTGCGTTGAAACCGCACGCGATTTTGGTCGCCTTTTAAAGCAATAACTCCCCCCAGGTTGCACAGGCGTGCCGTTGTGGCGGATGTTTCCTTGCGAGGCATCCGCCTTTTTTATTTGAGTCGGTCTTTCCTTCCCAAAATCGTTTTGGCGCTGCAAACATTCCGTCAATTTGACGGAATTTTCGAACAAATACTACAAAACTGCAGCTGTTTTCCGGCGCCTCCACAGCGCTACAGTTATCCCGCTTGTAATTGATTAGCCGGGAGAGCGCAATGAAATCCATATTGGTGTTGGGTGCAGGAAAAATCGGAATTGTAATTGCCGATATGTTGGCTGGAAGTGGCGACTACGCTGTTACTCTCGCCGACAATAATCCGCTGGTACTGCAAAAACTGAAAAAGGGAGTGCAGCTTCCGGCCAATTACAAAACCCAGGCTCTGGACGTTACCGATGCCAATGCCTTGGAAGGCGCTTTGACCGGAAAATATGCCGTGATCAGTGCGTTGCCCTATGCCCTGACGCTGCCGGTGGGTCGGGCCGCAAAAGCTTGTGGTGCGCATTATTTTGATCTTACGGAGGATGTCACCTGCACCCGGGCCATCAAGGAATTGGCGCAAGGAGCAGAGCAGGCATTTTTGCCCCAGTGCGGCCTGGCGCCAGGCTTCGTCTCCATTGTTGCGCATGCGCTCGCCCAACGTTTCGATCGACTCGATAAGGTACAAATGCGCGTGGGCGCATTGCCCAAGTACCCCTCCAATGCACTCAAGTACAACCTCACCTGGAGTACAGAGGGTTTGATCAATGAATACTGCCGCCCCTGCGAAGCCATCGTGGGTGGGCAGCCTACGGAAGTCATGCCGCTGGAACAGTTGGAACATTTCTCGCTGGATGGCCTGGAATACGAGGCATTTAACACCTCAGGTGGACTTGGCACATTGTGTGAAACCCTGCAGGGGCAGGTAAACGAATTGAACTATCGGTCTGTACGCTATCCGGGTCATCGTGATATTGCCAAGATGCTCTTACAAGACCTCAAGTTGAGTCAGCGACAGGACTTGCTGAAGGAAATTTTCGAAACGGCCTTGCCTGGTACAGATCAGGATGTGGTTTTGATTTTTGTTACCGTCAGTGGCCATCGCGAGGGACGTTATTTACAGGAAACCTACGCGAACAAAGTGTTTTCGCGGGCAGTATCCGGCTTCTGGTTGAGCGGGAATTATTTGAGCGCGATTCAGGTGACAACGGCATCTTCAGTTTGTGCATCGCTCGATCTATTGAGAACGGGCGTGCTGCCGCAAAAAGGCTTTGTAAAACAGGAGCAAATCGCGCTGGAGGATTTTCTGGCCAATCGTTTCGGTGCCTACTATCAGGCTTCGTCACCGTCGGCTGGCGAGGAGGTAGCGTGATATGCAGTCGCTAGACAGAAAGAATGAAGCCGGGCTTTTGACGGTGCGCTCGCCTATTGATGGCAGTGTCATGGCCGAGGTGTCTATGGATACCCGTGCAGACCTTGAACAGACCATTTCTACTGCACAAGCTGCTTTTAAACAATGGCGTTTGGTACCCGCACCCCGTCGCGGAGAACTGGTTCGGCTGCTGGGGGACGAGCTGCGTGCTCACAAGCAGGAACTCGGCGATCTGGTTACCCGCGAATGTGGAAAAATTCTGCAGGAAGGTCTGGGTGAAGTTCAGGAAATGATTGATATTTGCGACTTCGCCGTAGGACTTTCGCGGCAACTGTACGGTTTGACCATACAGTCGGAGCGGCCCGGACACCATATGAGTGAACGTTGGCAGCCGCTTGGCGTAACGGGAGTGATTACTGCATTTAATTTTCCGGTTGCGGTGTGGGCCTGGAATTTGGCGATAGCGTTGGTGTGCGGTAACAGCGTTATCTGGAAGCCATCAGAAAAAACACCGTTAACGGCCCGGCTGTGCAAAACATTGTTCGAGCGGGCCAGGCAGCGTTTTGGCGACGAGGCCCCCGAATCACTCGCACAGCTGGTTGTAGGCGAGCGTGACCTCGGCGAGTTGCTGGTCAGTGATCACCGGGTAGCTCTGGTTAGCGCAACCGGCAGTACTGCCATGGGGCGGGCGGTTGGCCCTGCAGTCGCTGCACGATTTGGCCGCTGCATACTGGAGCTGGGTGGCAATAACGGTATTGTTGTGGCGCCCAGCGCTGATGTGGAAATGGCTGCGCGCGCGATAATTTTCGGCGCGGTCGGCACTGCCGGGCAGCGCTGCACGTCAACGAGACGGTTGATTGTTCATGATTCGCTTTACGATGTTCTACGTGAGCGCTTGTTGCAGATCGCTGCATCAGTGCGTATCGGCGATCCCTTATCTCCCGAAACCCTCGTCGGCCCCCTAATCGATCAGGGAGCGTTTAATGCCATGCAGGTGGCCCTGAAGCAGGCGCAAGCGGAGGGGGGCACACTTCACGGCGGTCAGCGCGTGCTGGCTGATAAATATCCTGATGCCTGGTATGTGCAACCTGCGCTGGTTGAAATGCCAACGCAATCTGCCGTGGTTAAACAGGAAACCTTTGCGCCTATTCTCTACCTTATGCGCTACAGCGAGTGGGATGATGCCATTGCCCTGCATAACGCAGTGCCTCAAGGGCTGTCCTCCGCGGTATTTACTTCCGACATGCGTGAGGCTGAGCGCTTTGTATCCGTTGCCGGCAGTGATTGTGGCATTGCCAATGTGAATGTGGGTACCAGTGGCGCTGAAATTGGCGGTGCCTTCGGTGGTGAAAAGGAAACCGGCGGTGGCCGTGAGTCGGGTTCTGATGCCTGGAAGGGGTATATGCGCCGTATGACGTCCACGGTGAACTACAGCAACGCGCTGCCGCTGGCGCAGGGGATTCGCTTTGACCTCGACCGTTGATCAAAGGCCTCAGTGGCTGCGGCAGAAAGAGAAAGCAGTAGCGCGGGGCGTCGCCTTGCGCGATGAAATCTGTATCGCTCGTGCCGAGGGTAGTCTGCTGTGGGATATCGACGGGCGGGAGTACATTGATTTCGCCAGCGGTATGGGGGTGCTCAACCTCGGTCATGGCCATCCGCGCGTACAGGCCGCGATGGCGGCGCAAATGCAGAAGCTGGTGCACAGCTGCTTTCATTCGGCAGCCAATGAACCCTACATTGCACTCGCCGAGCGTTTGAATACGCTCGCTCCTATCGCCGGGCCGGCAAAGTCCCTGCTATTGAGCGGCGGCGCGGAGGCTAACGAGAACGCGATAAAACTGGCGCGTGCATTTACCGGGCGGCCTGCGGTGCTGGCACTGGAAGGCGGCTTTCACGGTCGTACTTTTATGGCGTTGGCGATGACATCAAAGCGGCGACCTCATAAAGAGGGTTTTGGCGACCTGCCAGGGCCTGTCTACCATCTCTCTTTTCCCGACAATGCGCAGACGCTCGCGTCGTTGCAGGCCGAGATTGAAAGACGGGTGCCTTTAAACGATCTCGCTGCGGTTATCGTCGAACCAGTGCAGGGCGAAGGCGGTATTCGGGCCTTGTCCGAGAAGACGCTGCGGGTATTTCGGGCGCTGTGCGATAGGCACGGCATCGTTTTTATTGCCGATGAAATACAAACTGGTCTAGGCCGCAGTGGCGACTTGTTTGCGATGCAGGCGAGCGGGGTATGCCCTGATTTGATCACACTGGGTAAAAGCCTCGGAGGTGGCTTGCCGCTGGCGGCCGTAGTTGGGCGAGCTCCGGTAATGGATTGCGTCGCGGAAGGAGCCCTTGGCAATACCTTTGGTGGCAACCCGGTGGCCTGTGCAGCTGCTTTATCGGTGCTGGATGAAATGGAAGACAGGCAGCCGTGGCTGCAGGCCAGAGCGATCGGCGAACACTGCCGAGAAGTGCTGTTGCCCTGGTGCCACAGTGACTCCGCTATCACCAGTGTGCGTATTCGAGGCGCCATGATTGGCCTTGTGTTTGAATCTGCGGGGCACTTTAAAAGCGGTGGCGAGTTGGTTGCGGCGCTCCGGCGTCGGGCGCGTGAGAGCGGCGTACTGACATTGGTTGCCGGTGAGCATGGAGAAGTGCTGCGCCTGCTACCGGCGCTGACCATTAGCGAGCCTTTGTTGAAGGATGGTTTGCAGCGAATTGGCGATTGTTTGCAAATGCTACTGCAAGAGGAGTCCGTAGTATGTCGCGCGTAAGTGAAGTCCCGGTTCCGGAAACGAATCCCGTTAACGGCATTTACCGTCTGTTAGAGCGCGTAGTAGGGCGACGCAACGCGCTGGAGCTGTGTAGCGTCATTGTTGTACCTGCCAGTGTGAATTGCGCTGGCAAGACGATTAGTCGCGCGGAACTTGCACAGGCACTCAATATGGTTCTGTATCACGATTTGCTGGCTCAGGTTCCAGAAGCCCTGCTTTATCTGGCGGACAAACGTCGTCGTCAGGAAAAGATCTTCCTGGATCACGGAGCGGTGCGCTCGGTGTTGGGGGTGCCAACCGGTGAGTTGCCCGGTGGCCGCGAAGCCTTCACGCGTTTCTTGGAGCCTCTGGGTTACCGGCAGGCAGAAACCTACGATCTAAGTCGCATTCGTATGACCGGCTATGCCTATTGTCATTGTGACTATCCGGAGGATATTGCCCAGTTTTTTATCAGCGAGCTGGACGTGCAGCAGTTCTCGGTCAATTTTCAGGCGGCCGCCACGTCGGTGTTTGCCAGTTCTATCGACCCGCTGAGTGACGAAGCAAAACAAATTCTGTCGCGACTGGCTCTGGAAAAAGCATTGTCATTTGCTGATGCAGTGACTTTGCTGGCGTCTTTACGCGCCTGCTTTGAACGGCAGCACAATGTGCCCCGTTTGCAGGACTATAGAACGCTCAAAGCCGAATCGGTAGAACTGGCGTGGATTGCTACAGAGGGGAGTGCTTACAACCATGTCACTGACCGGGTGGCGAATGTAGAGAACGTTAGCGAGGTGCAGCGACAGCTGGGGCGGCCGGTAAAAGATACGGTTGAAATCGCGTCCTTTGGCAGTGTTCGCCAATCGGCCTACCGCGCAACGAGCAGGCAGCGCCTGCTGCTCGATGATGACGGTGCGCCGGAGCTGCACGTTCTTCCCGGTTCGTTTATCGAGTTCATCAGTCGGGATAGGATTGGCGAGGGTGCGAACAAGCATCTGGACCTGCGCTTTGACGCCGGCAACGCCCAGGGGATTTTCAAAATGACCGCCTCCGGAATAGGTCAGTTTGATCTAAGAAAATCAGGAATAGAAAAATAGTAAGTAAATACAATGTATTAGAGTGTATCTTCGGCGGAAAATAAAGTATATGAAATTGGTAACTATTATGGTAATAATATAGCTTCCAGCTTTGGGTATTCCCGTACATGGTCAATAGCGGACGATTTGCCCTTGGTTGTTCGCCGCTATCAGGTTTGCTGAACAACAATAAGGAAGAGCACGATGGCAAAACAGCAGAGGAAATTTAGCGACGCCGAGTTGGCGAATATGTACGCCAGTTATGCGGCAGGTTTGCAGCGGTTTATATACGGCAAGCTTGGTTGCCGGGAGGCAGCAGCGGACCTTACGCAAGACATTTTTTTGCGCTTATGCAAACTCGATGGGGTGGAGCGGATTGAAGACACCCAACCCTACTTGTATCGCATGGCGCGTAACATGGTGGTGGACTATTTCCGCCGCTACGCCAATGAACGAGCGCGCTGTGAAAGCCGGGACGTTTCCGATTTTGTTGAGCTGGGAGACGAATCGCCAAATTGCGAAGAGCGTGCCATAGTGGATGAACAGTGCAGCCGTTTGCAGCGCACCGTATCCACCTGGCCGCAGCTGAGCCGAAATGTTTTTACGCTGCGCTTGGTTGAAGGCTATAAGAATCGCGAAGTTGCCAACCAGTTGGGCGTTTGTCTGAGTACGGTAGAAAAAAGGCTTTCGCAAGTACGTGAGTTGGTCGTACCCGATGTGCTTGACGGTTCTTCCAGTGGCCAAATCGCGGCCTGAAGTCGCTGTACGGATGACAAAATAATGAACAGAAACGGGAAGTTATTTTTTATACACAAATGGTGTGGGTTGGTTCTCGCTGCATTTTTAACACTTCAGGCGTTCACCGGCGTTGTGTTGTCATTTCGCGCTGAGCTGACGAAAGCGATGTATCCAGCCGAGAAAGTTGTTGCCAATGATCGTGTAGTCGCGGCTGTCGTCAATTGGACAGAGGTTCAGGCCAAAAGCCGGGAGCAAGGCTTTTCAATCGAACGCATTCACTTCTTTGATACCGTCGCGCTGGCGCGGCTGATGCCGCCAGGAAGCGACTGGCCGGTGATGGCGATGTTCGATCGAAGCAGCGGTCAATTGATTAAAGAGGGTTCCTTATTTTCCTTCCCCATAGAGCTGGCCGCGCGTCTTCACTACAGTCTGGTGGTAGGTGGTGTTGGTGGCCTGATTATTGGACTTGAAGGCTTTCTGTTGGCAGCTATGGTCATTACCGGGTTCATTCTCTGGTGGCCGGCACCCGGGAGATGGTCTCGTTCGTTGACGCTGACTTTTCGTCAGCGTGGTACAGGATTCTGGATTCAGTTGCACAAAGTTGTTGGGGCGTGGCTTGCAGCGATTTTACTACTGGCCGGTCTTAGCGGGTTTATACTGGTTTTTGAAGACTATTTGAAGCCGGTGGTAGCAAAGATCACACCGGTGACCGAGTTGGCGATGCCGCAACTGCCAGCCTTCGATGGCACGCTTGCGAAGCGGAATTATGGTCCGCCGATGGCTGTGGTGGAACGGGAATTTTCGGGCGAGCGCCTCCGTCAACTGCGGTTTATTGGTGAAGACCATCGCGCATTGATCTTCATTCTGCATAACTCTCAAGGCGAAAACACACACGCATTGAACTTTGCGATTGTAGATCGGGTCGACAATACCCTGGCGGCGACCTTTGATGCCGATAGCGTTCCAGCCGCCGAGCGCTTCTTTCAGTCAATGCTGCCCCTGCACAGCGGTCACATTGCCGGGCTTCCGGGTCGGTTGCTCAATCTGGCGGGTGGCCTCGGATTGCTAACTATTGCAATCAGCGGTTTCGTGTTGTGGTTGCGCCGCCGAAAATTGGCAGTCAGCCGCGTGAACCCATTGGTATCAGAGGTGTAATGGACGCCATTGATAAAAAACTCATCGAACGCCTGCAGGCGAATGCGCGTGAGTCCTTGTCGTCATTGTCGCGGGAACTGGGTATTTCCCGCTCCACACTTCAGGATCGCATTACCCGACTTGAAAACAAGGGTGTTATTGAGGGCTACACTCTCCGCCTGAAGCGTGATGTCGAGGGTGTTCGAATTCGAGCCCACTTACTGCTTCAGATAGAACCCCGCCTCACTGCTGAAATCGTAGATGAACTTGGAAGATTTCAAGCAATTCGAACGCTGGAGGCGGTGAGTGGAATTTTTGATCTGATGGCATTGTTGGAGTCCTCCGACACTGAATCTCTGGATAAGGTTGTTGATCAGATCGGTGCTGTCAGCGGTGTGAAGAAAACACAGACTCTTATCGTTTTTTCGACCAAATTTAGTCGCTGATTCCATCCGGTAGATTTCTTTCATTTACGTCTTATGAGTGACACTGCGTCACTTGATATGGAGCAACACTATGTTTTTGGCCCACGGAATCCGCAGCATTGGCGCTACGGTCTTTGCATTGATCGTTTTGACACCATCGGCCCTTGCCGATCGTGCTATTACTGTGAACTGGTATCATGGAAAGGAGTTTTTACAGCCGGTGGCGCAAGCCTTCACCTATGACACAGGTATTCCGGTAGAGATTACCAACGGCGACGACAGCTTCGATACAGACGTCTTGTTGGTTCCAGATTACGCCACACTTCACCGGGCGGCTGATGCAGGACATTTTGCGGACATACAATCGTCAGGGCGAGATTCAAAAGTTCCGTCACAGTGGCGTGACCCCGAAGGCCGTTGGTACGGCGTGCTCGTTCGTTTGCGTGCTATCGCTTATTCCCCGAAACATTTTAGCGAATCGAGCTTCTCTTCGATATATGATCTGATGAAGCCGGATCTGAAAGGACGGGTCTGTTTGCTTCAGGGGAGTTATAAGTCCAACCGTTCGTTACTGGCGGGGATCATTGCCCAGGACGGCGAGGCTAAAGCCCGGGCGTGGGCGGCGGCCGTTCGCGCCAATGGCACAACTGAAAAGCCCTTCGATAACGATATGGACAACGTTGCGCGCATTGCGAAAGGCGAATGTGATGTTGCCTTGCTGGACAACTATTACCTGCACTACATGCTCGAAGGTAAACGCACAAGCAAATACAACATCCCGCCCGAGTACATAGCCGTTCTTGATAACTATGCCATGAAGGTAAAGATTGCGTGGCTAGAACAGGAAACCCGGGGGAATCCAGCCAATGTGACAGCTGTGGCGGTGTCGAAGAAAAGTAACAATAAAAAGCAGGCGCTGCGTTTTGTCGACTTTTTACTTTCTGACAAAGGGCAAGAGCTATTGTCCGAGAACACATTCAAATATCCGGTCGTTCCGGGAGTGGAGTGGCCTTGGCGCCTGAAAGACCAGGGCCGAGTACGCATCAGTGATTTCGATGTTAACCGGCTGCGCGATTACTATCCTATGGCAGACAAGATTTACCGTGAAACGGGTTGGGAGTGAGCAGCCTTGAGCGACAGCGCATTTCCTTTAGTTGAAGTTTCCGGGCCGCCCGGCGAACGCGGTCGCCAATATGGTCGTCAGGCAGGTGAACGCATTGCGGCGGGTGTCAAACTCTATCAGGATGTTTTTGCAACCCGTGGTATGACCTGGAATCAGGCTATGCAACTGGCAACTGAGTTCGCACCGCAAATGGGTGGCTATGACCCTGACATGCTGGCTGAAATGCAGGGAGTAGCCCAGGGTGCAGAGCAGCCCCTTGAAGTTATTGTAATACTCAACGCTCGCACGGAGCTGACGTTCTGGAAAGACCGAAACTTGCCGCCCGACATGATATCGGCGGTCGGCTTGCAGGAAGACTGTACCAGTGTGCTGGCATTGCCATCGGCAACACGGGAAGGACGTTTGTTGCACGCACAAAACTGGGATTGGAATCCGGCTTGCGCGGATACTTCGGTAGTGCTGAAAATTCACAGCAACGATGGTCCCGACATCATGACGTTTGTCGAAGCCGGTCAGCTGGCACGGCATGGCATGAACAGTTCGGGTATCGCTTTAACAGCCAATGGCTTGCAGTGCGAGTTGGATGGCGGCCATATTGGCGTGCCAAATCCGCTTATTAGGCGCCGCATTCTTCAGGCCAGAACCCTGGCAGAGGCGCTGGATACTGTTTTGAATGCCGATATTACCTACAGCCACGCGTTGACCATCAGTCACTCCGATGGTGAAGCTTTTTGCATTGAAACCACTCCGCAGAGCCGCTTCTGGCTGGAAGCTGAAAGCGGAATTATGGTCCACGCTAACCACTTCAAGTCAAGCGCGGCATTGGCGAAACACAATGATATAGGCCTGCAACGTTGTCCTGAATCCCTTTATCGCGACGCGCGAGCGCGTCGGCATATGCAGGGTTTAGTTGATCTGGACACCATAAAGTCTGCGTTGGCCGACAACTGGGGCAGTCCCGATGCTGTGCTGCGTTCGCCGAAACTGCGCGAAGGAGGAACGGTTTCAGCCACAGTGGCATCGGAAATCATGGACGCGGCGAGCGGAAAAATGTGGCTTGCTCCGCGGCCCTATCTCGGAATTGAGTACACCGAGTATAGTTTATGAAGAACGCTCTTCGATGGTGCGCCGGTTTTGCCGCATTGGGTTTGTCCAGTTCGGTATATTCGGCCGCACTGCACGCTGACATCGATTGGTATGCGGGAGCCGATTTGGCGATAGTGCATCACGAGGGGGTGCGTTCGTCGGAAACCGATTGGATGAGTCACAAGTCATGGGTTGGTGTCGACGGGAGCGCGAAATTTACCGAGAAACACAGACTGTTGTTTGTAGTTGAGCAGGAGTTTTCTGTTCAGGATAGTCGCTTGCATTCGGATAGTTTCGGGGCCGGCGATCATTATCTTGGTGTTGAGAATAGTCACGGCGTACTTCGTCTGGGTTCTTTTGATACAGCACTAAAAGTCACTGTGGATGAGGTAGACCTATTTTCAGATGGCCCGGGTGACTTGGAGCCTTTGCTCAGCGCGAATGCCCACGGTGGGAATGTCATCGCGTACCACACACCGGAAGATCAACCTTGGCGTGTTGACGTGGCTCTGCTGGCGGGTGAGGGGGCTGATGCACATGCTTATGCTGCCGGGGTGTCCTGGCGTGACGGCCCTGTTCGGGCCGACATTAGCGCAGAGTTGGGTGTGGCCGACGGCGGCGCGGACATTGTTCGAGGCATGCTGCAGTGGCGAGGAGCTGACTGGAGTTTGTCGTGGCTGCGCGAGGTAGAGGACAGTTCAGCGCGAAGGTATGCGACGGCTGGCAGCTTTGAAATGATTTTTGGACGTGTGGGTTTGCGGCTCCAGCATATAGATTCCGATATACAAACACCGGGGAGTCATCGGAGCAGTGTCGGCATTGATTACTACCAGCGGAAAAATCTGACTATTTATAGTTACGCCGTTCGTGACGTTGTTGCGAGAGGGGCGGTCAGTGAACATTATTTTCTGATTGGGCTGCGTTACGTAATTCAATAGCTCGTCAGGTTTTATCCGGCGAATGACGTCTTTATATAAGAACAACACTATGATTGTGGAGGTGGAGCAGTGACGGGCTGGAACGCACAAAGCCGTACAAGGGTTTATGGTCTAATGGCCGGATTGGCGGCTTCTTGCCTGCCGGGAGTGACGTATGCTCAGTCGACAAGCCAGGAAGCTGTTCAGGAAAAAAAGAGCGAGCGCATATCCTCCTTCATCGAAGAGGTAGTGGTAACCGGCGATTTGATTGAACGTCAGTTGATTGACAATGCCAGCAGTATCGCCGTTTACGACGAAGAGGCGCTGCAGGCAGAGCCCTTGAAAGATCTTTATGATCTTTTGCTACGGGTGCCTAATGTTACGGCTTCGCGCGAAGACAAGTTTTCGCTGCGCGGGATATCCAATCAGATGACGGGGCGAGGTCGCACTCTGGCTAATATTTTTATTGACGGGATTCGTCAGCAGGGCCGCGGAGTCGTTCATACCTTTGATGTAGAGCAGATTGAAATCTATCGGGGGCCTCAATCAACGGCGTTTGGCCCAAGTTCGTTGGCGGGGGCGATTTACGTTAAGACCGCCGATCCGACTGACGAATGGGCGGGTCGGGCAAAGGCTGGGTATGGAAGCTACAATACTCAACAAATCGGCCTTTCTGTGAGTGGTCCTATCACGGAGTCATTCGGGGTTCGCCTGACAGCAGACCGCAATGTGACCGACGGCGACATTGAAAATATTACGCTGAATATCGACGATTGGCAGCGTCGCGAGCGAAATCTGGAGCGGATTAAACTCGGTTGGGATCCGGGCGAAAGCGGTGGCTACAGCGCGATGCTGACAGCCCAGCATTCGCGGGTGAGGGCGGGATCTGAACTCTTGACCCCCGAGACGGCCGAGGATGGAAAGGCCACCGACGACGTCGACGCTTTTGACAACGACGACAGTCAGGTCTACGGCTTGACCCAAACCTGGGATTTTTCAGACACCATGTCACTCCGGGCGATAACCACCGTCAGCAATAATGAGCGCCACCGCCTGGGAGACTATGATGTCGGACCCGAAGAAAACGGTTACTTTATTCTCAGGTCAGACTACGACAATCTGGCGCAGGAAATTCGTTTGAGCTACAACGGCGAACGGTTTCGGGGTGTTGTTGGTGCCTATGTATCCAATCTGAGGTTGTCTTCAGGTACGATCAATGAGGATGTTCCGGTTACTCTGGAAGGCATCACGATTGTCGCCGATGCGACTACGGACCTTGATCGCGAAGTGGATACGCGTTCAATATTCGGTGAAGCGGATATATCACTACTCGACTGGCTGACGTTAACTCTTGGCGCGCGCATTGAAGAGAACGAGCAATTTACAGAAAGCTCTTTCTTTGTGTCTGATGCAACCTTGTTGGCACCGGTGCTTGGTGTTCCTACCGTTGACATTGCACCGGTACTCGCCGCTACTGTCTTGCCGAATCAGCAAGAGCAATTTGCAAGCGAGGATGACGTTCGCTTGCCGAAAGTGGGTTTTACTTTTCACCTGGCCGAAAATTTCAACGTATTGCTTTCCTACACCTCCGGCTACCGCGCCGGCGGTGCCGAGCTGAGCGGGGAAGGAGAGGTTGTTCCCTTTGACCCCGAGCAAACCTATAACTATGACCTTGGCCTCAGATTTCGCCGCGGCGGCTTTAATCTCAGTGCCGGTCTGTTCTATGTCGATTGGCGCGACCAGCAGGTCCGTCAGCGTCTGAGCACGACCACATTGATAACGCTCAATGCTGGCCGTTCGGAAGTGAAGGGCGCCGAACTGGAAGCTAGCTATCAGATAACGTCGCGCTTGGGTGTTGCATTTGGCGCCGGCTATGTTGAAACCTTATACAAGGAGTTTAACAGCAGCGATGGTGATTTTTCCGGGAACGAGTTTCCCTATGCACCGCGCTATAACTATTCAACCAGCTTCAACTATCGGCATGAAAATGGCTGGTTCCTGAATATGAGCTATAGTTATAGCGATGGTGCTTACACGGAGAATGAAAATCGCGAAGTACTGCGGGCCGATAGCTACGGCCTGCTTAGTGCGAAGTTAGGCTACAGCGGCGAACGATACTCGGTGCACGTGTACGGTCAAAACCTGTTGGACGATTACTACGTGACAGATCACTTTCTGAATGAGAGTCTGAATTTTGAAGGGCTTGTTATCGGAGATCCCCGTGAAATAGGGGTGGTGGGTGAAATCCGGTTCTAGCCCATTAGAGCGGGGGCATGGGCAGGTTGACAATTACGAGTCTCACCCCAATGCTCCCGTAGGTGTTCTGACGAAATGGCTGTGGGCGATTGTATATCGGTGTGCACGCTTTCACTGGCGGCCCGCACAAACCGCTGGCGTTGCCGACAGGGCCGTAATGCCTGATACGTTTCACGTAACCAGGCATTTTTCCATCCCGGATCAGAACGTAAACCGAATCCCGCTTTCGATATTCTGCCCCGCTTCCGGCGCAAAGTTTTTCAGCAGTGAAGTATGGCTGCGTATTTCCTCGTTCAGTAAGTTGCGGGCTTTTACAAACAGAGTGATTTCCTGTTGGCCGCGCAGCGCAATGTGGTAGTCACCGGAGAATTCGACAAGGGTATATCCGGGTGTGCTGCTTTCGTTGTCACCGTTCTTATCCTGTTCCCTGACCTGGGTCAGGCGCAGGTGGGTTGACCAGTTGCCTGCGTGGTAATGCAACGCCGACCCGAAACGCTGCGCCGGGATACGCGGCACATTGCCACGCCCCTCGGTAAAGCGGGCGCGCACGTAGTCGCTGAACAGCTCTGCACTCAGGTTTTTGTGCAGCAGCGAGAGCGGTAAAACCACCTGAAACTCGTAGCCGGTAAAGGCGGCATTGCGCTGCTGGAAATTGGCCACTTCAACTTCATCAATTTCTACGCCGCTGTCCTGCAGGTAGGTGTAGTTCTGGATTTCGTTGTGATACAGGCTCAGCTCGGCGGTAACGGTGCCGAGTGTTTTGCGCAAGCCGATTTCCAGGTTGTGTGAGAGCTCCTTGTCGAGCTCAGGATCGCCCACTTCAATGCGCGCAGTCGCCGCATGTTCGATGGCGTTGTTCAGATTACCGGCCCTGTTACAGTTCTGGCTGTTGGAATACAACTCCTCCACCGTGGGCGCGCGTTCCGAGCGGTTCAGCGCGAACAGTGCACTGCTGTCGTCGCGAAAGTCCCACAGTGCGGAGGCGCTGGCGGAGTAGGTGTCCTGCTCTTTTTTGCAGTCGCTGATATGAATGCTCTGCTGCTCGGCGCGCAAGCCGAATTCGTAGGTCCAGCGATTGAGCGCAAGCTCTTCGACCAGAAAGAGAGCGGCGCTCCGGATATCGGCCGGCGGAATGAAGGCCTCCTCACCAACCGCAGAAAAATCACGGTCGCCCAATTGCAGGCCGATCGCGCCCTGCCAACTACCGAGTGGGTTGTGGCGCAATACCATGCGGCCTTCGCTGGCCTTGTTTTTGAACACGGTGCCGACCTCCGTGGCGCTTCCCGATTGCTCCAGTTCGCGGTGCTGGTAGTCATTTCGGCTCAAACGCAGGTCAAGCTCTTTAAAGAAGCCCTCGAGTTCGAGGCCGCCCTTCAGGTCGATTCGCTCCTGCTCCATATCCAGACGGATGTTGGCATCTTCATGGGGTTCTTCCCCGCCCGGTGTGCTTTCGTGTTCTTCGTGGGCGCCGGGCGGTAAGCCATAGTTGTTGTTGGCGCGGTTCACCGACAGGCCAATAAAACCACGTTGTCCGATCCATGAGCCGCCAACCGTCCACGCGTCCGAACGCTTGTTGCTGTTGCCGATATAACCCCGGGTGTTTTCCTCCGGTAGCTCCTCGCCAGCAGCGGCGAGCGCCTCAGTGTCGATGGCGGAACCGGCGATATCGAGATTGTTGCTGTCGCGGTAGAGCCCGTCGGCGTGCCAGGCAAATTGGCCGAGGCCACCATCCAGGCGGAACACGCTGCTATTTTGGTCGTTGGCGGTGGCGTGACGGGTTTCGATGGCGCCGCTGATGGCCTCTGGCAGCGTATCGGGAATGCGGTTATCCACCACGTTGATTACGCCGCCAATGGCGCCGTTGCCGTAGAGGAGGGTGGCCGGGCCACGAATGATTTCAATGCGGTCGGCGAGCAAGGGTTCGGCGGTATAACTGTGGTCGGGGCTGATGTCAGCGGCGTCGAGACTGCCGACGCCGTCCTGCAGTACCCGCACGCGGTTGCCGCCCTGACCGCGAATCACCGGGTTGCCCACGCCGCTGCCAAAGCTGGCGCTGTGTACGCCAATCTCGTTGCTCAGGGTTTCGCCGAGGCTTGAGGCAGCTTCCTGACGCAGGGCTTCACCGCTTAGTACGGCAATGGGCAGGGCTGAGTCGGAGGCGCTTTTGGCCAGCGGCGCAGATACGATCACTTCTTCGATGTGCTGTTTGTCACTCGCAGCGTAGGCTGCCGCGTTCAGGTTGGTGGCGGCCATCAGGGCCACCCAGTAGGGGCGTAAGGTCATTGTCCGGTCTCATACAGTGCGGCGCGTATGCCTATTGGCCGCGTCGAATTCATGGAATAAGTGTTTTGCTGCTATGAGAAAAGACGGGGTGGGGCGCGTGCCTGAAATTGATGGTGGCGGGAACTGTTGAAGGTATAGCGGCGGTCACTGCTGAGCGGGCTGGCAGGATAGAGCCGGGCGACTGGCGCCGCGCTCTGGGCGATGGCGTCAAGGGCGCTGAGCTGTAAACAGGAGTCACAATCGCTGTAGTGGGGCAGGCCGTCCTTGTGCACATGGGCCGCGAACACGCTGCTGGTGAGCAGTGTGAGGCTGAGCAGGGCGGCTAACAGGAGCTGCAGTCTGCTTGTGTGCGAGCGAGGGGGCATTGCCGGAGACTGTCCAGAATCAGAAAATGTAATATTATAACATTTTGGGTTCTGTGCAAGCCCCTGCAGCTATGATCCGGCAAACCGTTTCCGATTAACGACAGACTGGAGCACGCTGCGGAGCGGTATTCGTAAATAAATCACGAGCACGGGTGCAGGCGGTATTTTTTCGCAGCGACCGGCGTACGGCGGCTGTTACTTCTATAGGCGAACGTCCCAACAGCAGAAAGGAGTTCTACTATGAATAGATCAAAAATTGCAGCCTCGTCTTCAGCACTGGCACTGGTACTTGCCTTGGTTTCTGCCCCGGCTCTGGCCGTGGACGACCCGGTTTCCGGCGGTGGCTCAGCCGGTGGAGGTATTAACTCCGACAATGTCGGCGGCGGTGCTAACAACACGGATCCGGTGATGGATCGTAAGAACGAGGCCGGTAGCGGAGATATTGAAACCCGCACCCAGGGCAACTCTCGTTATGACAACAGTCAGGCGGGTATTGAAACCGAACGTGAGCTCCGAAAAAAGGATGACTCGGTAGGTGGCAGTGCCGGAGGTAGCGCAAGTATGCCTCAAGAGGAGGAAGCCGAAGAGTAATCTCTGTCCAGAGTCACTCTAGCCCGCCAGTCAATCTCTAAATTGACTAAGTCCCGGTAATACTCAGTGCCCTGCATTTTGGCTTGGATCGAAATGCAGGGCTTTGCGATCAATGGCACAAAACTCCGTAAATTTATGTCGAGGGGCCGGTTCCTTTTCGTCGAAGCATGCTCCGGCGTGCGCTTGACTAGTGGAAGTATCCCGGTATCATTCCGGCACGTTTCAGGTGCCTGCGGCATAGCCAATATCGCAGGTTAAACGGGAAACAGGTGAGCCTTTCTAACGATGCAAAGCCTGTGCTGCCCCCGCAACGGTAAACAGTTCAAACTGATCTCACGCTGTGTCTCCCCGATACAGCCGCCACTGTATTGCGTCAGCAATATGGGAAGGCGACATCAGGCGTCGCAAAATTGCGCGGCGAAGCTGTCAGCCCGGAGACCGGCCAGAAACATTGCGACAATCACGGCGGGGTGCCGGTTACGTTGGTGTTCGCGTCGTTTCGTGTGCCGTCTCTCTCCCTACAATGTGCCTTAACGCGGGATTCCTTGCATGCCTAAATATTTTAAGTCAGGCGCACAACAATTGCGGCTTGGTGCAGCCTTTTTGTTCACACTTCTGCTGAACAGCCACTTGTTGGCCAATGAGGGGGGTAACCGGGTTGATGTACTGGCTATCGTCTCAGATCGATCTGCCCCGACAATCGTTGCAGGTGCACATCATCTATTGGCTGAGCGGCCCGGTCTGACGGTTTTGGTTCGCACTGTTAGCCAGCTCGCAGAATTAAGTGATACACAATTACAACGCCTGATTAATCGCGGTTCATCTGTCGCAATCATTGCAGTGTTTGGCGATGCGGCAGAACGCCTATTCGCGGCGCGGTATCCGAGAGGGCAGCAGCGTTATATCTTGCACAGCGATCGCCGCTTAATGTCGTTGAATGCTGATAAAAATGGAGTGGTTTTCGACAGCGCTTTACCTGAACCTGTGGTTGGCGATAGCGACGTGCTGGCCAGTGTCGAAACGCTGAAAGACCGGCAAAAGCAGTACCCCCGGTACGCTGACTGGCTTCAGGCTCGCGGCTACTGGATTAATCGGTCGGCTCGCAATGCTGGAAGCCTCATTGATATGTTGGCGAGTGGGGGGCGGCGTAAGGCTGCAATTGAAGCCGTGTCTGCACTGCGTTTCGCGTTGCATCATGAGGGGCAGAGCAGTTGGTTGCCAGCCTCCGAACTGGCTGCGCGCTTGGATCGCAACCAACCCGTAGTATGGATTCTAGATCACGATACGGGTGATCTCGGCGACGAGTGGCAACTGCATCGTCGTTATTGCGGGAAAGTTCGCGGTAACTGCGTATCAGTGCTGGCGGGTTGGGGTAAACCCAGTGTTGAAGCAGTACAGGCTATGCAGTCGATTATGAAAAAAAGTACTCATACCGACTGGGCAGTGGTCGCCTTGCAGGATTTCGTGATCGGGGGTGGCGAGGGTCGGGAGCAGGTTGAGGCGCTGTTGGCTGACATGAATGTGCCAGTGCTGAAAGGACTCCGTTTAAGTGACTGGACGCAAGCAGATCATGAGCTTTCGGCTGAGGGCATTCCGCGCAACACCGTCCATTACCGTGTCGCCATGCCGGAGTTACAGGGCGTCAGCCAGGCTCAGGTGCTCGCGTTGGCTTCTCCCTCTTTGATTGATCAGGTTACTGGCGCCAAACTTGCCCGAAGCATTCCGCTGGACGGGGAAATCGATCGTCAAGTCAGAAGGCTGGAACGTTGGTTAGCCCTGCAAAAAAAGGCCAATGCTGAAAAACGGGTTGCTGTTGTCTATTACAATCATCCGCCGGGTAGGCACAATATTGGCGCTGACAACCTGAATGTTCCCGAGAGTTTGCTTGAGATTCTTCAGGCCTTGAAAGCAGCGGGTTACACCACGGGAGAATTGCCTCAGACCAGCGAAGCACTGCTGGATTTGTTGCAGGAGCGCGGTGTGAATCTGCCGGAAAATGCCAAGGCACTGGAACGTATGTCTACGCAGGTAGAGAGCCTGACAGCGCAAGAGTACCGCGCCTGGTTTGATAGTCTTCCCGACGCTGTTAAGGCAGAAATGGTTGATGGGCCACTCGCGGCATTACATCAGCAACTGGAATTCGCCATTTCCGACTCCTTGGCGCTCGACAATATCAGCCTCAGGCAAACGCGGCTCAAGCGAGTGGAAAATTTGCTGCACAATACCGCGAATAATTTGCGTCATGCACTGGACGGCTTGCGCCACAAAGGGCGGGATCGCGCTCTGGATTTGCTCGCGCAACTAGAGAGCGAGTATGAACGTCTGGTCAGCGCCGCGGCACAGGGTGAAGACCGCGACTGGAGTGAAACGGAGACATTGCGCGATGCCTTACTCGCTATGCGCATAGAAGGTGTTCGCGGTTGGGGTCCGGCGCCAGGGAAGGTGATGGTATGGGAGGGCAATGTATTGGTTCCGGGGCTGCGTTTCGGGAATGTTTTTATTGGCCCGCAGCCGCCGCGGGGCTGGGAGATCAACGAAGAATTATTGCATGCCAATCTTTCGTTTCCTCCTCCGCACCAGTACCTCGGATTCTACCACTACCTTCAATCGGTATTTAAAGCCGACGCAATGGTGCATGTCGGTCGTCATTCTACCTACGAATTTTTGCCCAAGCGTGCCGTTGGCCTGAGTGGCGAAGACTATCCGAGTATCGTCGCCGGAGATTTGCCGGGGATCTACCCCTACATTGTTGATGGCGTTGGCGAGGGCATTCAGGCAAAGCGCCGCGGGTTAGCCGTTATGGTTGACCATCTGACACCGCCGCTTGCCGCTACAGAGTTATATGACGACTTGCTGCATTTGAGGCAGCTGATCGAAAGCGCCGAGGCCGCTACTGACAGGTCAACCCGAGAGCGCGCTGTAAACACCTTACGCGCGGATATCGACAGGCTTGGGTTGCGCGATGAGTTAGTTGCCAGTATGGACGAGGAGCTAGAAGTGCGAGGGGTTGGCTTTGGCGCCATTGACGACGATTTTCTACTCCACGAGGTGGGCCACTACCTGACCAATCTTCAGGAAGGTTTTATGCCCTTGGGTCTGCATGTGTTCGGGAGAGACTGGTCGCAAACGGCAGTCGACACCATGCTTGGCTCCATGAAATCCGGGTATCCTGCCTCCAGCGACAAGGTGCAACGATGGCGACAAAATCTCGTGGCTTCTCCCGCTGCGGAAATGCGTGCGTTGCTCGATGGCCTCAATGGTCGTTTTGTATCGCCAGGCAAAGGTAATGATCCTATTCGCACACCGGAAGCGCTGCCTACCGGGCGCAACTTTTATGCGTTGGACGGTAGCCTTTTACCCACCAGGGTCGGTTATGACATCGGCCGGCAACTCGCAGACGAAATTCTGGCGAAGACGCCTGCAAACACTGACGACGGGGACAAGCAGGGTGTAATTCTGTGGGCATCGGATGCCGTACGGGATGAGGGCGCTATGATCGCCTTCGGTATGAAGCTGCTGGGTGTGCGGCCGATGTGGAACAGTCGCGGTATTGTTCAGGGGCTCGAACGCTTGCCGCTCGGGGAGCACCAGACCAGACGCCTAGACGTACTGTTTACCACCTCCGGGCTGTTTCGCGATCTGTATGGTGAGCATTTGGTGCTGCTGGATAAGGCTAGCCTGCTGGCGTTGGATGCCAGTGCTGATCATATAAAGACCGACTACCCTGCGCTCACGTTGGCGCTGGAATCAGCGCTGGCGCCGCTTGGTGTATGGCGGCGCGGTGGTAATGAAACCTTCGAGAAAAACAGAGTGGCCGCCAACTGGGTTAAGGAGGCTCGCACCTTGCTCGCTTCGAGTCCGGATCTATCTGCAGACGCACTAGGGCGACAAGCCAGTCTGCGGGTCTTTGGTATAGCGGCGGGGAGTTACGGTGCGGGGATCAATCGCCTGGTCGAACGTTCCAGTGCCTGGGAGGAGAGAGACGAACTGGCGGAAGTATTTATCCAGCGCATGGGTCATGCCTACGGCGTGAATCTTGCCGGCGAAGGCACGCAGGATTTGTTTCGCCGACAATTGGCTGGTGTGTCTCAGACCTTCCTGGGCCGCGCCAGCAACCTCTACGGCCTGATGGATAATAATGATGCCTTTGACTATCTCGGCGGGTTTAACCTAGCCGTGGAAGTTGTTAGTGGCAGACCGCCCGACAGCGCTGTCATCAACCACGCTGACGACAACAACCTTCGTATCGATGATCTGTCCAGCGCTTTGCTGGGAGAATTGCGCGGCCGCTTTCTTAACCCCCAATGGATCAAGCCATTGATGGCAGAAGGCTATGCGGGAGCACGCACGATGGGCAGCGAGTTTATCGAATACCTCTGGGGTTGGCAGGTTACCAGCCCCGATATTATTAATGACCGGGTCTGGGAGGAGGTCAAAGCGGTCTACGTTGATGACCGACTTGATATCGGCTTGGACGAATTCCTGTCAGAGAGCCACAAGCGGCATGTACAAACCAACATCCTCGCGGTAATGCTCGTCGCTATTAAAAAGGGTTTCTGGGACGCTGACGCCGATACCCGCCAGCAATTGGCGCAGCAATTTGCGAACAACATTCTAGCAGTGGGTCTGCCCGGTGGTGGACATACCCACCCTAAACACCCGATGTATGAACTGGTGAAAACGTACTTGAATGCTGACGACGCAGCGGCGCTGGAAGCCATCCTCAGGCAGTCGACATTGGACACGGAGACAGTCGAGGCCCCTAGTCATATTCAGGAGCTGGAGCTTGCGCCCGCAGTCCCCGATAAGGTGGCGTCAGAAGGCGGCGGTAAAGCGCTGCCGGTGGATAAGTGGTTTTGGTGGCTGGTGTTGCTGGCGGTATTTATTCTTGGTGTGGGGGTAGTCCGTGGGCACAGAAAGGCCTAGGCAGTTAAATTGGAGTCGAGTATGACAGCGAGTTATTCCCTGGGGCTGATGCACCAGATAACCAACCTGCTATTGGAGCCTGTTGTCTGGGCGCTCTTAATGATGTTGGTTCTGACAGTCTACGAAGTGGGTATTGCGATTGGCGAACGCTATGGCGGTATTCGTCGACTTGAAAATGCGCGGAATCATCAGCGTTTGGTAAGCGCGGGGCGAAGACGCATTGAGCGGGCGGATTTTATTACCCGTCTGGCGCCGATGCTCGGGTTGATGGGTACGTTGATACCCTTGGGTCCGGGCTTGGCGGCATTGGGAGAGGGTGAGCTGAAGATCCTCACGACAGCTATGACCGTTGCATTTGATACCACTGTTATCGGGTTGCTAGCCGGTATGGTTGGGTTTGTGCTCGGTCGCCTACGTCGGCGTTGGTATGATGCGGCTCTGGAATCACTTCGAGTACCTGTCAAAAATGGATAACTGGCGGCGCAGTACGTTCCTCGACAATGACGATGACCCCCTCGGGCCGCTCGCCAATCTGGTGGATATTATTCTGGTGTTTGCCTGCGGGTTGATTGCCGCGCTGGTGGCGTTCAGCCCCGAACTGCAAAAGCATTTCGATGCACAGCAACACGAGGTATCCGTTGGTCGAGAGCTGGCGAATGTGCCGGAATCACTGCAGGAAACCATGCAGGACGGGAGTGGGCTTGAGCCAGTGGGACAAGTCTATCGAGACCCGACGACCGGCAAACTGATTCTGGTAGGGGAGTGATGGAGCGGGCTGCCCGGGCCTGGCAAAATCCGCGGTCTGGCGAGTCTTGCACAAGGTCAAGCAGCGGCGCGCTGGCAAACATGAGCAGATTTGTATTTTGGCAACCTCGTACTTTAATCTGGAGCTGGCGCAATTGGCCGCAGACAGCTTTTATGGTATAAAAATATAACTATATATCATATGGGCTAAGGCTCGCTCGGCAACCTCTCAACCGCGAGCCTGCCGTCAAGGAGAGTGCATGGAAACCACCACCAAAACCGCTAAAGAAATTTATCACGAGGTGCAGGCGAACCCCGCCCGCAAGCGCTTCGGCTTTGGTGACAAGGCGATTCTGGTCAATATCGACCCGCAAAAAGCCTATACCCGGACAGACCTGTTCAAAACCGCTTACGAAACCGACCCCCGCCAGATGGAATACATCAACGATCTGGCCAAGGCCTTTCGCGCCAAAAACTGGCCGGTGGTCTGGACCCACGTTGCCTATATGGAGTCGGGGGAAGATGCCGGTATCTGGGGTACGCGCACGGATACGCCCGACAGCCTGCAGAACATCAAGTTTGATTCCGAGCGCAGCGAGTTTGATGACCGTCTTGAAATCGACACGGTTAAGGATGTTATTTATTTGAAGAAAATGCCCTCGGCGTTTTTTGAAACCCAGCTGCAGTCGCTTTGCGTCTGGCACAAGGTCGACACGGTGATTCTGACCGGCGGCTCTACCTCGGGCTGCATTCGTGCCACGGCCGTTGAGTCGCTGTCGCGCGGCTATCGCACGATTGTTCCCGAGGAGTGTGTAGCCGATAAACATGAAAGCTATCACTATGCGAACCTCACCGATCTGTCGTTGAAATATGCAGACGTTGTGGGCGTGCAGGAAGTGTTCGACTGGCTGCGGAGTAATTAAAGGTGAAGGAAGATCCGGGCTTTTACGATTACTGGCCCTACCACAACCGGCCAAAAATCGAGTGGCCTAACGGCGCCAAACTGGCGTTCTGGGTAGCGCCGAATATCGAATTCTACGAGCTGAATCCACCGGCTAACCCGCAGCGAGCGGCCTGGCCGCAGCCGTATCCGGCCTTGCCCGGCTACACCATTCGCGACTATGGCAACCGCGTTGGCCATCAGCGCCAGATGGAGCTGCTCGACAAATACGGTATTCGCGGGTCCATTTCCCTGTCTACGGCGCTGTGTGATCACCACCCGGAAATTATAGAGCGCTGCGCCGAGCGCGATTGGGAGTTTTTTAGCCACGGTATTTACAACACGCGCTATACCTATGGCATGTCTGAAGCCCAGGAGCGCGAGATGATTCGCGACTCCATTGAAACCATCTACAAGCACACCGGGCAAAAGTGTGCGGGCTATCTGGCGCCCGCGCTGTCGCATTCGGAGCTGACGCTGGATTTGTTTGCGGAAGTGGGTAGCGAATTGTTTGGTGACGAAGCGGGAATCTACACCTGCGATTTATTTCATGATGACCAGCCGACACCGATTAATCTGCGTAGTGGCAAGCGCTTTGTCTCTATTCCCTACTCACTGGAAATGAATGACACCATCGCCTATGTGGTCAACAAGATTGAGCCGCGCCGTTACGGCCAACAGATCAAGGACAATTTTGACCGCCTGTATCAGGAGGGCGACGAAAGCGGCACCATCATGTGTATTCCTACCCACAACTATCAGGTGAGTTGCCCGCACCGTATGAAGGCCTTTGAAGAAGCGCTGGAATACATTACCGGCCACAGCGATGTGTGGGTGACTACCGGCCGCGAAATTGCCGAGTACTTTATGGCGAACTATTACGATGTGGCGCTGCAGGATATTGCTGCGCGCGGGGAGGTGGTCTGATGGCGCTCGACGACAGCTATCTGCAATACCCTGAACGCAGTTACGGTATGGATCACAAGCGCTACCACTGGAGCATGCTGTCTGATCGCAAGGCGGTTGCGTGGCCCGAACAGAAAACCCTGGCGTTGTGGATCAATGTGAACCTGCAGTTTTATCCGCTGAACCAGCAGGGGGTTCCTTTCAAGGTGCCGGGCGGCATGACCATGCCCTATCCGGATTTGCGGCATTACTCGCTTCGCGACTACGGCAACCGCGTCGGTTTGTTTCGCGTTCTCAAGGCGCTCGATCAATACAAACTGAAACCTACCTTTGCGGTGAATACGCGCCTGGCGGAACGCACCCCCTATCTTACGGCGCTGCTTAAAGAGCGCGGAGATGAAATTCTTTGTCACGGCTACCACATGGATGCGCTGCATTACGGCGGGCAGCCACGGGAGCAGGAGGCCGAGCTGGTTAAACGTGCGCTCGGCGGTCTGCGTGACCTTAGTGGCCAGAGCGTTAGCGGCTGGCTGTCGCCGGCCAAAAACGAATCCGAACACACGCCGGAGTTGCTGGTCGAAAACGGCATTGGCTATTTTTGTGACTGGGTGAATGACGACTTGCCCTACGCCTTTCGTACCGAATCCGGCCCACTGGTTGCCATGCCGCTGTCCACAGAGCTTGATGATCGCTTTATTCTGCAGAACAACCAGCACTCAGAAGCTTCTTATGTAGAGCAGATGCAGGATGCCTGCGATTTTCTGATAGATGAAGCCAGTCGGCAGGGTGGTCGTATACTCTCCCTGACCATTCATCCCTGGCTGCTGGGCCAGCCTCATCGCATTGCCTATCTGGAGAGAGCCTTGGCTTATATTGCAGCAAGGTCTGAGGTATGGAGCGCGAGTGCCTCCGAAATTATGGATTGCTGGCAATCGCAGCAGTAACTGCCTGCATGGCCACAACGCTTTGCGGGCCACGCTGACACCTGTGGCTTATGCAGGCCTACGTGCATTGCACATTCGTAGGCCGAATTAAGCGAAGGGCGCTGAGGTTTGCCCGCAACGCTGCGCTTATGCGGGCCTACGCTTGATCC
>DIBR01000046.1 GCA_002415025.1 Spongiibacteraceae bacterium UBA5047
AATAAAGGCAAAAAAAAGCCAGCCGCAAACGGTTGCGGCTGGCTTTGGGTGGTGAAGTGCTTTGTGGCTAAGGCTTACTCAGCTTCTTCAACATCTTCCTGAAAGTCGTTGTAGGCGCGCTTGACTTCATTAGAGGCGGCCTTGAGTTTGGTCACCATATCCTTGTATAGACGTGCTACGGCGTCCTGTTCACTCTGGGTGGCAGCGTCGGCTTCATCCATTTTCGCTTCGGCTGTTTGCTTGAACTGCTTTGCAGCGCGGCCCATATCTTCGTAGGCAGTTTGCATATTGCTAACCATCGAGTCATACAGTTCGTCCACCGCTTCGCGTTCGTCCTCGGTAGCGTCTTTTGCCAGTTTCATCTGCTTGTCCTTTACACAGGCCAGATATTGGCGACTTTGTGCAAGATACTCGCTGAATTCGGCTCTGGCATTCATCATTTCAGTGGTGTTAGTGTCTTTACCTTTCGGGATGTCGGGTGCCGCCGGTGCCGTGCAATCCCGCGCAAAAGACGCGGAAGAAAGCAATGCTGCGGTGATTGTTACCATCGTCAGTTTTAACAGACTCATTGTGCCTCCTCCTTCGCAGAGTTGATGCAAATACCCTATCACGCTGTCGTTATCCGGCATCAAGTTTGGCGGCGGTAATATTTCGCATTCGCGCGACCTGTTTTTTCAATTTGAGAACCAGATGCGTTGTTGTAGGCTGTGCCCTCAAGTTCACAGAATATCTGGTGAAAAATGCTGTTATTTAAAGGGTGAAACTGCCAGGACAGCTCACGTATGGTGTTAGCCACCCTATTGATATTATTAACAGGAGATAGCATGAATATTATTAACCGTATGCTCGCGGCACTGATGTTGGTGAGCCTGCCGCTTGCCGCAGGTGCTGTGCCGGGGGCACAACTTGATGAGCAGGTGAATCAACTCGATCAGATTGTAAATCTGGATAAAGCACAGAAGCGGGAAATTCAAAAAATTCTTGAGGAAGCAAGTGTCAAAACCGAAGAGTTGCAAACAGAGATGCAACAGCTCAAGCAAGCTCTGGGCGCAGAAATTGTGCCCAACTATAATGAGCGCGCCATTCGTAAAAATGCGAAAAAGCTGGGTGAGGTTAGCGGCGAGATGACTGCCGAGTCGGCTTTGTTGCAGGCGCGCATTCAGGATGCGCTAACTGAAAAGCAGCGCAACATCCTAATGGAACGCGCGTTGAAGGCGCAAAACATGCAGCAACAGGTGCAGTAGCGTTTGTTTATGTTGTATCAACGTAAACGCCGTGTTGCGTTGACGTTGATGCAGCACGCTGTTCCGGCTCCCGGTCTAACAGCGGTGAAACCATTCGAGCCGGCAGTGGCCTTTTCCCCCCGGCGCGAGCAGGTCGCGTAGTACAGGCAAAATCCGCTCAAGCGTGGTATCCAGTTGCCAGGGCGGGTTTACCATAACCATGCCGCAGCCATGCATCCCCCGCCTTGCCTCGTCGCTTATTCCCAGTTCCGCGCACAGAAGATTATCAATAGGCATTTTTTTCAGGGCTTTGTGAAAACGCGCGCCGGATTCTCTATCCAATATCGGATACCACATGGCCAGCATTCCGTGGCGCCAGCGCTTTTGCAGTAGTTCAACGGTACCCTGCAGGCGCTCGAATTCGCCGTCCATCTCAAACGACGGGTCCATAAAGACCAGGCCGCGGCTCTCGCGTGGCGGTATTTGTGATTTAAGGGCTTTGTAAGCGTCCTCCAGTAAAACCCTGACTTGTCGTGAATCAGACATTTCCCTGGCTAATACAGGGTGTTCGCGGGGGTGGAACTCGCAGACCTCCAACCGGTCTTGTGGTCGCAGAAATTGCTGAATAATGCGCGGTGAGCCCGGGTAGGTGGTCAGAGACTCTCCGGCGTTGTACCGTTCGATGAGCTGCAGGTAGTCAAGCAACTCGGGCTCCAGGCTATTTAAACCCCACAATCGCCCGATACCCTCTTTGTATTCGCCGACCTTTTGCGCCTCGGCTGATCGCAAATCATAGCGGCCGGCGCCGCCGTGGGTATCGAGCACATAAAAGGGTTTATCCTTTTTGTGAAAGGACTTGAGTAACTGAATCAAAATAACGTGCTTGAATACATCGGCAAAATTGCCGGCGTGGAAGCCGTGGCGGTATCCGAACATGCGATCGTGGTGTCCTGAGGAGTATGGGTTGAATGCTGGAAGCGACTGAACGCCAACCGTCCGTTTAAAGCGCAGAGTTTAACCGAAAAGCGCTTTCGACCGACATTCTTGTCAACTGTGACTGAGGGAATATCCCGTCATCCCGATCTTTTGCCTGTCGCGCCATTCCGGCGGCGCGCGGCGCAACAACGTTTGCACGTACCGTGAGTCTATGTCAGCTTGTCGGCCTGTAAATTCTGAATGCGCTATCGGACGTGAGTCGGTGGCTGTTCGTATCGTAAGTGCCTGAGCGCAGTGTTATAGTTTCAGAAGTCAGACCTCTGGAATAACAACAATCATATGGGGTAGTCAGCCTTGAATAGTGCATATTCATTTGTATCGCCGCTGGGTCGCGGGTTTGGTCTTTGTACGCGCGGCGGTGCCTCGGCCCTTGCCCTTTGCCTGGCACTGGGTGCTCCGGCAAACGCGGCGGAACCGCGGCTTATTGAAGAAGTGTTGGTAACGGCCAACAAACGGCTTGAAAGTGCTCAGGACGTGCCGCTTTCCATCTCGGTCGTCGATGCAGACTTTGTTCGTGAGTCGGGCATCAGTGATGTGGGTGAAATCACCCGTTACATACCCAATGTGAACTTCGATGCCTCGTTGGCGCTTTATACCACCGTGACCATCCGGGGTTTTGGTACCCCGCCGCTGGGTATCGGCTTTGAGCCATCCATTGGGCTGGTCATTGATGACGTACCCTTTGGCCGCTCCACCTTTACCCAGGATGCCGTTTTTGACCTTGAGCGCCTTGAGGTCTTGCGCGGCTCGCAGGGTACCTTGTTCGGGAAAAACACCCTGGGGGGCGTATTTAACTTCCATACGGCAGCGCCCACAGATTCCCCCGAGGGCTATATCAGTTACGCCCGCAAAGAGGACGTCACCAGCGAAAGCTATGAAATGGCCGTTTCCGGCCCGTTGATCGGTGACAGCCTGTTAGGGCGTATAGCCTTTCGCTACAACGACGGCGACACCCTGGAGTTCAACAGCACCCGCGACGAGCAACAAACCCAGCGAGACGAAGGCGTTCGGGTCAAGCTGCTGTGGGATGTCAACGATGTGCTGACCGCAAAGGTCAATCTGCTGCGCGCGAAATCGCGCACCAAGGGCTATACCCAATCGCTGTCAATTGCCAGCGAGCGCAGCCTCAGGGTGTTCCGGGAGTACGACCCGGAAACAGAAGCCGACGCTTTTGACCAGAATACCTCGACGGATGGTTTGACACTGTCTGATCGGGAAACTGCAGCGGCCTCAATGCAATTGATCTGGCAAACGCCACCCTTTTTTGGGCTGGAGCGTACCCAGCTGACGTCCATCCTTGCCTGGTCCCAGGTGAAAACACCGTACGCGCTTGACGTTGATTACTCACCGGTCAATCTGGTGGTGTTTAACGGCCCTCCGCGAGGCAATCCCTATTCAGCGCGCTCGATCGAGTTTCGTTTTGACGCCGCCGCGCCTTCATTCTTCGGGCTCGGCAATGAAGTGGATTTTGTGGTCGGGCTTTTCGGGCAACAGTCCAAGGTTAATGTCTTTCAGGACATCGATGTTGATTTGAACGGTTTGCTCGCGTTTGCTCGTGCGGGGGCTATTGTCCAGAACATGCAGCTACCGTTTGATCCTTTTCTGCTGGGGCTGCCGATTGATACCAGTGGCCTGATCTTTGTAGGGCAGCGTGAGCGTTTTATTGCGGGAACATCTGCGGAGACCACCTCAGCGGCGCTTTTTTCCCAGCTTACCTGGGGCATTACAGACCGCCTTAATCTGACCTTGGGGCTTCGCTATGGTGAAGATGAGTCCGAAGGAGCATCGTTTTCGGCTGTCGCGGAGGGCAACAGTATTTCCGCCGGCTCGCTGCAGCAGGAAAGTTTTGTCGCGTCTGACCTGCAGCGTAAGGAAACCAATGTCTCGCCGAAGGTGGCCATCAACTACGAGCTGCTACCGGATATCAACACTTACTTTACCGCGGTAAAGGGGTTTAAGGCGGGAGGATTTGATTTTGCGCCGCTCAACCCGGGGTCGCTTGAATACGCTGCCGAGTCGGCAGTGACCTATGAAGTCGGTTTGAAATCCCGCCTGTTGCAAGGCTCGCTGGTACTCAATATGGCGGTCTTCGATTCGCAAGTCGAAGACCTGCAGATTCGTACCTTTAACGGCGTAACACTGGTGACCGACAACGCGCCGGAATCAGAAAGCCGTGGTGCCGAGTTGGACTTTTTCTGGTTGCCGCCCCTGGACGGTTTAAGCATCGCCGGCAGCGTTGGCTACCTCGATGCGATCTACAAAGAGTTTCCGGACGGGCCGCCTATCTTCACCTCCGGTCAGGACAGCGGCCAGGATCTGGCGGGCAAGCCTTTGCCTTATGCTTCGCAGTGGAATGCGACCCTGTCGCCACGCTATGAGTTTGCCTTTTTTGGCATAGATCATTTGCGCGCCAATATTCGCCTGAATGTGAGTTACAACGATGGCCGCTTTCTGGATTCCGATATCGACCCCAATACCTATCAGCCCGGTACCACACGGGTAGATATGGGCATTGGCCTGAAGTCGGAAGATGCGGGCTGGTCACTGGCGCTGCATGCCAAAAACCTGACGCAGGTAAAAGACTCGCTGTTGATTCTCGATCAGCCGCTGCTGCCCGGAAACTATACGCAAACGCCGTTTCCTGATCAGACAACGTATGTGTTGAGCGCACGCTGGGATTTTGGAATCTAACGGTAAGTCGGTAGCAGCGTTTAACAACCTTGCTACCGTTTCTTGAATGGTCGCGGTTTTACCCAGTGCCAGCTGGCGAGAACCAGTAAGCCAAATACGGTGTAAACCGTGATAAAAGCCCAGGGCGGTGCACGATAGTACAGCATTGACTCCAGCCAGTGGGCGATGAAACTACCCGCGTACACGGCGCCTCCCGCCTTTTCGCGCAGCGCCAACTCCCAGGTAGTGAGCGGGCAAATGACCCCCAGCCACGACTGCAACACAACAACGCCAATGGCAATCAGGTGCAACAGCCGGAACCAGGGGTTTCTTACCCAGCGCCATGAGCATAGCCCGCCCGTCAGAATCAGCAGCAGACCTGCTACAACAAACCCGACAAAACCCGCGTGGATCAGCAGTACGGCGTCTGCGGCTAGCCGGTAGGCAAGTTGGGCATCCATCGCGGTATTCGGACCGGAAAAGAGAATCCCGTCCTATTTGGACGGGTTCAGCAAAAATTTCTTGCCGGTTGCCTGCCGCGCGTACTCGGCTACCACCTCTTTTTGCAGGGCATCGACCAGCGAAATTTCATCGCTGTAGTGGCTTGCAAACGTGGTTTTCAGTTCGTCGGCAACACGCTGGCGCAACTCCATGGTTTTCTCGTTGCCGGCCTTTTGCAGGAAAGGCGTCAGCAGCCAGGCGTTAATGCCCCAGCTAAAGCCAAAGTTGCGATTGATCACTGTGGGCGACAAATCGAGGCTGCCGTAGATATAGAGCTGCTTGAAGGTATTGGAGCCGTACGGCCCCGGCAGTTCGGTATCTTTCAGTGCTGCTTTTTCCATGCAGGTCAGTATCTGGCTGCCAAGATCGCCACCGCCGGTTGCATCAAAGGCAACATACGCGCCTGTGGCTTCAATGGCGGCGGTCAGTGCTTTGCCAAAGTCAGCGTCGCTGGAGTTGAGTACGTATTTGGCGCCCTGCGATTTCAGGAGTTCGACTTGCTCGGGTTTGCGCACAATGTTGATCAGGTCGACACCGTCGTTAATGCAGATCCGGTTAAGCATTTGGCCAAGGTTAGACGCAGCAGCGGTGTGAATAATGGCCTTGAAGCCCTCGGCACGCATGGTTTCAACAAAGCCCAATGCCGTTAGGGGGTTTACAAAGCAGGAGGCGCCTTCACGTGCGCTGGTTCCCTCATTGAGTGGCAGGCACTGCATAACATGTACTTTTCGATACTGGCAGTACAGTGCGCCATCCATTACCGCAACGGTTTTGCCGAGCAGAGCCTGGGCGGCTTTGCCGGCGCCGGCTTTGACAACCGTACCGGCGCCTTCGTTGCCCATGGCCAGGGGTTTACCGATACGGGGCTTGACGCGGCTTTCCAGTCCCGGCCGTAATTTCGCGGTATAGACGGTATCCGCGCCGCTACCGGTTGTTTCTCCGGTGCTGACATCTGCCGGGGAGATCAGCGTCGCCTGGTCAGAGGGGTTGATCGGCGTTGCTTCAATTCTCACAACCACTTCGTCATCACCCGGCTCGGGTACGGGGGCTTCTTTCAGCAACAACTTCAGGTGCCCGTCTTCAGTGACCAGTGACCGCAATTGCAGGCCGGATTCCGGGGTAGCGTGACTCATGCCAATCTCCTTAATTCTCGGGGGGCATAGGGTAACACCTGCGAATCTCTGGCGGTGACCGGCAGCTGCGGAAATTTGCAGATGGCCGGTGCATAAAAGCAGGGCGCAAACAAGGCTGCTTGGATGGCGCTCACCGGTCTGGCACACTGGTGTCTGTCATAAATGTCCGCCAATTGAGTCCGGTGGAAGCCTGCCGGTTATCATCAAACGAGAAAGGGTCGAATTACTATGAGTAGTCATCAAGAGTACACGCCTCCCAAAGTCTGGACCTGGGACCAGGCGAGTGGTGGCAATTTTGCCAGCATTAACCGGCCGATCGCGGGCGCTACTCATGACAAGGAATTGCCGGTGGGCGAGCATCCTTTGCAGCTGTATTCGCTGGCGACGCCCAATGGCGTAAAAGTCACCATCTTGCTGGAGGAACTGCTGGCTCTGGGCAAGGCTGAGGCTGAATACGATGCCTGGCTGATTAATATTATGGATGGCGACCAGTTCGGTAGCGGCTTTACAGCGATTAATCCCAATTCAAAAATTCCGGCTATGGCTGACCACAGTGCTTCGCCGCCTATCCGTATCTTCGAATCCGGGGCGATCATGATGTATCTCGCCGAGAAATTTAACGCGTTCTTGCCAACCAATGCCGCTGATCGAGCGGAGTGTTTGTCCTGGCTATTTTGGCAAATGGGCAGCGCGCCCTTTTTGGGTGGCGGCTTTGGTCATTTTTATGCCTACGCGCCGGAAAAATTTGAATACCCCATTAACCGTTATGCGATGGAAGTGAAGCGACAGCTCGATGTGTTGGATCGCACACTGGCATCGCGTACATTTCTGTGCGGTGACGAGTATACAATTGCCGATATGGCTGTGTACTCGTGGTACGGCGCTTTGGTAGAAGGCAAGTTATACGAAGCTGGCGAGTTTCTTCAGGTTCACACCTACACCCACGTGGTGCGCTGGGCGCAGGAAATTCATGATCGCCCGGCAGTAAAGCGTGGCAGGCGCGTGAATCGGGTGTGGGGAGAGGAGTCAGAGCAGGCTCCCGAGCGGCACAGTGCGGCAGATCTTGCCTGAAACGCTTCGCCTATTAAGGCCTACGCGTTGTAGGCCCGCATAAGCGTAGCGTTGCGGGCATCGTCGAATGACCCGATCAGTGATTGTTGTTGCGGGTAATCTTGTCGAGATAGCCCATTGCAAAGGCGGAGAGTACAAAGGTGAGATGGATGATCACATACCATTTTAAATAGGTAGGCTCGATATTTTCCGTATTCACAAAGACTTTCAGCAGATGTATCGATGAAATGGCAACAATGGAGGCCGCCACTTTGTTTTTCAGTGTGCCGGAATCTACCTTGCCTAACCAGTTCAGTTTCTCCTTGCCTTCGCTTATATCGAGCTGCGACACAAAGTTTTCATAACCACTGAACATCACCATCACCAGTAGGCCGCCTACCAACGCCATATCGACCAGTGACAAGACCAGCAATACCAGATCAGATTCCTTCATGGCGAAAATCTCCGGCAGATAATGGAAGATTTCCTGGAAAAATTTCAAACCAAGCATAAATAGCGCGAGGCTCAGGCCGATATAAATCGGGGCCAGAATCCAGCGTGCGCTGTACATCAGGTTTTCAACAAAGCGTTCCAAAGGCCTACTCCGGGTTGCAAAAATCAGGGAGTGAATTATACAGAGAATATAAGCGCAGTTGCAGACTATTGCGGGCTTAGGCCGCCGCGTCCGGCTTTGAGATGATTTTTGCGGTAGGTGTCCCTACCCATGGCGGTGATCTGATAATCGATCATCTTCTCGAAAGCCGGCAAGATGACGGAGAAATCCTGAGTTGACTGAAGTCCGTTCAATACCAGTACAGCCGCCTCTATGGTGGACAAACCGTCTGCGCGCGGAGACTTGCGAATTCTGTAGGTGCTGGGCTGGTCCGGCTGCAGAGCCAGGCAGGGCAGTTCTTGTAGCCACGGATTCAGGTGCATCAGGCGAGTCGCCTTTTTCCAGGTGCCATCGAGAAATATCAGGGTAGTAATTCCGCCGTCTTTTGCTGCATGTGCCCCGGTTGCCTGAGTTGAGGGGAAAACCAGTGCAGCGTCTGTCTGCCAGCTAGCGCCAATGACCTCCGCCGGATCAAACACATCGCCCACCCAAAGGGATGCAGTGCGTACTTGTTTCACCAGTATTGGCACCGAGGACAAAGCGTGTCGAGCTTCTCTGGGGTCTTGCAGGATAACGAGCCGGTAAGGGCAGTCCACCGATACCAAAGCCTCACACAGACAGGTTGTCATTGGCCGTTCGCAGTGTGGGCAGAAGGGGCGTTTCGGCATTGGTGCGGCTCGCGTTGGGGTCGCCGCCATCATACCGGTTTACATGCTGTGTAGTACAAATAGAGAGACCAGGGCTCGGCGGTTAAACCTGTTGCGTGAGCGGTGATACTGCCTCTAACGCTTTTTCACTACACTGAGTGGCCAACGCGCTACTACGATCTCGACTGACAAGAGGTGCTCGATGAAGGTTGGAATGACACTGCCGGTGACAGAGCCCGGCTGGACCCGAAATACGCTTGAGGCTTGGTGCCGCAATATTGAAAGCGGCCCCTACCACAGCCTCGCACTTGGCGAGCGCTTGTGTTTTCCCAGCCCCGAAATCATTGCCACGCTATCGGCCTGTGCGGCGCTAACCCGGCGCGTCAAGCTCCACACAACCGTCATTGTGTTGCCCATTCATGACCCTGTGGTGCTTGCCAAGCAGTTGGCTACCATTGATGTTTTCAGCGAAGGCCGCCTGATTGTGGGAGTGGGCAGTGGCGGTCGCGAAGAAGACTACCGCGCCAGTAATACACCGCTGAATCGCAAGCGACTGGCGGTGATGGAAGAGCAGGTTGCCACAATGCGCAGGGTCTGGAGCGGTGAAAAAGTGCGCGCCGGTACGCTGCGCCCGGTCGAGCCCTTGCCGTTGCAAGACGGGGGGCCGCCGATACTGGCGGGGGTGTTCGGGCCCAAAGGGATGGCAAGCGCCGCTCATTGGTCCGGTGGTTTGGCAGGTATGAGCATGAGCGGGCAGGTGAGCGAAGCGGTAGATGCCTTTGCCACCTTCCGGCAAATCTGGGCAGAACAGGGCGGGTCAACCGCGCCCTATCTAACCTCTTCATTCTGGTTTGCGTTGGGGGCTAACGCCAATGCGCAGGTTGAAACGCATCTGCTGCGTTACTTCAACTGGCTGGACGACAATGCCCGCAAAGCCATGGCGGAGAGTTGCGGCTTCCGAGGTAGCGTACAAGCCCTGACGGACAGGCTGAAGCAATTCCGCGACGCGGGTTGTGATGAGCTGCTGCTGATTCCCACCAGCATCGACCCGGACGAAGTGAATCGAGCGGCGGAGGCTGTTGCGGCGCTCTAATCCTGCCGATGCTTTTTGATCAGTTCATACGCTGCCTGTATTTCCTGGGCTTGTTGTTTGCCCAGCTCGATCATGTCGTCAGGCAGGCCCTGGCCGGTGAGTTTGTCAGGGTGATACTGACTCATTAACTTGCGGTAGGCGCGCTTCAACTCCTGATCGCTGCACGACTCGCTGACTCCCAGTGCCTTGTAGGCATCGTCCAGACTACTCTGGCTGGTGTGGCCTGGCGCAAAGTGGGTCTGGTTGAGTGTTCTGTCGAGGATTTGACGAAACTGGTTGTCGCTGAACCCGATCTGTCGGGCGATATCGCTCAGCAGTGTTTCTTCTTTGGTATCAAAATCGCCGTCAGCCAGCGCGATGACTATCAGGAAAACCAGCAGTACCTCGGGCAGGTTGGCGGTATGGCCGCAGGTCTGTCTGAACTCCTGAACAATGGCGTTTATGTCGTAGCCGGGAGCCGAGCCTTCCTTAAACCACTCAATGGCCTGCCGGCGTTGCTCGGCAGACATTTTAAGCTGGCGCATAAAAGCCTCGGTGTGCTCTATTTCCGCTTCGGAAATATGGCCATCAACCTTGGCTAGCTTGCCCTTGAGTGTGAAAATGGTTTTCAGAAAAACCTGCTGGCGGTGGCCGCGTGTTAGCGGGTTGGCGCCGCCGAGGCCCAGCATCTGGATTCGGTCATAGGCGCTGCCGAGAAAGAAACCCAGCAAGCCGCCGAAGAAACCCAAGAATAAAAAGCCTAACAGGGCCCCGACAAATTTGAACATGACTGTTTTCCCGTGTGGGTGCTACCGACAACTATCGGCAGGAGTCGTTGTTGAGAGGAATGTACGCATCACCAGCGTATCGCGAAAAAGCATAAGTGCTTGAATTGGTATGTTATCAGGGATTTAATCGTGATTCAGTGCCGGACTTGGTGGGGAAACGCGTGTATCTGCGCTATCTCGAAACTGCACCTCAAGCAGAGGTTCTGTTGTTGCGAAATACTCAGCTTTGGCGCGCAGAGCTCTTTGTGCTGCGTAATAACGACGATAGCTACAGCCTGATTGCGCTATCGGGCGATGAGGGAACACATGCCGAACGTATAAAAGTTCAGGGGCCATATCCCTCTCGCCCTCAGGCGGTGGCCGCTCGATCTGCGGTGGCGGTGCAGTTGCAGGATTTTGGCTTCACGATCGACGAACTTTCTACCGCGCGCTGGCGCTTGCAGGCACAGCGTAAAATCAGAGAAGTGCGGGAACTGAGAATACAAAATGCGCCGGACTGCAGTTTTGATCCGCAGGATGTCTACTGAAGTGGTGCCGGTTGACTCAATGGTGCCGATAATTGCGGCTGATACAGCAGAAGGAGAAACATGCCATACGAACTGACGGGTAAAGTGAAAGTTATCCAGGACGAGCAAACATTCAGCAGTGGCTTTTCGAAGAAAGAAATGGTCGTCACGGTTGAAGACGGCAACTATCCGCAAGACATCAATCTTGAATTTCTGAAAGAAAAAATCAGCTTGCTTGATGGTCTTGCCGTTGGGCAGGACGTCACGGTGACCTTTGATATCCGGGGCCGGGAGTACAACGGGCGCTACTTTAATAATCTGGTAGGCTGGAAAATTCAGGCAGCTACCGACCCGGCCAGTGCCCCTCAAAACCAGCAAGTACCCGGCGCCGGGTTTGCGTCGCCTTTTGATTCCGGTGATGACGATATTCCGTTTTAAATAACCCTTGGACCTCTAAACCGTGGTGTTAAGTATCGGGAGCGCGAGCGCATCGCGCTTGCGGAACGAGCACCGCGCCCGAAGGGGTCCCTTGATCCAGAAGGTAAGCTGTAAGTAGTATGGGGAATACACCTGTGGCCGCGCCGGTTGGCCCGGTCGCATCAGTACTCTGTGCAGCCTAGTATTGCTCTGTAGAGGCTGGCATACGAGAAGCGTTTTTGGTGCTGTGCTTCAAGCACGTGAGGTCGCGAGCCCCTGCTATTGTCTATTATTAACCAGGTAAAAATCGATGAACCCCCTACTTAAAGACATCGAGCGTCTCGGGCAATCCCGACGCGACTTTCTTCGCAACCTGCTATTTTCCGCAGGTAGTCTCGCCACTGCCAGTTGGCTCTCGGGCTGCCATAGCGATAGCAGTAGTTCTCCTGCGGTCGGAGGCGGGCCAGCCGAACCGGGGCGCAGCCGCTTTGCTGACATCGGGCCGTTGATGGCGGCGGACGACAATGGCGTCGAACTGCCCGAGGGTTTCAGCTCCCGTGTGGTTGCGGTATTCAACGAGCCGCCGGTGGCCGCCAATCCGGGGTTTCTCTGGCACGCCGATCCGGACGGCGGGGCGGTCTTTCGCACCAACGACGGCGGTTGGATTTACGTTTCGAACAGCGAAGTCCGTGATACGACCACGGGCGGAGCGGCAGGGCTGCCGGGAACCTCGCGGGAAGACGCGGAACGGCTGGGCCTGCTTCGCGGCGGCGTTAGCGCCTTGCGTTTCGACGCCGATGGCGCGCTGGTCGACGCTTACGCAGTGCAGCGCGGCACGACCACCAACTGTTCGGGCGGGCCCACGCCCTGGGGCACCTGGGTGAACGGAGAGGAAATTCTTGACGGCTACATGTTCGAGTGCAGCCCGCTCCGTGACGGTGGCGAGCCAATCCGCCTGGACCGTTTTGGCCGCAAGGCCCACGAGATGGCGGCACTCGACGTTGAAGACCGGGCGATTTATCACACCGAGGATATGGCAGGTAACGAACGGTTTTACCGCACGATTTTTCCGACTGCAACGTCCTGGCCCAGCGGTGGTCGGCCAGACTGGCAGCAGGGTGTGCTGCAGGTGCTGGTCGTTGACGCCGGTATTGATGCGGCCCGCCAGGGGCCGGTGCCTATTCGCTGGGTTAATGCCATTGATGACGGCCGTCCGCAAAGTGATGTTTACCTCGATGAGACAACAGTCTTTGCAGGGAACGAGGGGTGCTGGTTTCTCTCTGGCTTCGTGTTTTTTTCAACCAAGAGCGACGACAATATCTGGGCCATTGATACCATCGGCGGCACAATCGAGAGCATTTACAACCCGGACGATGGGCCGGTAGGGTCGCCGGCCGACCCCGACGAGCCGCCCATGGCCGGCGTCGATAACATTACAATGACGCTGGACGGTGAGATGGTCGTGGTCGAGGATGGTGGCGACATGCGGGCCATGGTCCTGTTACCTGATCGCACGACGATTCCCCTGCTAAGGTTGCCCGGTGATCCGGCGGTTACCGAGGTCACTGGCCCGGCCTTCTCACCAGACGGTCGGCGCCTGTACGTAGCCAACCAGCGGGCGCTGCGCAACGGGCTACCGGCGGGTTTTGGCACTGGCGGTGTTGTTTACGAGATCACTCTGCCTTTCGCCGTCAGGGTAGCCCCTCCGCTGGCTGGCCTGGTCAGCTAGCCGGCGTTCGACTGTCAGCGTGTGGGCAGCAGCAATTTGCCCGTGCGGATACGTTGCGGGTGATTGCCCACCGGCACGCTCGCCAACTGTTCGCCGCTCTCGAAATCTATCACGACAACACTGTCCTGCTCGCTGCTTGACACATAGCAGTGCTTGCCATCTTCGCTCTCGGTGGCCCAGTAGGGCTTGGAGCCCAGTGGCTCTTCTGACAGCGTGACAACCTTATACTCGAAGCTCTCGCGGTCAACGATGGCGGCATAGCCGGACATGGTGGCTGCCACGCACAGCTTGGTGCCCGCGTGATTCAAGGCCAGGCCGTGGTGGGCGGAGTTAAGCTGGTACTTTCGCAGGGGCATCTGCTGAATTTTCGGCGGCACTGGTAAATCCAGATGGCGGGTGATGCGGTGTTCTTTCAGATCGTATTCGAAAAAGCCGTGAAAGAAGGATACTTGCAGATACGCGTAGCTTTCGTCCGGCATCACTGACATCGGGCGCACGGCGGAATCCACCCAGTCCAGGCCGTATTCTTGCAGCTTTTCGGCCATATCCACGCTCTTGAGTACTTCATAGGTGTTGGCATCGGCAATGACAAAGCGGCGCTCGCCCTTGAGCCAGTCCAGCCAGGGGGCGGTTGTTGGTACGAACACGCGTCCAATAGTAGCGTGGTAAATACGCTGGCCGTCTTTTGAATAATTGCTCTCGTGTGGCTGATCACCGGGGTAAAAATTGCTAACGATTTTTCCCGTCGCTGTGTCGATGGCGTGCACCACACCGCCGGTGGAGGCTGAAATCAGGAAAATCTTCCCGTCCGGAGACAGGGCCGCATGGTCAGAGCGCGAGCCTTTGACTTTGGTGCGCCAGGCGATTTTTCCCGTCACTACATCCAACGCAATGGCGTCAGCGAAACTGGGGCGCGACACGTACAGGTAGCGACCGTCTTTGGAGGGAAACAGATCGTCAACCAGCTGGTCGTTGCCTTCGCCAACCACATAACGGATAAAGCGGGCCGCGCCCCGGCGATAAAAGCTGCTGTTGATTTCTTCGAAGCGCTCATCAATATCCGGCACCAGATTGTAACGAGCCAGTACCTCGAATGTGTTCGGGTCGAATACCTCGGCGGTGCCATCCCAATTGCTGCCAACCACCACCGAATCACGCAGTGTTGTTGCCGCAGCATTCACCACCGGGTTGGCGTCAAGTTCCGGGCCTACCGGGGTCAGCGGACGGGTCAGGAGAAACAGACCGGCGGCAATGGCCAGCAGTAAGGTCAGCAGCAGGGTCTTGATCAGTCGCATAGTGAAATCTCTTGGTTGTCCTGAAAGGCGCTTTTATCGGTTGCGCATGAAAGTTGGCAATGATACCAAAACGGCAAGACGGCGAGTGTCAAATTGGCGACAGTTCGAACGGGGCTTTGCCTGATTACCGAGCGCTGCGCTGCTACCGGCTGCCGAGCCCCCAGCGCGGGATTGATTGGCGGGGCACCTGCGGTAGCACGTGGTCTTTGAACAGTTCGAGCATCTTCCAGCCTCTTTCTGGTGGCGCGCCTCCAAACAGTGGCGTCAGATACAGAGAGCTGTGGTCGCCCAGTTCCTCTACCAGCGTTACGGCTTCGTCCGGCGTCACAACCTTGTACGCGGCACTATTGCGAATGGTGTCCGCCGTCATGCCACCGGCGTAAGGCCCCATCGGTTTGCCGTAGGCTTCAGCCGTCCATTGGGCATAGGAATTCAGTACGTGCAGGATGTGTGGCGCGAGCCATTCCCAGTCGGCATCGGGATTTTCCGATATCCATAACAGGGTCGGTCCCTGGCGGGGATAGTCGCCCGGATCAGCTTTGCCTGATTTCAGGCATTGATCGCGGTAGGGCTGCCAGACCTTTTTGTTAAACAGGGGGACAATAAAGCCGTCGGCTATCTCGGCGGCGGCACGGGCGACTTTGGGTGCCACCCCACCCAGTAAGATGGGTATGGGTATGGCTGGTGCGGGCAAGACCTGGCAGGCGCGTCCGCGATAGTCAAAGGGTTTCCCGGCCCAGGCTTGCTTGAGTGTCGCAGCCGTTTCGAGCGTAAAGTCGAAGCGATCCTTTATGTCTCGGCCATACATGGCAAATTCAGACGGGCGGTAGCCGAAGCCCAGCCCCAATTCCAGACGCCCTTGGCTCAGTATCTGTAGAACCGCGAGATCTTCCGCGAGCCGGATGGGGTCATAGCAGGAGGCAAGCAGAACTGCAGTGCGCAGTCGAATCTGCCGTGTGCGTGCGGCCATTGCCGAGGCCAGCGTTAACGGAGAAGGGTTGTAGCCATCTTCGGAACCATGGTGTTCACCGAGCCCGATAACGTCAAAGCCCGCTTCATCGGCCCATTCCGCCATATCAAGCGCAGTGCGGTACAGTGCTTCGCTTGATGCACCGAAATCGGGGGCACGCATATCAAAAATCATCACCAGTTCCATGGGGTCTCCGGTTTGTTTATTACTCGGGTGGGAGAAAGGAGCAGCGTATCTGTTTGACTGGCAGGCCTCGCCCGCCTGGTCAAATTGATGGTGCGCGATTTATACAATCAGTCAGTGCTTTAAAATACTCTGTAACCAGCTAGAAATATCCGCAATCTCCTCCGGGCAAACCGCGTGCGGCATGGGGTAGGTTTTGTAGGCGGGCTGGTAGCCCAGTTCTTTCAGCGCAGCTACCGTCTGCTGCCCCAGTACTTCCGGTGCCATCGGATCCTGCGTGCCGTGGAACACCTGAATCGGAATATCACGGTTTGCCGGGTGCGTCGTCAATGCGCCCTGAGCGGCAAAGAAACTGGACAGCACCAGCAGGCCCGCGAGCTTTTCCGGGTGGCTCAGGGCCGTGTTCAGCACCACGGCGCCACCCTGTGAAAAGCCGGCCAGTACGATGCGCTCGGTTTGAATGCCGCGCTCCACTTCCCGTTCGATCAGTGCCCGTGTTGCCGCGGCGGAGTCGAGAATATCCTGCTCGTCAACCGCAGTATCCAGATCCATACCGCGAATATCAAACCAAGCGGGCATCACCATGCCGCCATTAATGGTCACCGGAATCGAAGGCGCGTGGGGGAATATAAAACGTACCGCCAGCTCTGGCGGCAGGCGTAATTCGGGAACAATGGGCTCGAAGTCGTGGCCATCGGCCCCCAGGCCGTGCAGCCAGATCACCGATGCAGTGGCTGGTGTTTGCGGCTCGATTTCCACGCATGCTAAGTGAGTCATGTATATTGTCTCTAATTGAAAACTGAGTGCCGAAGCGTATCGGAAAGCACTGCCTTAAAGCAAAAATCATTCTCCAGAAGCCGCGCTGGGAACGGGCTGTACTACGATGTCCTGCCGCTTACAAAACGGTAATCGCGGTTCCGGGCTGCAGGCCGTAGTCTGGAACACCTACAAACGTAAGAATTTTTATGGCAATCATTCATACCATCGATCACCCGCAGGTTCGAGGCGCCCGCTTCGGTTCCGTGAAACGCAATGGCAAGTACAACCTGCTCACCTCCTGCATCCTTTACCAGCTCGGCGATACTACGATCGATACCGCGCCGCCGAGGGAGTGGGCGGGCGTCAAAGCGTTTTTGTCCGGGCACACTATTCGTCAGGTTGCCCTGACCCATCATCACGAAGATCATAGCGGCAACGGCCACAACTTCCAGACGCACTTTGATGCGCGCATTTACAGTCACCCCAATAACCATGCAATGCTCTCGAAGGGACTCAGACTTTCCCCGATTCGGCGGGCCACCTTTGGCAATGTGCAGGCCTTCGACCCGGTAGAGCTTCCTGAAAAAATTGAAACCAGCAGTGGCCACACCCTGAAGCCCGTACATATGCCCGGCCATTGCAATGATCTGGTCTGTTATCTTGAGCCCAACGAGGGTTGGCTGTTTACCGGCGACCTTTACGTTGCCAGCCGGCTTAAATACATGACAATAGCCGAAGACTTTGGCGACTGGATTCGCAGCCTCAAACTTGCACTGAGTCTGGATTTTGAAACCGTGTTTTGCGCTCATCGCGCCGAGGTAAAAAACGGCAAGGAAGTACTGGCCAAAAAACTGGCCTTCTTTGAGGAAACCCAGGCCAGAGTCAAGGAGCTTCATCAGCACGGCTATTCCGCGCGTCGAATTCGCAAGCGCTTGTTCGGTAACGAAGATGTTATGTCGCTGATGTCGGGCTTTCATATGAGCAAACAGAAAATTATCGACTCCTGCCTGGAAAGTTTGTAGGGCAGGGCAGTAAGCCACTGGCAATTCACCAGCATGTAACAAAACTTACTTTTCTGGAGCTCGCCGCAAGCGGGTGACATTCGGTACACGTACTCCAGAGCTATAGTCGCCAGACGGCGCGAGGGTTGGCAATAATGGAAAGCAAAACATCCACTTTTTCTGAACGTTATGGCCCCTGGGCGCTGGTATTGGGGGCATCTGAAGGCGTTGGTTCGGCGTTTGTGGAAGCTCTCGCCGCCGAGGGCCTGAATGTTGTGCTGGTGTCGCGGCGGCAAGGGCCGCTTGAGGAAGTCGCCAGCAACGTAAAAGCGGGATATGGGATTGAAACGCGGGTTGTCGCCATGGATTTGTCCCTTGCGGATGCAATGCAGACGCTGTGCGCGCAGGTGGACGATCTGGACATTGGTTTTCTCGTTAACTGCGCAGGCGGCGACACAGGGAATGAAGATTTTCTCGACAGAGACCTCGCGGCTGATGAGGCCATGCTGTTTCGCAACTGCACACTGCTGATGCGCGTTTGCCATTATTTTGGCGGCAAGATGGTAGCGCGCGGTCGTGGCGGCATCGTTAACATGAGCTCCGGTGCTGCGGTTGCCGGCACTCCGGGGCTGGCAACCTACGCGGGCAGCAAGGCCTTTGATCTACTATTCAGCGAAGCGCTGTGGGGTGAGCTGAAGCCCAAAGGGGTAGATGTGATCTGCCTGATGCTTGCCGACACCGATACGCCAATGCTTCGGCGCCAGATGATGATGCGCGGCAAGATTGCATCGCTCGACGAAGCGCCCAAGGGAGCGACGCCCTCGCACGTTGTTGCCGAAGAAGGCCTGCGTTATATCGATAAAGGGCCTACCCGTGTTGTCTCAAGCAAGCTTCGCATAGGCAGCCGCATCATGGGTGCGCTCGGGCGCAACCGGGCGGTAGCGATTATGACGGTGGCGGCAAATAAAATCATGGGGGATAAAAAAGGTGTTGCGGATTGATGGGGCTGTTTCTCAATAACAGTCCTCTTCATTTAAGCCGTTTTCTTAATCTTTTTCCCACAGATTTGTTTGCCGCACGGATTGCCGCGTAAACCCTGGCTGAGGTTGAGTCTTGCACCTGTCGGGCCATCAGCGTTTTGTCGCGCGGTGCACCAATGCGTTCAAACAGGGAGAAAACGACCCGTGCGAAAAGGTGATTGATCACTTCAACACCCTGCACCGTGCTGTCGATGCTGGCTTCCGCATTGGATTGCCAGCCCTTTAATACAGAGCGTTGCTCGGCGAGAAGCTCAAGATCATTTCGGGTGTGGGCTATGCGTTCAAGCTGTACTGCCACATTGCGCACGCGGCGGTTGAGGCGCCATACGGCGATCCCCAATCCTCCTGTTGCGAATAGTATTGCAGCGCTGCTAGCCCAAACGAACCAGACGGACATCGGCCTCAACTCCATTTTCCTTCATGCCAGAACGCAGTTGATCGCGGGTTTGAGTCAACACGATACGGCGCATCAATCCCGGAGACAGCGCACTGAATTTGCCGCCAATCCACGAGCGTTCGGCAACCAGTGAGAGCGGGTTGAGAATTTCCAGCGTGATCAGCATGCGCGGGCCCTGCTCACTCAATTCAGGCGGCAGCTCCATTTCGTTGTCACCCAGCGCCTTGCTACTGTCGCTCAGTTGTTGCAGGTGTGAATGCAAGCGCCATACAGCGAATAGCAGGGCGATCAGCAAGACGGCATTGAGCAAGAGTGCGAGAGACAACCAGTTCATTTCACAGAACCCTATTGCTGTTGATAGTCTACTATGACCCTGAGGCAAGATTCCGGAATCGCGCCAGGGAGCAATGCCGTGCGAGGAATCGGCAGGGTCGGGTACTTTATCCAGTCCTGCCGATTATGGCAAAGACTGAATCGACGATTGTCCGGAACACATGTCGCTATCCACACGGAGCGCTGCGATGAGCTGGCTTATAATATCGCTACATATTGGCGTGATGGCACTGGCACTGGTTCACGCGCTGATATACAAGCGCGATCACCGGGCGGCGCTCGGTTGGGTCGGTGTGATCGTGCTGTTCCCGATTGCCGGGCCTGTTCTCTATTTCATTTTTGGCATAAACCGCATTCGCCTGGTTGCGCGTAATTTTTCCGGTCATTACCTTCCCTTTCTGCACTTTGGTTACGAGCGTGCAGATCGACAGTACACCGCTAGCTCATTTGACGCTGAACCTCCACTGCCGGCGATCATGCGGGTGGGAAAGAGGGCTACGCGCGAGCCGGTCAGCAGCGGCAACCGTATAGAAATGCTGTTTAACGGCGAAGCGTTTTTTCCTCGCTTGATTGCAGCCATCGATGGCGCCACGCAAAGTGTGCTGCTATCCAGTTACCTGTTCTCCCCTCGCGGTATAGGGAAAGAGGTCATTCTGGCAATGTCGCGAGCGGTAACGCGCGGCGTTGCTGTGCGAGTCATTATTGACGGTACAGGCGCGCTTTACAGTGCGAGAACGGCCTTTTCGAGTTTGCGAAAGGCGGGTGTTGATGTGGCCGAGTTCATGCCCCCGTCACTGATACCGCCGTCGTTCGGTGTGAATCTTCGCAACCACCGGAAGATCGCCATTGTAGATGGCAGAGAAGCCTTCTTCGGCGGGATAAATATTGATTCCCGCCATATGGTAGACGATCCGGACAATTCCCATAAAACCAAAGATGTCCATTTTCTTGCAACCGGGCCCGTAGTACAGAGCTTGCAGAAAGTCTTTCGCAGAGACTGGTGGATGGCTACCCGGCAGGAGCTTAAGGATCTGCCTTCACCACAGGAAGGGGGCGGAAGCGGCTCCGTGTGCTGTCGCGTAATTGATGATGGCCCTGATGAAAACCTTGATGCGCTGGCGATGACTCTGCTTGGGCTGTTTTCCGCCGCCCGGGAATCCATCACCATCATGACACCCTACTTCCTGTTGAGCCGCGAGCTGCTTTCTGCACTTCAGTCGGCCAGTCTGCGAGGTGTGCAGGTACAGGTCGTCATACCTCAGCGCAGCAATCTTCGCTTCATCGATTGGGCAACACGCAACATGCTATGGGAGTTATTGCTGTGGGACGTTAAAGTGTACGCCCAGCCCGCGCCATTTGCGCATACAAAGCTGCTGGCGATTGATGGTGAATATGTGATGGCTGGTTCCGCCAATATGGATTCACGCAGCTTGCGACTCAATTTTGAGTTGGGAGTTGAAATGTACGACAAGGCACTTGCCAAACAAGTGTCGGATCATATTCAGGAAGCGATTGCCGTCAGTCGCAGGGTGACACTGGCTGAAGTCGATAAAAGACCGATTCACCACCGCCTGCGCGATGCGTTTTTCTGGCTTTTTTCGAGCTATCTTTGAGGGCGTATTTTGAGTCTTTACCGAATTTTAACGCTGAACATTCATAAGGGGTTCTCGGCAGGCAATCGCAAGTTTACCTTGGAGCGTATACGGAGTTGTCTGCGCGACACTGAAGCCAATGCGGTTTTTCTACAGGAAGTGGTGGGAGACAATACAAAGAAGCGAAAACGCGTAGCCGGCTGGCCAGACGGCAACCAGATGGAATACCTGGCGGACTCTGTTTGGCAGCATTTTGCCTATGGCAAAAACGCTATTTATCAGCACGGGCACCACGGTAATGCGATCCTGAGTGAAATACCGTTCAGTGCCTCGCGTAATATCGACCTTAGCTGTTATTCCTTTTCCCGGCGAGGAGTGCTGCATGGCCATACGCAAGAAGGGGTGCATTTGCTTTGTGTACATCTTGGCCTGTTTGAAAAGGAACGGCAGCGGCAGGTAAGCCAACTGATCGATTACGTTGAAAGCACCATTCCCGCCGATGAGGCCCTGATTTTGGCCGGTGATTTTAATGACTGGCGAAGCAAAGCCCATGCTCGGATAGAGACGAGATTGGGCTTGATGGAAACCGGGATGGCGCTACGTGGCTCGCTGGCAAAAACCTTCCCGGCCTTTATGCCAGCCTTTGCGATGGATCGAATCTATCAGCGTGGGTTCGAAGTGGTGGCAAGTCGTGTGTTGTCGGGAAAACCATGGACGCAATTGTCGGATCATTGCGCTTTGCTTGCTGAACTGCGCCGCCGCTAAGTGTTAACAGGCCCTTATACAAACTGTCGCTGGAGCATGGCCTCGTTGAGCTCGGCTATCGGCGTTTAAACGGCACCGAAAGCTGTGCCCACCAACTGTCTGGAATACGGTCTTTTTCGATTCCCAATTGCTCCGGTCCGGACCGTTGTGCATCGCGAAATCGGGTGCGAAACACCACATCCCAAAACAGAAAGTTGCTACCGTAGTTATGGTTCGCCTCAGACACCTTTACCGAATGATGCCAGCGATGCATCTCGCCAACACTGAAGATCCAATTCAGGGGGCCGAGTTTAAAGTTGATATTGGCATGCTGGAACAGGCCCAGCAGTGAATTGGCCAAACCGATCAGCGCCAGTACCTCGGCGCCGGCACCCAACAGTGCCAGCGGAATGGCATTGAAGATGCCGCGAAATACCACCTCGCCAAAATGGGCGCGGGTGGCGTTCATCCAGTACAGCCGTTTGGGGTTGTGGTGAATGGCGTGAAAGCGCCACAGAAAAGGCACTTCGTGCATCCAGCGATGGGGCCAGTAGTCAAAAAATTCCACCACAAGACAGGCCAGCAAAAACTGAAACAGCAGCGGCCATTCAGAGGGCCATAGCGGAACATCCAGAGACTCCGACAGCAGGCCGCCACCCAACACAATGCCGGCCACAACGAGGGGCTGCACCAGTGCGTTGATACCAAAGTAACTGGGGAGATAGATCAGGTCGGTGGTCAGATCGCCCTGCGAGTGATTCCACTCCTTACGGTAGGGGAGCGCCCGTTCGAGTAACACCACCAGCAACACACTGATAAAGGCGCCAACCCCGGCCACCAGACTGGGCTCGTGTCCGGCATCAATGGCCCAGACGCCGCCACCCAGCACGGCAACGACGATGACCGGAAAAACCGCCCAGCTAATGACATCAGTTGTTTTCATTGAATCCTCGCGCTGCCGATAGCCTGTTGTCGTCACTTATGCGTTGAGAGCATGTCTCTTATACCTGGCAGAATCAATACTCTGATCCCATTGGTCGCTGCCCCATGATCATTGGCGCGGCCGCACCTCAAGCACAGTCAGGGTGGTATGCGTCCTGTGCAGCTCAATCTCAAAGCGACCACTGTTAGTGGCAATGAAGGTCATTGTTGCGGCCTCGCCGGGCGTCAGTCTGGCCGATAGATCGTAGCCGTGAAGATGGGCTTCGTCTTTTTGATTCGTGAGAAAATTCAGCGTCACTGGCGCGTGTTGGGCAACCGTCAAAATCGCCGGCCCGTCGGCTAGCTGACCGTCGTGGATCGTGAAGTCGACGATCGTTGCGGGTGGCGAGCTTGGGGGAAGGTTGCTCAAGGGGGTCGCCGGCGGCTGCGATGGCTTCATCAGCAGAAACAAGCCGATCAGCAGTGCGGCACCTGTCAGCAAAATCGAGACGGCCCATTTGTTCACCGTGTTTCTCCGTGTTAGCGCGATTAGGGATTATCAGCGAAGCTTGCCACGCTGCAAAGCAACTCTGCAAAGTAAGGCGTCAAAGAAATCGCAGGGTGGTCAGTGGCTGCGCCAGAATCCACAAGCCCGCGATGGTAAAACCAATCATCAACGCCAGCATGGGTAGCTGGCTGGCCATGGCCTTGCCGCGGGTGCCAAAAACCCGTAGCGCGATGCGATGGGCAATCCAGACGCTGACGATATGCCCCAACAGAATCAAGCCGACCTGCGAATGCCAGACTACCCCCATATCCGGCAGAATTGGCGCTCGAAAGCGGTGGAGGGTGCCGAACAGATTCCATTGCCAGCCAAAGGGATCAGACGCCAGGCTGATGATCTTCATGCCGTGGTTCAGAATCAGCGTGGCGTAGTGCGTCAGGTGATAGACAAAGGCGATGGGCAGCAAAGTATAACCAAAATCCAGCGCCAGCTGGCTGACTGAGCGCTGCGACCCGGTAAATAGCTTGGCCAGTTTAAGCGTTAGCAAATACAGCCCCAGATACAGAAAGGGCGAGGCCAGCAGGCAGAACGTATTCCACGCGGTATACCACGGAAGGAAGACCTTGATTGCGTTGATCGGAGGAACGCCTTGCCACTGTGTCATCCAACCGGTGGGGTCACCCCAGAACAGCATGGTCCAGGGCTGGGCCGCCTTCAGCCCGTCGAAGGCTGTGGTGGACAGCATCGCCAACGCAAAGGCTACCGTGCTGATATGGGCAGGACGTTCATGCAGCAAGCCGGTAAATGGCCAGCGCAGGTAGAGCTTGCCCGGCGCATTATTTTCTCCTCGCTGGTAGTCCAGCGGCGCCATCAGTGCGATCAGCCGAAAAAACACGGAGAAGAACTCGCAATGCCGAAACCAGCTCCGTGCTCCAACCAGCCATACGCCGAGCAGATTAAGCACGGTATAAGCCGTTAAAAACGTCGCCAGCGGTTTGGGCCGACCGGTTCCGAATAATTCAAACCAGATGAAGCCGAGATAGAGCAGCAGCGCGGGCCAGTCTGCCAGTGCTTTTGGATAATCTACCCGTCCGTGGCAGAAGCCGCGCCAGACTCGCCCGACGCCATCGGCTAAGGAGCGCCAGGGATTCAGCGCCGCATAGAAATTGCCGACGAACAGCGTCAGGTAAGTGAACAGCAGAACAAAGATGATCCAGAAAAACGTGAGGCTGAAATTGCGCAGCGGGTCGCGATGCCCAAGAAAACCGGTCGCGATGCACAGCAGCAGAATGAATACCGCAAACAGACGCAGCGGCGGAATGCCCCGCCGCACCAGAGCGGTATTCAATGGCAGCGCGCCTGACTTGATGGGTGTTGCCGGCGTGGACAGGAACAGTGCCGCGACAACAAAGGAGACGATGAGCGTTGCAGCGGCGCCCCAGCCATAGAGCCAGAGCGGAACCGGCAGCGTGTAAAGCCGTCCGAAGCCGTGTGCCAGTGCAGCCCCCGGCAACATGGCCAACAAGGCAACGGCAAGCCTGTAGTCAAACTTGTAGTGAAGTTTATAGTATCGAAAGCGCATCACTGACTCTGACGCATGGCGCGACCCATGGTGAGAGGCCAACGCTGCTTACCCCTGATATGCAGCGCTATTGTGGCACCTGTGTCGGAACGGGCAGGGTGCGCGCATGTTTCGAGGCGGCCAGAGTCTGTTCCCACATCCGCAGATAGGTTTCAGCCGAATTGTAGTAAGAGTCCAGCGCTTCTTTGCCGCCTTCCAGGCGAATCTCCTCCACAATGTCGGGGATCATGCCGTAGTGGTACATACCCCCTTCATTCACGTTCCAGAGTCGCCCGTTGTTGCCCGGAATAGTCAGCA
>DIBR01000026.1:0-7567 GCA_002415025.1 Spongiibacteraceae bacterium UBA5047
TCGTAGGGCAGGGTTTCCCAGTCGGGCAGCAGGTGCACCGATAGCTGCGGGTCAAAGAAGCGCAGCTCCTGCTCCATTCGGTAGGCCGAGGCTGTGCTGTCGGTAATCATCAGCACCGGCCGGGCCTGCGAGGCGGCAAACTCTGCCAGGGCAAGGCTTTGGGCAGCGGCAAGTGTGGAGCCGAGCCGCAACTTGCGTCCGGGGCGGGGGTTCAGGTCTAGGCCAGAGGTCAGCACGTGGTAAAAATCCGGGTCAGGTCTGTGAGGCGGCGGGCATTTTAGCCTGCCCGCCACATAATTTCACAGAATGCTGCCAATGCGAGGGGTGAATACCTCGGGATATCGGGGCCTTTGCGTGATGAAAGCCCCAACAAAGCAAGTGTTCAGGTTGAACTTGTGGCCCGGAATAAAGATAATACGCGCACATTTTTCCGCGCAATCAACAGGGTACCCATAGTGACCGAGAGAAAACGTGCACGGCCGGCAGATTACTTCGCTGATTGGAAGGAGCGCGAAGCGCTCGCTGAAGGCATGATTCCCCTGGTAGGCAAACTCTACCGCAACCATAACGTGAAAACGTATATATACGGTCAGAATCTGGTCAACCAGTCGGTTCTCGAGATTATGCAGGCGCACCGCTTTGTGCGTCAGGTCGAGCAGAACGAGCTGTCCGAGTTTGAAACTTTCCCTGTTATTACCGCTCTCGCAGGGCTGGATCTGGGTACGGCCCATATAGATGCAGGCCGTATCGCGGTGGATTATGAAACCGAGGGCAAGCCGCAGGGCATCTCCGTTGAAGAATACGTGAAGAGCCAGGTTTCGGATCTGATTGGCAAATCTGCGGAACCCACCCGCGAGCCGCGCGATGTGGTGCTCTACGGTTTTGGTCGTATCGGTCGCCTGATGGCGCGCCTCCTGATCGAAAAGGCCGGTGGCGGTGAGAACCTGCGTCTCAAAGCGGTGGTTGTTCGCCCAAGCGGCAAGGACGACGATTTGGTGAAGCGCGCCAGCCTGCTGCAACGCGACTCGGTACACGGTCACTTTCGTGGCACCGTGCGGGTAGACGAAGAACATAGCTCCTTTGTTGCCAACGGCAACGAGATCAAGGTGATCTACGCGGCCTCGCCTCAGGAAATTGACTACACGCAGTACGGCATTAAAGATGCCATTGTGGTGGATAACACCGGCAAGTGGCGCGATGCCGAAGGCTTGTCCGTGCACCTGGCCTGTCCAGGTGTGAGCAAGGTTGTGCTGACTGCGCCGGGTAAAGGCGATATGAAGAATGTTGTATTCGGCATCAACGACGACGAGATCAAGCCAGACGACACGATTATTTCGGCAGCGAGCTGCACCACCAACGCCATCGCACCGCCGCTGAAGGCGCTGGATGATGAATTTGGCATTATTAACGGCCACGTTGAAACGGTTCACGCCTACACCAACGACCAAAACCTGATCGACAACTACCACGGTGCAAAACGTCGCGGGCGCAGCGCGCCGCTGAATATGGTATTGACCGAAACCGGTGCCGCCAAGGCCGTGGGTAAAGTGCTGCCGCAAATGGCTGGCATATTAACGGGCAACGCCATTCGTGTGCCTACGCCCAATGTGTCGATGGCCATCATGAAACTTAACCTCAAGCGCGAAACCACCGCTGAAGAGGTGAATGAATACATGCGTAAGGTCGCTCTGCATTCGCCGCTGCGTAAACAGATCGACTACTCCAATTCGCCCGAAGTTGTGTCCAGCGATTTTGTCGGTTCACGCCACGCTTGTATCTATGACAGTGAAGCAACCATCGTGAATGGTAATTCAGCCGTTATTTACTGCTGGTACGACAATGAATTCGGCTACAGCTGTCAGGTGCATCGCGTTCTGGAGAAAATGGCAGGCGTTGAATACGCCGTTTACCCCAAAGAAGATTAAGTGACATTAGCCGCGTACCGGGGAAGCGCGGCAGATGCTACTCTGACAATGGTTTATAGCACCTGCTTGTGCATGCTTGGCAGGTGTTGACTGGTAGTGTCCCCTCTATATAGCGGCTCGCTCTGCGGGCCGCAAAAAGCTTTCTATACATATGAGTGCTAGGCAGGCTGATGATCAAGATTAGTAAGGGTCTGGATTTGCCCATAACCGGCGCCCCGGAGCAGCGAATTGACGCTGGTCCGAAGGCTCGCACGGTTGCCGTAGTCGGTTTCGACTACGTGGGAATGAAACCGACAATGGAAGTGGCGGTAGGTGACCGGGTAAAAACCGGGCAACTGCTGTTTACCGACAAAAAAACCGAAGGCGTGCGCTATACCGCGCCGGCAACCGGTGTGGTTTCCGCGATCAATCGCGGCGAACGCCGGGTGTTGCAGTCGGTGGTGATCGACGTCGAAGACGATGAGTACATCGACTTTGGCGCGGTTAGCGCCGCTGATTTGCCGTCAATAGGCGAAGATCGCATTCGCGCCACGCTGGCTGAATCCGGTCTGTGGTGTGCCCTGCGCACGCGACCGTTCAGTAAAGTGCCTGCGACCAGCGCCAAAGCCGAGGCAATTTTCGTTAATGCGATGGATACCCGCCCGCTGGCTGGTGACCCGGCTGTTGTTATTGCCGAATACCGTGAGGATTTTGCTAACGGTTTGCTGGTACTGGCGCAGCTTTCCCCGACCTTATATGTCTGCAAGGCTCCGGGCGCTGATATTCCCGCTGTACCTGCAGCGCAGGTTGAAGAGTTTGCCGGGCCGCACCCGGCCGGTTTGCCCGGCACCCATGTTCATTTTCTGGCGGGTGCCAGCTCCCGCCGCAGCGTCTGGACGATCAACTACCAGGACGTTATCGCCATCGGTAAATTGTTTACCACCGGCAAGCTCTGGACTGATCGTGTGGTTGCGCTGGCCGGTTCGCAGGTCGACGTACCGCGACTGTTGAAAACCCGCCTCGGCGTTCATCTCGATGAGCTGGTCGCGGGGCAGGTTGCTGCTGACGACAACCGGGTTATTTCCGGTTCTGTGCTGGGTGGCCGTACTGCGCGTGGCCCGGTTGCCTACCTTGGTCGCTACCACCTGCAAGTTACCGTATTAAAGGAAAGCACTGAACGCGAATTTATGGGCTGGCTGTCGCCGGGCATCCAGAAACATTCGGCGTTGAAAATATATCTGTCCCAGTTCTCGCCCAAGCGGCTATTCAACTTTACGACTACCACCAATGGCAGCGAGCGGGCCATGGTGCCCATGGGTACTTACGAGAATGTAATGCCGCTGGATATCCTGCCAACCCAGCTGCTGCGTGCGCTGATAGTGGGTGATACCCAAACCGCGCAAGCCCTGGGTTGTTTGGAGCTGGACGAAGAAGATCTCGCGCTGTGTACCTATGTGTGCCCAGGCAAATACGAATATGGTCCGATTTTGCGTGAGAATCTCACGCGAATCGAGCATGAGGGTTGATGATGGGGCTCAGAAAATTACTGGATTCAATCGAGCCGCACTTTCATAAGGGCGGCCGTTATGAAAAGTGGTACGCCCTCTATGAAGCGGTAGACACCATTTTTTATTCACCGGCCTCGGTTACCAAAACCACGGCTCATGTGCGCGACGGCATTGACCTCAAACGCATTATGATCACCGTATGGTTCTGTACCTTCCCGGCCATGTTTTTCGGTATGTGGAACATTGGCTTTCAGGCCAATACCGCGATGCTGGAAACCGGCGCGTTGATGGGAGAAGGCTGGCGCACCGGCTTGATTACCGCGCTGGCCGGCAACGACCCCTCAAGTCTGTGGGACAACTTCTGGTACGGCTTTTGGTATTTTGCACCAATTTACTTTGTGACCTTCGTGGTCGGTGGCTTCTGGGAAGTCCTGTTCGCGATGAAGCGAGGCCATGAAGTTAACGAAGGTTTCTTTGTTACTTCCATCCTGTTTGCACTGACGTGCCCCCCCAGCATTCCCTTGTGGATGGTCGCGCTGGGTATCAGTTTCGGGGTTGTGGTTGGCAAGGAAGTGTTCGGTGGTACCGGCAAAAACTTCCTCAACCCGGCTTTGACCGGACGTGCCTTCCTGTTCTTTGCCTACCCGGCGAGCATGAGTGGTGACGCAGTATGGACAGCGCTGGACGGTTTTACCGGCGCCACTGCACTGTCGGTTGTCGCCAGTGAAGGGGTAGCGGCGCTTCAGCAAACAATGACCTGGTGGGATGCCTTTGTTGGTGTTATTCCCGGTTCTATCGGCGAGACCTCTACTCTGGCAATTTTGCTCGGTGGTGTGGCCTTGCTGTGGACGCGTATTGCCTCCTGGCGAATTGTTGCCGGGGTGATGCTTGGCATGATCGTGCTGTCCAGCCTGTTTAACACCATTGATTCAACCAACCCGATGTTCAACCTGTCTTGGGAGTGGCATCTGGTGCTGGGCGGTTTTGCTTTTGGCATGATGTTTATGGCAACAGACCCGGTGTCTGCTTCCATGACAAATACCGGCAAGTGGATTTTCGGCGCCCTGATCGGTGTGATGGTGGTGTTGATCCGAGTGGTTAACCCGGCTTTCCCGGAAGGCATGATGCTGGCCATTCTGTTTGCCAACCTGTTCGCTCCCCTGATCGATCATTTTGTAGTTGAAGCGAATATTAAACGGAGGCTTGCACGTGGCTAGTAACGACTCAATCAAGAAAACGCTGCTGGTTGCTGTTGCACTCTGTATTGTTTGCTCGCTGGTAGTGTCCGGTGCGGCTGTACTGTTAAAGCCGGCGCAGGTCAAAAACAAGGCGCTCGATCGCAAGAGCAACATTCTGGCCGCAGCAGGCATGCTCGAGCCGGGGCAGAGCAGTGCCGAGATAGAAGAGAAGTTTGTTTCGAGAATTACGCCCAAAATCGTAGATATCGAAGCCGGTCGTTATACGACGGAACTCGGCGTCGCCAACTTTGAGCAGCGTAAAGTCGCAAAAAATCCGGAAACGTCGACCGATCTGGGTGATGCTGACGACGTGGCAAATATCTCGCGCCGCGAAGATTACGCCATCGTGTATCTGGTAGAAACGGACGGCAAACTCGACAAGATCATTCTGCCGGTTCACGGCTACGGTCTTTGGTCTACCCTTTACGGCTTTCTCGCGCTTGAAGCTGACCTGAATACCATAGCCGGTTTCGGGTTTTATGAGCACGGCGAAACGCCGGGGCTTGGCGGTGAGGTCGACAACCCGAAGTGGAAAGATCAGTGGTCGGGCAAAGTCGTTTATGACGAAGGCGAGGTCGCTATCAAGGTAGTGAAAGGCTCGGTCGACACCGGCAAGTCTGGTGCCGAACATCAGGTAGACGGATTGTCCGGTGCGACTCTGACCAGCAACGGGGTAACCAACCTGTTGAAATTCTGGTTGGGTGAGATGGGATACAAAAAGTTTCTGACTAATCTCAAGTCAGGGGAGGCGTAATCGTGTCGATGAAAGATACCCTTACAGGGCCCGTATTCAACAATAACCCGATTGCACTGCAAATACTGGGTATTTGTAGCGCACTCGCGGTGACTTCCAGTTTGAAAGTCACGCTGGTTATGTGCGTGTCGGTTATTGCCGTCACGGCGTTCTCCAGTCTGGCAGTTTCGTCCATTCGCAAACATATCCCCAACAGCATTCGTATCATCGTGCAGATGGTTATCATCGCTTCGCTGGTTATCGTGGTTGACCAGGTGCTCAAGGCCTACTTTTTCACCATCAGCAAGCAGTTGTCGGTGTTTGTCGGTTTGATTATCACCAACTGTATTGTTATGGGGCGCGCTGAAGGCTTTGCCATGAAAAATGGCCCGGTAGCGAGCTTTGTCGACGGTGTCGGCAACGGTCTTGGCTACAGCATTGTGCTGTTGTTTGTTGCCTTTATTCGCGAGCTGTTCGGTTCCGGCAGCCTGTTCGGCATGCAGGTACTGCAAACGGTTAATGATGGAGGCTGGTACGTACCCAATGGCTTGCTGCTGTTGCCGCCCAGCGCCTTCTTCCTGATCGGTTTCTTTATCTGGGGATTGCGCGCATGGAAGTCGGAGCAGGTTGAAGAACCCGATTTTAAAATTTGCTCCAATACCCGCGCTCAGGAGGCAGTGTAATGGAATATTATCTGAGCCTGTTTGTGCGTTCGGTCTTTATCGAAAATATGGCCCTGGCCTTTTTTCTGGGCATGTGTACCTTTCTCGCGATCTCGAAGAAAGTCCAGGCGGCTATCGGTCTGGGCATCGCGGTTATCGTGGTCCTGACTATCACTGTACCGGTCAACAACCTGATCTACACCCACTTGTTAGCCGATGGTGCGCTGGCGTGGGCAGGCTATCCGGATGTTGATCTGAGCTTCCTTGGCTTGCTTAGCTACATTGGTGTTATCGCCGCCATCGTTCAGATCATGGAAATGTTTTTGGATAAGTATGTGCCAGCACTCTATAGCGCGCTGGGCGTATTTTTGCCCTTGATTACCGTTAACTGCGCCATTATGGGTGCTTCGCTGTTTATGGTTGAGCGCGATTACAATTTTGGCGAATCAGTGGTTTACGGCGCCGGCGCGGGTACCGGTTGGGCTCTGGCAATCGTGGCCCTGGCAGGTATTCGTGAAAAACTGAAGTATAGCGACGTGCCGGATGGCCTTCGGGGCCTTGGCATTACCTTTATCACCGTTGGCTTGATGTCATTGGGCTTTATGTCCTTTGGCGGCATTGATCTGTAACCGAGAGGGAGAAGTATGAATACGGTAGTCGTTCTCGGTGTCAGCATGTTCACAGCGGTGGTGCTGTCACTTGTTGCGGTAATATTGATCGCGCGGTCGCGTCTGGTCAGTTCGGGCAATGTAAATATTGAAATCAATGGCGAGAAGACCATTACGGTAGCGGCGGGCGATAAACTGCTGAGCACGCTGGCGTCTAATGAGTTGTTTCTTGCCTCGGCCTGTGGCGGCGGCGGTAGCTGTGCCCAGTGCAAGTGCATAGTCAGTGAAGGCGGTGGTTCCTTGCTGCCCACTGAAGAGGCGCACTTCACTCCGCGTGAGGCACGCGAAGGCTGGCGCCTGTCCTGCCAGACCCCGGTCAAGCAGGATATGAAGATCGAGATTCCCGAAGAAGTGTTCGGGGTTAAGCAGTGGGAGTGTACGGTTGAGTCCAACCCCAATGTGGCCACCTTTATCAAGGAGCTCACGCTGAAACTGCCGGAAGGCGAGAATGTGGATTTTCGCGCCGGCGGTTATGTGCAGCTCGAGTGTCCTCCGCATCTGGTTAAGTATGCAGACTTTGATATCGACGAAGAGTACATGGGCGACTGGCAGAAGTTCGGTTTCCTGGACCTCGAGTCGAAAATCACTGAGCCGGTGATTCGCGCCTACTCGATGGCGAACTATCCGGAAGAACGCGGCATCGTTAAGTTTAATATTCGCTGTGCAACACCACACCCCAGTGACCTGACGGTGCCTCCGGGTATCATGTCTTCATGGGTGTTTAATCTGAAGCCCGGTGACAAAGTGAAGGTTTACGGTCCCTTTGGTGAGTTCTTCGCCAAGGAAACCGACGCCGAGATGATATTTATTGGTGGCGGTGCCGGTATGGCGCCAATGCGTTCGCATATTTTTGA
>DIBR01000026.1:7751-8055 GCA_002415025.1 Spongiibacteraceae bacterium UBA5047
TGCGTTCGCATATTTTTGATCAGCTCAAGCGTTTGAGCAGCTCCCGCAAAATTTCTTTCTGGTACGGCGCTCGCTCAATGCGCGAGGCCTTTTATGTCGAGGAATTCGACAAGCTTGCTGAAGAGAATGAAAACTTCAAATGGAACCTGGCGTTGTCTGACCCGCTGCCGGAAGACAATTGGGAAGGCCTCACCGGCTTTATCCATCAGGTTCTATATGACAACTACCTGAAAGACCACCCGGCACCGGAAGATTGCGAATTCTATATGTGTGGTCCGCCCATGATGAACGCGGCCTGTATCAA
>DIBR01000026.1:8242-8814 GCA_002415025.1 Spongiibacteraceae bacterium UBA5047
ATGATGAACGCGGCCTGTATCAAGATGCTGGAAGATCTCGGTGTAGAAAAAGAGAATATTCTGCTGGATGACTTCGGTGGTTAATCTGTTTTTTCGTGTCGCAAAAGGAGCAGCTTTCGGGCTGCTCTTTTTTATTGTGGCCTCCTGTGGTTCCGAGCCCAAGCTGTGGAAGATCAGCGGCGAAACAATGGGTACTCAATACCACATTAGCGCCACACCGCCGGAGACTTTTGATCGTGAGGAAGGGCAGAAAACGATTGATGCCCTTCTGGCGGCTTTTTCGCAGATAACGTCAACCTATATTCCCGATTCCGAAGTCAATCGCCTGTCGGCCTTTCCGCTTGATGAAGCGCGGGCCATCAGTCAGATCCTGTCGGACATACTGCTGATCAGTATGGAAGTAAGCTGGGTAACCGGCGGCGCTTTTGACGTGACTGTGTCGCCGCTGGTAGAGCTGTGGGGCTTTGGTGCCGAAGGGCGTGAACAAACGGTTCCCGCAGCGTCGGCTGTTGAAGCAGCACTGGCGGAAGTTGGCTTCCAGCATCTGCAACTGGATTTTACCGAGCCGAAAA
>DIBR01000026.1:8979-19633 GCA_002415025.1 Spongiibacteraceae bacterium UBA5047
GATTTTACCGAGCCGAAAATAACGCTCGCAAAACCCGTTACTGTTGACCTGTCGGGCGTTGCGAAAGGCTACGGGGTCGATATGGTGGCCCAGTGGCTGGAGCGGCAGGGCATTCAGGACTATCTGGTTGAGATTGGCGGAGAGATTCGCGCCGACGGCAAAAGCCCGCGTGGAGATGACTGGCGAGTTGGCATAGAAAAGCCTGCGGGCCTGAAGGGTGGTGTTGAGAAGGCTATTCGTGTCAGTGGAGTGGGTTTGGCAACCTCCGGTGATTACAGAAACTACTTTGAAAGAGACGGTAAGCGCTATTCGCATACCATCAACCCGAAAACCGGCTACCCGATCAGCCATACCACGGCATCAGTGACGGTTATAGCGGAAACATCGGCCTATGCAGATGCGCTGGCGACCGGCTTTTTGGTATTGGGCGCGGAGAAGAGTCTGGCACTGGCCGAAACTCACGGTATTGCCGTGTACCTGATTGAGAAGTCGGATGAAGGCTTCCGCTCGTCCTACAGCAGCGCATTTGCACCCTACCTTGAGTAGGGCGTACAGTGTTTAGTGAGGTGATGTTATGCAAATGCTTCTAGTCAGTTTTGTGGTTATGTTGTTTCTGGTCAGCATTATGGCCATTGGTGTGATTTTCGGCCGCAAGCCACTTAAAGGCTCTTGTGGCGGCGTTGGTAACGCGCTGGGAACGCCGAACTACGTCTGCGATTTGTGCGGAAATGATCCGAACAAGTGCGAGGAAGAGACTGGCCGAGCGGCCAAGGCAGCGGCGTCCAGCAGCAATTTTTACGATGCCGGTTAATGTTCGCAAGATAGCGCGCCGGTACGCTGCATCTAAAGGCCTACGCAACATTCTGTAGGCCTGCATAAGCCTTGCGTTGCAGGCAATGGTCGGCAGGCCGCCCGGTTATTGGGTAACTATCCCGTACTTTTTCTTTAGCGTTAACAGCGCCTCCGCAAATTCTCCGTCAATGACCCGAAAAGCACCCACTTGCTGCGGATGGGTATTGCTTCGGTGCCGCTGCAGGCCTTTGGAGAAAACCCCCAGGTTCAACCACACCCCGTCCTGCACGCAAACCGGCGAGCAACCGGACACGCCGTAATCTACCTTGCAACTTATATAGCCGGTGCTGCCGCCAAGGCCTTCGTCGCGACGATGTCGCATCTCACAGTCACGTTCCAGCATGCGCAGGCCTTCGGCTCGTTCCTGATCGAAGTGATAACACAACATTTGCACATTGCTGGCGCATTGTTCGAGCTTTTCGGCGCTGAGCAGGCCAGATTGAATATGGGGGAGAGGGTTGGCAAATTGCTGGCGGTCGTCAAATGCGCAGCGCGGCGACAGCAGCACCAGCAGCGCCCAGTCGTCCACTTCGTGGCTATTCCAGTTGAGGTTCGAGCTGCCCACAATTTCAATGGGGTTGGCCCAGCTTCCATCGGGCAGCATGACCTCAATATCGTCGCGGTTGGCGAGTCGGCTGTAGCGCTGATCGAGCACGCTATGGCCGGCGGCGGAGGCTACCCAGTAGCAATGCCCTCCGGCCACCAGCGTGGCATTGCTGTAGCCCTGACGACCATTGCTTTTACTACGGCGCAGACGGGTAAACACTGACAGCTCAACAGGCGCTTCCAGTGTGCTGATTTCACGCCGCCGCGTGTGCTCGGAAAGCGGTTCGAGCTCAAGAAATATCTGCTCCAGGCTGTGTGCCTGCTCGCCGCCGGCCGTTACCTTGCTAGCGGCGCAGACTCCCGTTGCCAATAAGGGGGCGAGAATCAGCGCCGCAAAAAATCTCACTGCCATAGTGCCCGGCGCCTTTCATAGGCTTCACGGCTGATGGCGATGTCCTCCAGAAATTTTGGCAGTTCGTCTAGCAGCAGCGCTTGCGGGCCATCGACCAGAGCTTTGGTGGGGTGGGGGTGAAAATCCACCAGAACCATATTGGCGCCTGCAATTACGCCCTGAGCGGTTGCATGGGCGATATCCATAACCTTGTCGGGGCTGTGTTCACGCGTGCCCACAGAATGTGAGGGATCGATACACACGGGCATCCGGGTAAGGCGCTTCACGGCCGGAATTTGGGCAAAATCCACCATGTTGCGGTGCGGGCTGCCGAAATCACTTTTCATACCGCGCAGGCAGAAAATGACCTGGGTATTGCCTTCGCTGGCCAGATATTCGGCGGCATTCAGCGATTCATTCAGCGTAATGCCAAAGCCCCGTTTCAGCAATGCGGGGTAGTGCTGCTGGCGACCAATAGCTTTTAACAGCTCGAAGTTTTGGGTATTACGCGTGCCAATCTGCAAAATAACCCCGGTGGGGCGGCCGCATTTTTCCAGGCAGGTATCAATTTCTTCAATATGTGATTCGTGCGTCACTTCCATAGCGATCGCAGCAATATTGTGTTTGCCTGCGAGCTCAAAGACGTATGGCAGACAACCCTTACCGTGCCCCTGAAATGCGTAGGGGTTGGTGCGCGGTTTGTAGGCGCCCATGCGGGTGCAGCGTTGGCCCTGTTGCGCGAGCGCCTTCATCATGATTTCAACATGTTCGGGCGTATCTACCGCACACAGGCCGGCAAAAACGTGAAGGCTGTCCTGATCAAATCGCAGGCCTTGATAGTCGAAGCCGCTCACACGACGGTCATCGTGATGGCGGCCGAGAATGCGGTATTCCTCGGAAATGCGGATAACGCGCTCGACAGCGGGTAGCGCTTCGATTTCCCCGGCATCCAGAGGCTTGGTTTCGCCCAGCAGGTAGAGTTCGGTTAACCGCTGCTGCTGCCCCTGAACAACGTGCTCCTTGATAGTTACCGACGGGAGCGCCTGCAAATACTTCAGAGTCTCCTTGTATGCGTCAGATTGGTTATCAATATCAGGATGCAGTATCAATAGCATGGTTACCTCGTTATCCTTTGCTGTGCGGTGATCTGTTGCGGGGGTAATAGTTGGCTGTAGTTCAGCTGCCCGGCGTCTTCGCGTATGATGCCTACTCCATTGGGATGCGTCCCATTAATGCTAGGGACCAAGACTAGCATACGACACTTTTTGCACAGCAGAACAGGATCGCAAAATTATATCCATGCCCACCCTCTATCCGCTCAAAATTGGTCTGCGCTATTTCATCAGTCGTCGTCGCGATCGCTTTTTGTCGCTGGTGTCGTGGATATCGTTGCTGGGCATGGCTGTTGGCGTCACCTCGCTGGTGGTTGTGATGTCGGTGATGAACGGCTTCGAGGCCGAACTGCGTGGCCGCGTGTTGTCGTTGGTGCCGCACGGCTTTATTGACGGCCCTGAGCGGCGACTCGATAACTGGCCGTCGGTGGCGGAGTCGGTTTCCCGACATCCCGGTGTGGTTGGCGTATCTCCTTACATTGGATCGGCCGCTATGGCGATGCGTGGTGACAGGCTGCGCGGTATTCAACTGTTTGCCATAGACCCCCTGCGCGAAGAGAACGTGTCTTCTATTCACCGGCAAATTGTTGAAGGGCGCAATCTCGATACGGCGAGCTATCAAATTGTGCTGGGTGACATACTGGCGCGGCATCTGCGAGTCTCGGTGGGTGACAATGTTAACCTGGTGCTGCCAACAGTAACGGTGACGCCTCTGGGCGTCTTTCCCCGGGAAAAGGTTTTTGAGGTTGTTGGGCTGTTCAAGGCCGGAGCTGACATAGACGGCAACACGGCGTTTATTCATCTTGCTGATGGCCAGCGCTTGTTGCGCCTTGGCAGTGCCGTTAACGGATTGCGCGTTGAGTTTGATGATCTCTTTGCTGCACCGCAACGGCTTGCCGACTTGGCTCGCAGCCTGCCTGAAGGTAGCGAAACGCTGTCCTGGGCCGATACTCAGGGCAGCCTTTTTCAGGCCGTAAAAATGGAAAAGCGCATGATACGGCTGCTGTTGTTTTTCATTGTTGTGATCGCGGCTTTTAATATTATTTCCATTTTGACGATGGCGGTATCGCAGCGGCGGGCGGCCATTGCAGTATTGCGAACGATGGGAGCAACACCTTCAGCCATAGTCACTATTTTTATTTGCTACGGTTTGATGACGGCAGTGCTGGGTGTCGGCCTGGGCGCACTGCTGGGTGTGCCGCTATCCACCCACATTACCGAGATTATCGGCCTGCTGGAAAATCTGGTGGGTGCGAAAGTCTTCAATCCCGATGTCTATTTTATTAGCCGCATTCCGTCCGTGTTCCGCTGGTCGGATTTTATCTGGATTGTGGGTGCGGCACTGCTGTTGAGTCTGCTGGCCACGCTTTACCCTGCGTGGCAGGCCTCGCGTATCCAGCCCGCTGAAGCACTGCGTTATGAGTGAGATCGCTATGTCGACTGAAAAAGTGTTGTCGTGCCGGCAACTACACAAACATTTTCGGCAGGGGCCGGAAACCGTGCACGTGCTCAATGGGGTTGACCTTGAGATCGGGCGGGGTGAGCTCATTGCCATTGTCGGGCAGTCCGGCTCGGGTAAGACAACCTTGCTGCAATTGCTCGGCGGCCTGGACGCGCCCAGTGCCGGCGAGGTGCTGGTGATGGGACAAGCCATTGCGCAACTAGGCGAACGCCAGCGCTCGGCCCTGCGCAATCGTTCACTGGGTTTTGTTTACCAGTTTCACCATCTGTTACCGGAATTCAGCGCACTCGAAAATGCAGCAATGCCTTTGATGATTCGGGGCGAGAAAAAACGGCGCGCGCTTGAGCGGGCCGATGCCTTGCTGCAGCGAGTAGGGCTGGCCAAGCGCGTAAGCCACCGGCCGTCGGAACTGTCGGGTGGTGAGCGCCAGCGGGTTGCCATTGCCCGCGCACTGGTTGCCGAGCCTGCCTGCGTTTTGATGGATGAGCCGACGGGCAATCTCGACGCCGACAATGCCGAAGCCATTCAGGAATTGCTGCTGGAACTTAACAGCGGTAGTCAAACCAGTTTTGTCATTGTCACGCACGACCGCGAGATGGCAGCCCGCATGCGCACGGTCTATAGCATCGACCATGGCCTGTTGGGGCTGCAGTCGGGAGAGGTCGCCTAAAGTGTGGCGCTTTATCGGATTGCGCTACAGCCTTGATCGCTATAGCGATCACCTGCTGGCATTTTTATCCCGGTTATCGACCGCAGGCCTGGTCTTGGGCGTTGCGCTGTTGATTGTGGTGCTGTCGGTGATGAACGGCTTTGACCGTGAAATGCGTGAGCGCATATTGTCGCTGGTGCCTCACGTTACGATCATGCCCTGGTCGGCGGAAGAAGATTGGAACGCGCTGGCAAAAACCGTGCAGCGCCATCCGGGCGTTGCGTCGGTGTCGCCCTTCCTCGAATTGCAGGCGATGCTCGTGAAGGGGCGGGCTCTGGAGCCGGCACTGGTGTACGGCGTGTCGGCCGCGCATGAGTCAAAAACTGCCGGGCTACAGCGCTTCGTCGATTTGAATCGGCTGGCTGTCGCAGACGATAACGTGTTGCCGGTCATTCTTGGCAGTGGGCTTGCCGAGACTTTGGGTGTGGAAGAGGGCGATCGCCTGAACCTCTTGTTGCCCGCCTCTGCAGCGAGCGCGGATTCGGTAAGGTTTCAGCGAGTGCAACTGGTACAGGTCTTGCGTTCCGGCACTGAAGTAGACCAGCGGCTGGTATTAATGGACTTGTACGCAGCTAAAGCACTCAGCGCTCAAACGGTAGCGATTGGTTTACGGCTGTCGCTGGAAGATGTGTTTGCAGCGCGGGCTGTCGCCTGGGAGCTGCGCAACAATATCGGCTACCACTACCAGTTCAATGACTGGACCAGCCAGCTGGGTAATCTCTATCAGGCTATTCAAATGTCCCGCAAGCTGGTGGTTATTATGTTGCTGGCCGTTGTCGCCGTAGCCGTATTCAATATTGTGTCAACGCTGGTTATGGTGGTTCACGAGAAAGAATCTGACATTGCCATATTGCGTAGTCTTGGCGCGCCACCAGCCCAGATTGTCTACAGCTTTATGCTTTACGGTGCGGTTATTGGCGCCATTGGGGTGGCAATGGGAGGCGGGCTCGGCGCGCTTCTGTCGCTGTTTATCACTGACCTGGTCGCGGCGCTGGAGTTGTTGCTGGGAATACAGTTCCTGCAGAGCGATGTCTATCCGATCAGTTACTTGCCCTCTGATCTGCGATGGCCGGATGTGCTGACAGTATGCGGGGTGTCCTATGGTATTTGTCTGGTAGCGACGCTTTATCCGGCGTGGCGCGCCTCAAAAGTTCAGCCTGCGGAAGTGCTCAGCTATCGGTAGGCAACAGAATCGGGTTGGAACCTGTTCTTAGTCGCTGCGGTCGTGGCGCTTTAGTCGCGTCAGTTTGCGCTTGCGCCAGCGGTGAATGATATGCAGGCGCCACAGAATATGTACGGTAGTTGCGGATAGCAAACCAAAAAAAAGCCCGAGCGTTGCGCAGCCCAGCACGAAGGGTCGCCATTTTTGGGTGAGCTCAGACTGAATCCAGTGCCAGCTCAAATCGAACGAAAAGGGCATGGGTTTAATGTCGAGTAATACGGCCCCAAGCTTATAGGCCAAATAGAAAAAGGCGGGCATGGTGACCGGATTGGTAATCCACACCAGTGTGACCGACAAGGGCAGGTTTGCACTGAGCAGCATCGCCGCGAAAGCGGCAATAACCATCTGGCCCGGCAAGGGCACAAATGCGGTAAATACCCCGATAAAAAACGCCAATGTGACCGAGCGACGGTTCAAATGCCACAGGTTTGGCTCGTGAATAACAGGGCCTAACCACTTCACCGAGGGATGCGAACGCACCTTGTCCGGGTGAGGCATATAGCGCTGAAAGATCTTGCGGGGCATCAGTAGTCTGCGTGTAAGGGGGAATGGATTCGCAAGACTGCATACGCCAGATCCTGCGGGCGGTATTATGCAGTGTATCAGGAACGATCTCCACTGACAGGAGTGGCTATGGCATCAAGGATGATTGCCCTCGCGCTAGGGATAGGCTGCGTGGCTTGGCTGCCGTCGCTCCCGTCTTTGCATCTTTTGTTCGGCTTTCTGCTCTTCGGGCTGTGTGTGCTCGGCACCGGGTTTTATATCTGGCCGGGCGCGAAAGCCGCTTGGAAGGCATTTTTTCTGGTCGCTTGTGTGTTGGCGGGTCTTGCGTACGGCACATACCACGGCCAGCAACTATTACTGCGCTTGATACCTTATGAGCTCGAAGGTGAAGACCTGCGTGTTATCGGGCGCATTGTGTCGTTGCCGGACCTCAGTGCGCATCGCGGCGGCACTTACCGCTTCGAATTTGTTCCCGAAAGCTGGCCGGCGCAAAAGCCTGCGGTACACGACCTGGCGGCAAAAAGGCTGCGGCTGTCTTTTACCCCTGCGCGCGTTACCACAAACCAGAGTGAAGCACTGCTCCCGGCGCAGGGTCAGCGCTGGGCGTTTTTGCTGCGGTTAAAACGCCCGCGAAGCTTTGCCAATCCCGGAGGTTTCGACTATGCCGCCTGGCTTGTCGGGCAGGGTATTGATGCGACGGGCTACGTTCGTGAAGCTGTGTTGCTCGAAGAAGACACCGGCCCGTCACTGCGGTCATTGCGCGCGCGTGTTGTGCACGGGCTGCGGCACACGCTGGGGGATTCTCCTCGCTATTCCCAGGGCGCGATTCTGCTAGCCCTGGCCGCCGGTGATCGCAGTTACCTGTCCGACCGGCACTGGGATCAATTCCGGCTCAGCGGAACGTCCCATTTGATGGCCATTTCCGGATTGCATATCGGAATCGCCGCCGGTTTGGGCTGGATGCTGGGTCGCATTGTATTCAGCCTGCTCGCCAGACGTCCATTAGCATGGTTGCCACCCGTATTGGCGCTGGTATTTGCTGGCGCCTATGCATGGATTGCCGGTTTTTCCCTGCCGACCCAACGTGCTTTTGTGATGGTAGGCGTTGGGGTAATTGCCTTGGCCTTGTCCCGGCATATTGGGCGCTGGCACGCCTGGAGCGCTGCCTTGTTGCTAGTGTTGGCGCTCAACCCGATGGCCACCTTGCAGGCGGGTTTTTGGTTGTCTTTCGCCGCCGTGGGTGTGTTGCTCGCGGTCGTTGAGCGAGAACGCGGTTGGCGCTCCCTGTTGGTTGCACAATGGGTTTTATTGCTTGGCCTTGCACCGTTCAGCCTCGCACTCTTTCAGCAGGCAACGTTGCTGGCGTTTCCGGTGAACCTGGTTGCTGTGCCGCTGTTTAGTATTGTCATTGTGCCACTGGTTTTACTGGCGCTGGTGCTGGAAGTGACGGCCGGTGTACTGGCGGCGCCGGTCTGGTTTCTGGGGAACACTGTGCTGGCGGCCTTTATGAATGTTCTCGACTGGTTGGCTGTGCACAGCCAATTTCTGTCGCTGGACTATCACCCGAGCAGCGCCGAATTGTTTTCTCTACTGGTTTTCGCCCTGTTGCTGTCGTTGCCGCGAGCTGTCCCCGCACGCTATCTGGCGTTTCTGTGCCTTCTACCGGTGCTCGCTGGCGACAGGGCCCTGCTGCCTGCCGGAGAATATTCGGTGAAGGTGCTTGATGTCGGGCAGGGGTTATCGGTATTGGTGCAAACCCGCCATCACAGCCTCGTTTACGATGTTGGCCCGCGATTCAGCGAGAGCTTTGATATGGTAGGTGCCGCAGTGTTGCCCGTGCTGCGCCACAGCGGCATTGATTACCTGGACCGGGTGATTATCAGTCACGGTGACAATGACCACGCGGGAGCCTGGCCGCGCTTACTCGACAGTGTTGAGGTTGGCGATATGCTTGCGGGCGCCGACCTTGCCGATGCTCGACCCTGCCGTGCGGGTCAGCGCTGGCGCTGGGATGGCGTTGATTTTGCGATTCTAAGCCCGGACCATCATAGGGGAGCCGATCGCGACGGCAGCAATAACCGCTCGTGTGTGCTGTATATCGAGTCTGGTATGGGCAGGGCATTGCTTCCCGGTGATATTGAAGCGGATGTCGAACATCGCATCCTGCCGGCGCTGCCGCAGGGGCTGGCGTTGTTGGTAGCACCTCATCACGGCAGCAAGACCTCGTCGTCCCGGCCTTTCGTATCCTGGTTGAAGCCCGAGCTGGTAGTGTTCTCCGCCGGTTATAAACACCACTACGGTCATCCGGCACCGGACGTGCAATCACGCTATCGCCGCCAGGGTGCAGTGCTGGCCTCTACCGCTGATAGCGGGATGATCAGCGTGGTATTGGGCCGGGAAGGGCTGAAAGCGGTGCAGCACTTTCGTGACCAACACCGCTTTTACTGGAATACGCCGGTGGAATAAGGCTTATGGATGTCGCTTCAAAGTCGTTAGCACGTATAATGCGATCAAATCAGAATAAGAGGTTGTATTGTGTTTGAGTTGGTGAAAGCAGGCGGCTGGATCATGCTGCCAATACTGCTGTGTTCGGCAGCGGCTCTGGCGATTTGTATCGAGCGCTGGATAGAATTGAATCCCAGTAAAATCGCGCCCCCGAATACCTTCCCCCAGGTGTCGGAATGGTTGAAAAACCAGCAGCTCGACGCAGAAAAACTGCGACGTCTGCGCCAGTCATCGCCGCTGGGTGAAATACTCGCAGCCGGGCTGGCCAATGCCCGACACGGCCGCGATATTATGAAAGAGAGTATTGAAGACGCAGCCTCGCACGTGGTTCACCGTCTTGAGAAATACCTGAATGCCCTGGGCACCATTGCGGCCATAACACCGTTACTGGGTTTGCTGGGTACGGTTATCGGTATGATTCGGGTGTTTTCTGAAATCATGCTGGAAGGTACCGGTAACGCCGGCGTACTGGCAGGCGGTATCTCCGAAGCGCTGATCACCACTGCATCGGGCCTCAGCATCGCCATTCCGGCCCTGATGATGCACCGCTACTACGTGCGCCGGGTAGACAGCATTGTGGTGCAGTTGGAGCAAGAGACCCTCAAGCTGGTCAATCACATGCACCTTGCCCCGAGCAGCAAGGCAGCCAAATCGTGAGTTTTCGGCGGCAAAAACTGGAAGAAGTGTCGGTAAACTTAACCCCTCTTATAGACGTGGTATTTTTGCTGCTCATCTTTTTTATGGTCTCTACCACCTTTACCAAAGAAAGCCGGCTGTCGCTGGAATTGCCGGAAGCCACTGGTGAACCGGCAGCTCAGGAAACCATGCCACTGGAAATTGTTGTGGATGCACAGGGCCAGTATATGGTCAATGAATTCACGGTAGTGGATCCAAGCCGCAAGGGGCTGATGGCCGCTCTCGAACAGGTTGCACAGGGAGACACCTCCCAGCCGGTAGTCATTACCGCCGATGCCAAGGCCTCGCATCAGGCCGTTATTACGGCAATGGATGCGGCCGGCCAGCTGGGCTTCACCGCCCTCAGCCTGACAACCAGCGAACCAAAAGCGAAGTAACTATGTCATCGCTACACCAGCGAATTGAACGCGCCTGGTACCGCCGGAACCCCGGAATACTGTATCTGGCGTGGCCGTTGGAAGCCTTTTACCGCTCCGTGAGTACCCTGCGCAGACTGTGGCTGAAAAAACGCGCTATCCCCCAGCTTACGCCGGTTATTGTGGTCGGCAATATCAGCGTTGGCGGTACCGGTAAAACGCCGCTGGTTATTGCTCTGGTTCATTGGCTGCAGGCACAGGGTTATAAGCCGGGCGTTGTCAGCCGGGGTTATGGCGGG
>DIBR01000026.1:19836-20027 GCA_002415025.1 Spongiibacteraceae bacterium UBA5047
AGGCCAGCCACTATCCCTTTACGGTGACCCGGAACAGCTCCGCAGACGATGCCGGTGATGAACCCTTGCTGATTGCCCGCGAGGCAGGTTGCCCGGTTGTGGTCGGGCCAGATCGCGTTGCTGCGCTCGGCAAGCTGGAGCGGGATTTTGCCTGCAACATCGTTGTCAGTGATGATGGTCTGCAGCACTAT
>DIBR01000018.1 GCA_002415025.1 Spongiibacteraceae bacterium UBA5047
CTTATTCCGGCCTACAGCAAAACGGGCTCCCTGGCCCACATCACGCAATCTCGCAGATTTTCACACAACCCGTAGGCCCGCATAAGCGCAGCGTTGCGGGCGCGTTATTCCTTGGCCAATACTGCCATTTTTTCGAGCGTTTCGATGTCGCAGCCCTGCTCACCGTCCTTGCGCAGCGCTTGAATACACACGTGGTCAGCACCTGCCTGCCAATGCTCGCGGATACGTTTGGCAATGGCGTCTTCGTCACCCCAGGCAACAATGGCATCCACCAGCCGATCACTGCCGCCATTGCTGAAGTCCGATTCGTCAAATCCCAGCGTCATCAGGTTTTTGCAGTAGTTTTCGAGGCCGATGTACGTGGCCATGTACCCGCGAGCAATACGACGCGCTTCGCCGGGGTCGGTTTCCAGCAACACCTTCTGCTCCGGAGCCAGCAGTTTGTCCGGCCCAAGAATTTCGCGTGCCCGCGCGGTGTGCTCAACCGTCACGAAATAGGGGTGGGCACCGTCGGCTTTTTCGGCGGCCAGGCCCAGCATGTTCTGGCGCAGCGCTGCCAACATCAGTTTGCCGCTGTTCTCCGGTTTGGGGCCGGCATAAAACGCCTGTTCCATCGCATCAATATAGCTGCGCATGGTGCTCACCGGCTTGCCGTAGTCATGATGACGAAAACCACTGACCATTTCGCGGTGCGACACACCCATACCCAGAATCAGCCGGCCATTGGTTAGCTCGTTCAGCGAATTGCGAACAGCCGTCATGGCCATGGCATCGCGGGCATAAATGTTGGCGATACCTGTGGCGAGATACAATGATTCGGTGTGCGGAGCAATGACCGCAATATTGACGAAGGGGTCGCGCCCTACGGCCTCCGGCACCCAAAGCGCGGAGTAACCTAATTGTTCGATGCGCCGGGCCAGCGAAATTGCATCTGCATAATTCAGATTGTCCAGCCAGCTCCAGACGCCGAGTTTGCCAAGGGACATTGCGCTTCCTCGTGAATTGAAAGAAAGCACGCTAACGCGGTTGGCAACAAACAACAAGCTTGGGTGCGCCGGAAACCCTGCGCTTGTTCCGGCCTACAGCAATCCACGCCGTAGGCCCGCACAAGCCCGGCTGCGGGCAGGCCTTGATTACAGCGGGTAGTGGGCGGGGTACGGCAGTTGGGCTACACCGGAATCCACCGCCGCTCTGGCAACCGCCGATGACACTTTACCAAGCAGGCGGGCATCAACCGGTTTGGGAATAATATAACCCGGACCATACTCCAGGGGGCCGCAGCCGCAAGCGTCAATAACAACCTGCGGAACCGGCTCTTTGGCGAGCTCACTGAGCGCGTAAACGGCGGCAATTTTCATTTCTTCATTAATGCGGCGGGCGCGAACATCCAGCGCACCACGGAAAATAAAGGGGAAGCCCAGTACGTTATTCACTTGGTTGGGGTAGTCTGAGCGCCCCGTGGCCACTATCAAATCGTCACGCAAGGCGTGCGCAACCTCTGGCCTGATTTCCGGGTCCGGGTTGGAGCAGGCGAATATCACCGGCTTTTCAGCCATCGAGAGCAGCATCTCCTCGCTCACCAGATCCGGGCCGGACAAGCCCACAAAGACATCGGCACCTTTCATGGCGTCTGCCAGTGTGCGCGCGTCGGTATCGTTTTCGAACTCTTCCTTGTACTCGTTCAGCCCTTCACGGCCGGGGTAAATCACACCGCGGCGGTCGATCATAAAAATGTTTTTGTACTGCGCACCGAGACTCACCAGCAGCTTCATACAGGCGATGGCCGCAGAGCCCGCGCCGAGACAGACTACGCGCGCGTCTTCTATCTTTTTGCCCTGTATTTCCAGCGCATTGAGCATGCCGGCGGCGGTCACAATGGCCGTACCGTGCTGGTCATCGTGAAAAACCGGAATACTGCACTGCTCTATCAATACACGCTCGATTTCAAAACACTGGGGCGCCTTGATGTCTTCCAGGTTGATGCCGCCGAAGGTATCGGCAATGCGTACAACGGTATCGATAAAGGCCTGCGAATCCTCGGCGTTCACTTCAATATCAATGGAATCCACGTTGGCAAAGCGCTTGAACAGGAGGGCCTTGCCTTCCATAACCGGTTTGCTGGCCAGAGGGCCGAGATCGCCGAGACCGAGAATCGCCGAGCCATCGGATATAACAGCTACCAGATTACCCTTACCGGTGTATTTGTAGGCCAACTGAGGGTCGCGGGCGATTTCCCGAACGGGTTCCGCCACTCCGGGACTGTAGGCCAGCGCGAGATCGCGCTGGGTTTCTGCGGGCTTGGTGAGGTGTACGCCAATTTTGCCGGGCGTCGGCTCGGCGTGATACGCCAGCGCTGCGCGCTTGAATTCGTCAGACATTGACTGGGCTCTGGTCCACTAAAAATGGTTCGTTTATTACGCTCGGCTAAAATACGGTTCGCAAAAACGATCGCTAGGTGCTGGTTCGCTATGGTTCGCTTAGTGGCGCAGAAGCATATAGAAAAGCCCCGCGCGCCTCAAGGTCACGAGCGGTCGTGTTTTGCCTGCTGCGACCGGTTTTACTGGAGTTGACGGCCCTTACATGGCGCTATCCCGGTGCCGTCAACGCCCTTGTACCGACCTATACGCCGGGATGGTACTGCGGCAGATCGTAGAGGCCATCGACACAGGGCTCGCAGCCATTGCTGACCCGATCAATCAGTTTGAGCAGGGGCAGCAGGTGCGAGCCAATAACCGGCTTGCCCGTGGTCACGATTGCGGCCGACATATCACGCTGCGGGTCAGCCCAACAAAGAATATTGGAAAAGCCCAAATGCCCGAAAGCGTGATGGGTTTTGCGCCCGTAGAGACCCATCGGGTTGCCGCCGAGCATCATGCCGGCACTGTAGCGCATCGGCAGTTTCAGAGACTGATCCAGACGTGCGCCGCCCACCTCTCGAATGCCGCGCAGCACGCTCAAGGGGCTGAGCACCTGCTTGCCCTGCCACTGCCCGCGATCCAGCATCATCTGGAAAAAGCGGCAGGCTTCTTCGGCCGTTGCATAGATGTTGCCCGAAGGAATCACCGCAGACATGAACTCGGGGCTGTTCGACAGTTCTGTAGCCTCGGGAACGGAGGCGCCCAGCACATTGGTCAGAATATTTTCTATGGGTTTGGGGTTGGTCAGCCCGGTCTGGTAATGGCGCGCCACCCGGGCATGCAATTTTTTGTCGATCCCGTAGGTAAAATACTTCATCCCCAGCGGCTTGCGAAACACCTTGTCGAGATACTGCTGGATATCCATTCCGGTCGTAACCTTGACCAGTTCAGCCAACACAAAACCACCGGTGACAGCGTGATAGGCCGATACCCGGCCGTCGCTATGCAGGGTTTCCATCTCGCAGATATGGCGCAGCGCCTCGTCCGGATCGTAGAGCACCTCACGCGGCACATCCGGCGCAATACCGGGCACCCCGGCGCGGTGCGAGAGCACGTCGTGCACGGTGATATTGGCCTTGCCGCCAGCGGCAAAGGCGGGAATGTAGTAACTGACCGGGGTGAGCAAATCGATATCACCGTCTTCAGCCAGTTTGTGAATCAGCATGGCGGTGATGGCTTTCGAGGACGAGAACAGGCAAACCGGAGTTTGCAGGTCGGCCACCACCGGCTCGCACTCGCCCATGGCACCAGCCACGTAGCCCAGAGTACGATTGAGAACCATCTCGCCGTGGCGGCGCAGGCACACCGACACATAGGGGTGCATGCCACTGCGAAACACATCTTCCGCGGCGGCCCAGATGCCTTCAACTACATCCTGGGGAATGCCGCTGCGCTGGTTGTCTTTGGATTCTGCAGGGTCGATCTTGGTGAGTGACGGCAGATCTTCCGGCACCACCATACCGTGGAACACCTTGCGTTCAACGGCTTTGTAAGTCTTTTTGGGATGAAAAAACACCGGTTATTCCTCAATGGCATCCAGCATCGCCGGATGCTGTAAATGCATCATATGCGGAGGGTAGCCCTTCTGCTGCCTTCCTCTATAAATCAGCCAGCCGCGCACCGTCAACACCTTGCCCAGCCATTTCCTGACATCCCGACCTGCAAAATTCGGCAAATCATCATGGGCCAATCGCAGTGACAAGCCCCCGTCCAGCTCGATCCATAGCGCCCGACGACTATCGGCAACAGCGCTGACGCGCCCGCGAACGCGCTCAAAGCCGGCATCGGCGGCCGTTAACGCCGCCGCGCTCAACACCGGATAACGGCGCTCAGCCCAGACTCCGCGCTGCGCAGCCCTGGCCACCGCTTCGGCGCTCTGCAGGCATTCACTATAACGGGTATTGGGCGGCACTGTTACCTGCCAGCCCAAACCCTGCCTGAGCAGATACTCACTGAGTGAGCCTTTGTCGGCGCTGCGAAATACCGCAGCCAGATGGCGACCGTAACGGTCTTTGGACTCAACGCCACTGTGGAGCAAAATGGTATTGCCGCCCAGCCAGTCAGCGGCCATGCGCCGGGCCGTGTCTGCCAGTGGCTGGTCGGCAGCGCCGTCGCGACCCAGTTCCGGCGTATTAAGCCCGATCAGTCGCACTAAACGACCATCGCGCAATCGCAGGGTGTCACCATCAACAACCTTCTCAAGCACCGCGCTTTCGAGCTTGCCCCGGGGAGCGCAAATGCCCGCCTCCGCACGAACACCCGATGTGTGCAGGCCGAGTGCAACCAGCAGACATACAAAAACGCCCGGGCGAAATCGACCGGGCGCTTGAGTGTTCATTAACGACTTGATTCGCTTACGCGTAAAATCAGCCTTTGGTGCTGCGGTTGCCAAAACGCTTACGGAAGCGATCAACACGGCCGCCGGTATCCATCATTTTCTGGGTGCCGGTGTAGAACGGGTGGCAGGCTGAGCACACGTCAAGGTGAGTGTCCTGACACATGGTCGAGCGAGTTTTAATCACATTGCCACAGCTGCAGGTCGCTGTGATCTCTTCGTACTTTGGATGAATATCCGCTTTCATGATGGAATCCTCAAATGCGCCGCCACCTGATCTCGTGCCAGGCACCGCGCGGGTCATCGGTGTAAAAAACCGGCCGGAGCCGAAACAGGCGGCGAATCTTACCAGAAGCTGACCAATAATCAACCATTGCACGCGCCCACTGCCGAGCGCGAATCAAAGCCCGTATAATCGCGCCATGACCATTCTTGATGTTGCCGTACCCTGCCCCCTGCGCCGCAGCTTTGACTATCTCGCCCCCGACTCGGGCGAAATGAAAGCCGGTATGCGCGTGCTGGTGCCCTTTGGCAACCGGCGACTGGTTGGCGTGGTTCTGGGCTGCAAAGACCACAGCGAGCTGCCCGCTCACAAACTGAAAGCCGCCACCGCGCTCGACAACACGCCAACCCTTAACCGGGAACTGATGAAACTGGCCCGATGGGCGGCCGCTTATTACCACCACCCCATTGGCGAAGTGCTCCAGCAAATGCTGCCTGTGCGCCTGCGCCGGGAAAAAGCCGCACAGGAAAAAAGCCACAGCTATTTTGTACTCACCGACGCCGGCCGCAGCACCAAGGGTGATGAATTGGCCCGTGCACCCAGGCAAGCCGCCCTGCTCGACTGGTTACAACACCAGCAGGGCGCCACCCGCGATGCCCTGAAACAAAACGGCTATGACTACGGTGTGATTAAAGCACTGCGCGACAAGGGCTTAATCACCAGCGTGCAGGAACCGCCCGCACACTATACCAGTGGCGAGCCACTGACCTTGAATGCCGAGCAGCGCAAAGCTGTTGACGCCATTGCCGCTGAGCTGAATCGTTTTCAGCCGACCCTGCTTGAAGGCGTAACCGGGAGCGGCAAAACCGAAGTCTATTTACAGCTGATTGCGCGTTGCCTGGATGCCGGACAACAGGCGCTGGTGCTCATCCCCGAAATTGGCCTCACACCCCAAACCCTTAAACGCTTTGAACAACGCTTTCCGGGACAAATCAGCGTTTTGCATTCCGGCCTCGCCGATGGCGAGAGACTCTCGGACTGGCAGCGCGCCGGTAGCGGCGCATCGCAGGTGGTGATTGGCACACGCTCGGCGATATTCACGCCTTTCAGGCAACTCGGGCTGATCATTATCGATGAAGAACACGACGCCTCGTATAAACAACAGGACGGCTTTCGCTATTCTGCGCGCGATATTGCGGTAAAGCGCGCCGCCGACAACCATTGCCCGGTCGTGCTCGGCTCGGCAACCCCCAGCCTGGAAAGCCTGTACAACGCGCAGGCGGGCAAATACCTCCATCTGCAATTGCGCACGCGTGCCGGCAACGCCAAACCACCTGCGGTCAAGCTGCTGGATATACGCAACAGCGCGCTCGACAGCGGTTTGGGCGAAGCCAGCCTCAACGCCATTGCCGATACGCTGGCAAAAAAGGAACAGGCGCTGATCTTTCTGAACCGGCGCGGCTTCTCGCCGGCACTGCAGTGCCACTGCTGCGGCTGGCTGGCGCAATGCGACAACTGCGATGTGTCGCTGACGGTACACATCGGCCGCCGGGAATTGCGCTGCCACCACTGCGACGCCAAAAAGCCCCTCGCCCCCCACTGTCCGCAATGCCACAACAGCGAACTGCAATTTAAAGGGCCGGGAACCGAGCGTCTGGAACATTGCCTTAAACGGCACTTTGCCGACACGCCGGTTATGCGCATAGACCGCGACACCACTGCCGGCAAGGCTGCAATGCCGCGCATGGTCAAGCAGATCAATAGTGGCGAGCCCTGCCTGCTGGTAGGCACGCAAATGCTGGCCAAGGGTCATCACTTCCCCAACGTTACCCTGGTGGTCATGGTCGATATCGACGGCGGCCTGTTCAGCGCCGATTTTCGGGGCGGCGAGCGCAGCGGCCAATTACTTACCCAGGTAGCGGGGCGCGCCGGCCGGGCCAACAAACCCGGCACTGTACTGATCCAGACTCACGCGCCTGACCACCCCATACTCAATGCCCTGATTAATCACGGTTATCCGGCCTTCGCCAACAGCCTGTTGCAAGAACGCAGCACACTGGGCCTGCCACCATACAGCCATGTCGCGGTCATCCGCGCCGACGCTACCACCCTGGCTGCCGCCGACGACTTTCTGCGACAGGTACGCGAGGCCGCCGGCATGCCCGGCAACGGCGCCCAACTCATGGGGCCGCTGCCGGCACCGGTGACGCGCAAGGCCAACCGCTACCGCAGCTCACTGATTCTGATTGCCGACAATCGCAAACAGTTGCACCGCCTGCTGCAACACGCCCGCCAATATGCCGACACCCTCAAAACCGGCCACACCCTGCGATGGTCTGTTGATGTAGACCCCCTGGACTGGTTCTAACAGGCTGTTGATTTTCTATCTGCGTTGCCACTGCGGCGTTAAAAACTGGCTCAAATCGGTCATTTATTGCGTATAAACCCCCTCATTTCGCCAGTTTTTGCATTGCATTGGCTGCCTCGAAAACGAAAATCAACAGCCTGCTAGCGCACCCGTCAGGCATTGCGAAAGCGCTCGCAAACTGTGAAGCCTGCTCAGCTTTAGCGCCGCCGCGCTGGCGAGACGTGATCTAAACAGGGATAATAGCCGCCCTTTTCACATCGTCCGGTATAGCCCGGCTGGCAATTGAATACACGAGGAGTGGTTCCCCCCCGATGAAGGCACAGATAGTCTCGCTGATTGAACAAGCGCTGAATGCTCTGAAACAAGGGGAGAACTGGCCCGAAGACCTCCGGCCCCAGGTACAGGTTGATCTTACCCGGGACAAAAGCCACGGTGATTTGGCCAGCAATATCGCCATGACGCTGGCCAAGCCCCTGCGCAAATCACCGCGCGACATCGCCCAGCAGATTATCAGCGCACTGCCGGCAAGCCCCATGGTGAACAAGGTCGAGATTGCCGGCCCCGGCTTTATCAACTTCTACCTCAACAACAGCGCAGTAGCCTCCGTCATCACTGACGTATTGGGGCAGGGCAGCAATTTTGGCCGCAGCACAATTGGCCAATCGGAGAAAGTGCAGGTTGAATATGTGTCCGCCAACCCCACCGGCCCACTGCATGTCGGTCACGGCCGCGGTGCCGCCGTGGGTGATGCCCTGTGCCGCCTGCTGCAGGCAACAGGCCACGATGTAACCCGCGAGTTTTACTACAACGACGCGGGTGCCCAAATTGACAACCTTGCCCGCAGTGTTCAGGCGCGCTGTCAGGGGCTTGAGCCCGACAGCGACCAGTGGCCTACCGACGGCTATCGCGGTGACTATATCAAGGACGTTGCCCAATCCTATCTCGCCGGCGACCGTATTGACGCCGAAGACAAGCACGTTACCGGCGCCGCCGAGCCCGACAATCTCGACGCGATTCGCGATTTTGCTGTGGCCTATTTGCGCCGCGAGCAAGATCTTGACCTCAAAGCCTTTGGGGTCAATTTTGATGTCTACTTTCTGGAATCCTCGCTCTACAGCGAAGGCAAGGTAGACGAAGCCGTAAAGCAACTGGTTGAAAACGGCCACACCTACGAAAAAGACGGCGCGCTGTGGCTAAAAACCACTGATTTCGGCGACGACAAAGACCGCGTCATGCGCAAAAGCGAAGGCGGCTATACCTATTTCGTACCGGACGTGGCCTACCACCTCAACAAATGGCAGCGCGGCTTCAGCACCGTGATCAACGAGCAAGGCGCCGACCATCACAGCACCGTCACCCGCGTCCGCGCTGGCCTGCAGGCCCTGAATGCCGGCATACCCGAGGCCTGGCCGGATTACGTGCTGCACCAGATGGTGCTGGTGATGCGCGGTGGTGAAGAAGTAAAAATATCCAAGCGCGCCGGCAGCTATGTCACCCTGCGCGACCTGATTGATGAAGTTGGCCGGGACGCCACCCGGTATTTTCTGGTCGCGCGCGCTGCCAGCTCGCAGCTGACCTTTGATATTGATTTGGCCATCTCGCAGAGCAACGACAACCCCGTGTACTACATCCAGTACGCACACGCGCGCGTGTGCAGCGTATTGCGCAAACTGGCAGAACAGGGCTGGCAATGGTCTGCCGAGCATAGTTGCGACACACTGGATCGCCTGTCGGAAGAAGCCGAGCTGGCGCTGATGAAACGCCTGTCCGCCTACCCCGCAACCGTTACCGCTGCAGCCACACATCGCGAACCACACACCATTGCCAACTATCTGCGTGAGCTGGCCGGCGAATTTCACAGCTATTACAACAGCTTTAAAATGCTCGACGACGATGAGGGCCTGCGCAACGCACGCGTTGCCCTGTCGGTTGCCGTGAAACAGGTTATCGCCAACGGACTGGATTTGCTGGGCGTTTCTGCGCCGGAGGAAATGTAACAATGGCAACAGCCAAACGTAGCAGCCGCGGCGCCACCCGCTCAAACGGCAGCGGCACTCCCTCCTGGGTAGTTTTTTGCGCCGGCGCACTGTGCGGCGGCTTCCTCACCTTTTTGATATTTCTGGGCGGCGTTGACAACCAGCCGGGCAACAACACCAAACAGGAAGCGGCCGTAGCGCCCAAGCCCGCCAAGCCTGACAAGAAAACCGACAGCAACACCCAGTTCGACTTTTTCACCCTGTTGCCCGAGCGCGAAGTCATTGTGCCCGACGAGCAGCCGCGCGATGTCGCGGCCAGCACCGAACAATACAACTATATTTTGCAGGCGGGCTCATTCAAAACCGGCAAAGACGCCGACCGCCGCCGTGCCGAGCTGTTGCTGCTCGGCCTGGAAGCCAAGATAGAGGCCGTAGAAGCCAATGGCGATACCTGGCACCGCGTTTATGTGGGGCCGTTTACATCCCGCTCCAAGCTCTCGAAGGCGCGTTCCACCTTGATTTCCGAAGGGATTGAAACCCTGTTGCTCAAGCGAAAGCTCGAAGGGTAGCACTGCGCATCCACCTGTAGGAGCAAGCGAATTTATCCAGCCCGCAAACGCTGCGCTTATGCGGGCCTACGGTAATACATGCCCGTGGGAGCTTGCCCTGCAAGCGAACTTACCCAGCCCGCAAACGCTGCGCTTATGCAGGCCTACGGTAATACATGCCCGTGGGAGCTTGCCCTGCAAGCGAACTTATTCAGCCCGCAAGCGCTGCGCTTATGCGGGCCTACGGTAATACGCCCGTGGGAGCTTGCCCTGCAAGCGAACTTACCCAGCCCGCAAACGCTGCGCTTATGCGGGCCTACGGTAATACATGCCCGTAGGAGCTTGCCCTGCAAGCGAATTTATCCAGCCCGCAAGCGCTGCGCTTATGCGGGCCTACGGTAATACGCCCGTGGGAGCTTGCCCTGCAAGCGAATCATTCCAGGATACAACCTTGAATTTCGCGCCCCCTACCCCCATATCCCTAATTCTGTCACCAACCAACCGAGGTCAGCGTGGAACAATACCGCGGAACCACAATCCTCTCTGTTCGTCGCAATGGCCAGGTCGTTATCGGCGGCGACGGACAAGTGTCTATGGGCAATACCGTAATGAAGGGCAATGCCCGCAAAGTGCGCCGCCTCTATGGCGACAAGGTACTGGCCGGTTTTGCCGGCGGCACAGCCGATGCCTTTACCCTGTTTGAACTGTTTGAAGCCCAGCTTGAAAAATATCAGGGCCACCTTACCCGCGCTGCGGTAGAACTGGCGAAGGCCTGGCGCACCGAGCGCTCCCTGCGCCGCCTTGAGGCCCTGCTCGCCGTTGCCGACAAAGACACCTCGCTGATTATTACCGGCAATGGCGATGTTATTGAACCCGAAGACAGCCTTATCGCTATTGGCTCAGGCGGCCCGTTCGCACAATCAGCCGCTCGTGCCCTGCTCGACAACACCGAATTAAGTGCACGCGACGTTGTAGAAAAAGGCCTGGAAATCGCCGCCGACATTTGCATCTACACGAATCACAATCGCACGATTGAAACACTGGACACTGAATAGAATGGCCGGACGCCAGATTATCGACGTCCGACCCACCCCGGAGCCCCCATGTCACAAATGACACCCCGTGAAATTGTTCACGAACTGAACAAACATATTATCGGCCAGGACAAGGCCAAGCGCGCCGTCGCCATTGCCCTGCGCAATCGCTGGCGCCGCATGCAACTGGACGAAGATTTGCGCGACGAAATTACGCCCAAGAATATTCTGATGATTGGCCCCACCGGGGTCGGCAAAACCGAAATTGCGCGCCGGCTTGCCAAACTGGCCAACGCCCCGTTTTTAAAAGTGGAAGCCACCAAATTCACCGAAGTGGGCTATGTTGGCCGCGACGTGGAATCCATTGTTCGCGATCTGGTAGACGTCTCCATCAAGCTGCACCGCGAAACCGAAATGAATAAAGTGCGTCATCGCGCAGGCGACGCCGCCGAAGAACGTATTCTGGATATTCTGGTGCCGCCCGCCCGCGATGGCGAAACCGGTGATAATGGCACCCGCCAAATGTTCCGCAAAAAACTGCGTGAAGGCGAACTGGACGAGCGCGAAATTGATATTGAAGTCAACGCCAACCCCGTTGGTGTGGAAATCATGGCACCGCCCGGCATGGAAGAAATGACCAGCCAGCTCCAGAACATGTTTTCCAGCATGGGCAACAGCCGAAAGAAAAACCGCCGCATGACCGTTAGCGCCGCACTGAAACAGGCCACCGACGAAGAAGCCGCCAAACTCGTCAACGAAGAAGAAACCAAAACGAAAGCCATACAGGCCGTAGAACAAAACGGCATTGTCTTTCTCGACGAGCTGGACAAAGTCGCCAAGCGCGGCGAAACCGGCGGAGCCGATGTCTCGCGCGAAGGCGTACAGCGCGACCTGCTGCCGTTAATTGAAGGTTGCACTGTGAGCACCAAACACGGCATGGTAAAAACCGACCATATTCTGTTTATCGCCTCCGGCGCCTTCCACCTCAGCCGCCCCTCGGACTTGATCCCCGAGCTGCAGGGCCGCCTGCCGATACGGGTAGAGCTAGAAGCCCTGACGCCGGAGGATTTTGAGCGCATACTCACCGAGCCCAGCGCCTCGCTGACCGAGCAGTACGTCGCCCTGCTGAAAACCGAGGGAATGAACCTCGAATTCAGCCAGGACGGCATTCGCCGCCTCGCCGAAACCGCCTGGGAAGTGAACGAGCGTACAGAGAATATCGGCGCGCGCCGCCTGCACACCGTGCTGGAACGCCTGCTTGAAGAAGCCTCTTACGGCGCTACCGACTTCAGTGAAGACAAACTGCTGGTCGACGCAGCCTACGTGGATGCACAATTGGGATCGCTGGCTAAAAACGAAGATTTGAGCCGGTTTATACTTTAACCATTATTGCCGGCTACGCTGCGCTTAAGCCGGCCTAC
>DIBR01000039.1:0-233 GCA_002415025.1 Spongiibacteraceae bacterium UBA5047
GCAGCGGTTGAAGAAGGCGTAGTGCCTGGCGGTGGTGTTGCGCTGGTTCGCGTCGTAACCAAAATTACCGGCCTGGCTGGTGACAATGACGACCAGAATGCAGGCATTGCTGCTTTGCTGCGCGCCATGGAAGCACCGATGCGTCATATCGTTTCCAACGCGGGTGACGAAGCCTCTGTCGTTCTGGATAAAGTGCGCAATGGCGAAAGTAACTTCGGTTACAACGCCGCCAC
>DIBR01000039.1:535-680 GCA_002415025.1 Spongiibacteraceae bacterium UBA5047
ATGGAAATGGGTATTCTTGACCCGGCCAAAGTAACCCGTACCGCGCTGCAAGCCGCTGGCTCTATCGCAGGTCTTATGATCACGACTGAGTGCATGATTGCTGATTCACCGGAAGATAACCCTGCACCTGCAATGCCTGATATGG
>DIBR01000039.1:934-26256 GCA_002415025.1 Spongiibacteraceae bacterium UBA5047
GCATGGGCGGAATGGGCGGCATGGGCGGCATGATGTAAGCCGAACAGCCTGTTCTTCTGAAAGCCCCGTCACGAGCGGGGCTTTTTTTTTGCGCGCAAAATGACTTCAGGCTGCCGTAAAGAGAGGCAAGGTGCATAGGGCTATACGGCCGGCTTGAGTTTCACTCACCGCGTGCGTTACAAGACGCCGTTCAGAGTCTCACCCATGCACCGAAAGATCAGCTATTCTTCAGGTTCCGAAACAAGGAACCTTGACGTGAATCTCTACGCTATTTCCAACCTGCAACTTGCTTACGCATTCATGCCGGCGCTGTTGGCGTTAATGGTGTTTTATCGCTGGACTGCCGGAGCGGGCAACGCCTCCTATGCGGTGGGGCGGATGCTGCTCCAATTGCTGCTGATCGGTTATGCCTTGGCCTATATCTTTGAAACCGAGCACCCGACCGTCGTGTTGGGGGTACTGACAATCATGCTTGCGGCAGCTGCCTGGATTTCCCTGAACTCCATCGGAAAACAGCGCACTGCCTGGCTGGGGAAGGCCGCACTTGCCATTGGAGTGGTGGGGATGGCTGTGTTGATTCTCGTCACTCAGGCCGTCGTAGATGTTGACCCCTGGTATGAGCCTAACTACGTGATTCCGCTCGCCGGAATGATTTTTGCGAATACCATGAATGCCGTGAGTCTGGCCGCCGAGCGTTTCCAGGCAGAAACCGCACAGGGTATAGACTACGAGAGTGCGCGCCGCAAGGCCTTCAAAGCCGCCATGATTCCTGTTGTGAACTCCCTGTTTGCGGTGGGATTGGTGTCGTTGCCGGGTATGATGACCGGGCAGATCTTGTCGGGTGTTTCGCCGCTTATTGCGGCCCGCTATCAGATTGTGGTGATGAGCATGCTGTTTGGTGCGGCGGGCATGTCTACGGCCTGGTTCCTGATGATGTTGCGCCCTAAATCAGCCTGAGTAAATCCGGGATCCCCGCCTGTGATAACATGCCGGCTTCGAAAAAATAGCGAATGATGACCATGACACTACGCCCACGCCGCTCCGTTTTATACATGCCCGGCTCCAATGCTCGCGCTCTGGAAAAGGCGCGGACTCTCGATGCTGACAGTCTGGTACTGGACCTCGAAGATGCCGTAGCCCCCGATCAAAAAGAAGCCGCGCGCGAGCAGGTACTGGCAGCGGTGACTGCCGGTGGCTATGGCCACCGCGAAATGGTGGTGCGCGTTAATGCCTTTGATACCCGCTGGGGGCGGGATGATATTGTGGCGTTTGCCGGTGCGCCCATTGCGGCCTTGTGTTTGCCCAAGGTTGAATCTGCCGAAGAAGTGAATGCCGTTGTGCAGCTATTGAAGCAGGAAAAGTCGACCCTGAAGCTGTGGCTGATGGCAGAAACGCCGCGCGGTATTCTGAATATCGACGAAATCTGTGGTGCCCATGAACGGGTAGAAGTGATTGTGATGGGAACATCTGATCTGGCGAAAGAGCTGCGTGTGCCGCACACGCCTGATCGACTCGGCCTGCAAACTTCACTGCAGTTGTGTGTATTGGCAGCGCGCGCACACGGGCTGGATATTCTCGATGGCGTGTATCTTGATATCAAAGATGACGCGGGTTTTGCCTTTGCATGCGATCAGGGAGTGGCTCTGGGGTTTGATGGCAAAACCCTGATACACCCGAGCCAGCTCGAGCGAGCCAACATAGCGTTTGCGCCCGCGCCTGAGGTTATAGACCGGGCACGACGTATTCTCGATGCATGGCGTGAAGCGGAGGCCGAAGGGAAGGCCGTTGCGGTGGTGGATGGCAAGCTCGTTGAGAATCTGCACGTGGCCGAAGCCGAACGACATTTGGCAATTTATGAGGCGATAAGCGTCGGGCGTTAGGCGCTTACCTGCCCGATACGTTGCGCTTAATCGGGCCTGCGTGACTGGGTACGAGTAGAAACGTGAGGCTGTAGGCCGGAATAGGCAAAGCGTTTCCGGCAAAGCCGTGTTAGCGGATTGTACGCAACAAAATCACCGGAATCCTGCGATTGTATTCACTTTGCGCTGTGTGCCAGTAGTGTACGACGCGGGGATTAATCTCGGCCATCTCATCCCAGTATTTCAGACGCTCGTCTTCGCTGATTTCTTCGGCGCGGACTCTGCGCGATTCGCGTTTGAATTGAATATCAAACTCCGGGTGCGCGCGCATATTGTGCCACCAGGCCGGCATTTTCGGGCCGCCATTATTGGACGCCAGCACCAATAGTCCTTCCGGGTGCGGGTAGCACGCGACGGGAATAGAGCGCCGTTCTCCGGACCTGGCGCCAATGGTATGCATCATGACCATGGGAATACCCATCAGGTTGCCGCCTATGCGGCCCCCCGTGGCCGAATAAATGGCGCGGTGAACGCGGGTTACCCATTGCCAGTCTGCCATCCCCTAGCTCCTTGTTGTGGTATGAGTTACTCCGGTTGGTGGAGTAATTCCAGTAGCCGGTGATCTACCCAGCTGTCGAGCCGGTAATTGCTGACATAGCCGCAGTGGCCGCCATGAAGCGTTGACTCGATGGTGAGGTTAGGTGTTTTTGCCAGATTGGGCAAATCTTCGGCACCGCAAATAGGGTCGTCTTGCGCAGCGATGATATGGCTGGGTACCTGCAGGTTGGCCAGCGCATCACCAATGATCGCGTAGCCGAGCAGATAGGTAGGTGCATCCGGAAACTGGGTGAAACGTGGCACAAAATACCGGTTCATTTCACGCAGGCTCTTCAGGCTGAGCAAATCTTTCTCGTAACCCAGCTCGGGAAAATGTTTGAGTTTGGTACGCAGCGAGCGCTTCCATTTACGTACAAAATATTTTTCGTACAACCACCAGCCACTGTCCAGAGCCTCCATGGTGTTGACCGGGTTCAATACCGGGCACACCGCTACCACCTGATCCAGTTTGATGTCGTACTCTGCCGCATTTGCGGCTACACGCAGGCTGAAGTTCCCGCCCAGTGAAAAGCCGGCCAGATAATTCTTGTCGTGGGGATAGCGTTGCTGGATCCAGTGCACGGCTTCAAGCACATCGCTGAGGCGCGTTGAGTTGAAAAGCTCCCTGTTGAGATGATGGCTCGGCCCGTGATCGCGCAGGTTCAGACGAAAGACATCAAAACCGGCAAGGAACAAGGCACTGCCAGAGGAGAGCATATAGGTTGATTTAGAACAGCCTTCCCAGCCGTGAATCAGAATTACCAGGCCGCGTGCTGTAGCGGGCTGCTGCGCATAGTCACCAATCAGGCGGGTGCCATCGCGACATTCAATCAGTACCTCCTCGCTGGCGGCCTCCAGTTTTCTCGCGCGGGCGCCGATACGCAAACGGCGCAAACGGGTGGAAGCGAGAATGGATTGGATATGGGCATTGCGCAAAAGGGCGGGGGGCTGGAATGTGCTCATTAATCTGCAAAGTCTGTTGAATATGGCAGCTACCTTAGCCTACTCCAAGCAGAGTAGGAAAGGGCTCATTGCTTGATTTGACGGAGCAGTTTCACCAAAATTGGCCGGCTATAAATTCTAACAATGACGCAGGGCACTATTCATGAAAATGGGTAAGGTCAAAAAAATGGGGAAGGTCATGAAAATGGGGAAGGTTAAGGGCGCACAGTGGTTTGCGGTTGCAGCCGCAGGTTTGGCCGCGCACGCAGCAGTGGCACAGTCGCCGGGTAGAAGCACACAGCTTGAAGAAGTGGTGGTCACGGCGCAAAAACGGGAAGAATCCCTGCAGGATACGCCTATTTCGCTGGCGGCGTTCTCCGGTGATCAGCTTGAGCAGTTTGGTATTGTCAATCTGGGCGATATTACTGCTCGCACTCCCAACGTTGATATCACCCCCTTCCCGAACAGCCGCAGCTCGCTTGTCATCTTTATGCGGGGTGTGGGCAACAACGACAGTCAGACGACGCAAGATCCGGCTGTGGGTGTGTATTTTGACGGTGTTTACGTAGGGCGCAGCATCGGCCTGACCAAGGATGTTGCTGATTTGGAGCGCGTTGAAGTATTGCGCGGCCCTCAGGGTACTTTGTACGGTCGCAACACTACCGGTGGTGCCATCAATATGATTGGCGCCAAGCCCGCTGGCGAGTTTGCCCTGAAACAGGTGCTCTCGACCGGTAACCGCGGTTATCGCAAAGCCTTGATACAGCTCGACACCCCGACTTACAACAACATCAGTGCCAAGGTCAGTTATACCGAATCCGATAAATCCCATTGGGTTGATAACGTCAATAGCAACAATGATTTTGTCGAAGAAGACCGCAAGGCCGGGCGCTTTGTTTTGCGCTGGGATATTTCCGAGACCTTTTCTGCCGACTACGCCTACGATCTTTCCGAGATCGTGGGTCCACAGCCGTATTATCAGGTACTGCGTATTAATGAAGACCGGGTGGTGACCCCCCAGTATCTGGCCAACGCCATTGCCAGCGGGGTGTCTCAGGACACCATCACCAACCTGCAGAATGATCTGGTGGTGGGAACGCTGTTTACCCCCCAGTTTCGCGAGCGCGCCAGTGAATCGCGTCTGGGGCAGGGCGCCTGGGATGTGCCGGTTGAAGACTCGGTTACGGACGTGAGTGGCCACAGTCTGACCCTGACCTGGGATTTGCCGATCGGTACCCTGAAGTCCATCAGCGCTTACCGCGAACTGTCGGAAGACGTGATTATGGATTACGGCGCCGGGGTAGAGTGGTTCGACGTGATGGTGAATATAGAGCAGGACCAGCTGTCGCAGGAATTGCAGCTGGTAGGCGATATTGGTGACAGCTTCAATTACGTCTCCGGCTTGTATTACTTCAAGGAGCACGGCTTTGAACGAGAGGTCGATACCGTTGCCGGTGCAGTTGCCGAGAATCGCGAGATCAGCTCCACCAATGAAGCCTGGGCTGTCTACGGACAGCTGACCTGGAATCCCGAGTTTTTGCGAGCCTTGAGTTTGACTCTGGGCGCGCGCTATACGGAAGATGATCGCTGTGCGAAGAAGTTCAGCATCAACTTCACCAACTCCCCGAACAATACCCAGGATGCCTGTGATGACTGGAGCAATTTCACGCCCAGCCTGACCGCAGCCTACGATATTAACGACAATATCAGCACTTACGCCAAGGTAGTAACCGGCTACAAATCCGGTGGCTTTAACGTGCGCAGCACCGAGGCGGGCTTTCAGCCGGCCTTTGACGAAGAAGAAATGATTTCTTACGAGCTGGGCATCAAGTCGACCTTGATGGAAAACCGCCTGCGGCTCAACGCTGCAGTGTTTCGCAGTGAATACTCGGATATGCAGATACAGCAGATTCTGGATAATACTGCCGTTTTCCTGACCGATGTCTTCAATGCGGGTAAGGCCGAGATTGAAGGTTTTGAAGTGGATTTAACAGCGGTGGTAAGCGAAGGGCTGACGCTGACTCTGGGCTACGGCTATACCAACGCTGACTTTGTGGAAGTCATCGACAACAACCCGAACTCGGCCACTTTCCAGCAGGATATCAGCGCAGACTACATCATGCCCTACGCGCCACAAAACACCTACAACGTGGTGCTGGAATACCAGTTTGCTGATTTCGGTATCGGCGTCCTGCGCGGTACGCTGGACTACAACTGGCGCGACGAGCGTTTCGGCACGGCGTCTAATGACGACATCGAAGGCTTCTTCCTGGATGACTACGGCCTGCTGGGCGCACGCCTGAGCTGGTCGGAGATTGACCTGGCGGGAACCACCATGACGCTGGCCGCCTGGGGCAAAAACCTCGCCAATGAAGAATACATTGTTCACAGCATCAGCCAGGCCTATTTTCACAGTGGCTATTTTGGCGAGCTGGCAAGCTACGGGCTGGATTTAACCATTGAGTTCTAGACGGAAAATCAGGACATAACAAAAAGGGAGCCGTATTGGCTCCCTTTTTTTATTTGGACTATTTTTCGTAAGACGTTGGACGTCAGGCCCCGTTTGGCCTTAAGCCACCTGCACCGGAATAGCATTGCTGCTATGGCTCACGGTGTTGTCCGGGTTCATGTAAATCAAACGCGGCTTGAAGTTGATCAGCTCGGCTTCGGAGTAGCTGCCGTAGGCACAAATAATAATGGTGTCGCCAACGTTGGCTTTATGGGCAGCAGCGCCATTGATGGAAATAATGCCGCTGTTGTCTTCGCCGCGAATGATATAGGTAGTAAAGCGCTCGCCATTGGTGACGTTGTAGATATCAATCTGCTCGTATTCACGCAAGCCGGCAACATCCAGCAACTTGCCGTCAATGGCACAGGAGCCTTCATAGTTCAGCACCGCGTGGGTTACGGTTGCTTTGTGAAGCTTGGCTTTCAGCATGGTGGACTGCATACGCTGTTCCTTTCTATCTCTCTGCCCGTTTGGTGACGCGGTGCCCGATTTTACCGGGCGGCAAGCATACCCCAGTCTGCGCTGGGATTGAAGTTCAGGGTGACATTGTCTATCAGGCGGGTGTCGCCGAGTTTGGCAGCCGCGAGAATGACAATTTCTTCGGTGTCCAGGGTGACGCCGTCGAGGGTGCGGGCATCACAGATGGAGAAATAATCAGGTTCAAAGCCTGCTTCCGTCAGGCTGAGCCGGGCGTGGTGTTCCAGCTCGCTGTAACTGTCGAAACCACAAGCGATGGCCTCCCGGCACTCTTGAAGCGTTTTGTGCAGCAGGGGCGCGCTGCGGCGCTGATTCTCGCTCAGGAAGCCGTTGCGCGAGCTCAGGGCCAGTCCATCGGTAGAGCGGGCCGTGTTAACCCCTTCAATCTGAATGGGCATGCACAAATCGGCGGCCATTTTACGAATCACCGCCAGCTGCTGGAAATCTTTCTTGCCGAACACGGCAATGTCGGGCTGAACAATCTGGAACAGCTTGGTCACCACGGTGGAAACGCCGTCGAAGTGGCCGGGGCGGCTGGCTCCGCAATGCCGTACTGAGACCTCCGGCACGCTGACAATACTCTGTTCACCGGTACCGTTGGGATACATTTCAGCGACGGTGGGGTGGAACAGGTACTGAACACCTTCGGCAAAGAGCTTTTCCTTGTCGGCGCTCAGGGTGCGGGGGTAGTTATCGAGGTCTTCGTTGGCGCCGAATTGCAGCGGGTTGACAAAAATACTGACAACAACCGTCTCACCCAATTCGCGCGCTCGGCGAACCAGTTGCAAATGGCCTTCATGCAAATTGCCCATGGTGGGCACAAATGCAACCCGCCGACCCGCTTTGCGGTCGGTGGTCAGGGCTTCTCTCAGCCGCGCTGTTGTACTGAATGTCTTCATATCACCCAACTTCCCACGCTTGCCATCGCTGATATGCAGATGCAGGTTGCTGTGATGTCAGTCCGCTATCGCCGCGGGCTGGCGCCCATCCTTCACTGTCAGGTCATGCCGACAGGAAGGCACACTGCCAAGGTGTTTACATTGTGAACAATTGCCAGTGGCGGGGAAGTATGCCCCAATCATGGTGGTGGTTCAATGGTTTTTGGTAACAAATTTCAGGCTAATTTGTTACTAAAAGAAGCGCTTTTAGAGCGTAACAAATAGGCCTGAAAGCCCCGTGGTTACTGGCTTTTCTAGTCAAAACTGTGTTCCGGGGCCGGAAATTCGCCACGTTCTACCGCATCTCGGTAATTACTGAGCGCCGTAGGGATGTCGGCGCCTCCCTCAAGGAAGTTTTTAACGAATTTGGGCAGACGCCGGGAGATGCCCAGCAGGTCGTGCAAAACCAGCACCTGGGCGTCGGTGTGTGGGCCGGCGCCGATGCCGATAACCGGGATGGAGACCGCTTCGCTGATACGCTGCCCCAGCGCAGTCGGCACACATTCAATCACGAGCAAGCTGGCACCCGCGGCCTCCAGCGCTATTGAATCGGTAATGATTTTGTCGGCGGCAGCTTCGTCGCGGCCCTGTACCTTGAATCCGCCAAGAACGTTGACCGATTGAGGTGTTAGGCCCAGGTGGCCGCAGACCGGAATACCACGCTCGGTGAGCAGGGCAATGCTCTCGCAAAGCCATTGGCCGCCTTCGAGTTTGACCATGTGGGCGCCGGCCTGCATCAGCGCGGTGGCATTGATCAGGGTGTCGTCAATGCTGTTGTAGCTGCCAAAGGGCATATCGGCTATCAGCAGGGCTGCTTCAGTGCCGCGAGCAGTGCAGGCGGTGTGATAGCACATGTCATCAATGGTGACGGGCAATGTACTGGTGTGGCCTTGCAAGACATTGCCCAGCGAGTCGCCGACCAGAATGACATCGATGCCCGCCGCATCGATAACGCGTGCGAACGTCGCATCGTAGGCTGTCAGGACGGCAAATTTTTGTCCGGCAACCTTCTTCGCCAGCAGTGACTGGGGGCTGATCTTGTTCATGATAGTCTCGCGTTACAGAAAACTGGGGTTGAAAAAGTGACGGCCATTGCGAATGCGGGAAAGATAGTCGACTAATTGCTGAAAGTCACGGTCGCTATTGGCGAAGTCGATTTCGGCGGCGTTGACGATCAGCAAGGGGGCTTCGTCGTAGTACAGAAAAAATTCACTGTAGGTTTCGTTTATCTGTTCGAGGTACGCGCGCTCTACGCGCCGCTCGTAGGAAATGCCGCGTTGCTGGATGCGTGTCATCAGCACATCGGCCGGAGCTTGCAGATAGATCACGAGGTCGGGTACCGGGGCATCCAGCGTGAGCTGGTCGTAAACCTTCTGATACAGGGCCATTTCGTCGTTGTCGAGATTGGCCTTGGCAAAAAGGCGGTCTTTCTGGATCAGAAAATCGGCGACCTTGGCGGGTGCAAACATATCGGTTTGCTTGAGTTCATCGAGTTGCTGGGCGCGCTGAAACAGGAAGTAAAGTTGAGTGGCCAGCGCGGCCTGACGACGGTTTTTATAAAATCGCTCAAGAAAGGGGTTTTCGTCGGCGCGCTCAAACAGGGTCTCGTATTCCAGTGATTCGGCGAGACGGCGGGTCAGCGTGGTTTTACCGACGCCGATCGGACCTTCAACAGCAATAAAATTCGGTAGCGCTTTACGGTCAAGCCCGGTTTGATCCTGCATTTACACTCCATCCTGAAACTGCAACAGCCAGACATCGTCTGTGCTGACGTAGTCTAATAGGCTCGCCACGGAAGTTCCATTCGGCAGCTGCAGGTCGGGCGCAATTTTCTGGAGAGGCACCAGCACAAAGGCGCGCTCGCTCAAGCGCGGGTGTGGAATCTGTAAGTCGGGTTCGCTGATGGTCTGATTGTCGTATAGCAGTATATCGATATCCAGCGTTCGGGCGCCCCAGCGAAGGCGGCGTTCACGGCCGTGCTGGTTTTCTATGGCCTGCAAGGCATGGAGTAGCGGTGCTGGAGCGAGTGTGGTCTGAACTTCGATGACGGCGTTAATGAAATCGGGTTGAGTGCCCGGCCCGATGGCCTTGCTGCCATAAAAGGGCGAGCGATTAATCAGGCGAATAGCCGGGTGCTGTTCCAGTGCCGACAGAGCGCTGGTCAAGTGGGCGACCGGGTCACCCAGATTGCTGCCCAGGCCCAGGTAGCACGTTGCGGTCACGAGGGCTTGCGATTCCTGGGTTTACGCCGACGGCGAGTGTTTTTTCCGCTGTTGTCGCCGGCGACCTTCTTTTGCATGCCAACGCGAATATCCTCGTTGGCTTCCTGAAAGGCAGTCCACCAGGGGCCGAGGTCTTCGGGTATTTCTCCGGACTGTTCGCGCAGCAGCAGGAAGTCATAGGCCGCACGAAAATAGCGGTGTTCGAGTAACTCGGTCGCCCGTTTGCCGCTGCGGCGCGGCAGCCGTAACTGCAATTCCCAGATGTCGCGCATGGGCATGGAAAAGCGCTTGGGAATGGATGTGTGGTGTTGCTGCGCCGAAATGCAGGTTTGCGCGGCCTGATGCAGTGCAGGAATATCCGGCATGCCGCTGGCGACCAGGGTTTCGTACTCGCGTTTGACCACGGGCCACAGCATAACCGCGTAAATAAATGCCGGGGTGACGGGTTTGCCCTGGCCTATACGGTCGTCGGTATTGATCAGACCCTGTTCAATCAGCGCGCTGGCACTCTCGTGGCCCTCGTCCAGCAGTCGCTGGGTTGCCGGGAACAGGGGACGGAACAGGTCGAAGTGTTTGAGCAGTGCGTACACACGCAGCGCCTGCCCCTCCATAAACAGCTTCAGAACTTCGTCAAACAGGCGAGCCGCTGGAATCTGTTCCAGCAGAGGGGCGAGAGAGCGAATGGGCGCTGAGGTTTTATCCTCAAGGGTGAAGTCGAGCTTGGCCGCAAAGCGCACTGCACGCAGCATGCGGACGGGGTCTTCCTGATAGCGGCTGGTCGCATCGCCAATGATGCGGATTTTACGTTTTTTCAGATCTTCAAGGCCGCCGACATAATCGAGCACGGTGAAGTTGTCGCTGCAGTAGTAGAGCGCATTGACTGTGAAATCGCGCCGCTTAGCGTCTTCTTCCAGAGTGCCGTAAACATTGTCGCGCAGTAGCATGCCGTTATCTGCCGAAACGGCAGCGTTCCCGGCCGTACTGTCATGGCTGCCCCGATAGGTGGTGACTTCGATGATTTCGCGGCCGAAGCGGACATGAACAATTTTAAAGCGGCGGCCAATAATGCGGCTGTTGCGAAAGAGGTTGCGGACTTCTTCGGGGGTGGCATTGGTGCCGATGTCAAAATCTTTGGGTTGCTTGCCCAGCATCAGGTCGCGCACGCCACCGCCGACCAGGTAGGCCTCAAAGCCACCGCTGCGCAGGCGGTGCATTACCTTGAGGGCGCTGTCGCTGATCTGTTTGCGGGATACGGAGTGTTCGTCGCGCGAAAGAACGCGTGGCTGTGTTGCAACGCTTTGTTTGCGGGAGACGGCGGAGGTGATTTTGTTCCAGAAATTAGCCACTAATTCAGTTCGTTATACTTCAGCTGGTTGATGTGAAGGGCGCGCGCTATATCGTGTGCCGCCGCCAAGCGGCGCATTCTAGCACAGAAAATGAGCGGCACTGTCTGGTGGGCTGCCGGGTTGTGTAAAGTCCCTTGAGAGCGGGCTTGTGGGTGCTGTGCAGGCTTTGCCAGAGGAGGTGAAACGGGAGGTGCTTGAAATTTTGCCTGGCCCAGAAATGAAGAAGGGGAAAACAGCGTCTTCCCCATCCAGGTCTCTATGCAATTGTTTTTATTCGTTTTTTTGCTCTTATTATTATTTTTGTCTGTTATTATTGTTATTCGCAGATACAAAAGCATGTAGCGTGCCAACTTTGTAATATTCTTTTATTTCAGTAGGTTAGGCTAAGTGATCGGTGTCATCTTTGCCTAGGTATTTCTGCGTACTGTTACCGATCTGCCCGAGCGTTGTTACTTTTACCAATTAGGGTAACGGCCAATTTCGGAACTTTTATCACTTTTCTCTATTTACGGGAACTTTTCATAGAAAAGTGAAATACCCTTGAATTACTGAACCTTTTACATCAGCCCGCTAGGCTGTCTTGGAGCTCTTTTTACGCGGGATGCCCAGCCGTTGCCGGCGCTCCCACAAGCATTTGCGGCTGACGCCCAGCTTTTGTGCCAGCTCGGTCTCGCTCATCGAGTCCTGATGTTCCAGTACAAAACGCTGAAAGTAGTCTTCCAGTGAGAGGTCTTCAGCCGGATCAAGATTGGGGCTTTTGGGCGGTTTGTGCTGCGCGGGTTCGCTGCGGGGCTTGTCTGCCGCTTTTTGTTTGCTGCGCATCTGGTTGATATCAACCAGTTCCAGGTCGATATCGAGCTGTTCGTTATCGATCTCGGGGCCGTCGCTAAGAATCACCGCGCGTTCAACGGCATTTTCCAGTTCGCGTATGTTGCCGGGCCAGATATACGTGGTAATGGCCTGAATGGCTTTAGGCGAGAAATGCATATCGCCCTTGCTGAGGTTTTGACAGCAGCGCTGCAGGCAGGCCTCTGCGATCTCAAGAATATCCTTGCCGCGTTCGCGCAGGGGCGGAAGTTCAAGGCGAACCACGCTGATCCGGTAGAACAGGTCTTCGCGGAAATCGTGTTCGCGGGCCATGGTTTTCAAATCGCGGTGAGTGGCGCAGATCAGCCTTACGTCGACGGTGCGCGAATGGACCGAGCCAATGCGGCGAATCTCGTTTTCCTGAATAAAACGCAGCAACCGGGCCTGGGCTTCCATCGGCAGTTCGCCGATCTCATCCAGAAACAGGGTGCCTCCGTCGGCCGCCTCGATTAGACCAATGCGGCTGGTGTTGGCACCGGTGAAGGCGCCTTTTTCGTAGCCGAACAGTTCAGACTCTATGAGCGTTTCCGGAATGGCCGCGCAGTTGACCGAGATGATGGGCTTGTCGGCGCGGGCGCTGCGATTGTGGAGGGCTTTGGCAACCAGCTCTTTGCCGGTGCCGGTCTCGCCGTGAATCAGTACGGTAGCTTCTGTTGGCCCCACCTTTTTAATTTGATCGTAGAGAACGGACATGGTTCTACAGCTACCGATCATTTCGCCCAGCTGTGGTTGCCCTCGATTGCGGTTGCGGCGGTTGCGGCTGGCAGGCGAGCGGTCATCGTCGGCGTGAGCTTCAATGTTGCGACGTACCGCCTCGAGCATTTCGTCGTGATCAAAGGGCTTGGCCACGTAATCCACGGCGCCCATTTTCATGGAATCTACCGCCGAGCGCAGGCTGGCGTAGCTGGTCATAACCAGCACCGGGGAATCGGTGCTCTGGATAAGGTCAGTGCCGGGCGGGCCCGGCAGGCGTAGATCGCTGATGATCAGCTGAAAGTCGTCGAGGGTGTAGTTGTCCAGCGCGTCCTTCACCGAAGTGGCTTCCTGCACGCTGTAGTTGTTGCGTTCCAGCAGGCGGCGGAGGGCTTTGCGAATTACGTCTTCGTCTTCGACGATCAGAATATCAGTCATGCTCTACTCGTTTGGTTACTTCCGGGTGGCGGGGCGTTACCAAATTGCTCAATATGGCTATAACATCACAACATACCGCGTCTTCCGGGCTTTTGCCAGCACAGGGGGGCGCCTGATCCGGGGCAGAATCGGCGCTAATCGGGGAAAGTCTGTAACGTTAGTCGAACGCAGGTACCAGCCTGCTCGCCACTAACCGGGCTCTCGATGCTGATGTCACCGCCCAGATCTTCAACAATGTTGTAAACCAGCGCCAGCCCCAGGCCTGTTCCCTTGCCGGGTTCTTTGGTGGTGAAAAAGGGCTCGAAGATTTTCTCCAGTGCATGCTCGGGAATGCCGCTGCCCCGGTCACACACGCTGACATGAATATGCTCGTCGTCGCGGCCGTTTATTACAACGCTGTCGCCGGGCTGGCTGGCATCGCGGGCGTTGGAAAACAGGTTGATAAATACCTGAATAAGACGCTGGTTGTCAGCTTTGGCAATCAGGTTGTCGGGGCAGCGGTTGTCAAATTCGACTTTGGTGGCCTCGAGGTCAAGCTTGAGGAGTTGAATGGCTTCGTTTACGCAATGCCGAACATTAACGGCCTCGAAGTTAACCTGTCGGGCATCGCGACCTTGATGGGCGAAGTTGACCAGACTTTGCACAATGCTGGTTATGCGCTGGGTCTGTTTAATGATCTGATCCGCGTTGTCTACAATCTCCGGCGGCTCGGTTTCATACCGCAGGTTTTGCGCCAGGCAGGCGATGCCCGTTACCGGGTTACCGATTTCATGGGCGACGCCGGCGGCCAAGCGGCCGATGGAGGCAAGGCGCTCCTGATGGGTAAGTTTTGTCTCAAGCAATTGGGTTTCGGTGATATCTTCGACAATAATCACCTGCTCGCTGCGGGCGAGAGGGTCAACAGCGGTTTTGTGCAGGTTGAGCGAGCGGGTATAGGGGCCATCGTCGAATTGCTGTTTGCGCCAATGCAGGTCCTCACTGCTGACAAAGGCCTCAAACAAACTCTGCCAGGGTTCACCCAGATCCTTCAGTCGCGAGCCGGTAATCTCGTCGCCGGTAATGCCCGACAGTTCCGACATCGCCCGGTTCCACATCAGTATTTCACCATCGGTGCCGAGCGAGCACAGGCCGATGGGCAGTTCGTCCAGAGTCTGGCGGTGGTAGCGACGCAGGTTGTCGAGATCGGCAGCCAGACCGGTAAGGTGGGTGTTGTAGAGCTCGAGCCGGCTTTCGATAAAGGTGATGTCTTCGCTGGTGGAGTGCTGGTCCAGTGCGTAGGGCAACTGCTGGTCAACCAGTGACTTGGCGACGCCCGGCCCCATCAGGGCCGACAGATTGATTTCAATCCGGTCGCGAAGGCGGCGCAGTGCATACGGGCGTTTCTCGTCGGGATTGAGCGCCAGTTCTTCCAGCGCCTTGCTAACTTCCCGCTGTGCAACGTTTTCCCCCAGCGCGTAGGCAAGCCGCGTTTGCATTTCGGTGGCGTCCTGTAAATCCAGCATCTGTCTAACGGGCCGGTTCAGGTCGTCAAGCGTGCAGACTTCAGCCGCGATACGTTCTTCCTCGCGGGTACTTGAAAGCAGTGACACGGTAATAAAGACGAAAGCGTTGGTGCCGATTGACAGGGCCATAACCGCGACCCAATTCAATTCCTGTGGCAGTTTGCCCACGTAAAATGAGGGAACCCAACTGGCATCGATCAGGTTGACCAGAGGGGCCAGCGAGCCGGCCGCCCAAACCAGCAGGCCGGCGGTAAGACCGGCGATAAAACCGCTGCTATTGGCGCGGGGCCAGTACAGCACGGCCAGTACGCCGGGGAAAAACTGCATACAGCCGGAGACCGCTGCTATGCCCAGGTCGCTGAGGGTATGGCGGTCGGGAATGAGGTAGTAAAAGCCGTAGCCCGCCAGAATGATGATCAAAATCAGCGCGCGCCGTGTCCACAGCAGCCAGGAGTAAATGTCCGTTTTACTGTCGGGTTGATAGAGCGGCAGTATCAGGTGGTTCAGGCTCATCGACGCCAGCGCCAGAGTGGCGACGATGATGGCGCCGCTGGCTGCAGACAGCCCGCCGATAAAAACCAGTTGTGACAGCCAGCGATGGCCGGTTTCCAGGCCGATGCCGAGCGAATAGTAGTCTGCCGTGGTATTGAGCTGCATTGCCTCGCCAGCCCACAACAGCGGGAATACGGGCAGGCTGATCAACAGCAGGTACAGGGGAACGGCCCAGCTGGCAATGCGGAGGTTGCGAGGCTGGGGGTTTTCGGCGAACAGCAGGTGAAAAAAGTGGGGCAGGCACACCGCTGCGGCAAAGAACATCACCAGCATCATGCGGGTGCTGTCTCCGGCGGCTGGCCGATTGAGGGCGGCGACCAGTTCACTTTGCCCGGATAACCATTGCTGCATACCCGCAAAATCGTCAAACACGAGCACTACGGAGGCAACGGCTGCCACGAGTAAGGCCACCAGTTTGACCACAGATTCGAACGCAATGGCCGTTACCAATCCGCGGTGACTTTCGCGTGAACCGAGGTGGCGCGATCCAAAGAGAATGGTAAATACGCTGATGACCACGCAGAACAGCAGGGCGAGGGCGTCGCGTTTGTACAACCCCTGGTCGCTGTCTGCATTCATGCTGGTCAGTACAAGCATGGATTCCGATACCGCCTGTATCTGCAGTGTCAGCAGCGGCAGCATGGCCAGCAGCATGAAAAAGGTCACCAGTGAGCCGGCCCACTGGCTGCGAAAACGGAAAGTGAGCAGATCGGCCAGCGAATGCAGGCGATAGCTGCGGCAAATGCGCATCAACGGCGACAGCAGCAAGGGCGACACGATGAATATCGTGGCGATGCCGAGGTAGTAGTTCATATAGCTGTAGCCGAAATTCTGGGCGAGTTCGACAATCCCGTAAATGCCAAAGGCGCTTACAAACACGGCGAGCGACAATACATAGGTTGCGGGGTGGTCGGTAACCGCCGCAGGGATTACTTTGCGTTCGGCGGCGTAGGCTATGGCAAATAGCAGTAGCAGGTAGACCGTGCCCAGCGCGAATAGCGTACTGGAATCAAAGTTCATCCCGGGAGGCATCCTGCTGGTTGAAGTAAATAAATATAACCACGCCCAGCCAGATCAGGTGTGGGCGATACCAGGCAATACTGCCGTTAAGCAGCCATTGCTCCAGCGACGGCGTAAACAGAAAAAACACCGTAAACAGCAGAATCAGTGACGAGTGAATTGGCATGGGTAAAACCTGAAGACAGTCGAAGTATGGTACTTGAGTGCTTCAGTTATTGTAAAACGCCGATTGGGGCTGCCCCATCACCCGTGGCAGGGCAGCGAGCTGCCAGTGGTCGACCGCCCAGCCCAGAATTTTAGTCGGGCTTGTGGCCTGCGCCGGCGGCGGGAGGGGCTGATTGAGAAAGCGCAGGGCAAGCAGCAGGTTTTCGCAGGCACGGCTGTCGTCAACGGCGGCGGCAAAGGTTTGCTTGCTGAGCTTGTGGCCGTCATCGCCGACGATCACGGGGAAGTGTAAATAACTGACCGCCGGAAATTTGAGCATTGACTGCAGATATTGCTGGCGCGGTGTTGATATCCAGAGATCGGAACCGCGCACTACGTGGCTGATATTTTGAAAGGCATCATCCACGACAACAGCCAGTTGGTAGGCATAGTGGCCATCCCGGCGTTTCAGGGTGAAGTCGCCAACCTCGGTCTGGAGGTTCTGGCTCAGGGGCGGCTGCAGCCGGTCGTTCGCCGTGACGGTTACATCCGGCACCCGAAGACGTATGGCGCAGTCGCCGGGATCCACTGCAGCGGCACACTCTCCCTGATGAAGGCCACCGCGTTCGCGCAGTTGGCGGCGCGAGCAGCTGCAGTAGAAGGCATGGCCGCTGTTGAGCAATTCTGTGAGGGCAGTGTTGTAAGCGACGTGACGACTGCTTTGCTCCAGCACATCACCGTCCCAGAGCAGGCCATGGCGTCTCAGTGTCGAGAGAATGCGCTGGTCGGCGCCGGCGATTTCGCGTGGCGGATCAATATTCTCCATGCGCAGCAACCAGCGGCCGCCATTGGCTCGCGCGTCAAGAAAGCTGGCGAGCGCGCCAATCAGGGAGCCGATATGCAGGGGGCCAGTAGGTGAGGGGGCAAAGCGACCCGTATAGGGGGAATCAGTCTGGCTCATAAGGAAGGCGGGGCAACCGGAGTCACCCCCAGCGGATCAGCCGTGTTCTTGCTTTTCCTTTATTTCGTCGAGCGTCTTGCAGTCTATGCACAGGCTGGCGGTAGGGCGGGCCTCCAGACGTTTGATGCCAATCTCGACACCGCAGGTATCGCAAAAGCCGTAGTCGTCGTTATCAATCAAGTTGAGGGTTGAGTCAATTTTCTTGATCAGCTTGCGTTCGCGATCGCGGGTGCGCAGCTCCAGACTGAACTCCTCTTCCTGTGTGGCACGGTCCGCAGGGTCGGGGAAATTAGCGGCCTCGTCCTTCATATGGGTAACCGTGCGGTCGACTTCTTCCATCAGCTCGGATTTCCACTTGCGCAGAATGGCGCGGAAATGATCCTTTTGCTTCTCGTTCATATACTCTTCGCCCTTTTTCGGTTTGTAGGGCTCGAAGTTTTTGAACACTCCCGGTTCTTTTTGCTTTGCTGGCATTGATTCAATCTCTCCATCAACGACTGGATGAGCGCCGCAACAGTGCTTCGCAACTGCCACCCCCGGCGCTAAAGCGGCAAAGCTACCAGATAAACACCACTCGCGCCATAACAAATAGGGCGCAGGATGCCGCAGCGCGGGGCCATCCCGCCGGTTTCTTTGTAAGCTAGCAGTATAGCCCAGATTTCCCCGGCTGCCCGGTGTCGCCGCCGGGCTCTGCTGGTACCATAGCCGCTTTTACGAGGAGCCACTGTTCGATGCGACGCTACGCTGACCGGCTAAAAGAGATCGAACCCTTTCGTGTGGTGGAGGTGCTTACGCGAGGCAAGCAACTGGCCGCCGAGGGCCGGGATATTGTCCGGCTGGAGGCTGGGGAGCCGGATTTTTCGACCGCCGAACCTATCATCGCAGCGGCCCAGGCTTCGCTGGGGCGGGGTGAAACCCACTACAGTCAGGCGGCGGGAATCCCCGAGTTGCGAGAGGCTATTTCCCGGTACTACAAGCGCGACTACGGGCTGGATGTAGCGCCCGGACGTATCATGATTACGCCTGGCGCCTCCGGTGCTCTTTTGCTGATTTCCGGGCTGCTGCTCAACCCCGGGCAGGGTATTTTGATGACTGACCCCGGTTACCCCTGCAATCGTAATTTTTTCAGGCTGGTTGAAGGCGAGGGGCAACTGGTGCCTGTCGGGCCTGAAGATCGCTATCAATTGAATGCCGCGAAGGCCGAGGCGGCGTGGCGTGATAATACGGTGGGTGCAATCGTTGCATCACCGGCGAACCCGACTGGCGAAATTTTAACCAGTGACGAGTTGCGTGATCTGCACGCGCTGTGCCAGCGCAAAAACGGCAGTCTGATCGTCGACGAGATATACCATGGTCTGGATTACAGCGAAAAGGCGGCAAGCATTTTGTCGATCACTGATGAGGCTTTTGTTATCAACAGCTTCTCCAAATATTTTGGCATGACCGGTTGGCGTCTCGGCTGGCTTGTTGCACCGCCGGATGCCATTCCTCACCTTGAACGTATGGCCCAGAACCTGTTTATCTCCATGTCGACCATGGGGCAGTACGGGGCGCTGGCTGCATTCGAGCCTGAAACGAGAATTATCCTCAACCAGCGCCGCGACGAGTTCCAGCGCAGGCGCGACTACCTTTTGCCGGAGCTGCGCAAGCTCGGTTTTGATATTCCTCACACACCGGCTGGCGCACTGTATCTTTACGCGGGCATTCAGGCCTTTGGTGGTAACAGCGCGACATTCTGTGCAGACATGCTGGAACAACACGGTATTTCTGTTACCCCCGGCGCAGATTTTGGTCGCTTTCGCGCTGACGAACATGTGCGCTTTGCTTACACCACGTCGATGGATCGACTGGAAGAAGCGGTTGCCCGATTGCGTAAATTGTTTGGCTGACTCGCGCAATGCCACCCAGCTCAGCACGCCTCGATCGATTTATCAGCGCCGGAACGGGAATCAAGCGCGGCGACGTGCGCTTGTTGCTGGCGCAAGGCCGGGTGCGTGTCGACGGGGTGCTCGCCCGCGATATTGCCCTGCCGGTGAATCAGTTCAGCCGTATCGAGCTCGACGATAAAACGTTGCAGGCCAGATTGCCGCGCTACATTATGATGAACAAGCCCGCTGGCGTGGTGAGCGCCAGTAGCGATGACAGACATCGCACCGTTATGGATTTACTGGCCGGGGATGATGACCGCGACCTGCACTTGCCCGGCCGTCTGGATTTCAACTCCACGGGGCTGCTATTGCTGACCAATGACGGTGCCTGGTCGCGACGCCTCAGTTTGCCCGAACAAAAAATAGCGAAAGTGTACCGGGTCAGCGTGGCGCAGCCTATCAACGAAAACTATATAAGGGCTTTCGCTGAAGGTATGCATTTTGCCTACGAAGGCATTACGACTTTGCCTGCGCAATTGCGTATTTTGTCGAGCCACGAAGCCGAAGTGACACTGGTTGAAGGTCGTTACCACCAAGTGAAGCGAATGTTTGGTCGTTTTCAGAATGAAGTTCTAAGCCTGCACCGTATTGCGATTGGCGGGCTTGTTTTGGACGCGGCGCTGGCGCCGGGAGAATACCGTGATTTGACGACGGCGGAGTTGAATGCGACAACGCAAATAACGTAGTCGGCTTTAGTGTTTCTGTAGGATTTCTCGGTTAATAAAATATCAAATAAAGGAGATATCAATGCGGATAGTTGCAAGTGTCATCGTGTTAATACTGACTTTAGGGGAAGCGCATACCGCGTCGGCTGATTCGGCGGTGAATTACCGTGATGAATTTATAAGTCAATGTATGGGTGGCAGTGAAGAAGGGCAAACCTGCGAGTGTGTTTTCGACCGTTGGGTGGAAAAGATGGATGACCCAGCATCCACGGGAGCGGTCACGGCGGCGCGTATTGCTGCAAACCCTGATCGCGAACCCACGGTGCGGGAGCTGGAAGTGGCAGCGCCCTACCTGAAAATACTCGGTGGCGTCGGCTTTGAGTGTGCCCGCGAAATGTATGGGCAGATGGGTGCGGGCGGCGCAGCAGAAGACGGGAGCGCAGACCCGGGCGCGAGCCAGGCAGGTGGCAACGCGATGTTCGAAGCGATGCTGGGCGCAGCGGGAGACCAGTTTACAGAAGCCGGGCAAGCGATGGGCGGCATGATGTCGGGTGATTTCTCATCCTATCGGAGCGAGGCAGGGAGCAATGCCAGCACCTCCCCGACGAATAGCCGCCCGGCACCTGCGGAGCCGCCAGCGGATGACGGGCTGCCATTAACGTCACGCCCCGTGCCGGACTACAAACCCTACTTCACCCATTACTGCATGCAAAGTTATGGCGACACGTCTGCGTGTGCCTGCCGCTGGCAGGCCCTGAAAGGGACGTTGGCTGGCCGGGACGATGCCAACGCTCGTACGGTTGCCTTTATGGCCTCCAACGAACCGGGAGATTTGCCGATTCCGGACAACGTTCAGGTCGATAGAAACAAGGCATTCCAGACCTTTTCCCGCTTTAATCAGGCAGCGGGTAACTGCGGTTAATGGAGAATGTGTAAGCCGGTCTACGCCGAGCCGATAGTAGGCTGGCAATCCAATGAATGAGTCGGGGTTAACATGGCCGTGGTAGACAATGTACTTTTGCCCTCGGACGAGGGCTTCAATCATCAGATCGCTGATACCTTTGCTTCCGTCTTGCAAGCGGATCGCTCGTGGACGGAGAAAGTCTGTTTGTCGGTCGGCGCCAACAACGGCGAGATTCAGATTGGGTTTGGCCTTGGCAAGTACATTAATCGCAATGTCATGGACGCCTACGCCGGTGTGTCACGCGGTGTTGAACAATGGACCGTGCGCAGCAGCCGTCAGTTGTCTCCCAATGCAGATCAAACCTCGGTCGGACCGATTCATTATCAGGTTATTGAACCCCTGAAAAAAATTCGTATTGCACTCGATAAAAACGACACCCAGCCTATCGCTTTTGACATCCTTCTGGACTGCTCGGAGCTTCCACCCTTTCTTGAAAATCACGAATTTCGCCGGCAATTTGGTGGCTACCGCACGGACAACGACCTGGTTCGCTATCATCAGGTTGGTGTGCCCAGCGGCTGGATTGAGGTCGAGGGCAAACGCTACACCGTTACACCGGATGACTTTTATTGCAGCCGTGACCATTCCTGGGGTTTGCGTTACGGCGTTGGCGTTGACCCCGGTGATTTAATGCCGGGTATCGATGCCAGTCTCTTCCCCATGAATTTTCTATGGAGCCCGATGCGAATGCGTCGCCCGGACGGCGGCGTCTACGGCATTCATCATTTCTACCTGAATGTTGCCGTGCCCGGCGTGCCGGACGTGATTCACGGTGGCATAGAAAACCCGGATGGCAGTCGCCAGTATTTCAGCAAGCTCACACCGTCATTGCGCTATCACAAAGATAACCGCCGCCTGCTTGGCGGTGAGCTTTTGTTTGAGATGGCTGATGGCGGCGAGCGTGAATTACACATTGAGGTAGTGTCCGATACGGGCTTCCATCTTGGCGCGGGTTTGTATTTTGGCTTTGATGGTCATCATCACGGCGAGTGGCGGGGCGAATATCATGAAGACGGCGAATACTTTGCCGACTGCTCCGAGCATGAGGCGGCGCGCCGCTTGCATCAGATTCGAGACTGCATAATTCACGTGCGCGACGGTGATGCCAGCGGCTACGCCAATTATCAGACTGTGGTCAGTGGAGAGTGGCCGGAGCTGGGGCTGTCAGCCGATAATTCTTTTATGTAGCCAGGAATGGGCGCCTCTGCGTAAGCAAATTTTATACCGTGAATTTTGCCCCTGCCGGGTAATGCAGAGGAACTTGATGCTGAAACTGGCGGTCAGTGTGCGCACAAGGAGGAATCATGCGCTCACTGATAATGACTATTTTGCTATCTACGGCTTCGTTCATCGGGTTCACGCAAGCGGCGGAAAAAAATGCTGAAAGGCACGCCTACGTTGACGCCCATCTGCATTATGTCAATTTCATGCAGGAGACTGACGGCACCCAAAAGTTGCTGAAAGCGATGGACAAGGCCGGTGTCGAGAAGGCCTGGATATTCGGATTGCCCGTGATCAAAAAATGGGAGGAGAGTGCGCCGCGCAAACCCCGTTATTACCTGGGCGATGAGGCACCGCTGTATTATTACAGTGGCACTGACGATATTCTTGCTCGTGACCTGCTTTCCCTACCCCGCGAACAGCGAGAGCGTTTTGCTCCCTTCATCAGCGGGATAAATCCGACGGATATGAATGCGGCTGATCAGATTGAGCGCCTGATCGAGCGTTATCCCGGCCTGTGGAGCGGTATCGGCGAAATTCTGACCCGCCATGACGCGCTTACCGGGCTGACCAAGGGTGAAACACCGCGCGCCGACCACCCGGCGCTGATGAAAGTCTATAAGCTGGCTGCCCGTCATCAGTTGCCGGTACTGCTGCACAGCAATCTGTCTTCGCTGCGTGAAGATGAACCTATTTACCTGCCCGAGCTGGAAAATGCCTTGTCGGAAAATCCGAAGACACGGTTTGTGCTGGCCCATGCAGGTACGAGCGAATCCATAGAGGCGCTGCAAAAGCCGATGAAAAAGTTGCCGCAGATTCTGGAGGGCTTGTTGGCGCGATATCCGAACCTATCTATCGATCTTTCCTGGAGCGTACGCGATCACTACTTGTTTGAAGGAGACAAGGGTGTTGACGCAGAGTGGCTGGCGCTGATAAAGAAATTTCCGGATCGCTTTCTGCTCGGTAGCGACAAGGTCGGTCGCTTCGCCGGGCTTGACAAAAATCTGAATGGTTATGAGCGCTTGCTGGATAAACTGGACGCGGATGAGGCAAGGAAATTGACCCGCGACAATGCGCTTGCGGTTCTGCCTGCCAGGGCTGCCGGCACGATTGCCCTGGGTGACGAGCCAGCGCTGGCCCGACAATAGACGAAAAAAAGGCGCCTCGCAGGCGCCTTCGATATTGCTCTTTTAGTCAGGCGGCTAAGCGGTAGCGGCCTGCAACTCTAGAGTCAGAACACGCAAGCGTTGAGCCTGCATTTTCAGGGTATATTCCAGCTCTTTAAAGCGGCTTTTCAGCGACACTTCCGCCCATTTCTGCTGCAATAATTCCTTGCTTTCCACCAGCTGTTGGCACTTGTCAGAGTATGCCTGCTGGCTTAACAATTTCCACTCCTGGAGGCTGGCTGCAAATTGCTGGTACTCGTGTTCCAGAAATTCGCTTACGGCGCTCACATCGATAGATTTGGCATGTTTGAGTTTCTCTTCGGCGCGCTTGAATTGCATGGCGACAATAGCGCGCTGGATTTTGAAATCAGGGATTTTTTTCAGGTCCCACGCCAAGCCAACCCAGGAGCAGAGTTTTATCAGCCATTTGGTCGGATCAAAATGCCACCAGCGAATGCCGTTGCGGTAGTCATTCTGAAAAATATGGTGGTAGTTGTGGTAGCCCTCACCGTAGGTGAACAGGGCGAGAATGTCGTTGTCGCGCGCGCTGTTTTCATCGGTATAGGGCTGGCGACCCCAGAAGTGAGCCAGTGAGTTGATAAAGAAGGTGGTGTGGTGACTCACGACGAGCCGCAGTACACCGGCAAGCAAGATGCCGCCCCAGACATCACCGCAGGCCCAGCCAACCAGCATCGCGGGGATGAAGTTCATGGCCAGGGCGATGGCCATGTAGTGGTTGTGTTGCCACATGACAATTTTGTCGCGTTGTAAATCGCGCGCGTTGGAAAAGTCGTCGCGCCCGGCCGGGTAATCACGAATCATCCAGCCGATATGCGAAAACCACAGCCCCTTTTTGGCGGAATAGGGGTCGTGGTCAATATGGTCGACATGACGGTGGTGGCGGCGATGGCCGGATGCCCAGATCAAAATGCTGTTCTGGAAGGCTGCAGCGCCAAACAGGGCATAAAACATACGTAGAACCGGGTGTGCCTTGTAGGCATTGTGAGCCCACAGTCGGTGATAGCCGGCGGTAATCGAAATACCATTGGCGCCGAGAATAAATACAAAGCCCAACCACTGGCTCCAGTGGTAGCCGGTAGTGAAGCCGTACCAGGGCACCGCAATCAACGCGATTGCCAGGGTGATAACAAACATGAGGGTCTGGGCCCACAGAATAGGCGGCTTATTATTAGGTGTCGGGTTATCAGGCATGGGAAATAAAAGCTCACTTCGCGATGACATCAGAGGATGGAATAATACCGAAAGGAGCGCGCGGGGGATATAGGGGGAATTGCTCACTGAATTGGCCATTTCGGTCAGGCTGCGTGCGGGCCAGGCAGCTACATGGCAGAGAAAAGCGCTATTTATTAACTATTTGTAGTGTCATCGCGCAAATCACCGTTCCACAATGCGGTGAAGCAAGTACCTCAAACGCCATACCCATATTTGCAGGAGCAGCCATGGCCTGGGATTTTTCTACCGACCCTGATTTCCAGACTGAACTCGACTGGATGCGGCATTTCGTCGATGAGCAACTGATCCCTCTGGAGCTGTTGATCCATGGTCTGAATCAGGCAGAGCTTGATGCCCTGTGGGCACCGCTGAAGCAGGTGGTGAAAGAGCGCGGCCTGTGGGCGGCCCATCTGGAGCCGGAATACGGCGGTCAGGGCATGGGGCAGCAGCGACTCGCGCTGATGCACGAAATTCTCGGTCGCTCGGAGCTGGCACCGGAAATCTTTGGTTGTCAGGGGCCGGATTCCGGCAATGCCGAGTTGATCGCTGTGGGCGCCACCGAGCTTCAGAAGCAGCGCTGGCTCTACCCCTTGATGCGCAGCGAAATACGCTCGGCCTTTTGTCTGACCGAACCGCACACTTCAGGCTCCGACCCCACGGGCATTGCCACCCGCTGCGAGCGCGATGGCGACGAATGGGTTCTCAATGGCGAAAAGTGGTTTTCGTCCAATGCTTCGGTAGCCGACATTCTCGTAGTGATGTGTGTGACCGACCCGGATGCGCCAGCGCACAAGCGGGCGGCTATGGTAATCGTGCCCAAAGGCACGGCCGGGCTGGAACTGGTGCGCGACGTCCCCACAATGCATCACCCGGGCAAGGTTGAAGATGATTTTCTGATGGATCGTATTGGTGGCCACACGCACTTGCGCTTCAACAACTGCCGCATACCACTCGACCACATGATTGGCGCCCCCGGTGAAGGCTTTGTACTTGCCCAAAAGCGTCTGGGCGGCGGCAGGATACACCACGCCATGCGCATGATCGGCCAATGTCATCGAGCCTTTGACATGATGCTCGA
>DIBR01000039.1:26408-51766 GCA_002415025.1 Spongiibacteraceae bacterium UBA5047
GCCTTTGACATGATGCTCGAACGCGCTGCCTCGCGGCACACTAAAGGCAAGCCCCTGGCCGCCCAACAAATGGTTCAGGACATGATTGCCGAAAGCTACGCCGAAATTGAAATGATTCGCCTGCTGGTGATGAGGGCAGCCTGGACAATGGACAACAAGGGCGCCAGCAGCAAAGCCTCGCGCACAGAAATATCGGCGGTCAAGTTTTACACCCCGCGCATACTGCTGGCGGTGATTGACCGGGCGATTCAGCTGCACGGTGCCCTGGGCTACACCTGTGATATGCCTCTGGAGGCCATGTATCGCTCGGCGCGGGCATTGCGTCTCGCCGATGGTGCCGACGAGGTACATAAGCAGAGCGTTGCGCGATTATTGCTTGAGGATGTCCAGGCTGTTGAAGGTTGGCCGAGTGAACATGTTCCGACCAAACGCGCGAATGCACAAAGGCAATTCGGGCATCTTATTGAAAAGGCCAAAGCATGAGTGAATTAAAAGGTATTGCGCTCGCACCGGTGACAGACTGGCTGGAACAGCATCTCGCCTCAAGTGAACCACCTTACCGGTTTGAACTGATTGCCGCCGGTGGTTCCAACCTGACCTATCGAATGACGGATGCCAGGGGGAAGGTTTTTGTGCTGCGCCGACCGCCGGTTCGGGGCCTGGTGGCAACGGCCCACGATATGAGCCGCGAATGGAAAATTATGGATGCGCTGCACCGGCATACCGAAATACCCGTGCCCGCAACGCTCGCCTATTGTCAGGATACTGAAATAACGGGCGCCGAATTTTACGTTATGGATTTTATTGACGGCTTGATACTGCGTGATCACAAGAGTGCCAACGCGTTGACCGCAGGCGACGCGCTGGTGGCCACTGAGTCGTTGATTGATGTGCAGGTGGCTTTTCATACGCTCGATATCGACGCGGTGGGGCTGGGTGACCTGGGCAAGCGTGACGACTATCTGCAGCGCCAGCTAAAACGCTGGCGAAAGCAGGCTGAGGCTGTCAAAACCCGAGACTTGCCTCTACTTGAACGTTTGCATGAACAGCTGGATTCAGCGGCGCCTGCTGCAAACAGGCCCGCGGGTCTGGCCCACGGCGACTACCGCTTTGACAATTGTGTACTGGGTAAAGACAACAGGGTGGCAGCGGTGCTCGATTGGGAGCTGTGTACACTCGGCGACCCGGTGGTAGATTTTTGCTGGTCATTGCAATATTGGGCCGAGCCGAATGAAGAGCTCACGTTTCTGCAATCTCCCCCTACCCGCAACCCGGTGTTTCCCGATCGCGCAACAGTTGCCCGGTTATACGCGGACAAGTCGGGCTATAACCTGAATGACATGGACTACTACTTCGCCTTTGGTTGGTGGAAAATGGCCTGTATAGTCGAAGGGGTTTATGCACGACTGAAAAAGGGCGCCAGTGGCGGCATGAAAACTGCGCCGGTAGAGCAGGTGGGCGCGATGGTGGAAGCCTATCTTCAGGAATCGCAGCGCTTTTTAGCCCCGTAGCGTTGTCGTTCGAGCGCAAGCGTGTCATGCGGTGTGGCGATGCCCGCAACGCTGAGCTTATGCGGGCCTACCGAAGTTATAAAACCCTGTAGGAGCGAGCCCTGCTCGCGAATTGAAAACAACAATAATTGAGAATGCCGATGTCCGACAAACTGGTAGACCGTACTGATCGCGCCTTTGAACATATTGCCGCCTGGGCAATCCACCATCGCTGGCTAGTCGCTTTGTTCAGTCTGTTTCTGCTTGGCGGCGGCCTCTACTTTGCGAGCAAGGTTGTCAGTGACAACAGTCTCGACGCCTACTTCGACCGCAGCGATTCGGCCTATACCTCCTACATCGAATACCTGGACGAATTCCTGTCGGATGAAGTGGGTTACATCCTCTACCGGGTGCCGGATTCGCCGCACGGCGTTTTCGATCTGGGCGCCATGAAGAAAATCGCGGCGCTGACCGAGCGGCTCGAAAACGAAGTGCCCTTCGTGCATGAAGTGACCAGCCTTACCAATACAGAGTTTATACGCGCCGACGAGGATACGATTCACGTTGGTAAATTAATGCGCAATTTCCCCGACACTCAGGAACAAATGCTGGAACTGCGCGAACTGGTGATGAGTCGCCCGCTGTATGTTGATTATCTGATTGATAAAAGCGGTCAGTATTCGGCCATTATTCTGGAGATGAACAAGAGCAGCGTCGATCAGCTCGACGATATTGTCTACGACCCCGAAAAGGGAACGGCGCTCGATAATCTGTATCCGCAGGTGAGTGACAGCGCCATTCGCGAGATCATCGCGAGCCCCGAGTTTTCCGGCATCGAGTTTTTCCAGACCGGCGACGTGGCCATGAATGCGGCCTACAACAATGTCTTTATGAATGACTCATCGGTGGGTATCCCCCTGACGTTTCTGCTGCTGGCCATCTTCTCGCTGATTCTGTTTCGCGCCAGCCTGCTGGGGCTTATCGGGCCGCTCGCCGTTGTCACCCTGAGTGTGGTGCTGGTAGCCGGTTTTATGGGGCTGTTCGGCTGGGTGCTGGGCATGTTCTTCGGCATTGTACCGACGCTGATATCCGCTGTTGGTGTGGCCCAGTCGGTGCATATTATTCTTGAGTATCAGCGCCGCCTGTCGCTGGGTGATGGCCGCGCCGACGCTGTGCAGGCTGCCATTGGCAAGGTGGGCGGGGCTTGCCTGATGGCTGCGGTCACCACCGCGCTGGGTTTTCTGGTGATGTCGGTTTCCGAACTCAAGGCCCTCAGTGAAATGGCCATGTATGCCGCCATCGGGGTGATGTGTACCTTTGTGCTGTCGACGACCTTGTTGGTGGTCTTTCTCGGCAGTGGCTCGTCGAAAAAGCCCGCCCGCAAGGCCTACGTGCAACCCTTTGTTCTCAAAACCGTAGATTGGTGCGCGCAAGTCAGCGTTCGTTATCCACGGCAATTGGTCGCTACCGGTGCCCTGGTTCTGCTGGTGAGTTTTATCGGTTTGTCCTTTCTCAAAGTGGAATTCAATTTCCTGAAAGAGTTCAAGCCGCATGTCGAGTGGCGGAAACATACCGAGCTGGTTGAGGACGTGATGGGCGGCATTTTGAGCGTGGTCTATATTTTTGACACGCAGCGCTCAGACGGAATCAAAGATCCGGAATTTCTGAGGGCCATACAGGGCCTGCAGGATTTCAGTGAAGCTCAGCCCTTTGTCAAAAATTCGTTTTCGGTGGCTGATCTGCAAAAGGACATTAACCGCAGCTTTCATGGCGATAACCCGGAGTACTATCGTCTGGCAGAGAGCCAGAATCTGATTTCGCAGTACTTTTTTGTCTATGAGTTATCCGGCGGCAAGGAAGTGTATGACTTTGTCTCGCACGACTACGCCAAGGCGGTGGTGGAGCTGCGGGTCTCAATGACGGATTCGCGCAACCTGAAAAAGCTGCTGGCGGATGTTGATGATTATCTTGAGCAAAACCCGGTGCCGGGCGCCGTTGTCAAGAAGACCGGGGTAGGCTTGATGTGGGTGAAGATGGCGGAGTACATCAGCCGTACCCAGATTATCGGCTACAGTCTGATCTTTCTGGGTGTTGCCGTGATTCTCTGCATTGCCTTTGGTTCGATCAAGGTCGGTATGCTGTCGATGATTCCCAATATCGCGCCTGTGGTGGTTGTGTTGGGTGCAATGGGCTGGCTGGATATGCATCTCGACTATGTAAAACTGCTGCTGGCCACGATTGCGATAGGGATTGCTGTTGATGACACCATTCACTTGATGATTAACTTGCGCAGACAATTTCTCAAAACCGGCAATTATGAAGAGGCGGTGCAGTTGGCGCTGAAAGACGTGGGGCCGGCTTTGTTGATTACCACCATTATTCTTGTGGGCGCGTTTTCCGCTTATCTGTTGTCGAGCATGGCGATTATATCGAGTTTTGGTATTTTGCTGTCAGCTGCGATTGTGGTGGCGCTGCTGGCAGATTTGCTGTTTATGCCGGCGCTGGTGTTGTTGACCAAACCGTTTGGGCCGGAGCGCTTACAGTAAGAGAGTGTCTTAGACTTTGCGAATGCCGTTTACCATTGCCATGGCACTATCAATGGCGTAACGGGGAAAATTAATTTTCTCCGGTGCAATCATCAGGGCTATACCGATACCGTCAAAGACGCCACGCAGTCCCGCTGCGATGGCGTCGACATCGGTGTCTTCGTTGAATTCTTTCTGTTGTATGCCCAGCCGCACAAGGTCTGCCAGCAGAGTATGGAACAGGTTGTACTGATACTGTATCAGTTCCCGAAAACGCGGAAGAAACTGGGCCTGGGTAAAAAAGTCGAGAAAGAGCTGGTTGTATTGCCCCATCTCGGCCATAAGTTCTTCCTGGTCATGGAGTAGGGCTTTAAGCTGCCGGTATGCAGACTTGCCCGCATCGACCTCCATCTGAATGCGACTGAGTTTGTCTTCCAGGAAATGGTTCAATACACCAATTAACAGGTCTTCTTTACTGTCAAAGTGATGATACACGCCGCCCTTGCTCAGGCCGGAGGCATCCACGAAATCATTCATGCGCGCTGCGGCAACGCCCTTGTCGAGCAGCACCGCGATGGCGGCATCAATAATTTTCTGGCGGCGGGCATCAGAATTCATATTTGATACTCAACGTAGCGGCTTCTTCGGCCGGGATTATCGGAATCGGAATATCCGCGTCGCCCAGATCCGCGAAGCTCAGTGCCAGTGCGGTATTCCAGAAATCATTCCACTGGTATTCCGCCAGCACGGTTACCCCGGCAAAGCGGGGGCTGGAGGCCCAATTTCCCAGCAGGCTCATAACCAGATCGTCGTTTAGATAGGTCTTGCGCCAGCCGAAGGTTAGCACCTGGATATTCTGCTCGGCCGCTGCCTCATTGTTAAAATGCGTGCCCCAGACGCCGGCGTTAAACAGATGATTGCCGCTGGTGGTGTATTCAAAACCGAGTGCGGCATCAAAGCGTTCGGTCGATTCGCCGCTAACAGGGATCAACTGATGATCGCGGTGGGCGACTTCGGCTTTCAACAACAAGCGCCCAACCGCCATCGAGGCAGCAAAACCGGCGAGATCAAATTCGGCAAGTTCCGGCCGGATGCCGAAATCCGGTGTAGGGGTGATGGCAGTGACCACGGGGCCGAGAATGGTAGTCAGGGCAGCGTTTTGTGATCCCGCGCTGGCCATGGAGGGGCCAAAGTACACTGGCGTAGGCGTATTGTCGTAGAGCCTGGCGTACATCAGGCTGATGTCGACCTTGCTGCCATGCCATTTATAGCGCAGTCCCCATTCTTCTTCGGGCTCGATGCTGAGGTCTGCCGGCGGAAAGCCGGGCGCTATTTCAAAGGTGAGGCGATGGTGCTGGAAGATGTCGGTGCGCGCTTCCGGCGTAAAAAAGGCCTGCAATTGACCCCCGGAGAAAAAGCATTCGCCTACCAGCATATCTTGTGCGAGACGCACGTTGCCATAGTCGGTCAGTAGCTGCTCGGTATAGTCAAAAGGCGTAACAATGTCGGTGACAAAGGTGCCCTCAACCGTTCCCCAGATCAGGGTCTGGCGGCCGGCGGTGGCGGTGCAGGAGCCTCTGCTGTATTGCAGCCAGGCGCGCTGCCACTTGTTTTTGCCGTAGGCGCCGCCGCGATTTTCAGCCAGATCGTCGTCGCTCCAGAAATAGCGGTAGCGGGTGTCGAGCTTTACGTACCAGCCGTCGGCAAGGTTTCCCTCGTACACTAACTGTACGCTGCTTTGGGAGCGGTTCGGGTCGCCGGGAATTTGCGTATGGCTGTGTTCCAGGGCGGTTTTGAAACCGTCGGTCCAGTGCGGCTCGCTCACTTCGATAGCCGAGGAATCAAAGGCGAAATCATCACCGCCGAGTAAATCCTGTGCGCTGAGCGGCGGTGCGCCGATCAGCGCGCCTGTCATCAATGTCGGAAGTATTTTTTTCATGGCTTAAGGCGAGTCACTGAATATGTTTGCGCAAGCCTTCCAGGGTTTTTTCCCGGTAAGCAAAATCGGTGAGCGTGCGCTGAGTGAGAAATTCGTCGTCAACCTCCACGTTCATTGAAATGGCTTCGGTTTTCATATTGGACAGTCGCTGCGACTGGAGATTGATCAGCGTGACGTCCCGTGCCACCCAGTGACCGTTAATTTGCTCTATAGCGGCAAAGGCAATCTGCTTGAAAGGTTTGCCTCGCTTGTCGTAGGTCTGCGCCTTGAGCAAGGTGTAGCGTTCCTTGTCTACCCAGTAGAGCACTTTGCTGTATTCGGTTTTGGCTGCGCGTATGGGTTTGGGGATGGCTTCAATCACCCACACTTCGCGGCCGCCGAACGGGCCTTCCTGCAGTATGTTGTAGGTGTATTCGTCAACGTTGCCGGTTTCCATGTCCTCGGTCGTAAATTCCGATCCGAAAACCGAAACGGGCTCGCGATCTTCGCCGGTGCCGCTGGCCATACGCTTAACCTTGCCCAGCGCTGACAGGTAGAGCCAGGATTCCATGTCCTTGTCCGGGTCGTCGTAGTCGTAGGTCAGCATGCCAATGCCACGTTCGCTGGCCGGCTCCAGCAGAATGGAAACACCCTTGCTGTCCTTTTTGTTTTCGCCGTACTGTTTGGATACGGATTCCAGTACCTTTACCCGGGGAGTTTCCACGCAGGAGATTTTTTTGTTTTTCTGGCCAAACTTACAGGTGGAAAGCTGCGAGCGGGTGAGAGTGCCATCGGAAATTTCCCGCTGCTGTTTGTCCATTTTTTCCATAATGGTTTGTGCGTTGTCGCTGGCCAGGGCGGTTGTTGCCAGAGTGCCAATCAAGCCGGCAGTGATCAATGTTTTGAGATTAAGCATAAGTCTCTCCTGAAAGTTGAAGGCTAAGCCCCGGTGCCCGGCGCGAGGCCTCGAATTGCCCGGTCGCGGCCCATGTTTGGTTTGAACCAGTGCATCAGTGCGGGTAAAAACAGCAGATCGGATAGCAGGGCGACCATGATTGCCAGGGCCCCGAAAATACCGGGCTTGGCCAGCCCCAGATAACCCGCAAAGCCCAGTACAGCAAAGCCCAGACCGAGTATCAGGCTGGTAAAGGCAACGGCCTGGCCTACTTCGCGCAGGGTTTGCCGGACGGCAATGCCCACATCGCCGTGCTCTATCCAGGTGTAGCGGTAGTGGGTAAGAAAGTGAATGGTGTCGTCGACCGCGATGCCGATAATGATGGGCGCCACAATCAGTGTGTCTGTATCCAGCGGGATGCCGAACCAGCCCATGATGCCGAACGTGAAGACGGCGGGGAGCAGATTGGGGATCATGGAGATCAGCCCTGCTTGCGGCGAGCCGAGGGTCAGAATCATGACCAGAGTAATGATGATCAAGGCAAAGCTGAAGCTTTTAAGCTGGGTCCAGGCTACGTGGTCCATCAGCTCCATCATCAGGTAGAAAGTGCCGGTGGTTTGTAGGGATAAGTCGGGATAGTCTGTTTTCAGTTCGCCAAAAATGCGCTCGAAATCGCTTTCCAGATTGTCGATAAACGCGGTGTATTCGTTGGTGCCCGCATTTTTCAGCATAAAGGAAATGTGGCTCGCGCTGTAGTCGTCGCTGACTACGTCGCGGCGGTCGGCGGGATTGGCATTGTTGAACAGGTAGAGCAGTTGCGCGGTTAGCTGCGCGTTGTCTGGAACAACGTGGAAAGCCGGGTCGTTGTTATGCATGACCTGATTGGTGTCTTCAACAATGTCGGCCAGCGAAAAAGTCTTGATAACCTTGTCACTGTAGTTGTTGGCAACATGGGTTTGAAGCGCGCTGATGGCTTGCAGGAGACGCGGGTCTTTGAGGGCATCCGCGCGTGCTGTTGTGATCAGCACTTCGAGATTCATACTACCCATCATGTCGTCGTCGACCAGCTCCATCGCCACCTGAATGGGGGCTCCCTCGCGGGCCAGCTTGGAGAAGTTGGTGTCTATTTCGAGATCAAAGGCACCGTAGATCAGCAGCGCAAATACAGCGAGGTAGGCGATCACGATGGTTTTGGCGCGGGCTTCGGTGAAGTCTGCAATTCTGGCTAACAGCGGTTGTAGATTCACCAGAGGTTTTTTGCCCTCGCAGGCGGGGTCGTTCTCCTTGCGCAGTTTCGGATGCCAGAAATCCAGCAACACCGGCAGGAGTCCGAATATCAGCAAAAAAGCAAAAGCTACGGCTATTGCCGAGGTGACGCCGAACACGGTAATGATGGGCATATCGCTCAGGGTGAGGGCGAGCATGCCGAGCATGGTTGTGAGCGAAGTCAGTAGAATCGGCATGCCGGTTTTGCGATAGGCCAGCGCCATCGCGCGCGCGTGATCCTTGCCTTCCCGGCTGAACAGGGTGTATGCGCTCAGTACATGTACACAGCTTGCGATACCAACGGCGAGTACCAGCATAAAGGTGAGGGCGAGCATGCTGGTATAGGTCATGCCGAGCCAGCTGCCCACACCAATTGCCCACATGCCGGCGAACAGCACGATCAGAACCGGCCAGATTACCGCGCTCAGAGAGCGGAACAGTACCCATAACAGTACGATGACCAGCGCGACCATAATCGACAGGAGCCCGGCGGCTTCAAAGATGGCATTCATAACGAATTCCATAGTTACCGGGTTGCCGACGAAATAAATGTCAAATTCGCTGTATTGCGCCTGCTCGGTGATGGCCCGTAAAGCGGTCATGAACTTCAGGTATTCGTCGAACTGCACCGACTCAAACTTTACTTCAGCGACTTCGGCACTCGTGTCGACGTTCAAAGCATCGCCGGCGGCCTCTAGCCCGAAGCTGAATGGGTCGTCCTGCAGCAGGTCGTCGGTATTGTCGAGGTTTCGGCTTAACTCGGTGTCGACGGGTACGGTGCCGAAGTTTGTTTTGAGGGCTATGCCGCCGTATTGGAAATCTCTCGAATAGTAAACCCGTTCGAAGCTGTCCTGGCTGACTGCGATCTTGCGACGGCGCTCGCGCTCGGCAGCGGTTTCGGGAAAATCCGCACCGATCAGCTTTTTGGCAATAAGCGTATCGCCTTCGGCAATTTGATAGCGTGCGTTGTACAAACTGTCGACTTGAACCACGCGCCCGATATGACCGCCATCCCCGGCGAGGCTGGCGCGCTCAATGTCTTTGTGCAGAGCTTCCAGAGTGCGCAGGGCACTGTCGGAAAACACATCGCCGGACTTGGGCCGGTAGACAATGTAGACCCCTTCATCGCTGCCAAACTGGCGGCGAAAGGCATCGCGAATCTGCAGCGGCGTTGCATTCTCATCAAACCAGACCTCCGGCGACATATTGACCGCAAAATGCTGTTTGAGACCGAGGCCCGCAAATAGGGACATGGCAACAAAAGCCAGCAGGCAAAGCCAGCGAAACGGCATTAGCGCGCCGGGAATGCGCTCGAACAGGTTGTTGAGGCTAGAAAGTAGGGACTGCACAGAATCTTCCAATATCGCTGCGGGGTGAGGAACTTGGCAGCATACAAACCGACCAGTTGGTTTGCAAGTGTGAGCTGCTTATGGCGCGAACGCAGCCTGACATTTTGGCCGCGTTCGCGCCGGGTGCCGTTGATGCACCTCGCTAACTGGTTGTTGTGCGGATCACCCAGGCCATAAAGCGAGCAAAGACGTCTATGACGGCATTTTTCGCGTCGGCGAACCAGCCGCTTTCCTGACGCAGGGCGTGATCTTCGTGGGCGCGCTCTATCACATAGGCGTGAATTTTTTCTACCTGCTCCCGATCAAGCGCCTCGTCAAAGCGTGGCATACCGGCTTTCTCCATCAAACCTTGGAGTACCACGGCCTCGAAGTTTTCGTGCCATATCGGTTCGAGATAGCGCAAGTCAGGAATGGAGCCGTCACCAACCGCGTAGGCACCGTGGCAGCGGGAGCAAAATCGTTGAAAAAGCTGACGACCTTCTTCTACGTCGGCGTCACTCATTGCGAGGCTCGGCGGCGGTATTGGCCTGTCTGGCACGGTCACGGGTGGTAACACGGCGCTGCCCCCCACCTTGAACGCCATAATGCGGTTGTTGGGGTTTTCAGTGGGAAAGGACTTGCCGGTATTCATGGTAAGTGCGCCGCCGCGGCCCACGGCAACGGCAATGTACTGTTCGCCATTGGCCCGATAACTGACGGGGCCGGGCAAGACGCTATTCTGGGTATTGAACGTCCATAATAGTTCACCGTTGTCGGCACGTACGCCCAGAAAGCGCCCGTCGGAGGTGCCCTGGAATACCAGTCCGCCAGCGGTAGCCAGCACGCCGCCATTGTGGATGTAGGGGTGTGGCATCTTCCAGGCCACTTCCTGCTTCGCCGGGTCCCAGGCCAGCAAGTGCGATTTAGGCAGGTGCTTTAACAGGGCCTGGGTAAAGCGTTGGGAAGCGTCAGCTTGCGTCAGCTTGTAGCCCGTATTGAAATGGCGTTTCAGGTGCTTGTAGTCCGGCCCTTTGATTTCATCAAAGGGCATGCCCATATCCAGTTCGGGAATATAAAGGAGGCCGGTTTGCGGACTGTAGGCCATGGGTTGCCAGTTGTGGCCGCCAATGGCTGAAGGGTAAACCACGGCGGGTTTGCCATCGTAATCCTGACCTTCGTTTTCTACCGGTCGGCCGGTGTCCATGTCGTAGTGGCTGGCCCAGGTCACGGTCGTGAAGGGTTCGGCAGAGAGCAGTTCACCGTTAGCGCGATCAATAATGTAGACAAAGCCGGCTTTGGGCGCATGCAGAATGACCTTGCGCTGCTCGCCCTGCCAGGGAATATCGGCCAGCGTGATTTGCTGGGAAGCGGTGTAATCCCAATTATCTGCGGGCACTTCCTGATAGTGCCAGAGGTACTCGCCGGTATCCGGGTTTAGCGCCAGCACCGAGCTGAGGTAAAGGTTGTCGCCACCGCCGGGGCTGCGAATGCGGCGGTTGTGCGGCGCGCCGTTGCCTACACCGATGTAGAGTTGGTCGAGCTCCGGGTCGTAAACAATGGCATCCCAGGCGGTACCGCCACCGCCGTATTGCCACCACTCGCCATTCCAGGTTTTGGCGGCGCGCTCCATGGCGTCGTTTTCAAAACCGTCGGCGGGGTTGCCGGGAATGGTGTAAAAGCGCCAAACCATTTCACCGTTGTCGGCATCATAGGCACTGACATAGCCGCGAGTACCAAATTCCGAGCCACCGTTGCCAATAAAGACCTTGCCTTTGGCGACACGTGGCGCGCCGGTAATCGAGTAGGCCTGATCCGGGTCGGTGGTCTGGCTCGACCAGATCTGCTTGCCGCTCGTTTGATCGATGGCGATCAAGCGGCCATCGACGGTGCCGAGAAAGAGTTTGTTTTCCCAGGCAGCGAGGCCACGGTTAACTACCCCGCAGCAGGCAGTGACGCTTTTCTCGCGCGGTACCTTGGGGTCGAAGCTCCAAATCAGTTCACCTGTAGCAGCATTCACAGCGTAGGCCGTGCTCCAGGCACCGGTGAAATACATCACGCCATCGATAACCAGCGGTGTGGTTTCAAGGCCCAGATGGGTGTCGGTTTCAAAATACCAGGCCAAACCCAGCTCCCCGACGTTGTCGGTATTGACCTCTGACAACGGTGAAAAGCGCTGTTCCTTGTAACTGCGACCGTAGCTGAGCCAGTTGTCGGTGTCGCTGTCCGCGCTTAGCAGTCGCTGCTGACTGACAGGCGCCGCTGTAGTGGAAAGCGAGGCGAGCAGGGCGATAACAAGGGCGGGGAAAGCGCGATATTTCATCTGGTTACCATCTTATGTCGTTGAAAGGTAGTTTGTGCGCTCGCGGGGGCTGCGTCGCGGACGTATTGCGGCCTCAAGCTTAGCTGAGTGGGCACGGGCATGTATAATAATGCCCCAATTGCCTCATGTGCCTTACAAGGTTGTTAACTGAATCGATTATGCAAGTACAGCAGACTATAGAAAGCAAGCTTCAGAGTGAACTGACGCCGAGCCATCTGGAGGTCGTCAACGAAAGCCATATGCATTCGGTGCCGCCAAATTCAGAAACCCACTTCAAGGTGGTGGCTGTGACGAGCGCATTTGATGGTATGCGTAAGGTCGCCCGTCACCAGAAAATCTACGCCGCCCTGAAGGAGGAGTTGGCCGGGCCGGTTCACGCTCTGGCTCTGCATACCTATACGCCTGACGAGTGGCTGGCGCGACAGGCGCAAGCGCCGGAGTCGCCAGACTGTTTGGGCGGCAGCAAGCGGGAAGGACAGCAGTAAGTGTCTGAGAGTGCTCCCGGGATTGTAGTGGCGGCCCTGTATCGCTTTGTCACACTGGATGATTTCCATGAACTGCGTGAACCGCTGCTGCAGTTCTGTCTTGAGCGCGGGGTGCGCGGTACCTTGTTGCTCGCCCACGAAGGGATTAATGGCACTATAGCGGGCTCGCGCCAGGCCATTGATGAGGTGTTGGCGTATCTTCGCGCCGACCCGCGGCTGTCCGCGCTGGACGCAAAAGAGTCCATCGACAAAGAGCAGCCTTTTTACCGTATGAAGGTCAAGCTCAAGAAAGAAATTGTGACCATGGGCGTGGACGGCATTGATCCAAACGATGTGGTTGGCACTTACGTCAAACCCAAAGACTGGAATGCGCTGATATCTGACCCTGAAGTCCTGTTGATCGACACCCGCAATGACTACGAGGTCGAAATAGGCAGTTTTAAAGGCGCGGTTGATCCTCACACCAAAACGTTTCGGGAGTTTCCCGACTACGTTAAGCAGAATGTTGATCCCGGCAAATACAAGAAAGTCGCGATGTTCTGTACCGGCGGCATTCGCTGTGAAAAAGCCTCTTCATATATGAAGCAACAAGGCTTCGATGAGGTGTATCACCTTGAAGGCGGTATTCTGAAATATCTGGAAGAAACACCGTCGGAGCAAAGTCTGTGGGAGGGCGAATGTTTTGTGTTTGATAACCGCGTAACCGTCAAACATGATTTGTCCGCGGGCAGTTTTGATCAATGCCACGGCTGTCGTCGACCTATCAGCGAAGAAGACAAGCAGAGTGAACTGTATGAAAAAGGTGTAGCCTGCCCGAGCTGTTTTGACGAGCTGAGTGACGATCAGAAAATACGTTTTCGTGAGCGACAAAAACAGGTCGAACTTGCGAAACAGCGACAGGAAGCTCATATTGGAGCGCCACCGCCCGAGCGGCAATTGCGTAATAGCTAAGCCGCCGGGAACTTCGTATACTCCAACGCTGGATGTCAGGCGCGAACACCAGGTCCAATAATAAGACCGTTGGCGGCTGCTATACTTTTCAGTCTTCTCCGGAGTAAACCTATGAGTTGGGTCGCCAGATTTCGTATGGCTACTGTCTTGTTGCTGGTCAGCTTTCATGCTGCGACGGTACATGCTAGGGAATTTAATCAGCATGAGTTGCGATTTGGCGCGCTGGCACACAATAAGGGGCCTATCGCCAGTGAAACCGAAGACGGCCCCGACGTTACCGTTGCTTACCAGTATTTGCTAAACGCCTATGATTGGGGTGGTCTTTTTGTCGCCGGCGGAGCAGTGGCGAATCTTTCGAACGGGACGAGCTATCTCTTTTCCGGGCTGAATACCCAGTTTCCGTTTGGCGAATCCCCTTACTTCTTCGAGCTGGGTTTTGGGCTGGCCATCCATGATGGGGACCTGACCAAGAAGTCGAATGATCGTCGTGAGCTGGGTTCGCGCGTACTGTTTCACACAGCCATGAGTGTGGGTTACCAATTTTCGAATGATATGACCGCAAGCTTCTATTTCGACCATATTTCCAATGGCGAAATACTCAACGACGATGACAATCGTGGTTTGGATACTTATGGTTTGCGTATTGGATTTGCGTTGTAGTGCGGGTATCAACTGTTTTCCAGTTCGCGATGTGCGTTTCCGTATGCAGATAGTAGAATCCATTGAACTGCCGGCGCATGCCTTGTTGCACAGGTATAGTGTCGGAGGGGGTTTTACCGATTGTTATGCTACGGTGTTACCGCAGGCCGTTTCGCACGGCCAGTTTGTTCTCGCTTTTTATACAACCCGGCTATTCAAGCTGGAGCGCTTTCTGCTCACCTATCTGGCGCGACGCCCCTCTACCGACGCAGACGCAAAGGCGCTTGCTGCCGGTGAGGCTGACAGGTTCTCTGCCTGGGAGGTAGAAGCGCGTGCCGAGAATCAGCTTTTGCTGTCTGATTTCAGGCAGCGCACGCGTTCGTGGCTGATGGTGCAGCCTGACGGATCTGACACTATCTTGTACTTTGGCTCCGCAGTTGTGCCTGTGGTCAAGGCGGGCAATGGTAAACCATCGGGTATGGGTTTTATGTTTCATGCGCTGAGTGGGTTTCACCGGGTGTATTCGGTGTTATTGCTCAAGGCAGCCGCGAGAAAACTGATGCGCCTGAGCCGCTGACAGGCCGATGTACTGCGTTGTTGTCTAGTCAAACAATTTGGCGATCAGGACGGGCACGGCGGTTTCTGTTGTGAGAATGCGCTCGCCGATTTGCACGGTTTGCAGCCCGGCTGCGTTCAGCTTTTCAATTTCGTAGGGAATAAAACCGCCTTCAGGGCCGATGGCAAGCACCGTTGGCATGCATTGGCTTTTGTGCGAGGTGGTTTCTCCATAAGGGTGCGCCACCAGCGCGCGGGTATTGCGTGCGATTTCCGGCAAGCGGTCTTCTACAAAGGGCTTGAAACGCTTTTCAATCTGAATGTCCGGCAATGTCGTATCGCCGGCCTGCTGCAAGCCCTGAATAAAATAGGTGAGCAATTTGTCGGGTTCAAGCAGTGGGCTCTGCCAGTAGGATTTCTCGACCCGATAGCTGTTCAATAGTATGAGCTTTTGTGCCCCCAGCTCGGCAATTGTACGGCACAGCCTTCGAGCAGCTTTGGGACGGGGCAGAGCCAGTATCACCGTGAGCGGGAGCTTGGCGGGCGGTGCTTCGGCGCAGTGATACTGCAGTTCGACATGGTCTTTTGCAAGCGTGGTTATCTGTGCGATGCCACGTGCGCCGTTCACTATTCCGACCTTGACAGAATCGCCTTCGCACGCGCGGAGAACATCGCGAATATGCAGGAATCTCGCGTCACAAAGCGTTACGCGTTTTCCTGATAGCAGTTCATCGGCGTGCAGGAGGATAAGGTTCATGGCGTGTGGCAGAGCCGCGCTAGGCTGCGCTCGGCACTGCCCAGAGGTCATAGTCGTCGGCGCCAACAATGTCCACTACCAGAGCGTCACCCGGTTGCAGGTCGGTAATGCCGTCCAGATAGACCTTACCGTCAATCTCGGGGGCATCGGCGTAGCAGCGACCAATCGCGCCTTCCTCGTCAACCTCGTCAATCAACACTTCCAGTTGCTGGCCAATGCGCGCCTGCAGGCGGGCTGCAGAGATTCGCTGCTGGGTTTCCATAAAGCGGTTCCAGCGATCCTGCTTGATATCATCGGGCACCGGGTCCGGTAGCTCGTTGGCGGTGGCGCCATCTACGGGGGAGTATTGAAAGCAACCCACGCGGTCCAGCTGGGCTTGTTCCAGCCAGTCGAGCAACATCTGAAAATCCTCTTCGGTCTCGCCGGGAAAGCCAACAATAAAGGTTGAGCGAATGACGAGGTCGGGGCAAATGTCGCGCCAGGCCTTGATGCGTTCCAGTGTTTTTTCCTGATTGCCGGGGCGCTTCATCAGTTTCAGCACACGCGGACTGGCATGCTGAAAGGGGATGTCGAGATAGGGGAGTAATTTGCCCTCGGCCATCAGAGGGATGACCTTGTCGACGTGTGGGTAAGGGTAGACATAGTGCAGTCGTACCCATACGCCCAATTCACCCAGAGCGGTTGCCAGATCCAGCACGCGGGTCTCGAGAGCCTGACCGTCAACGAAATCCAGTTTGTATTTCAGATCGACGCCGTAGGCACTGGTGTCCTGGGAGATAACCAGCAACTCGCGGGTGCCCCGTTCAACCAGTTCTCGCGCTTCGGAGACTACTTCGCCAATGGGCCGGCTCACCAGGTCACCGCGCATTGACGGAATAATGCAAAAACTGCAGCGGTGGTTGCAGCCTTCTGAAATTTTCAGGTAGGAATAGTGTCGTGGTGTCAGCTTGATGCTGGGGGTTAAGTCGATATGCGGATTATGTTCGCGAGCCTCTTGCGGCACGTACTGGTGCACCGCTCCCACCACCTCTCCATAGGCGGCTGGCCCGCTGACGCTCAATACGCCGGGATGGGCTTGCTGAATGGTTTCGGCATCTTTGCCTTTGCCCATGCAGCCGGTCACGATTACCTTGCCGTTTTCCCGCATGGCTTCGTTAATCGCATCCAGCGATTCCTGTTTGGCGCTGTCTATAAAGCCGCAGGTGTTAACGACCACAACGTTTGCGTCGTGATAACTAGGCACTATGTCATAGCCATCCATTCGCAATTGCGTGAGAATGCGCTCTGAGTCGACCAGGGCTTTGGGGCAGCCCAGACTGACGAAGCCGACTTTTGAATTTGCCATTAGTACCTCGGTATTTGTGCTGGGGTGGGGTTGGAGTGACCAGCAGGGTCGGCTATTTTACCTGAGTGATGTGATAGCAGCCACAATAAGCAGAAATGGAGAAAAGCAGGGTGTTGGTAAGGTTTTTAAAGGGTGTTTGCACCCTGATAGTGGTGACGGGTTTAAGTGCCTGCTCATTGTTGACACTGCCCGATGGTCTGGAAACCGCGGAAAAAGGGCAAGAGCAGCCTGTTCGAGATACCTTTACCCAGCCGCAACTGAGCGTGAGTGCCGAGCAGGCCGTCTCGCTTGATGCCGCTTATGCGCAGCAGCGTCGGGTGGTGCTCAAGGCCCTTGGTTCACATCCGCCCGGCGGATTCAAGGCCGGATTGACCACGGTGGCCAGCCAGCAGCGCTTCAGCCTCCGTGAGCCTATTGCGGGTGTGTTGTGGCCGGATAGTGGCATTGCCTATAGCGGTGAAGCGGCGACGATTAACCGTTCACAGTTTCGGCGTCCCATGCTGGAAGTTGAACTGGCCTTTCGGGTCAATGCCCTGATTCCGGAGCCGTTGGCCGATGTTGCAGAGGTGCACAACGTGATTTCGGAGGTGATGCCGGCCATCGAATTACCCGATCTCGGTTTTGACAGTGAGGTGGGTGTTACCGGTGAGGCGGTGGTCGCGGCCAATGCCGGCGCGCGCTATTTTGTGTTTGGTGCCCCGCGCCCGGTGGAGCAGGTTGATGTGAATGCCATACGCGCCACGCTGAGTCGTAACGGGGAGCGCGTTCAGCGCGCGGAGGCTACCCAGGTAATGGGCAACCAGTGGCGCGCCCTCTATTGGCTGATCAACAACATGGTGTCTGAAGGCTGGGTGATTCAGCCGGGACAAATCTTGTTGACCGGCGCGATGGGGGAGATGCTTCCCCTGGAAACGGGGCTGTATCAGGCGAAGTTTACCGAGCTGGGGGAGTTGACCCTGCAGGTGGAATAAAGCGGTTATCTTTGGGTGTCATGGTCAACCGCTGATGGCCAGCCGGCTGACGATCAGGCCAAAAAAACTTTCGCGGTCGGGATTCTCGTAATACCAGCCCATATGTTCGTGGCATTCGCTGCAGGTGGCGTATTGCCAGTAAAAGCTTCTGAACCAACTGAATGCCGGCGTCGGGTCGCCACTGATGGTGCATCCGGGCGCGGTGTCAAAGCACAGCAGCTGAAAAGTGATGTTGTGAGGGTTAACCACGCGATGTTGGTGTGAGCCCTGTACCTGACGCTGTGCCTGCTTGTGCGTTATTGGCGACAGGCAGAGGCTGCAGAGAATGTAGTCCTCGGGAGAATGGTCTTCCTCTTCCAGACATTGATCCAGCCAGGAGGGGAGTATCGTCTCTTCAGCAGGCATTGGCTAAAATAGTCCCAATTCAATGGCTCGAACACAGTATAGGATGGCTTCGTTTGTCTCGCCAATTCATCAGTAATACGCTAACGGAGCGCATCGCGGGCTCCATTCGCGGGGCGCGCATACAACAGACCTTACTGCCGCTGGTGCCCGAAATATCCCTGTTTCTCCTCAATGATGACTATCCGCAGGAGTCGCTTAGTCAGGAAGAAATCCGCTGGCTGATGGACAACCCCGCCTACTGGTGTTTTTGCTGGGCCAGCGGTCAGGTGTTGGCGCGCTTTATTCTTGACCAGCCCTGTTGGGTGAGAGGCAAACGCGTACTGGATTTTGGCTGTGGGTCGGGAGTGGTAGCGGTAGCTGCGGCGCTGGCGGGTGCTCGCGAGGTAATCGCCTGCGATTTCGACAGCGACGCCTTGGCAGCCACCGGCGAGAATGCGCGGCTCAATGGAGTAGGCCTTGAACTTCTGGCAAATGCCAACGATTTGCAGGGCCATTGCGATGTGCTAATTGTAGCTGATGTGCTTTACGACACGGCCAACCTGCCACTGCTGGCGGAATTTCTTGCGCGCGCTGACGATGTGCTGGTTGCAGATTCGCGTATTCGCGATTTTTCGGAGCCGGGATATGCGCGTATTGGCTTTGAGCGGGCTTTTACCGTGCCGGACCTGGCTGAATCCGAAGAGTTTTCCAGGGTTAGCCTGTATCATGGCCAACGAGAGAAACTGGCGAGCAAGGCAAGCATCCTTGCACCGACGGAGGTGTAAATGAGAATCGGCATAAAAATTGGTCTGAGCTCCGGCCCGGAGACGACCGTTGAAAATCTGGTGAACACTGCACAGCAGGTCGAGGCGAAAGGCTTCGACAGCGTCTGGATGCCGAATATCTTTGGTCTGGACGCGATTTCAACATTGGGGGTTATCGGTTACGGCACCCGCAAAGTCGAACTGGGTACCGCAGTCACACCAACGTATCCGCGCCACCCGGTGGCGATGGCGCAGCAGGCGCTGACCACTCAGGCCGCATCCTCCGGACGTCTGGTGCTCGGCATTGGCCTGTCGCACAAGCTGGTGGTCGAAGATATGTTCGGGTTGAGCTATGACAAGCCTGCTACTCATATGGAAGAGTATGTACAGGTGTTGCAGGCCTTGTTGACGGGCGAACAGGTTAGTCACCAGGGGGAAGAGTTCAGGGTGAACGCCGGGTTTAAGATTGAAGGCGCCAGCAAACCGCCGGTGATTGTGGCGGCACTTGGGCCAAGGATGCTGAAAATAGCGGGGCGGCTGGCAGAAGGCACCATTACCTGGATGACCGGCGCGCAAACACTGGCATCGCATATTGTGCCGACGATCACGGCGGCCGCCAGTGACGCGGGTAAAGCTCCGCCACGCATCATCGCCGGCTTGCCGGTGGTACTGACTGACAAGCCTGACGAGGTTCGCGAAAAGATTGCCGAGCAACTGGTCATTTACGGGCAGCTCCCCTCTTATAAAGCCATGCTTGAAAAGGAGGGGGCCAGCACGCCGGCCGATATCGCCCTGGTAGGCAACGAAGCTGAGTTGCGTCGTCAGATTCAAAGCCTGCGAGATGCCGGTGTGACTGATTTGAACTCAGCGGTTATGTCTTTTGAAGACGGTCAGTTTGAGCGTACCGTCGATTTTTTGGCGACCGAGCTGACAACGGCAGCGGGCAAGTAGGTGGCCGGTAAAGCGAAGGAAGATTTGTCGGATACCCGCGAGCGATTGATTCTCATGGCCGAGGAACTATTCGCCACGCAGGGTATTGAAGCCGTGTCTCTGAGAGAGATAGCGCGCGCCGGTGGCCAGAAAAATGTGGCGGCCATGCAGTATCACTTTGGTGATCGGCAGGGTTTGTTTTCGGCTATTCTGGAATACCGGATGAGCCGCATCGAATTGCTGCGACAGGAGTTGTTGGCTGCCAGCGATGAGCGAGGCGATGGCAACACACTGCCTTCACTGATCTCATGCCTGGTGTTGCCTTTTGTCGAGCATGTGCGCAATGAAGGCGAGCGCAGTCATTACATTGAGTTTTTGGCGCGTTTGCAGGTGAGTCACCCGGAGTTTGTCGCCCAGGAGAACGCGGGTAAGCCCTGGCAGGCTAATGTTCTGGAAATCAGTCGACGGTTGCAGGTACTCGCCGGCTCCGACTCGATCTCAAGCATCTATCAGCGCCAGCGTATGATGGGAGCCTGCCTGATTCACAGCGTTGCGGAATTTGAGCGGGGTTTGCGCAGCGGACACTATAGTACAGACGGGCTGGACGCATTTACCGACAATCTGGTGGATGCCCTCTGCGGCATTATTTCAGCACCTTATCGTTAGCCTCAACTGTTGTCTTCGAAGCCACGTTCGTACAGGCGCGCGTAGTATTCGTTCAGCGCGAGCAACTCACTGTGGGTGCCGCGTTCAACAATTTCACCTTCGTCCATGACCAGAATCTGATCCGCAGCAACGATGGTTGATAGCCGGTGCGCGATCACCAATGTAGTACGTGACTTCATAAACTCGGTGAGTGCTTGCTGAATAGCTCGCTCGGATTCGTTGTCGAGCGCAGAAGTTGCCTCGTCAAGAATCAGCAAAGGGGTATCTTTGAGCAGTGTGCGGGCGATGGCGATGCGCTGCTTTTGTCCGCCGGAAAGCATAACGCCGCTTTCTCCCACTTGAGTGTCGAAACCTTGCGGTAATTGCTCAATAAATTCCGTTGCGTGCGCGTCGTCGGCCGCTTTGCGAACGGCATCCATCGTGCCGTCGGCGTTGCAGCCATAAGCTATATTATTCAGGATACTATCGTTAAACAGCACAACGTTTTGGGTAACGATGCCCAGTTGTGCACGATAGTCATAAAGATCGTAGTCTTTGATATCCACGCCGTCGACGAGAATACTGCCCTCGCTGTAATCGTAATAGCGTGCTATCAGTGAGGCGAGTGTTGACTTGCCGCTACCCGAGCGACCAACCAGCGCAACGACCTGCCCCGGTTGAGCCTTGAAGCTGACACCATTGAGAGCGGGGCGCTCACTGTCGTTGTAACCGAACTTGAGATCGCGAACCTCTATTTCGCCGCGCAGGTGTTGAATGCGCTTGCTACCGGTATTCACTTCCTGCTCAAGATCCAGAATGGAGAAAATATTGATCGCTGCAGCAATGCCTTTCTGGATTGTGGCATTCACACCGGCCAGCTGGCGCACAGGCTTGGGAATCAGGCCAATGGTCGTGATGTAGGCGACGTACTGCCCGGTTGTCATTTGCGACAGAAATTCCGGGGCCAGTATCAGGAACACAATCGCGCCCATGGCGATCACGATAATCAACTGCATTACCGGTGTGTTGAGAGCCTGAATTTTTACCATCTTCATTTGTTGGGTATAGTTTTTTTCGTTTACACCCACAAAACGGTCGATTTCGCGCTGTTCGCCGAGAAAGGTTTTTACCATGCGGTTGCCGGTGATGGCCTCGGAGCAGACTTGGGTAATATCGGCGATAGAATCCTGTACCTTGCTGCTGAGTTTACGCAGTTTGCGACCAACGCTGTTGACGATGATGCCGATCAACGGTGCGATTGCGAGGAATATCAGCGTCAATTTCCAGTTCAAATAGAAGGCGTAGGCCAGTAAGCCGATGACAGTAAAGCCCTCACTTACAAGCGTTTTTAGTGCATCGGTGGCCGCACCGGTTACCATTCCCGTGTTGAAAACCGTACGGGCTATAATCTGACCGCTGTTATTGGTGTCGTAATATTTGACCGGCAGGCGCATCAAATGCTCGAAAATTTCGGTGCGCAGCATGGTGACGATGCGTGTGCCCACCAGCGCCATAAAGTAACTGCCGAGAAAGGTGCCTACGCCACGCAGAAGGTAGACCCCGGCAATAGCCGGCGGAATGTAGTAGCGTGCGTCGTGGTCCTTGTTTTCGATGGCATCAACTAGCAGTTCGAGTAATTTTGCCTGTGCGGGGGTGGTTGCAGCAAAAATCATGTAGCCGACAATGCTGAGCGCAAAAGCCGGAATGAGCGGCTTCAGGTATTTCAGCAGGCGCATGTATATTTGCCAGCCGTTGTCCAGGTTGTTGATGTTAGTGCTGGTATTGGTGTCTGCCAAAATGATCAATCCCGAGGTGGCTGCGGCAAGTTCCGTTGCCGCAGTATAGCGTGACGCCATACCTGGCCACGAATGTAGTAAATTGGTGCCCCGATCAGGATTCGAACCTGAGACCTGTCCCTTAGGAGGGGACCGCGCTATCCAGCTGTGCCATCGGGGCGCACAAAGGCGGCTATTCTAGCTTGTGCGTTGCCTCAAACCAACCGTGCGGGGCGGTTGAAGAGGAATACGGGCTGAGCGCATCCGATAATTCGTACCATTGCTGTTAAGGAGCACATGACTACCCTGGTCTCAATTATTATTCCGGTGCTGAATGAGGCTGCCCTGCTTGGCGGGCAATCAATGTACCTTACGCAATTGCGTACCTCCTCAGAGCTGCGCATTGTTGACGGAGGCAGTCTTGATGCCAGTGCAGCACTGGCAAAATCTATTACGCCACATGTTATTTGTACTGGGCCAGGTCGCGCGTTGCAAATGAATGCCGGCGCGGAGGGTTCAAAGGCCGACTATCTGCTTTTCTTGCATGCCGATACCGTACTCCCGGAAAACTTCGCCTCCTTCGTCGTTGCGTTAAATACTGTGCGCCCGGACTGGGGCTTTTTCCCCGTGCGGCTGGTGCCGGAAAGCGTTGCGCTCTCTGTGGTGGCGCGCTTTATGAACTGGCGTAGCAAGCTTACGGGGGTGGCAACGGGTGATCAGGCAATATTCGTGCGGCGAGAATTATTTGAGGCGATGAAGGGTTATGCAGAAATACCCTTGATGGAAGATGTTGAGCTCAGCAAGCGTCTGCGTAAGAGCGGGCGACCCTTTATCTGGCGCAGTTCAGTGCGTACCTCTAGCCGTCGCTGGCGGCAGCGTGGTGTCTTTCGTACCGTTTTACTTATGTGGGAGCTGCGTTTGCTGTACTTTTTCGGTGTGTCGCCGCAGCGCTTGCACCGACGATACTACGGAAAATAGCAGCTTGGGGGCAGATGGTGGTGAGTGTGAAGCATAGATCCGGGCGGGATACCCGCACCAAGGTTTGCCTGTTTGCAAAGGCCCCCGAGGCAGGGCGGGTGAAAACGCGAATGTCGTCAAGCTTGTCCGAGCAGGAATGTCTGCAACTGCATCTGGACCTGCTCGCGTGTGTTGTCGCCAATGTCGCGGCGCTACCGGCACAGGACTATGTGGTTGAGCTGCATATCACGGGGGAGCACAGTGTTTTTGATGCGCTTTCAGAGCGCTATGGTTTTTGCCGGAAGCTGCAGGTAGGCCAGGATCTGGGGCAGAGAATGAGTCATGCCGTTAGTGACTCGTTAAGGGAATATGAAGCGGTTTTGCTGGTGGGGGCAGACTGTCCGTTTGTTGATGGCGATGTGATTGCAGCGGTACTTCAGGCTGGGCAGCACAATCGAGCTGTTATGGTGCCGGCAGCGGATGGCGGTTACGTTGCATTGCTGCTACGGGATCACGACATCAGCCTGTTTTCAGATATTGCCTGGGGAAGAGAGTCAGTGGCGCGCACCACGATCAGCCGCTTGCAGGCTTTGCACTGGGATTTTTCCGTGCTACCGGGCTGCCCGGACATCGACAGGCCGGAAGATCTCAATTGTCTCGTGGAAATCCCGGCACTGGCGCATTGGGCGAAGCGGTGACGGGCTATCGCTCAGGCAGCGGCAAGGCTGCGTCGGTAGTTGGTTAACCAGCCATTAAAACGGCGTTCACTTTTGTCGCTACTCCGGTTCTTACCGAAGCATTTCAGCCACAATTGTCCGAGCTGGTGAACCTCGCTGTGCTTGGGCAGAACAATTTCCTCGCGCTGATAAATCAACCAGGCAATAGCTGTAGCGTAGCTCAGGTTCCAACTGAGTTCTTTGTCGGGGTCTTGCAAAAAGCGATGCTGGCTGGCCAGCCCGCGCACTTTGCTGGCGAGATCGGGCTTGAAAGCGAGATACTGGTCCCAGATTTGACGGTGTTGGTCTGGAGTAATCTGGTAGATACCGAGGCCGTCGTCACCCTGGCACAGGGGGTTGAGTTTCGACTCCAGGGCTGCGGTGCCCAGCAACAGTTCTTCTGCGACGCTGGAAGTTATCCCAAGATACTTCAGCGTTGGGCCGATGATTTGTTCTCTAAGCTCCGATACATTCATCTTCATCGCTCAGTTTGCCTATGTCAGAGGGCGAGGGCGCCACACATCTCTCTTGTTATTTTCGACATCACTTGGTGCGATTCGTCGTCAGCAAAGATTGTGAATAGTGGTCGCCTATGTTCATATATGTAATGCAAGATTTGGTTCTTGTCAAAAAAATATCTATATTTTTTATGATATTAGAGAGGTAAGTTGAGAGTAAATATGGGTATGTACGCTAAGTATTAGCCCGTATTTGTGGCAGCTTGCCCAGTTGTAGGATTCTAACCAATTGTTTTCTAACGAAAAGAATTATTCTTGGGTGTCGAGATGACGGAAGCAGGAATTGTCCTGCCCTGGTGGTTGATCAGCTTGGTCGCCGGGGTGCTGATGACCCTCTTTGTGTGGCAGCGTCAGCAAATACGACTCGCCTGCTGGCGGGCATTGGGTGCGAGCAGTGCCCGTCTGGAGAGCTGGCGTGAGCGCTGTGTGCGCCAGGAAACTGCCTGGCAGCATCGAACGGATAAGGCCTTCTCCGTATTTACGGGGCATCTCGCTGCTGCCCGCTACCGCCTGGCAATGGTGGATTATATGCAGTTGCTCACCAGACGCTGGCAGACCGTTGAATCGTTGTGTAAGGAATCCGCTACGCTTATCGAGCGTGCGTATCAGGAGCTGGACGCCGCTCATATGGAAAAGCCGGAGGCGCCGGAATGGGTGGTTGCGGCTGATGCCATTGGTGGATTGCCCGGCGGCAACAGCCAGCCGGCTACCGCAAAAATTCTGCAAGCGATGCTCGACGCGGCAGAATCGCAGCATGCCGAAGCGATGCGTGAATTTCGCTGGGCCGCCGCCCTGCGCGGCAGAGCTTTGCTGGCAAGTGTGCGCTATTGGCGGCAACTCAAAACCAGACTGTCGGTCATCGAAGGATTTGGACGTGACCTGATTGCGGGAGAGCGAAGTCTTGCGGAAGCGTCTGCCCGGGTTGCCGCGCTGGAAAATGAGGAAAGCTCTCGCCGCATCATAAGCGGTTTGTTTAATGGTGTTACGACAAGCGTATTGCTTGGGCTGGGTGTCTGGTTCAGCCTGTTTTTACTGGCCGAGCAGCAACGGTTGGCTGGAAGTCTTGTGGCCGGTGAGGTCTTGGCGCCAAGTTGGTCAGCCATATGGCCCAGCCTGTATTTGGTTGCTCTACTGCTGTTGGGTGCAACCGCAGCCTCAGCGGCCAGAGTCACTGATATTTTCGCGCGAGTTGCCGAGTTGGGTTTTCGCTGGCGAGTACGGCTC
>DIBR01000039.1:51990-87693 GCA_002415025.1 Spongiibacteraceae bacterium UBA5047
TCGCTGGCGAGTACGGCTCGGAATGTTTTGCCTGATGTTGCTGGTAGCGCTGAGCGCCGGTGGGATGCAAATGGTTGTAATCAGTATGCACTCCAGTCTGGTGGCTGCAGGCTGGTCAGCGTTGGCTGCGGGCGTTGCCAGCGCCACTTTGTATGTCCTTCCGGTATTTGTTTCTGTTCAGCTGTGCCTGCTGGTGCACTGGTTTCGGGCTGGCAAGCCTCTCACTTGTCTGGCGGTGGAATACAGTATTCGCGGGTGTGAGAAAACGCTGTTGTTTAGTTACAGCTTGCTGGTGTATTTGCGTGACGGCATTACGCTGCCGTCACAGGAGACTCCTGCTGCGAGCCAGCCTGACGGCAGCGCCAATGCAGTAGACGAAAACCGGCCGACAGGCGACGGGTTTAAACTCGTTACCGATATTTCCAGTAAGAAACTGGGCTAGCCACCGGATAGTTTGACGGTGTAACCCTGTTTTTCCAGCAGGGATTTAATAGCCATACGCTGGTCGCCCTGAAATTCGACGACACCGTCTTTAATGCTACCGCCCGTGCTAAGCTGCTGTCGGAGTTGCTTGGCGAGGGTTTTTAAATCTTCGCCCGCAAGTGGCAAGCCCGCTACCAGGGTAACGCCTTTTCCCTTGCGTCCCTTGGTTTCGCGGCTGATACGCACCACGCCATCGCCAGCGGGCCTGGCTGCTTGCCGTTTGCAGATACACTCCGTAGCGGGCTGGTTGCAGTCGGGGCAAATTCGACCCTGATCTGTGGAATAAACTCGGCTCATTTTTATGTGACACCGTATAATCGCGAATTTGCCGCAGTGAGAGCAGCCATGCAAAACAGCCCCGGATCTGATCAAAAAGAGCGCGATCAGCAACTGCAAGATCTGCAGATGCGCTATGCCTTTCAGGAAGACCTGATCAACAGCCTTAATTTGACGGTGATTGAGCAGGGCCGCCAGATTGAGCGTCTGGAACTGATGATCGGACAGCTGAAAAACTCAATGCAGGAGCTGAGCGCTGACGTTGAGCAGTTCGGCCCTGCAGAGCAGCAACGGCCACCGCACTATTGATGGCCGGGCTGTCAGTTGTAACGCGCGGTGACTAGTCGCCGTTCAGTGTTCGCACATCTTCAGCCTGAGCACCTTTTTCGCCCTGAGCCAGCACGAACTGCACGCTTTCACCTTCAATCAGGCTGCGGCGACCTTTTCCGCGGATCGAGCGAAAGTGTACAAACACATCGTCGCCATTATCGCGGGTAATAAATCCGTAGCCTTTGTTAGCGTTAAACCATTTGACCTTGCCGGTTTCACGCTGTGGCGTCAGCTTCTCGGTCAGCACCGGTAACCAGGGGCTGAGTACGAACGAAGCGAGGCTGACCAGAAAATAGCCCAGCAGGCTTGTTGCGGCTGCTGCGCCGAAAAGCGGGGCGCCTGCAGTGACGTGCGAGATGACGGTGGCGAGCGCGCCCAAAACCAAAGCTGCTGCCAATTTGATTAAAAACACCATAACTCTCTCTAAACTCGTTTAAATTCGGGTAAATGCCGTGAAAGCCGCGGTCGGCTGGTGAGTCCCTGACACGCGGCGCAGAAGTTTACCACGTCAACGTCCAATGCTTCCAACCTGGATGGGCTTATTCCCGGGCGGCGGACCGTCGATATCAGTGCCGGGCAAAGGTTGTGTTTCTCGCGAAGGCGCCAGCAAGCTGCGAAGACAATCGACAGGGGAATAATGTTCGCGCTAGCCCGGCGCCCTTAATTTGGTCAAGCCAAAGCGCTTTTGCAGGATGCGATCGAGCAACCTTCGCGGAAGCAAGCTGGTCAAGTACAGCGAGCGAGCTCCTGCTGCCACTGTGATATAGGGTTTGTGCGGGCGTGTGAGAGCCGCCGTGATGATGGCTTCGGCAACGTCACCGGCCGGGCTGCCGTTCTTCTGTGAGAGCCCCGCGCGCTCCTGAATGTGTTCGAGAATAGGGCGGTAGCGGGAATCGTCCGGAAATACCTGGTCCAATTGCTCGCGCGCCGTCAGACCAAAATTACTGCGAATACCGCCTGCCATCACACACTGTACTTTTACGCCAAACGGCTCAAGTTCGCAGCGCATGGCGTCGTTCAGGCTGTGCAATGCGCTTTTGGACGCGCAGTAGCTCCCGGCAAAGGGAGTTGTGAGGTGGGCAGAAACACTGCCGATATTGACGATGGTGCCACTGCTTTCAATCAGTTGCGGGAGTAGCGCCTGCGCCAACGCAAGGGGGGCCACCACATTGATGTGTAACTGCTGTTGCATGGCTTGCCAGGGCAATTCGCAAACCGGCCCCATTTGGCCGTAGCCTGCATTATTGATTAATAGTGATATCGGCCCGTATTCCGCGCGCCAACGTGTGGCTTGCGCGGCAAAACTGTCGGGGTCACCCAGATCCAGAGGCTGTTTGTGCAGGTTGGCATGAGTCAGGGCGATGCTATCGGGTTGGCGGGAGGTGGCGATAACCTCATAGCCTCGCGCCAGAAGGTTTTCGGCCATCGCGAGGCCAAGCCCGGCGCTGCAGCCGGTGACAAGGGCGAGTTTTGACATGGGAACCTCGAACGTAAACAGCGATCAGCCTACACGCGCAGGCCGGCGAGAAGGAGTGAATAATAGCAGCAACGGAGGGCGCCGTTGCCTTGCAGCTTAGCCTGAGGCAGGGCTATTCGACAGTTTCGGTAACCTTGATAACATCTTCGGCCTGAAAACCTTTCGGCCCCTCAATCAGGTTAAACTCAACGGTCTGCCCTTCATCCAGTGTCTTGTAGCCATCGCCGCGTATTGAGCGAAAGTGCACAAACACATCGTCGCCCCCTTCCTGAGTGATAAAGCCAAATCCTTTGGCATTGTTGAACCATTTGACGGTTCCGGTCATACGGGTACTCATGGTGCATCTCCAGGTTGCAAAATCACTACCGCGCGCAGGCAAAAACGGGGCACTGCATCAATACACAGGGCCAATTTGCGAGAACAGGGGAGTGTGTTAGCCGCGGATGGTGCTCGGCTGAGGGTTGCCACAAAGGTGGCATTGTTATTCTTATCAAGGGTCACGGTGCAACTGACTAACGACCTCGTTAGTCTCAATACTATAACCGTCAAGTTGTGCTGTCCACCGCTAAAAAGTTAAGCGGGGTAAAGGGTTAGGGAGGCGTATCCATTGGAGGTGCGCTGTGAATATGCCTCGTCCCGTTTTGCTATAGCGCGGCAATACTGTCGTACTGCTCGCGCATCTTGCCCAGGGAGTGCTCTTGTCCTGCGAGTTTTTCGCGCTCCCTGGCAACCACCTCGGCGGGCGCCTTGGCGGTAAAGCTCTCGTTGCCGAGCTTTCCGGCCAGACGCTGTACTTCCTTGTCCAGCTTGGCAATTTCCTTTTGCAGGCGTCCCAGCTCTGCGTCCTTGTCTATCAGTCCGGCCATGGGCACCAGCATTTCCATCTCGCCCACGAGTTGCGTGGCTGACATGGGCGATTTGGCGTCGGCTTCCAGAACTTCGATGGATTCGAGTTTGGCCAGTGTGGTCAGGAACTGCTGATTGTCGGCTATACGGCGACGATCGCTGTCTGAACAATGCTTGAAGATAAGGGGCATGTGTTTGCCGGGCGGAATATTCATTTCGCCGCGAATGGTGCGCACGGCGATAATAACCTGCTGCAACCATTGGGTGTCGGCAACGGCCGTCTCGTCACGTTTGCTGTCGTCGGCCTGCGGATAAGCTTGCAGCATGATCGTTGCGCCACTCACGCCGGCAATCGGCGCAACGCGCTGCCAGATTTCCTCGGTGATAAAGGGCATAAAGGGGTGGGCCAGTCGAAGGGTGGCTTCGAGTACGCGAATCAGTGTGCGACGGGTGCCGCGTTTGGCATCGGCAGCCGCATTGTCATCCCACAGCACCGGCTTGGAAAGTTCCAGATACCAGTCGCAGTATTCATTCCAGACGAACTCGTAAATGGCCTGCGACGCCAGATCAAAGCGATATTGGCCGAGGGCTTTTTCAACGGCGGCTTCGGTGTCCTGCAGGCGCGAGATAATCCAGCGATCGGCGAGGCTCAGTGAAACCTCTTCGCCATTGACGCCGCAATCCTCGCCTTCGGTATTCATCAAGACGTAGCGCGCGGCATTCCACAGCTTGTTGCAAAAGTTGCGATAGCCTTCGAGGCGCTTCATATCCCAGTTGATATCACGGCCGGTTGAAGCCAGTGAATACAGGGTAAAACGCAGCGCATCGGTGCCGTGGGTACTGATACCTTCGGGGAAGGCTTTGCGGGTGCGCTTGCCTATTTTTTCGGCCAGTTGCGGCTGCATCATGTTGCCGGTGCGCTTGTCGACGAGGCTGTCCAGGTCGATACCGTCGATCATATCCAGCGGGTCGAGCACATTGCCCTTGGATTTCGACATTTTCTGGCCGCTTTCATCGCGAATCAGGCCGGTGACGTAAACGGTCTTGAACGGCACTTGCGGTTTGCCGTTGTCGTCTTTCATAAAGTGCATGGTCATCATGGCCATGCGTGCAACCCAGAAGAAGATGATGTCGAAGCCGGTGACCAGTACATCGGTGGGGTGAAAGGTTTGCAGGCGTTCGGTGTTTTCCGGCCAGCCCAATGTGCCGAAGGTCCACAGTGCAGAACTGAACCAGGTGTCGAGTACGTCCTCGTCCTGGTGTAATTCGAGATCGGCGGCCAGTGAATACTTGCTGCGCGCTTCGTCTTCGCTGCGGGCGACATAGATGTTGCCGGCCTTGTCGTACCAGGCGGGAATGCGGTGGCCCCACCAGAGCTGGCGCGAAATACACCAGTCCTGAATGTCGCGCATCCAGGAGAAATACATATTTTCGTACTGTTTGGGTACAAACTGGATGCGGCCGTCTTCTACCGCTTCAATGGCGGGCTTGGCGAGGGTTTTGGCATCCACAAACCACTGGTCGGTGAGCATGGGTTCGATGACGAGACCGGAGCGATCCCCGCGCGGCACCTTCAGAGCGTGATCGTCCACCTTTTCCAGCAGCCCGGCCTTGTCGAAGGCATCGACAATGGCCTTGCGAGCATCATAGCGATCCAGCCCTGCGTATTCCGGCGGCAGGCTGGCGTCGAGGTCGGTGTTGTCAGAGCCGTCGCTGTTGAACACTTCGGCAGTGGCGCGAATGGCGGCGTCTGCAGTCAAGACGTTGATCATGGGCAGCGAATGGCGCTGGCCAATGGCGTAGTCATTGAAGTCGTGGGCGGGTGTGGTTTTCACACAGCCGGTGCCAAAATCACGGTCAACGTGGTCATCGGCAATAACGGGTATCAGGCGATTGACCAGCGGCAGCTGGACAAACCTGCCGATGAGGTCGCTGTAGCGCTCGTCTTTCGGGTTCACGGCAACAGCCGTATCACCCAGCATGGTTTCCGGGCGGGTGGTTGCCACTACCAGATAGTCCTTGCCATCGGCGGTGCGGGCGCCATCGGCGAGCGGGTAGCGGAACTGCCACATATGGCCCTGTTCGTCGTGGTTTTCGACTTCGAGGTCGGAGATGGCGGTGTGCAGTTTCGGGTCCCAGTTGACCAGACGCTTGCCACGGTAGATCAGTTTTTCGTCGTAAAGGCGAACGAACACTTCCTGCACGGCCTTGTAAAAGCCTTCGTCCATCGTGAAGCGCTCGTGTTCCCAGTCAACGGAGGCTCCGAGACGACGCAACTGGCGGGTGATGGTGCCGCCGGATTCCGCTTTCCACTCCCATATTTTGTCGAGAAATTGGTCGCGCCCTAGGTCGTGCCGGGTTTTGTCGTCTTCGACCGCAAGTTTGCGCTCCACCACCATCTGGGTGGCAATGCCGGCGTGATCGGTGCCCACCTGCCACAACGTGTTGCGGCCTCTCATGCGCTGATAGCGGGTCAGCGCGTCCATGATGGAATCCTGAAAGGCGTGGCCCATGTGCAGACTGCCGGTGACATTGGGCGGCGGGATCATGATGCAATAGGAATCACCGTCGCCGGAGGGGCGAAAATAACCTTGTTCTTCCCATTGCTGATACCAATGAGCTTCGAGTTTCGCGGGCTGAAATGTCTTGTCCATAAATCCAATTCGTTACAACGGAAGGGGCGGCGGTACTGTTACCGTTAACAGCTGTCGCGCGAGTGGCGAATAATTATACTGGAAATGCCGAACAGGGCACTAACCGCGTCAGGAAATCTTGTGCGTTTTCAGCGGGTAGCCACGATCTTTATAGAACCGATAGCGGTTGCGGCTTGGTTGCAGCCAGCTTTCGTCCTGGCAAACAATTTCACCGACGCGCTGAAAACGGCTAAAAAAGTCGGGTATTTCGGCTGCGAGGTTGATGAGCAGTTCGACGGCCTCGGGGGCGGTCGCATCGCTGCCGATCACCACGTTGGCCTTCGCACGGGCAGATTTCAGCTCGTGCGGCACAAAGCTCTCCGGGCTGAACGACCACAGTAAGTTGTCCAGTTCGCTCGCTTGCTGTTCCGAGCTGCAGTGAATATAGATGCCAAGGCCTTTTTTCAAGGCCTTTTCCGCCAGCCTGCAGCAATACTGCAGAGCGTCGCCGGGCTGAGCGGAATCCAGAATATAGAAATCGACCTTGGTCATACGGGTGCTCAGGCCTTGCCGCAGTCAATCAGGTATTGGGTGAGCAGGCCAACCGGTCGACCGGTTGCTCCTTTGGGAGACGACAGCCAGGCGGTGCCGGCAATATCCAGATGCGCCCAGGTCATGTTCTTGGTGAAGCGTGACAGAAAGCAGGCGGCGGTCACACTGCCGGCTTCCGGGCCGCCGATATTGGCTATATCGGCAAAGGGTGTATCGAGCTGGTTTTGGTAGTCGTCCCACAGGGGCATATGCCAGGCGCGGTCTGAAGATTTGTTGCCCGCATCAAGCAGGCGCTGCGCGAAGGCGTCATCGTTGCTGTAAAGTCCGCTGGCATGTTTGCCCAGTGCGACCACGCAGGCGCCGGTGAGGGTGGCGATATCAATAACGGCTGCCGGCTTGAAGCGTTCGGCGTAGGTGAGGGCATCGCACAGCACCAGACGGCCTTCGGCGTCGGTGTTGAGAACTTCAATGGTCTGGCCCGACATGCTGGTAACAACATCGCCGGGTTTGGTGGCGCTGCCGCTGGGCAGGTTTTCCGAGGCGGCAATAATGGCCACGACGTTGATGGGTAGCTTCAACGCGGTAACGGCCGTCATGGTGCCCATAACACTGGCGGCGCCGCACATATCGAATTTCATCTCGTCCATTTTGGCGCCGGGTTTGATGCTGATGCCGCCGCTGTCAAAGGTGATGCCTTTGCCGACCAGTACCTGTGGTTTGGCCGATTTCCTGCCGCCGCTGTATTCCATCACAATCAGCTTGGCTGGCTGATCACTGCCGGCACTGACCGATAACAGTGAGCCCATACCCAGCTCGCGCATCTGTTTCTCTTCCAGTACCGAGACTTTCAGCTTGTCGTGCTTGCGTCCGAGTGCCTTGGCCTCCTTGGCCAAAAAGCTCGGGGTACAGTAGTTGCCGGGCAGGTTGCCGAGTTGGCGTGCCACATTGATGCCTTGCCCCACTGCCTGTCCCTCGGCGATTGCAGCCCGTGTTGCGCTATTACCGGCGCAGAGGATGGTCAGCTTTTTCAGGGTGGGCTCGGGCTTTTTGCTTACCGACGTGCTGTAGTGGTAGCGGCTTGTCTCGGCGATGCGGGCTATGCCGCTGAGTGCGCGTGTTAACTCCAGAGAGGCAGAGAGAGCTTCGCTCGGCAGCAAACTGGCGCCGGTGATTTTGTGTTGTTTCAAGGCATTGAACATTGCCGCCACGGCCTTGTCATAACTGCGGTCATTGAGGTCATCGTGTTTGCCGAGCCCGACCAGCAGCAAGCGCTCGGCGCTGATGTCCTTACAAACAGGCAGCAGCAAGGTTTGCGCATTTTTGCCGTCAAAATCGCCGCGCGCATTCAGGGAATGCACCAGCTTGGCCAGTGTTTCGTCGGCTATTGCAGCCTTTTTTGCTGCCTCGTCGCTGGTCAGTAACAGAATCAGGCAGTCGGACTTCTGGTTGCTGGGTTTGGGAGTGGCTTTCAGGCTGATTTGCATGTTTGATCTCGCGAAGTCAGGGCAAAGTAAGGATAATGGCTCTTTCGAGGCCAAAGGCCACACAGTGTACTGCCTGCCTGTGGTTCTTAAAAGGTCACTTGGCTGTTTCAACGCTACCGGGAAAGCGCTTTGATTCTTTACCGCTACATTGCCAGCGAATTACTCAAGTCCATGTTCGCGGTCACCTTTACGCTGCTCGTGATTATTATGAGTGGTCGTCTGGTGAAATACCTAGCAGATGTTGCCTCGGGCGATCTCGCACCTGATTTCCTGTTTCTGATCATGCTGTACCGTCTGCCGAACTTTCTGGAGGTGATTGTGCCTCTTGGCATGTTTATCGGCATATTGCTCAGTTACGGGCGTTTATATGTCGATTCCGAGATTGCCGTGATGAATGCCTGTGGCATCAGCCGCTTTCAGCTGCTGTCGCTGGCGGCGCTGCCCATTGCTCTGGTCACGTTGCTGGTAGGGTTGCTGAGTACTGTCATCAGCCCGGCGGGCATCCAGGCCTATGAAGAATTGCTGGTTGAGAGCAAGGCATCGGATGGGCTGAAGGCGGCGGTGGAAGGCCGCTTCCGTCTGGATGAAAAAAGTGGCCGTGTAACCTATATCGAGCAACTCAATCGCGACGATGACGGGATGAATGGCGTCTTTATTGCACATCCGGTAGACACTGAAAAAGGCCGGATGCTGGTGTCGGTGGTAACCGCCGATACAGGTTTGTTCAAGCGTGATGAGGCGTCGGGTCAGCGTTATCTCTTGCTAAACAATGGCGTGCGCTACGTTGGTGAACCCGGTGAACTCGATTATCAGGTAGCGCGGTTTGAGCGTTACGGGCAGTGGCTGCCGGATGAGCAGGCATCCCGCGGGCGCAAGGCGGCGGATGGCAAGAGCACCGCGAGTCTTTTTCAGTCAGAGCAGCTTGAAGACCGCGCGGCCTTGCAATGGCGGTTTTCACTGGCCTTGTTGGTGCCTATCGTTGCACTTATTGCGGTTGCGCTGAGTAAAACCGACCATCGCAGCGGTCGCTACGTCAAAATGTTTCCCGCGTTTTTGTTGTATATGGTGTACCTGGTGGCATTGAACTCGGGCCGCGAAGCGCTGGTCAGCGGTGACTTGCCGTTGCTGCCCGGCCTGTGGCTGATCCACGGTGTGTTTCTGGTGTTGGGGGTTGTTCTGTTGCTGGGGCCGGACGCGCTGCGACGTTTGCGGGCGAGGGCGGGTTGATGCAAAAGCTCGACGGCTATATAGGCCGCACGGTTACCGCCGCTATTGTCTTGGTGTTGTTGGTTATTGTGGGCATAGACCTGCTTACCACCCTGATCGACGAACTGGGTGATATTGATGGCGATTATAATTTTCTTCGGGTGATTCAGTATGTGTTGCTGACAACGCCCAGCAGCCTCTACGAATACTTACCCTTTGCAGCGCTGGTGGGTTGTCTGGCCGGACTGGGCTCTCTGGCCGGTACCAGCGAACTGGTGGTGATGCGCGCTGCGGGTATCAGCACCCTGCGCTTGGTGTGGGCTGTACTGAAACCGGCAATTCTTTTGACGTTGCTGGGTTTAACGATTGCGGAATACGTGGCGCCGCGCTTTCAGCAGATTGCAGAAAGCGAGCGGGCAATGGCCTTGCAGGACGAAGGCAGGGTGCATTCGGTTTACGGTATGTGGCACCGCGAGGGAAACCGTTACATGCACTTTAATGCAGTTGAAGCGGGCGGCATTCTGCATAGCGTGCTGGTTTATCGTTTTGGTGAAAGTCGTGAACTGAAGCAGGTGCTGTTTGCCGAGCGCGCCAGCTATGTTGCCGGCACATGGTTGCTTGAAGACGGTACGCTTTCCTATTTCGACGAAAGCGGGGCCAGGCAGGAGGCATTTTCCCAGCGCCAGTGGGAAACCGAACTTACTCCCGAGTTGCTGAATATTCTGGTGTTGCAGCCTGAAGACCTGTCCATCAGCGGCATCTGGCGTTATTCGCGCTATCTGCAAGAACAGGGCGTGAGCGCGGCGGAGTACGAACTGGCGTTCTGGAAAAAGCTGTTGCAGCCCATTGCCATGCTGGCTCTGGTGCTGGTGGCCATCTCCTTTGTGTTCGGGCCGCTGCGACAAGTGACTATGGGCTTTCGGGTTTTTACCGGCGTTATGGTCGGTATTGTCTTTCGCACTCTGCAGGATATGCTTGGTCCGGCCAGTCTGGTATTCGGCTTTGAACCGTTGGTAGCAACGCTGATTCCGATTGTGCTCTGCCTTGCCTTCGGGGCAGGCATGATGATGCGGAGGGTCTAGCCGCGGGCCCTGCCGCGTTTAGGCAGGCGCACTACGGTGGTTCCGGAAAGCCGGTCGTGCCAGCTGCGATTTTCCTTATCCAGCCATATCCACCAGTAGCCCAGGCCAGCAGCGCCAATAGACACGATGGCGGCGAGGCATCGAACGACACATTGCCCCCAACCGGGCTTTCCGCCCTCCGCATTTTGAAGTTGAATCCGCCAGGCCTGCATGCCCAGTGTCTGGCCGTTTTTTCGCCAGAACAAGCTGTAAAAGCCCATCACGACACCGAGCAAATACAACTGAAAGCCCCAGCCGCTGAGCAGAGGGTCTGCCTTGTGCATCACTTTGCTGCTGGCTTCGGGGATGTCGGTATCAATTTGCCCGGTGACCAGCACAGCCAACAGGGTGGCCAGGCACAGCAGGGCGAACAGGAGCAAGCCATCGTAAATCATGGCAGCAAGGCGCGGCACAACGCCGGCATTGGGTAGCAGTTGCTGATTTTCAGTCATAGTGTTGCGATGGTATACGAGTGAGGTGCGCATTGTAGCACTCCCGGCGCGATTACCATCGCGTAATTGAAAAGGATCGGCGCTGACACCTGCGGTTGATTAATGCTAATCTCGCTTGAAACCACTACCGGCGCTGCTCTGATGCAGTGCCGGCCCAATAAGACTAAGCAGGATTTGAACATGCGGGTTCTGGTCATTGAAGACGACGCCAGCGTGGCGGATTACATCGTCAAGGGTCTCAAGGAAAGCGGCTACAGTGTTGACCACGCAGCCGATGGCAAACAGGGTCTGGTGAAGGCGACGACCGAAAACTACGATGTTGCAATCATTGATCGCATGCTGCCGCATGTCGATGGCCTGACGATCATTCAAACCCTGCGCGCTTCCAGTGACAGCACGCCGGTGCTTATTCTGAGCGCGCTGGGTGACGTCGATGACAGGGTGAAAGGTCTCAAGGCCGGTGGTGATGACTATCTGGTCAAGCCGTTTGCTTTTGCCGAGTTGTTGGCGCGAATAGAAGCCGTGTTGCGCCGGCAGGAGTCCACGGCCACGCAAACGCGCCTGAAAGTCGGCGACCTGGAAATGGATCTGCTCGCCCACAAAGTGACCCGTGCCGGCGAAGTATTCAACTTGCAGCCGCGTGAATACAAGCTGCTCGAATATCTGATGCGTCATGCGGGGCAGGTTGTTACCCGCACCATGTTACTGGAGAACGTATGGGATTATCATTTTGACCCGCAAACCAATGTGATCGATGTGCATATCAGCCGGTTGCGTCAGAAAATAGACAAGGGCTTTGACAAGCAATTGCTGACTACCGTTCGCGGCGCCGGGTATATGCTGGATGATCCTCAATAGAATTTTCAATAGCTTTACCTTCCGCTTTATGTCCGGCTATGTGGCCGGACTTAGCATTACGGTTTTTCTGGTTCTGGCGGTTATCTATACGCTGATCTCCCGCGACTATTTTACCCAGGTTCACAAAACCATCTACGACGAGCTGAACGCCCTCACCGAGACCTATGAACGCGGTGGCGCACGCGCAGTTGATGAGTTTGTGAAAGTGCATGGCGGGCCTGACCGGTTGATCCGCTTCTTCTTTCTTGTGGTGGACGAAGATTTCAAGCGCATAGCTGGCAATCTTGAGGAGTGGCCCGAGTCGCGTCAGTACCGCGATGGTTGGCTGGGCTTTGATTTGCAGGTGCTGTCCGGCGATTGGGACGAGGTTGGAACCGAATTTGTTGCCCGCTCGCGCACATTGCCTACGGGCGAAACCGTTATGGTGGCGCGGCATTACGCAGACGTTATCAACAGCGCCAAACTGGTCAGCGGCGCCCTGACGCGCTCCATGATTGTCACCATTATTCTGGGCACGATCGGCGGCGCCATAGTGGCTGCCCGGATGGTTACCCGTATAGACCATATGAACCAAAGCCTGCGCCGTATTATGTCCGGCGATCTATCTGAACGTATCGGCATTCAGGATTCCCACGGAGACTTCCGGCGGCTCGCGGAAAACCTGAATCAAATGCTGGATAAAATCGAGCAGCTGATGCTTGGCATGCGGCAGGTATCAGATAATATCGCCCATGATCTGCGAACGCCCCTCACGCGTTTGCGCAACAAGTTAAGCGAGCTGCACAGCGACACTGGCGAAACGGAGCAGGTACAGGCGCTGATCGACGAGGCCGACGGCTTGCTCGCTACCTTCAGCGCGTTACTCAGGATCGCACAGGTTGAGTCCGGCAACCCGCGTGCCGGTTTTGCTGATGTTGACCTGAAGATAATTTTGCTCGATGTGATCGAGCTTTATGAGCCGCTGGCGGCGGACAAATCGCAAACACTTGAGGTGGACCTGGCATCGGTGTCCCATTTTCACGGTGATCGCAACCTGTTGTTTCAGGCGATCGCCAATCTCGTTGACAATGCAATCAAATACACGCCGGGCGAGGGCGCGATTGGTGTGCGCCTGTGGGAGCAACAGGGGCAGGTCATTGTCGATGTAGCTGATTCCGGTCCCGGTGTACTGCCTGCCGAGCGCGAAAAAGTCTTGCAGCGCTTCTATCGTGTTGAGGCCAGCCGCAGCGAACACCCCGGCAATGGTTTGGGTTTGAGTTTGGTCAATGCGGTGGTCAAACTGCATGGCGGCGGTATTCAGTTAGCCGAAAACTTCCCCGGGCTGAGAGTCAGTCTTCGTATTCCGCTTCGCGCCGGCTAACTGGCCCGTTAGAGAAAGGGATTGTGCTTTTCCAGCTTGATATGGCTGGTATCGGGCGCCGGTGGATCCTCTTTTTTGGGCGAGCCCAGCGTGGCTCCCGGCTCATCAATGTCCAGTTTGCTGGTATCGGGGTTTAGTTTTTCGCGCGTATCCGGAAGAGTTTCAATGTCGGCTCCGGGCGGTGCCAGACCAAAATCTGGTGGCTCCACCGGCGCCGGATCGGGTTCACCGGTGCCGGGCCAGGGTGTGAGCTCATCGAGTGTCAGGCCGGACAGGTCCAGGTCGGGCGCTGTAACCTCGGAGCGTTCCTCCTCGCGCAATACCGGTGTGCCCGGAGGGGCAAGATCAATGGACGTTGTGGTGCCGGCCGGTTTGGCGGGCTCGGCAGCGGTACCGGGCGCTGCATTTTGCGTTTGGTCTGCGCCGCCGGTGTTCGCGGGTTCAGACGCCCGCACAAGGGTGTGCAAGCCCGCTTGCGTCAGCACTGCCTTGAACTTGCGCGCAGTTGCTTCGTCGACACCCTTTTTTATGCGATGTGCCTTGCCGTCCACCAGCCGGGCGGCCTGCTCAACGGGCATTTTGAACAGCTTGGCAAGGCGCTCAACCGCTTGCTCCGGGCTAACAGATTCAAGCAGTTTGCCGGATATGATGATGTCGTACTGACTCATAAAACCTGCTTATAGCGACACGTAACAGATGACAACTTAGCAGAGATTGTAGCGCAATGTTAAGATTCGGTTTTCGCCACCCGACCGCAGGCTCCTCTACCCACAATGGACGCTGAATCGCTGCCAACCAAATTTGTTCGTTCTCTGCTGAGCCTGGTAGAGGAGCGGGGCTATGATTATCACGCCATTCTGGAGGTGTCGGGGATAGATTTTAATCCCATGGACTCAAAATCTCCGGGCTATCAGGCGCAAATATCAGCCATGCAGTACACCCGGCTGTATCAGCAGGTGTTGAGTCTGTTGCAAGACGAAACCTTCGGTTTGCTGCAGGGTAGCGGTGTCACTCCCGGCGCCTTTCGTATGATGTGTTATTGCATATTGGGCTGTGAAAATCTCGGCAGGGCGATCAGGCGCGCCTGCGATTTTTATCGCACGTTTTTTCGGAACGAGGCCCAGATTTCCTTTTACAGGCTGGACGCTTCCGCATCGGTGGGCTATTCCGGTGCGCGTGACGGGTCGTTTGCCGATACCGAGGTTGAGGCCGCCGACGTCTACGGGTTGTCAGTGTGGCACCGCTTCTACTGCTGGCTGATCGGCACACCAATCGAATTGGCTGAAGTGCATTTTGCACGTCGAGCGCCAGACAGCCCTGAGCGCCGTGCGAAATATGAACGTCTGTTTGACTGTACAGTGCTCTATGAACAGGAGCGTGACGAAATCCTGTTTGATACGCGTTATCTGGAATATCCGCTGGTGCACACCGAAGAGTCCCTGAAAAAATTTCTTCGCACGGCGCCTTACCCTTTGATGGTGATGTCGAATGCCCGCGACGACAACAGTCTGGTTGCCCGCATACGGGCCATGATCGGTCACGATTTCAGTCAGGGTTCACCAAACTTTGATCGCATCACCTCGGCCCTGAATATGTCAGCGCCAACCTTGCGCAGGCGTCTGAAGAAAGAGGGCACCAGTTTTCAGACGCTGAAGGATGAATGTCGCCGCGATGCGGCCATTAACTACCTCAGCAATTCCGAGCTGTCCATCAACGCGATCGCCGCGCTAATGGGCTTTACCGACCCCAGCGCCTTTCATCGCTGCTTCAAGAAATGGACCGGCATGACCCCGGGCGAATACCGGCACAGCGAACGCCGCGAGTCGGCCTGACGCTCTGGATCTCTAAGGTGCTGTTTTAAAAAGGTTTATAAAGCCTTTGCCAGTCTGATTGACCGCAATTGTTATTGTCTTTCGCCCCCGCAGAGTTAGATTGTGCGTCGCTATTTTGTAGGGCGCGGCCAGCGCCTGCTGCATTTTCACGCTGCAGATCACTTACATCGACAAACCACAGGAAACACTATGGCTACCGAAGCATTTATCTACGACGCGATCCGTACGCCGCGGGGTAAGGGCAAGAAGGGCGCGGGCGCGCTCTACGAAGTCAAACCCATTGATCTGGTCACCAATCTGCTGGAAACGCTGAAAGAGCGGCTGGACCTGGATACCTCGCAGGTAGAAGACCTGATCATGGCAACGGGCGAGCCGGTCAACGAACAGGGCCAGAATATTGCCAAGGCAGCGCTGGTGTACTCCAGCTGGGATGACGTGACAACCGGCGCCCAATTGCATCGTTTCTGCGCCGGTGGTCTGGATGCGGTGAACATGGCTGCGGCCAAAGTGGCAGCCGGTTTCGAAGATATGGTGGCCGCAGGCGGTGTTGAATCCATGTCACGTCTGGGCATTGGCGCGTCCGGTGGCGCAACCGGTGATCCCTGGGTTGCGATGAAGAGCTACTTTATTTCCCAGGGTTTGGGCGCCGATATGCTGGCGACTCTCGGCGGCTTCAGCCGCGAAGATGTAGATGCCTACGCCGTGCGCTCACAACAGCGCGCCGCCGCTGCTCGCGACAATGGCTACTTCAAATCGCTGGTGCCGGTGAAGGATATGAACGGCGTAACGATTCTGGATCACGATGAATTTATCCGCCCCGACACCACCCTCGACGGTCTGGCCAAACTGAAGCCGGCCTTCCAGATGTTTAACGATTTTGGACACGGTGGCGTGGCCAAACTCAAATACCCGCAGCTGGAAAATATCAACTGCGTGCACACGCCGGGCAATTCCTCCGGCATCGTTGACGGTGCCGGTTTGGTACTCATCGGCAATGAGAAAGCGGGCAAGGATCAAGGCCTGACACCGCGTGCGCGTATTGTGTCTTGTGCACTGGTTGGTACCGAGCCAACCATCATGCTGGCAGGCCCCGGCCCGGCCAGTGAAAAGGCGCTGAAAAAAGCCGGTCTTACTGTCGACGACATCGATCTCTTTGAATTGAACGAGGCCTTTGCCTCGGTGGTGCTGAACTACCAGCAACAGCTCGGCATTCCCGATGAGAAAATCAACGTCAATGGCGGTGCCATCGCCATGGGTCACCCCATTGGTGCAACCGGCGCCATGATTCTGGGCACCCTGCTGGACGAACTGGAGCGACGCAACCTGAAGCGCGGTCTTGTCACGCTGTGTGCGGGCGGCGGCATTGGTATTGCCACCATTATTGAACGCGTTTAATCAGAATTTAGGTATCGATCAGAACTTTGGTAGGAGCCTGCCTTGCAGGCGAATATTCGCGGGCCGGGCTCGCACCTACATGACCAAGAGAGCAGAACAATGGGATATATACGTTTAGAAAAAGACAGCGATGGTATCGTCGAGCTGATTTTCGATCAGCCGGGCAAAACCGTAAACACCATGGGCCTGGAATACGACGAGGCCATGCGCGCCGCCGTTAGCGAGTTGCAGGGCATGGTCGAGCAGGGTGGTGTCACCGGTGTGTACGTACGCAGCGGCAAGCCCAATCAGTTTTTTGCGGGCGGCGACATCAAGGAAATGCTGGAGATGGACCTCAATGCCAGCGAAGAAAAGAAAACAGAGATGTACAACGGTCTGATGGCTACCAAAGCGCCGCTACGTGCTTTGGAAACACTGGGCGTGCCGGTTGCTGTGGGCATTAATGGCCCGGCGCTGGGCGGCGGCTTTGAAATTGCGCTGTCGTGTCATTACCGCGTGGCGATGAACGGCGTCAGCGTGGGCTTGCCTGAAGCCATGATCGGCTTGATGCCGGGCGCGGGTGGCGTGGTACGCATGACCTATTTGCTGGGTATGCAGGAAGCCATCGGTCTGATCAGTCAGGGTAAGCGACTGGCGGCAGAAAAAGCGCAGGCCAAAGGGCTGATTCACGAGCTGGCCGATTCCGAAGACGAACTGGCGGCCAAAGCCAAAGCCTGGATCAAGGCCAACCCTGAGGCAAAACAGCCCTGGGACAGTGAAGGCTACAGCATGCCAGGTGGTGGTCCCGCTGATGAAGCCAATCAGGGCCTCACCTTCTTTGGCCCGTCCAACGTGATGGTGCAAACCAAAAACCTGATGCCGGCACAAAACGCCATTTTTGCCTGTGTGGTGGACTGCGCCCGTGTCGACTTTGATACGGCGCAGAAAGTGGAAGGTCGCTATTTCCTCTACCTGCTGCTCAATCAGGTGTCGCGCAATATGATGACGGCCTTTTTCGTGCAGATGGAAGCGCTGAACAAGGGTGCCAGTCGCCCCGATGGCATAGAAAAAACCAGCGTTAAAAAGCTCGGCATTCTTGGCGCCGGCCAGATGGGCGCGGGTATCGCCACCGTCGCCTCGCAAAAAGGCATTGAGGTTGTGCTCAAAGACATCAGCCTGGAAAATGCCAACAAAGGTAAAGCCTACGCTGAAAATTTCTTTAACAAGCGTATTGAGAAAAAGCGCTTGACTGAAGAAGTTAAAAACGAGTGTCTCGCGCGTATTACCGCAACGGATGACTACGCGGCGATGGCCGATTGTGATCTGGTGATTGAAGCGGTATTTGAAGACCGTAAAATCAAGGCGGCGGTCACCAAAGATACCGAAGCGGTACTGAACGAGAAGGGTATTTTTGCTACCAACACATCGGCCCTGCCGATTACAGAACTGGCTGAAGCCTCTGTGCGTCAGGAAAACTTCATCGGCATGCACTTTTTCTCACCTGCCGAAAAAATGCCACTGATCGAGATTATTCGCGGCGCTAAAACCTCCGACGAAACGCTGGCGCGGGCGTTTGATCTGGCACAACAGCTGGGTAAAACCCCGATTGTGGTTAACGATGCTCCCGGCTTTTTCACCACCCGTGTGATCGGCAAAACCGTGTCGCAGGGTGCCGTCATGCTGGAAGAAGGCATCAACCCGGTACTGATCGAATCGGCGGCGCGCGACAATGGCTCACCCATCGGGCCGCTGGGTGCGATCGACGAAATCAGCCAGGAAACGGCCTACAAGAATGGCCAGCAAGCCAAAGCCGATACCGAGGCGCAAGGGAAGGAGTGGCAAGACAATGCCGCATCGCGCATTCTGGATCGCATGGTGAATGAATTTGGCCGCAAGGGCAAAGTTCATGGCGCCGGCTACTATGAGTATCCGCAGGGCGGCCAGAAGCACATGTGGCCCGGCCTGAAAGACGCCTTCGCTCCGAACGGCTATACGGATATTCCCTACGACGACATCAAGGACCGTCTGGTGTACTGCCAGTGTCTGGAAGCTGTGCGCGCGATGGAAGAGGGCGTGATTGAAAATGTCGGCGATGGCAATATCGGCTCGATCATGGGTATTGGTTTTCCGGCCCAAACCGGCGGTGTATTCCAGGCCATAAACGCGATCGGCTTGCAGGCCTTTGTTGAGCGCGCGGAATACCTGCAATCGCAGTACGGTGATGATTTTGCCGTTCCGCAGTTGCTGAAAGATCGCGCGGCCAAAAACGCGCTGTTTCTCTAAGCGCTTCGCGAGCAGGGCAGGCTCCCACAAAGATCTGAATACGTGGGAGCCTGCCTTGCAGGCGAATTTCCCTACCTGCATCACATCGAAAAATCCTTTATCATCGGCTCTCTCTCGCCCTGCCACTCATAATAGCCAATAAACAGAACAGGTCGTTTTGGTGTGAAGTGCTGTTTGGAGTGCCGTAATGGACACGATAGTCATTGTAGGTGGTGGTGCTGGTGGGCTTGAACTGGCTACTACCCTGGGTAAAAAGCTGGGCCGCAAGCAAGCAGCTCGAATTATTCTGGTTGATAAAAATACGGCCCACATCTGGAAGCCCCTGTTGCACGAGGTGGCCAGCGGTTCGCTGGATACCAGCACCGACGGTGTCGTCTACAGTGCGCATGCAGCCCGGCACCACTATCAGTTTCAGCACGGTGAATTTGTCGGCCTGGATGCCGACCAGAAGCAAATCCGGCTGGCGCCCGTTTACGATGACGAGGGCGAACTTCTGGTTGCGGAGCGCTTGCTGCCCTACGATACTCTGGTATTGGCCTTTGGCAGTGTCTCCAATGATTTTGGCACTCCCGGCGTTGCCGAGCACTGCTATTTTCTTGACTCCCCCGCTCAGGCTGACAAGTTCCATCGTGCGTTGATGAATGGTTTTATTCGCGTGAATCAGGACGCGCAGGGTCGCGCGCTGAACATCGCCATCGTCGGCGGTGGTGCAACGGGCGTTGAGCTGTCGGCAGAGCTTTATCATGTGGCTGCTTTGGCTAAACGCTATGGTTTGTCGCACATGGATGCAAGCCGCCTGACCATCAGCCTGATTGAGGCCGGCCCGAGTATCTTGCCGGCTTTGCCAAAGCGCATTATTGATGCCGCACGCTCGGAACTGACAAAGCTGGGCGTCAACGTGCTTGAGGGAACAAAAGTTGCCTCGGCTGACAAGAGTGGATTTAGAACCGACGACGACCGACGCATTGAGGCCGATTTATCAGTGTGGGCGGCGGGCGTGAAAGCGCCGGATATCGTTCGGGCAATGGAGCTGTTTGAAATAAACCGGCTTCAGCAAATTATTGTTACCCCCGACCTTCTGGCCAAGGGCTATCACGATATCTTTGTGTTGGGTGACTGTTGTGGGTGTGAGCAGCAAGACGGTAGCTGGGTACCCCCGCGGGCACAGTCGGCCCACCAAATGGCGTCGCGAGTGGCCGACAATATTCTGCGCTTGCGCCGGGGCAAAGCCCTGAAAGCCTACCAATACAGGGATCATGGTTCGCTCGTCAATCTCAGCCGCTACAGCACGGTGGGGAATTTGATGGGTAACCTCATGGGCAGCAGTCTGTTTATCGAAGGACGCCTTGCCCGCTTTGTGTATATTTCCCTGTATCGAATGCATCAGGTCGCTATTCACGGTTGGTGGAAGGGCATGTTGGTGATACTGGTTGAAAAAATTAACCGGGCCGTGAGGCCTGAACTCAAGCTGCATTAGCACATCGAATGACGCCGGAGTTTATCTCATCACTGCCAGACTTTTTTATCGCCGGCATCTGGGTGGCTACCGTCTGGTTTGCTGCTGTGCTTCTGGACTATTGGCTCGGTGAGCCTAAACGTTGGCACCCACTTGTTGGTTTTGGCAACGTAGCGGCGGGCATCGAGAAATGCCTGAATAATTATTGTCGCGGCCCAGGCCCAGTGTCGCAGCTTGCTCGCGGGGTGCTCGCCTGGTTGCTGGCCGTAATGCCGTGGATATTTATACTGTGTCTGCTACGCGATGCGGCAAAGCAATACGAACTGCTTTGGTTATTAATGCTCGATGTCAGCGTTTTGTATTTCGCTATCGGGTGGCGCAGTTTGAAAGAGCACGTGTCTGCCGTTGCCGACACGCTGGCCGCCGGTCAACTCGCGGAGGCTCGGGTAGCTACTGCAATGATTGTCAGTCGCGATACGGCGGCGTCAGACGAGAGTGCTCTCACCGCAGCCGCGCTTGAAACCGCGCTGGAAAACAGTAGTGATGCCTTATTTGCTTCGCTCTTCTGGTACGCCCTCGGTGGCAGCGTCATGGTCTTGCTGCACCGGCTATCAAATACTCTCGATGCAATGTGGGGTTACCGCACACTTCGCTTTAATTATTTTGGGCGCTGTGCGGCGCGGTTAGACGACGTGTTGAATTTTTTGCCGGCACAATGCGTCAGCGCCTGTTTTTGCGTGTTGGCACGAGGGCGCCGCTTTCGGTTTATGCTGCGTGAGATCTGGTGGCAGCAAGGCTGGCATTGGAAAAGTATTAACGCGGGTTCTGTCATGGCCACCGGCGCCGCGGCACTGGGCATTCGCCTTGGCGGCGCTGCTTGTTATCACGGGGTAAAAGCCGAGCGACCACGGCTGGGAGCAGGGCGTGACGCCCGGGCCGGCGATGTTGTGCGTAGTTTTCGGCTGGTTCATCAGGTTTTGTGCTTGTGGTTTGCGATTCTCGCGATGGTGACGCTATTGATGGGTAGTTTAAGGCTATGAGAACGACAGATCCGCTGAACTTGCTGAAGAATCACGGCGGTAATCCCGGCTCTCTGGCTCTGGCACTCGGGCTGGCAGAAAACGACTTGCTCGACCTGTCTAATGCGGTGAGTCCCTTTGCCTATCCCTTGAATGATTTTCCGTTGCAGCGACTGGCGCAGCTGCCATATGAAAGCGCACAGCTTGGCGACGTTGCCAGCGCCTATTACGGCGTAAAACCAAGTCAGTTGGTAGCCGGGGCCGGCTCACAACAGTTTATTCAGTGCCTGCCGATGCTTCGTCAGCATAGCACCGTGTTGCTGCCGAGGCTGGCCTATGGCGAGCACGCCCATCACTGGCAGGCACAGGGGCACCGTTGTGAGTACTATGACAATGCCCACGGCAATACGCATGACGAAACCCTTCACGCGGCTATTGAAAAGTATCAGCCGGATGTATTGGTGCTTATTCATCCCAACAATCCGACCGGCGAGCGTGTTAGTCAGCAGGAAGTGCTTGGCTGGCATGCAAAATTGCCCGCCGGTGGCCAGATAATTATTGATGAAGCCTTTGTCGATGTTCAGCCTGAGGAATCTCTCAGCCCCTTGCTGCCTGTGCCGGGGCTCATTATCTTGCGTTCGGCCGGCAAGTTTTTCGGGCTGCCCGGATTGCGCCTCGGCTTCTTGCTGGCGGATGAGCACACCGTTGCGAGGGTGGCGTCAGCCCTCGGCCCCTGGCCGCTCAACTCCCTTGCACAATGGGCCGGCGAAACCATGTTGGCCGACGAGTACTGGCACAAGCAAGCGCGTGAGCGCCTAATTGAGCGGGCGCTGCATCAGAGCGCATGTTTGCAGCCACTGCTGTCGGCTTTCAGTGAATCGGCTTCGTTCACCAACTTCTTTATCTCGATGCAGATGCCCCATAAGCGTGCAGAGTGGTTGTGCCGCGAGTTGCTCTGTCAGCACATTGCGGTGCGTTATTACCACCAGCACAGCAACTACGCCTGCGTGCGCATTGGTCTGACAGCTTCTGACCGCGATCTGGACCGCCTGCAGTCGACCTTGACGTACCTGGCTAATATTCAAGAGGGCTTATCAAGTCGCGCAATTTGACAGCGACTTGAGCATAATTGCCAATTGTTATCCGCCTCTCAGGCGCCTATAACGTGCACCACACTAAACAGCCCGGGGAATGGTTATGTCTAAACGAGTATTGTTAACAGGGGCGTTTGGCAATATCGGCACCTACACAATCAACTTTCTACTGGAGCGCGGCTACGAGGTTGTCTGTCTCGACCGTAAATTGCCGGCCACCCAAAGTGTGGCCGCAAGCTTTGGTGAAAAGATAAAAGCGGTGTGGGGCGACGTGACGCAACCTGCGGTTTGGGAAGAGGCGTTGGCCGGCGTCGACACCGTGATTCACTTGGCAGCCATTATTCCGCCGCTGTCGGAGACCAACCCCGAGCTGGCCACCCGCGTAAACGTGACCGCGACAGAGCAATTAATCGCGGCAATGGAACAGCAGGGTGTAAAGCGCCTGATATTTGCCTCGAGTGTGGCGGTATATGGCAAGCTGCAAGATCGCCAGCCCCCGCTAACGCACGACAGTCCTTACCGGCCTGATGATCATTACGGCGAAACCAAGCTGGCCTGCGAAAAGGCCATTCATGCCTCCAGTCTGGACTGGAGTATTTTGCGAATCAGTGTGGCGCCTCCGGTATCCGTGAAATTCATTGGCGGCAGTCACGATTTTGAAATGATTTTCGATATAGCGGTGAATACCCGTATCGAGTATGTGCACCCGGCAGATTGCGCGCTGGCCTTTGCCAACGCGGTTGCCTGCGACGAGGCCATTGGCAAGCACCTGCTGCTCGGCGGTGGCGAGAGCTGTCAATGTAGTGGCAAGGAATTTAACGATTCGATCATGGGGGCTTACGGCATACCACCTTTGCCGGATGATATTTTCAAGAAAGGCACACCTGCCTTTTACGGTGATTTTCTTGACACCTCGGAGAGCCAGCGCCTGCTTCAGTTCCAGCAGCATAGTCTGGTAGAAAGCTTCGCCCAAACCCGCAAGAGTGTAGGCATTGTTTACTACATTATTCGTGCACTCGGGCCGATAATCCGGCCGCTGCTGGCCTCGCGTTCGCCTTATCGATAGGGCCACTGTTTGATATATCACTCATAAAAAAGCCCGCTAAGCGGGCCAAAGGCTGGATGGGGTTGGCCCGCGCTACCTCTGGAAAGCGGGCCCGTTTCCTTGAACAACATCTTAACTACGTACCTGCCGTCGCTATAGATCACGATCGACCATTCTTGTAGACATTTGGCGTCACTCCCGGGGAGTGGGCCTTTTGGTGTCTAGTTGAAAATGTTTATGAATTCAGTTGGTTTCGCCATGTTTTTAATGCGGCGCACTGAATACCATGGCGGTGAGTCTGGATGGGGGTTCTCGCATGGGTACTATTGCAATGACAGGTGGCGCAACCGGAATCGGCGCCGCGATTCGTGAGTTGCTGGCCGAGGCCGGCCATCGACTGATTGTGGTCGATATCAAGGCGGCGGATATCAACGCCGACTTGTCCACGTCCGCAGGGCGCGAGGCGGCGCTGGCGGGTATTCAGGCTGAGGCCGGCGGCGGGCTCGATGGCTTTATCGCCTGCGCGGGTGTCTCTGGCTCGGTGCCGGACAAAGCCCTGATTCCCAGTGTTAACTACTTTGGCGCGGTGAACCTGCTGGACGGGCTCAGGCCTTTACTTGCCCTGCGTCGCGGTTCGGCGGTACTGATTTCCTCTAATTCCGCCCCTATGGACACCTCTCAAGACTATGTCGAGCTGTTATTGTCGGGCGATGAAGCCGCCGCCCGCGAGCTGGCTGAACGCACCGAGGGTCACCCCTTGTACAGCGGTTCCAAGCAAGCTTTGGCGCGCTGGATGCGTCGTAACACCGCCGCCTACGCAGGGCAGGGAATTCGCCTCAATGCCGTAGCACCGGGCTATACCCGTACCCCGATGACGGAGTCCGTGGCCAACGATCCGGCGTACGCCGACGCAATCAAACAGTTTCTGGCCAGTATTCCGCTGCAGAGGGCGGGCGAGCCGGAGGATATTGCCAGGGCGGTACGCTACCTGCTGAGCGACGATGCCAGTTTTGTCTGCGGATCGGTTTTGTTTGTTGATGGCGGCCATGACGCCATGCTGAGGCCGGATACGTTTTAGCGGCGGCGTTTGTCAATGTGGCAGGCCAAAGCGAGGCCGGAGACAGCGTGCGCGCATAAACAACGGCTTGGCGTTATTCTAAGGCGCGTTGGCCTGATCGCGAAATTGCCGGGGTGTCATGCCGGTCCAGCCACGAAAGGATCGAATAAAGGAGCTGGGTTCAAGAAAGCCCAGCATTTCACCAATCTCGTGAATTTTGAGTTGATCGTCGCGCAGATACCGCATGGCAAGGTCGCTGCGGTAACGATCTTTCAACTCCTGATAGCTGGTGCCTTCCTTTTGCAGGCGCCGGCGCAGGCTCGACGGTGACAAATGCAGAATATCGGCCATGGCCTCAAAGGTTGGTGGTGCGCCGTCGCGGGTTTTCGCCAGTAAGGATTTGATCGCGGCGCCGGTGCTGGCCGGATGGCTGTCCTGAACGATCAGCGTATACACCGCGTTTTCAAGAAATTCATCCAGCGACTCGGGTGAATGCACAATCCGGAAATCCAGTTGTCCGGCACTGAAAGTCAATGCTGTCTGTTGGGCATCGAAGACCGGCTCTACCTGGAACAGTGCACGCAGGCTGTCGGCGTACGTTTCGGTAATCGGTGGCGCAGACATTGATACGCTTTCAAGCTCAATATTGCGCCCGATCAACCAACCCATAAACACATACCAGATTCTCAAGCCCGAGGCTTTCGCAACGGTGTCCAGATACTGGGTCCGATCCCACTCGTCGGGCGCGTAGGTGCGGTTTGCCGCATCGCTGTTAATCAGGTAACGCACCTGGGCAACGCCACGGTCCTCGTGCAACTCAATGCGATGTCCCGTTTGTGGATACATCATGCGCTCAAAGCGAGCTGCGCGATGCAGGGCCTCGCGCAGGGATGTGCAGGTGATGATGCTGTAACACATAAAGCTGAACATATCGGTGCCAATACCGGCGCCCCAGGGCAATGCCATGTCCATGCGCTGCATTTCCTGGGCAGCTGTTTCGTATAAGCGGGAGTAACGGAAACTGGGTAGCTGTTCGTTCGAATCCTTAGCTTCAATGTCGGCGCGATTAAGTCCGGCCTGATGCGCCAGGGCGGTGGCATCGAGTCCGATTTTTCCCAGGTAGTCGAGCAGGCGCTGGAACTTGCCGGCAGCAGTAGTATGTTCTTTTGCGACAGGTTTCATTAACTATCCGGCTACCGGTTGATTCGCACACCTTAGTGGCGGCGAGCCATCACAGCCTCTTGAACTGAAATGACCGGGAATGTGAGTTATTTTGTGCTATTGCAGAACACGCGTGCCGCTAATATGACCGCAGACGGTGAATCACGTCAACCTATCGGGAGTCAATTGCGATGCCACACACCTTTGCCAGCCATGTTCGCCGAGAGGCGTTAACCAACGGGATAACCAATGCCGTTTTCAATGGGCTTATTGCGTGGTGGCTTGTCCGGCACCGGGATTCCATACCCGTATGGGGTGGCGAAGGGTTGGCGGTAGATTTTATTGCCACCGCGATTATTCTCGTCTTTATCGTTAGCCTGATTGTTATGCCAATGACCCGCCGCAAGGTGGCTAGTGGCGTTCTGCCGACAACCGTGTGGCAGGCAGGTACCACCCGCAGCGTTCTGGAATTTATGGCACGCCGCCATCTGGCGGTGTGCGCATTACTGTTAGGGTTACTGTCGGCTGTGCTTTTTGTGCCGCCCACACTACTGCTTACCGAAGCGTTGAGTATTTCAGCACTCAGTGCCGAGCAATTTGCCATGGTGAAAGCCTTGTGGGCGGGCGTAGTCGCGGCGGTGATGGTGGTTGCCATGATCAGTATTGTTGCTGTCGCGAAATCAAACGAAGTCGCGGGCGATCAATTATAGAGACTCTGAAACAGGAACGGGATCAGGACAATGAGTAAATTATTGCAGGACAAAACAGCACTGGTAACCGGCGGCGGCTCGGGTATTGGACGCGCCATCAGCATGACAATGGCGAGAGAAGGTGCACAGGTTGCAGTGGCTGATTTCAATGAAGACTTTGGCCGGGAGTGTGTTGAAATGATTGTCGCAGCCGGGGGGCGTGCACAATTTCTGAAAGTCGATGTGACTGACGAAGCGCAAGTGAAGTCTATGGTCGAGCAGACGGTGGCCGCTTTTGGCCGTTTGGATATTGCCTGCAACAATGCCGCTGTCAGTCGTGGCAATGGGCCAATCCACCAGTTTACTAAAGAGGTTTTTGATCAAACCCTGGAGATGTGCCTCACCAATACCTGGCTGTGCATGAAGTACGAGATTGAAGCCATGCTGGGGCAGGGCGGAGGTTCCATCGTTAATATTTCATCCAACGCCTCACTGAAAGGGCAGGCATTTAACACGGCTTATGCCACCGCAAAAAGCGGCGTTAACATTCTGACCAAGAGCTCGGCGGCGGAATACGGCGATAAAGGCATTCGGATTAATGCGGTATCACCGGGCGTTATCCGCACGCCGGGGCTGGAAAAATATTTTGAGGAACAACCCAAGATTGCCGAGGGCCTAAAAAAGGCAGCAGTTATGAAACGCTTGGGTGAACCTGAAGAAATTGCCGAGGCGGTCGTTTTTCTCGGCTCGGACCGGGCCTCGTTCATCACAGGTCAGTTGCTGTCGGTCGATGGCGGTGGCGCTGTTCGCTAGTTTATGCGCCAGCGGCTAGCTTGTGCACATTGTCGACAAAGCGATTGTAGGAGCCTGCCCTGCAGGCGAACATCAGGAGGCGCTTCCCCATGTTTGATTCATATCACCACCTGCTACGACCCGGCCGCATTGGCACGCTGGAACTGAAAAACCGCATGGTGGTTTCTGCTATGGGCGTCAACCTCGCCGAGCCTGACGGGCACTGCGGCGAGCAAATTCGCGCCTTTCATGCCGAGCAGGCCAAGGGAGGGGCGGGGCTGATTACCCTCGGTGTTGCCGGTGTTGCCTGGCCGCACGGCGGTAATCAGCCGCGTCAGGTCGCAATATCCGATGATCGCTTTATTCCGGGTTTGAAGGCGATGGCCGATGCGGTGCACGCTTTTGATTCGAAGATGGTTTCGCAGCTGCACTTTGGCGGTCTTGTTGGTGTTGAAGACATGAAAGCCGGTCGCCCGGTATGGATTCCTTCCATGCCGGTGTTCAAGCAGAGCGATCTGGATCAGGGCATGTTGGCTGAGGAAGTGGCGAGATCGGCGACTTCGCAAAAGCTCGATGTGAAACTGCATGTCATGACGCCGGAGGACATTCAGGTACTGGTACAGAAGTTTGCCCATGCCGCGCGGCGGGTGCGTGAGGCGGGGCTGGATGGCCTGGAAATTCACGGTGGTCACGGTTATATCATTTCCTCTTTTCTGTCCCCGCTCACCAATCAGCGCATTGACGCCTACGGCGGCCCGCTGGAAAACCGGGCGCGACTTTTGCTTGAGATTATCGCGGCGGTGCGCGCCGAAGTCGGGCGCGACTTCCCCGTGTGGTGCAAACTGGATTCCGGCGAGTTTGGTCAGGCCGAGGGCATTTCACTGGAAGACGCAAAAGCAACGGCGGTTATGGCGCAGAATGCGGGCGTGGACGCAATTACCGTCAGTGCCTATCACGATACTTCGCGCGGTGCCCTGCACTCCGAATCGAATATTCCCCATGTGCCCGAGCGGATGGTGGCCAACGCCACAGCAATCAAACAGGTTTTGACGGTGCCAGTCATTGCTTCGGGGCGCATTGAGCCCGCTGCAGCCAGCCGCCATATCGGCGCTGGGCACTTCGACTTTCTCGGCATGGGCCGAAAAATGCTGGCTGATCCGCATCTGCCCCGGAAAATTAGCGAGAACCGTATCAAGGAGGTTCGCCCCTGCGTTTACTGCTACTGCTGCGTGAGCCAGATTTACGTTGAAGATGCAGTCAAATGCGCGGTCAATCCCGATACGGCAGCAGAAGCCAAAAATCTGCTGGCACCCGCCGGGCGCAAGAAACATATCGCGGTTGTCGGTGGTGGCCCCGGTGGTATGGAAGCAGCGCGTCGCCTGTCGCTGAGGGGGCACAAAGTCACCCTGCTGGAAAAAAGCCGTGTGCTCGGTGGCACCCTGCAGTTCGCGGCTATGGCCTATGAGCCGAACGGAAAATTGCTCGACTGGTTGCGCCGGGAGGTGAAATCCTCGAATGTTGATATACGTTTGAATACGCCGGCCAGCGCAGAGCAGCTTAAGCGTCTGCAGGTGGATGAGGTCATTGTTGCGACTGGCGCCACCCGAACAATGCCTGCGTTGGCCGGCAGCGATCAGGATTTTGTTTTCAGTGGTGACGAGATGCGCGCGATGGTGCTGGGTGAAAAGCTCTCGTCGCTAAGGCATAAAATCAGCGGGCTTACACAAACTGTGCTTGCGCTGGGTGCTGCCAGTGGCGCAACGCGGCAGCGAGCGCTGGTCAATGTTGCCAGTCGCTACTGGCTACCGCTGGGCAAGCAGATTGTGATCATTGGCGGTGAGCTGGTTGGGCTGGAGTTGGCAGAATTTCTGGCTCATCGCGGGCGTGACGTCACCGTGCTTAATGAAAGTGATCGTGCCGGTGCGGGGCTGTATCTTGTAAGGCGCATGCGTCTGCTCGAAGAGTTGCGCGAGCTCGGTGTAACCCTGATCAATCAGGCCTCCGGTTTGTCGGTGGGTGACCATGCTGTGAGTTACAAAAACTACCGCGGGCAGGTTCGTAAAATCGCGGCAGATCACGTAGTGGTTGCAAAGGGTGCCGAGGCTGATTTGGGCCTTGCGAATGAACTGCAAGCAGCCGGCCTTAGCGTTCACACTGTGGGTGATTGCAGCGGCGTTAGCTATATCGAAGGCGCAATGCATGAGGCCGCCAGGGTGGCGGCCTCATTATAGAGCATGGATGATTGTAGAGGGTGCAGGACTAGAAAATCGCCTTCACAACAACAAAGAAGTCTGCTTCCGCGCGTTCCAGGGTTTGCTCATCAATATTGTCGTCGGAAATTGACTCGGCAATAACGGCTCTGACTTCCAGCCACTCGCCCATGGTAGCCGTCGCCCGGATACCGGCATCGGCAATACTGGCCTCGCTACCCAGATCGGCCGTGCCGAGCATGCCCGATGCATTTTCGTATTGCGCGCTGCCATATTCGGCGAAGACCGCTCCGGTCAGGGTAAAGGCGCCCAATTCCCAAAGGTGCTTGTAGCTCACATCCACGTGGTAGCCGGTGTCACCCACCAGCACACCGGGCAGATAGGCACTCAAGCGGTCAACACCACCTAGCACCCACTGTTGTTGCTGGGGCAATTGTTCGTCACTCAGTTGGCCGCTAAAGGCGAGGTTGAGGCTGCCTGCCTTGCTCAGTGCATAATTGATATGCGCTTTCGGTTTAAAGGCGACAAACTCGGAAGTGCGCTTGCCGATGGCTACGCCTGCGCTGGTGTCGTCGGTGCCCAGGGTGCCCTTGTCACCGCTTACACCGCCTTTGACGGCGGCGCCGATTTTCCAGTTGAGCAGCTTCTCGCCCAGCTTTTGCGCCCTGTGATAGGCCGCGCCCAGCTCCAGCGTTGCGTAGCGCTCGTCCTGTACGGTGCTGCCAATGTTTGCGTCAATCAGGGAGTCCGTCCAGTCGAGTCGCTGTGACAATGTAAAGCGGTGATTGATGTCGCTGGAGAGCACCTGATTGCCGGTGATGGCAAATTGGTCGATGGAAGCGTCCAGCTCAACGTCGGTGGCTACGGAGCTCTGGGTTGGTATGCAGGGCAGGGGAATGCCGCCTATATTGGGAATTACACACACCGTGGCGGGAACGTTGATAACGCCCAGATCGCGCACATATTCAGTATGAGAGGCTTCAACACCGTAAAGGCCAAAGCTGAAGGGCTTATCCAGTTTCAATTGCAGCTGATGGTAGTCCTCGCCATCGCGTGACTCGCCCCACTCGGAAATTGCTGTTTCGTATCCGCCGGAAATCTGGGTGCCGCCGGAGAAGTCGTGTTTAAAACCGAGATCAAAGAAATAACGGCCGGCGAAGCGGCTGCCCTGGTTGCCCAGCTGGACGATAAAATCGGTAGAGTCGTGCTCTTCGTCGGGCGACGCGTTGAATACCAGGTCAACTCGCGTAGTGTCATTGGCGCTTGTTTGGTAGCTGATCTTGTAATCCACACCGGCGCGGTCGGACTGGAGGCTGGCAAGCACTTCGCGCGTGCTGAACTCCTGGCGCGTTAAATTGACGTCGCCGGCAAGGTCGCCAAAGTGACCGCGAATCATGTCATCGCCCTGAACTGTGCCAACGGTCGCCTGCTGCGCGTGTACATGAATCACGCCATTCACAGGTGAGCTGTACAGCATTTTTACGAGCAGGTGACCTTTGGCGTAGGTAGCGGCATTGACCAACAATATAGCTTGCGAGGGCGTTTTCGCATTGGAGAAAATGGTGTCCAGTTCCAGCAGGCTGAGATGATGCTCACCGGTCAATTTGATTTCGTAGTTCTCAACTTTTCTGACATAGGGGACCGTCATAGAGCTGTAAGGCGACACTTGCTGCAGAGCAGTCAGCACCGGTGGCATCGCTGGGGGTAGATCAATCGCCATGTTCGTATCCTGATTTTAAGTTGTTCGTGTTCGAGAATAGGGAGTAATTTTCTTACTCCCAGGCAAACTGCAATTACACAGACCGGTAAACGTTATATTTCTTCGCGCTCAATGACTTCGAGCGTGTAATCTTCGTCAGCTGTGCTGTTGTCGGCAGACTCGGACGGTGTAGCGGGCGCCGTCTCGCCGCTTGTGTCGGCTGCACCGGTTTCTTCGAGAAAGTTGAGCACGTCTTCGTAGTCACTTTCAGCGGCCTGCGTTTTTTCTTTTTCTTCAGCGGCGCGCGCTGCCTTTTCACGGGCTTGCTGTTGCCGGCGGGCTTCCTCTGCTTTGGCTTGTCGTGCAGCTTCTTCTCTCGCTGCTATGCGAGCGGCATTGTCTTTTTTGATGGCGTCGAAACTGGCGCGGTCCAATACGCTGAGTTCAACCCGCCGATTCAGTGCGCGCCCCTCGGGATAATCAGCCCCCGATTCTGTGGCGTTGGCAGCGATGGGAACGCTCTCGCCAAAGCCCCTGAATGTCAGGCGTTCAGCAGCGATGTCATTCTCGAGAAAGTATTGGTATACCGACCGGGCGCGGCGGTAGGAAAGATCTTCATTGTAAGACTCGCTGCCTTTCGCGTCGGTGTGGCCGTCGATCGAGATCAGCGCATTGGGGTATTTCTGGATAATAGCCCTGGCCTCTTCGAGCAGGGGTTTTGACGCCTCGGTTACGTCAGTAGTATTGAAGACAAAGTGAACACCACGCAGTACGAGCGAGGTATTCTCGTCGAGGTGGCAGCCGCTGCTGAACACTGCCGCATCGGCGGGTGTGTCTTTGCAGTCGTCAACTTCGTCGCATACGCCGTCACCGTCGGCATCGCCTTCGCTACACTCTGAGCTTGCTGTCAGTAGTTCGCCATCTCCGGCGGGGTTGCCATCATCGCCGCAGGCTATACCTTCACAGTTACCGCCGCCATCAGTGCCGTCACTGCCATCACCGTTATCGTCACCGCCAACGCCAATCGAGCCAGCGCCGCCGTTACCGGAATTGTCGCCGCTGATAACACCACCGGCGATGCCAGTACCATTTCCACTGTTATCCCCGGAGAGAACTGCTATGGCACCGACATCGCCATTCCCGGAAGAATCGCCGCTGATCACGCTAACGCCTGCTGCGTCGGCATTACCAGAGCCGTCGCCGCTCAAGACGCCAACACCAGCAGTGCCACCGTTACCGGAGTTGTTGTCGTTAATGGCGCCCACGCCAGCCAGGCCACCATTGCCTGCGTTGTCGCCATTGAGCGCGCCCACACCTGCCAAGCCGCCGTTACCGGCGTTATTGCCATTGAGTGCAGCCACACCTGCAGTACCACCGTTGCCGGAGTTATCGTCGTTCAGAACGCCGATACCCGCTACACCGGCGTTGCCTGCATTGCTGCCGCTTAGCGCACTGAGCGCCAGGGTTTGGCTGTTGCCTGCCTGATCGCCGCCAAGAACCGCAATACCTGCCAGATCGCCATTACCTGTATTGTTACCGCCGAGAACAGAAACGCCGACCAATTGTCCGTTGCCGGAATTGTTTCCTGAAATTACGGCAAGCCCGACCAGGCCGCCATTGCCACTGGCACCGGGGGTCAGCAGGGCAACACCAGCGATGCCGTCGGCGGTTGCGTTGCCGGAATTTTCGGCACCGGCTATAGCCAGCCCGATGGGCTGGTCAGAAAGACCGGGCAGGCCGATAGCGTCCGAAAAATTGAAATTAATGGCGTCGCCGAGGCCGGAAAGTGCCTGCAGCGAGTCAACAATCGGGACGATAACCGCGCCGTCGGGGCCGACGGTATTGCGAAGAGCGTCAACTAGCGCACTGTTTGGGGCAAGGCCGAGCATTTTGGTGAGCTGATCCAGACCCAGAAAGTCGAGCGGAATGGCTGTGCCGCCAGTCGGGTTACCAAAACCGAGAATCTCGGTGCCCGCCAGGGTCAAGCCCAGACCGTTTTCAGGTGTAAACAAATCCAGGCCGAGAATGTCGTTGTCGCCCGTGCCTGTGGGGTTAAGTACGTCGACCTCAATGCCGCCGCCGGTCGCGCTGCCATTGATCAATGAGTTGAGCCCGGTTTGACTGAGCAAGTCGGTTACCGGGTCAGCAAGCGCCGCAGATTGTGCCAGTAAACCGATACCGGCAACAGCGCCCAGAATTCGAAATCGAGTCAGCATGGAATTCCCCAATATTTACCGCGTAAGGTAAGAACTAAAATTCGTTTGGCGAAGCTGCCGTTTATCTGCCGTGTAATGTAGCCCGACCAGCAACACCGTTTTTGTAATTGACGGCGCGACCGCAAAAAATGTTGCCGGGCCGTTGTATGCCGTGCACCGGCTTTTCCTAGCTAACTTAGCCACTTAGCTGCACCAAGATTGTTGTATCATAGCTTTATTTCATTGTCACTACAGCCGCTCGGCGTAAGTGTCAGATATAGTCAGTCTGTCACATAATTTCAGTATATTTTTGGTCAAATCGCAGTTGCGAACCGGCCAATATGAAAGTGTCGAGTGTGCTCGCCAATGGTGATTGATGGGCCATCTCTGCGGAGCCTGTTGTCGCTATCGCATGATGCGCGCACAGGTGTTGGTAAGTGATCTGCTTCGCTTCGCGTATCTGCATGATTAATAAGGAAAAGGACAGTTTCCTCGCGGAGGTTGCGATCTGTCTAGCTGAGTGGTTAGTGATCATGGGCCCGCCACTAGGGCCTGTGGCAACAGTTCGGCTTTCCCCGCACCTTATGTACCGCACTGAATCGGAATTTGATGCCGATCTTGGCGATGATGTCGTGGTGGGGCTTGGCCTGCAATCCAGCTTTAGCCAATGGTAGTCAGCAGGTCGCCGGCAGCGTGGCGCGCTTCGTGTGCCAGCAGCCAGCGCTTGTTGTCGATGCCTCCGGCGTAGCCCGTCAGGCTGCCATTGGCTCCGATAACACGATGGCAGGGCACCACGATGGCAATCGGGTTTCTGCCGTTGGCGGCGCCCACAGCGCGCACCGCTTTGGGCGCATCAATCTGCAGGGCGACGTCGCGGTAACTTGCGGTTTGGCCAAACGGTATGGTGCGCAGCGCTTGCCACACGGCCTGCTGAAACGCGGTGCCATGTCTGGCGTCAATCGCCAGTTCAAACTGTTTTAGCTCACCTGCAAAATAAGCTGTTAGTTGTGCGGCAGCCTCGCGTAAAAAAGCCGGGTCGCGTTTAAGACTATCCAGCGCCGGTTTGTTTTTATCTGTTTTCTGAATCCAGACACTTTGCAGACCGCGCTCACCGGCAATGAGGGTGATGGGGCCGATCGGGCTTTCAATCTCGGTGAAGCATGCCATGGATTATCCTCCGGAACTCAGGTGTTGCCACAAGTGGATGGCGGCATAGGCGCGCCAGGGTTGCCAGGCGAGTGATGCTTGTTCGACGGCGGCGGGTTTATCGAGCTGCAGGGCTTTCATCAACCCCAGATCGGATGAGGGAAAGGCATTGGGATCTCCCAGCGCACGGAGGGCAATGTACTGCGCAGTCCACGGCCCAATACCCGGCAAGCGCTGTAATTGGGCGCAGGCTTCGCTACTGTCACAGCCGTACTCGATAGCCAGCTCTCCGGTATTAAAGGCCTTCGCGACAGTGTGAAGCGTGGTGGCGCGACGCGCATTGAGGCCCAGTTCAATAATATCCTGAAGGCTGGCCTCGGCGATGCGCTTTGCGTCGGGGCAAACGATGTTGAGCGCCGGGTGAGGTGTTGCAATTGCGTCGCCAAACCGCAATACCATGCGCTTGAATACAGTGCTCGCGGCTTTGACGCTAATCTGCTGGCCGATAATCGCTCGTGCCGCGAGTTCAAATACATCCAGTGTGCCGGGCAGGCGCAACCCCGGATTTTTTTGCACGCAGCGTTTTAACAAAGGGTGTTGCGACAGGTGCGCATCTATTTGCTGCGGGCTGGCATCAAGATCAAAATACTGCCGCAGTTTGACACTGAGCTGTGCGAAAACCGGTGTCAGAGAACCGGATAATTCGACCGTTACCTGATGGCGGGCAGAATCGTGCTGTGCCATAAACCAGCCGCTTAGCTCTCCGATGCGCAGGGTCTTATAGAGCTTGCTGTGTTCGATCAGGCTGCTGCCCTCTGCGCCGCGACTGTTGAGAAAATGGATAAGTCCGTCCCAGGCCAGCGGTGGTCGGTAGGCCATGCGCAGGGTCAGGGTGGGCTGGCTTGTGGCATTGCCATTGAGTTTGCGCAACTGTGAAGGGTTAAGGCGGTAGTGTTCGCGAAAAGCCGCGTTAAAACGCCGCACGCTGGAAAATCCGCTGGCAAACGCGACATCTGTGGCGCGCAGGCGGGTGTCCGTCAGCAGCTGTTTTGCCGCCAACAGGCGATAGCTCTGGGCCAGCGCAATTGGACTGACGCCAAATTCCTGTTCAATGGCGCGGCGCAATTGACGGCTGCTGATGTTCAGGCTGGCGGACAGGTCTTCCAGCGAGCCATCCGTTAACGCACCGGCGCGTATTTTTGAGGCGGCGCGGTGCGCCAGACGCGCAACGGCATCTTCTCTCGACAGGCCGGGTGCGAGTTCAGGGCGGCAGCGCAAACAGGGGCGGTAGCCTGCTTGCTCGGCGGCAGCGGCGCTGGGGTAAAAAGTGCAACGATCGGCCTTGGGCAATTTCACCCGGCAGATCGGACGGCAGTAAATGCGGGTGGTTGATACGCCGACAAAAAAGCGGCCATCAAAACGGCTGTCGTGAGCGGTCATGGCCTGATAGCAGTGCTGCGCGTCGAGAGCTGTTGTGCGGTGTGTGTCTGTCATGCAGGCATTCTAGCCCGAAAACGTATAAAAACTGGCCGTTTTCGGACATGATCAGTTAAGGCACCTCTGATTAATTCGG
>DIBR01000039.1:87987-90030 GCA_002415025.1 Spongiibacteraceae bacterium UBA5047
GAATTAATCAGAGGTGCCTTAAGGGGCGCAACCGCCCACCCATACGGGTAATGGCCTGTGGCTTCCGGGACTGTTAGCGTTATGCCTGAAAGCATACAGCTCATCCAACAATAATCAGAGGCGGCGTGTAATGAAGAAAAAAGTGGTGGTGTGGGGTACGGGCAATGTCGGGCGTCCGGCCATTCGTGCGGTATTGAGTCACGCGGAACTGGAACTGGTTGGCGTTATTGTCTCGAACGACGCCAAGGTGGGGCGCGATGCCGGTGAACTGGCGGGCGTAGCACCGGTGGGCGTGACCGCGACCAAGGACGCCGGCAGTGTTTTGACGGCTGATGTGGACGCAGTGGTGTATGCCGCCTCGGCGGATATTCGCCCCGATGAAGCCATGGCTGATCTACTGCAGTGTTTGTCAGCGGGGTGCGATGTGGTCAGTACCTCGTTTTATGATTTCCTGCATCCGGCACTGGTGCCGGAGGAACCCATGGCCAAAGTGGCTACGGCGACCAAAGCCGGTAACAGCTCGCTATTTGTCTCGGGTATCGATCCCGGTTGGGCGATGGATGTAATGCCATTGTTTGCCAGCGGTATGGCTTCCGGTATTCAGCAAATTCGCTGTCAGGAAATTTTCAACTACGCCCTCTATGACGCCCCTGATGTGGTGCGTTATATCATAGGCTTCGGTCAGCCCATGGATGAGCTGCCGCTTATGCTGCACGACGAAGTGCTGCTGAAAATCTGGGAGCCAATGGTGCGCCTCGTCGGGCAGGGTTTGGGTATTGAGCTGGACGAAGTGAAAACCCACATTGAACGTCGCCCGCTGGAGCAAACGGTTCAGGTGGCGGGTATGGGTGAGTTTGTTGCGGGCAGTCAGGGCGCGTTTCGCTTTGAGGTGCAGGGCATGAAAAACGGCAAGCCCCTGATTGTGGCCGAGCACATTACCCGTATTGACGCGAGCTGTGCGACCGATTGGCCCTATCCGCCGCACGAGGGCGGGTGTCACCGTGTTGTTATCAAGGGTAATCCGGATCTGACAGTGACTGTGCATGGCGAAGATCATTTCGACAGCGGCGCTGCAGGTGGGGGGAATGCGACGGCCGCGAACCGTCTGGTGAATGCGATTCCGGCGGTTTGTGCGGCCAAGCCCGGTATTGTGTCACCGCTGGATTTGCCCGCGATTACCGGTGGGGCTCAACTGGTTTTGTAGATGCACGGCGCCGGCCCCTCGTCGAAGGGGCCGGCTTACAGCACGATGCGGTTTAACTCTTCCACAAGATAATCAATAAACAGCCGCACCTTTATCGGCAGATGCCGCTGTTGGGGATACATAATCCACACCGGCTGCGGGTACTGTCCCCATTCGGGCAAAATCTGTTCCAGCTGATTGTGCTCAATGTCATCCAGCACCGAAAAAAACGGCAGATTGGCAATGCCCAGCCCGCAGCGCGCAGCGCTGAGTGTGGCGGCGCCATTGTCACTGCGCCAGTTGCCCTCGGGTTGCATCTGCACGGTTTCTTCGCCGTTGCTCAGATACCACACGGTATCAATGCCCACGAGGCAGTTGTGCTGGCTGAGCTGGTCGATGGTTTCCGGCCGGCCGTGCGCGGCCAGATAATCGGGGCTGGCCACCAGGTAATTGAAGTTGTCGGCCAACTTGCGCGCCACCAGCGTAGAGCTTTTCAGCTCGCCGTAGCACACCGACAGGTCATAGCCCTCCTTGATCAGGTCGGGCTGTTTGTCGGTGAAATCAAGTTGCACCTGCAGGCGCGGAAACTGCTTGGTGAAGTTGGCCAGAATCGGTACCAGAAAACGTTCCTGAAAAACGCCCGAAATATTGACCTTGAGATTGCCGCGCGGCTCGTTGCGCGATAGGGCCAGGTCTTCTTCGGCCTTTTCAAAGGTATCAATGGCATGTTTGCTGCGCCGGTAAAACTGCTGGCCCTCGTCGGTGAGCGCGAGGTTCCGGGTGGTGCGTAGCAACAGGCGGGTACCCAAACGGTCTTCAAGGCGGGAAATCAGCTTGCTGACCTGAGAGGTGGACATATT
>DIBR01000039.1:90245-90745 GCA_002415025.1 Spongiibacteraceae bacterium UBA5047
AGCGCCTTGCCAGCCTCGGTAAAACTGCTGTGCTCAACCACCTGAACAAATTCGTAAATTCCGTCCCATCTGGCCACAATTCACTCCAATTTTTGGGGCATTGTTTCCAATGCGGCAACAATGTTTTGCGGGATCGTATCTTAAAGGGGCAGCGCCGACAAACTAAGATGCTTTAATGCACTAAGACATTTATCGGCGAAGCTGCGCCACTCGGGAGGCACTATGTACGATCTGGTGATTAAAAATGGCAAATTGGTTGATGGCACCGGCAAGCCGGCAGAGCAGGGTGATATCGCTATTCAGGGCGGTGTGATCGTCGCCCGAGGCAAGGTGCAGGGCGACGCCCGCAAAACCATTGACGCCAAGGGCAAGATCGTGACCCCCGGCTGGGTGGATACCCATTCCCATATGGACGGTCAGGCCAGCTGGGACGCCTACTGCAGCCCTGCAGCCAACCACGGTATCACCACCCTGATTATGGGCAATTGCGGCGTTGGCTT
>DIBR01000050.1:0-64619 GCA_002415025.1 Spongiibacteraceae bacterium UBA5047
ACCTGCTGCACCGGCAGGTATTGATTCATACATTGGTGCTTATTAATCTGATAGTGTAGGTCGCGTTGGCCCCTTTCGGATACTTATTCATGTACGAACCCGTAGAAGACTGGCAATACGTATTGTCGTTCTGGTTTGGCGATGCAAGCGACGACGCAACTGTGGCGGATGAACAATCGTCGCTATGGTGGGGGAAGTCGCCGGATACTGACCAGCTGATCTGGGCAAAATTCTCCCATCGTGTCGAGCAGGCAGGCGAGGGCAGCTTGCTGCACTGGCTTGAGCACCCCGAAGGGCGTTTGGCTGCCATCATTCTGATTGACCAGTTTCGGCGCAACATTTATCGGGATAAACCTGAGGCTTTCGCCGAGGATTCGCTGGCGCTCCGCTGGTGCAAAGAGGGAATTGAGATGGGGTTGGACGGTAGTTTGCGGCCCATCGAGCGGGTTTTCTTTTACATGCCACTAGAGCAGTCGGAAGATCGTGATGATCAGCGTCGTAGCGTGCAACTGTTCACGCAGCTATGCAGCGAAGCGCCGGCATCTGAGCGCGCCTTATTTCAAAACTACGTTGATTTCGCCCGGCGGCATTGTGACATTATTATGCAGTTTGGGCGTTTCCCGCATCGCAATGCCATACTCGGGCGCGAATCCAGTACCGATGAAAAGGCATTTCTGAAGCAGCCGGGATCCTCGTTTTAAGGCGCGGCCGCTAGGCGGCCAGCCGGCCCAACTGCCGCAGTACCACCGACAGGCTCATATAATCTGCCTGCTGCCCCGTCTTGATTTCTGTCACCAGATTCAGCAGATAGTCCGTTTGTACACTGTGTTGGGTTACCCACGCTCTCAGTTGGGGTAGTACATCGCGCTTGCAGTCGATATCGCGGGCGACTTTGGCACACAGCTCTCTGTGTCGTTGATAGAGGTCGTCCCGCAGTGCATTGCGCGCAAGCGCATGCCAGCGTGAGTCGGCCTGCAGTTGATCGATCTGCCGTCGCACCCAGGTAATCTGCAGCATCTCGGCCAGTCGAAAATAGATTTCGGCCAGTGCTGAGGGAGGTTTGGCGGTTTGTTCTTTGAGCCAGGTGATATCGGGGCAAGCGAAGAGGGCTTTGAGAATGACCACCCGTCGTACAAGTTTTGCGGGCACTTTGTAGTCACGGTAAAACTGCATACGCTGATCCAGCAGTTGGCGTTCTTCGGCAGACAGGTAACGATCAACATGCTCGCTCAGCAAATCTACCTCTGCTCGGTAACGCTCTATCAGTGAGTGGATGTCGGTGAGGGCGAGCTTGCTGTTTAGCAGCCACAGCGTGATATGTTTTATCAGGCGGCGGATTTCAACCATCATTCTGATTTGCACATCATCCGGGACCCGATTGTCCAGAGATTCAATGTCTGCCCACAAGTCACGTATATCAAACAGGTCACGGGCAACTGTGTAGGCGCGGGCCATGTCCTCAAAGCTTGTGCCCAATTCGTCATTCAGCCGGTGTGCAAAGGCATTGCCCATGCGATTGACCAGGCTGTTGGTAATGACGGTGCAAATAATTTCACGGCGCAAGCGGTGATTGCCAATATACTCCGCAAAGCCATCAGCCAGTTGCTGCGGGAAGTAACGCTGCAACTCCTGCGCGAGGTATGGATCTTCGGGTACGCTTGAGTCGAGTAGTATTTTATTGATATGGATTTTGGCGTAGGACATCAGGCAGGCGATCTCCGGACGTGTCAGCCCCTTGCCGGATGTTCGGCGATTCTGCAGCATTTTTTCATCGGGCAAATTTTCGAGTTTGCGATCAAGTCCGGCGTCGCGCTCCAGTATGCGAATCAGTTCAGCCTGTTCACCCAGGCGTTCGGGCGATTGTGATGCCAGCATGCTAATGGATTGTGTTTGCAGATAGTTGTTGCGCAGCACGTTGCGCTCGACATCCGGCGTCATTTTTTTGAGCAGGGCATTACGTTCTTTCAGGGTGATTTTCTCGTCTATGAGAACCTGATTCAGCAGAATTTTGATGTTTACTTCATTGTCGGATGAGTCGACGCCGGCGGAGTTGTCGATAGAGTCGGAGTTGCAGCGCCCGCCGTTAAGAGAATATTCGATACGGCCCGCCTGGGTCATACCAAGGTTGCCGCCTTCGCCAACGGCCTTGCAGCGCAGTTCGTAGCCATTTACGCGAATCGCGTCGTTAGCCCGGTCGCCGGCGTGCTGGTGGCTTTCCTGCTCGGCTTTGACGTAGGTGCCGATACCGCCATTCCACAGTAAATCAACGGGCGCCTTGAGTATCTCGTGAATAAGCTCATCTGGCGTGTAGTTGCCCGCGGGCAAGCCCAGAGCTTCACAGGCTTGCGGGCTGGGGGTGATGCGCTTGTCGCTGCGTGAATAGATGGCCCCGCCTTTGGACAATACGTCATTTTTGTAATCAGTCCAGTTCGAGCGGGGCAGCTTGAACAGGCGTTGTCGCTCGCGCCATGACGTGGCAGCGTCGGGATTTGGGTCGATAAATATATGCAGGTGGTTAAATGCGGCCAGCAGCTTGATGTGTTTTGACAGGAGCATGCCATTGCCAAATACGTCTCCGGCCATATCGCCCACGCCTATTACACTGAAATCCTGTCGCTGAATATCTCGACCCTGTTCACGGAAATGCCGTTTGACCGCTTCCCAGGCACCCTTGGCGGTTATTCCCATCTTTTTGTGGTCGTAGCCATTTGAACCGCCCGACGCAAAGGCATCGCCAATCCAAAAATTGTGTTGCTCGGATATGCCGTTGGCGATATCCGAGAATGCCGCCGTGCCCTTGTCTGCAGCTACAACGAGGTAGGGGTCATCTTCGTCGTGGCAGATCAGGGATTTCGGTCGAACAATTTTATTGGCTTTGAGGTTGTCTGTGATCGAGAGCATGGCGCTGATAAAGGTTTTGTAGCAGTCAATCACTTCGTCCTGAATGGCATTGCGGTCACCGTTTTCCGGCAGGTGTCGGCAGACAAAGCCGCCTTTTGCACCCACGGGTACAATCACCGCATTCTTGACCATCTGCGATTTAACCAGCCCGAGCACTTCGGTACGAAAATCTTCCGGCCGGTCTGACCAGCGCAGTCCGCCACGGGCTACTTTGTCACCGCGCAGATGCACTGCTTCGACGCGCGGCGAGTGAACCCAGATTTCAAAGCGCGGCCGGGGTTGCGGCGCTTCGGGAATATCGCGAGGTGATAATTTAAAGGCGTAGACGGGATTGTCGTCGCTTAAGTAATAGTTGCAGCGCAGTGTTGCCTTTATCAAGTGTTGAAGCGTTCTGAACAGGCGGTCCGCGTCCAGGCTTTTTACGTTTTCCAGCGCAATTTCCAGTTGTTCTTCGAGCTTTGAAAAACGCCGGGGGCCGTCTTTTATATGGGGCGCAAAGCGAGAATGAAAAAGGTCAATCAGCAATCGCGCAATGCTGCCATGCTCAACCAGCAATTTGCTGAGGTAGGCCTGCTCGAAATTGCTGCCGAGCTGCTTCAGGTAGCGGCAGTAACTTCTCAGCAATGCGGCTTCGCGCCAGTTAACATCGGCGCTAATAATCAGCCGATTGAAATCGTCGTCGTCGCACAGGCTCTGGTATATCGCAACAAAGGCCTTCTCAAAGTGCGAGGAATCGCTCCAGAACAGCTGGTTGACGTTTACGGCGACTTCGGCGCGAAAATCCTGAACCCAATAGTAGCTGCCGTCGGCCGCCTGCAGCGGATACAAATCTTCGACGAGTAGTCGAAGCCCGAGGTTGTTAAGACGGGGCTGAATCTCAGACAAGGGCAGGGGTTGGGTCTTGAAATAGCAGCGCAGTTCAACCCGATTTTCTCGCCGCGAAATATCCCGGTAGATCTTGACCGATACCGGAGCGCTGCTCGAATGCAGTTTTTCAAGGTGCTCAATGTCGGCAAAGGCTTTTTCGGTATGTGTTTTGGCCGTATAGGCCGGACTAAAGCCGTCGGCATAGTAGCGATAGATAGCGAGCGCGTCGCGCCGTTCATAGTGCTCCATCAGAAGACTTTTCAGCTTTCCGTGCCAGCTTTCGGTTATGCCTTCAACGAGCTTTTCGAGGGAGTGGCTGTCAACACGCAAATGGGAGTTTGTCGGCATTTGCGCGATAAGCTGCAAGCGGGCCATGCGTGAGTCGGTGAAAAAGATATTGAAGTCGCAGCGCTCGGCGTTGAGCGCGGTGGATACAACACTTTGAATTTTTTCACGCACCGCCTGACTGTAATTTTCTCGCGGTATGTACACCAGTATGGAGTGGTAGCGATGGAACGGGTCGGCGCGGCTGAATACCCGGATCCGGTTGTGTTCCTCGATAGCGAGTACGCCCATTGAGGTATTAAACAGGGTTTTTGTACTGCTCTGAAACAGTTCGTCGCGCGGAAAAGTTTCGAGTATTTGTAGCAGCATTTTGGCGTTGTGGCTGCCCGGCGGGAAATGCGCCATATCCATCACTGCCTGAATACGGTCGGCGAGCAGGGGGATATCCAGCGCACGACTATTGTATGCCGAGCGCGTCATCAAGCCATAAAAGCGGTGCTCGCCAATTAACTCTCCCTGTTCGTTAAAATCCTTGATGGCGATGTAGTCCATGGGTACAAAACGCCGTACCGGCGATCGCTCTGTGGATTTGGTGATGGTCAATACGCGCTGGCTCTGAAGGTAGCGGTCCAGTGTCTGCTGTCGTTCAGAGGGATCGCTAATGTGTTCCCAGGGGGCGGATTCGAAAGGCAACCCAAGACGGGAGCCGGGTACTTCGACCAGTTGCGGGCTGCCGCCCCTTGTAACAAGTTGCTGGTGATTGTAGGCGAGAAAGGTCAGGTTGTTGCCGGTAATCCACTCGAGGAAGTTACAGACCTGCCGACGGGCGCGCGGCTTTAAGGGAGCGCGACTATGTTGGAAGCGCTGCTGCAGCTCAGAGGCCTTGCCGCTCATTGCCCGCCAGTTGTCGACTACCACGCGGATATCCGCCAGTGTTGTGCGAACCCTTTCTTTGAGTTGACCTACAGGCAGTGCGTTGGGGCCGGCTTCCAGTTCGTAGCGAACGAATGATTCAGCGCTGTACTCGGTGTGCTTCTGCTGTTTGCGGTCGAGAGCCGTAATGTCCTGCAGCTGGCCGCGGCTATTACGCTTTACCCACAATATCGGGTGATTGGACAGCAATAAAGTGTAGCCATTGTCGTAGACGAGATTGGAAATGGAATCAAAGATAAAAGGTGTGTCGCTGGCGACCATCTCGAATATGAGAACGCCGCGCTCGTTGTCGGGTTCGATACGTATTTTTACGCTGTTGCCGCGCCGGGTGGCGGCCAGCGCGAGGTGATGTCGGGTGATATGCAGCAATTCACTCACAGGGCGCTGCTTTAGCTCTTCGTGGGCAACGATATCCCAGTAACGTGCCGCGATATTGGCCAGGTGTTCGCGTTCATCACCTGACAGCGTATCGCGAATCATCTTTTGCAGTTTGTTCAGAGTGTTTTTCATAGTCGCCCGAAAAAATGCTATTAATAGCATCAGCTTAGTTAAAGATTGGGCGATTTCAAATGCGGGGGATATCTAAGGGCTGAGAGTTGTGTGAAATGTGCGGAAGGTTTACCCGGACGGCGCAGCGCTGCCCGGGTAAACCGGAGCCGGTCAGGCTGTTTCCGGATCAAAGGTAATGGGCATGGTTTTCATGCTGTTGAGGAAATCCGAGCGCATGAAATTGGGCTTTTCAACAAACTTTGGGTTGCGCAGCCGTGGAATAATTTCTTCAAACATCACGCGCAACTCCAGTCTGGCCAGATGCGAGCCCAGGCAGAAATGTTCGCCTATGCCGAAAGAGCGGTGATCTTTGGCATTGCTGCGATGAATGTCGAACTGGTGGGGGGCATCGAAGTAGTCTTCATCGCGATTCACCGACGTGTAGAACATCAGCACCTTGTCGCCGCTCTTGATGAGTTGGCCACCCACTTCAACGTCTTCTGTGGCGGTGCGTCTAAATTGCATTACGGCCGGTTCGTACCGTAAAAACTCTTCAACAGCGTTGGCAATCAGCGAGGGATCGTCGACCAGTTGTTGGAGCTGGTCCGGGTTCTCAATCAATAGCTTCATGCCGTTTGCGGTTACGGTTCGTGTAGTTTCATTACCGGCGACCAGCAAAATCAGGAAGAACTGGGAAAATTCGTCATCGGTAAGCTGCTCGCCATCAACGGTGCCGGACACGAGCATATTGATAAGGTTGTCATTGTCGTTGGGGTTGTTGCGGTAGTTTTCCAGAATTTTGTAGCCGTAGGCGAAGATTTCGGCGGCGGCCATTTTTCCTTCATCTTCGGTTGTGGAGAGGTCGGGGTCGTCAGCACCGATCATGATGTTGGTGTTGTGGAAAATCATATGACGATCTTCCCTGGCGACGCCCATCAGCTCGCATATAACCTGCAGTGGTAATTCGGCGGCGACTTCCGAAACAAACTCACACTCTCCGCGCCGGGCAACTTTGTCGATAATGTCTTTGGCCATATCGCGAATGTGGGCGAGCTTGGATTCAACAATTTTCGGTACAAAGGCCTTGTTGACGATGCGGCGGAATTTAAGGTGGTCGGGCGGATCCATGTTAATGAGCATCATGCGCTGCAGCATAATGTCTTCTTCCGACATTTCGCGAGAAAGAGCGGTACGGGCGGCGGAGGAAAATTGCTCGGGGTGTTTGGAGATGTATTGCAAGTCGTCGTACTTGGTAACCACCCAAAAACCTACGCCGGTATTCGGCTCTTCCTGCCAGTACAGCGGCTGCTCGCGGCGTTGCTGCTCAAAGAAGTCGTGGGGAATGCCGTTCGCATAGGAATCGGGGTCTAGCAGGTTCAGGTGTGGACAGCTCATAGCGATGCTCCGGTGTGGCGCTGTTGTTATGTTGGTGATACTGACTAATAGTCATTAGTTTTACAATGGCCAGCAGTTCAATATTCTGTGATGCGGCCTCATACCAAGGCTACCACTCGCCGATATTCTGGGCTGATGCCCAAGGCTCCGTGGCCGGCAGTGCACTGCCAGCCTGCAGCAGTTCGACGGATATATTGTCTGGCGAGCGAACGAAGGCCATATGGCCATCGCGGGGTGGGCGGTTAATGGTGACGCCGCCGGCCTGCAAGCGCTCGCAGGTCGCGTAGATATCGTCAACGGCAAAGGCAAGATGACCGAAATTTCTGCCTCCGTGATACTCCTCGGGATCCCAGTTGTGGGTCAGTTCCAGCGTCGGGGTTTTAGTGTCCCGGGCGCTTTCCTCATCCCCGGGTGCGGCCAGAAAGATCAGGGTAAAGCGACCTTGCTCGCTGTCGTAGCGCTGGATTTCCTTCATGCCGAGCAGTTTGCAGTAAAAGTTGAGACTTTCGTCCAGGTTGCTAACGCGAACCATGGTATGCAGATATTTCATGTGGGCCTCCTTTCGCCTTGTGCAGAATCGGTCTAGGTGAGTGGAAAGTCTTCGGGCCCGGCCACGTCGGGGTAGCCGTCATCGAGTATCGTTTGCATACGTTTTCTCACTTGCTCGCGACTGCCCTCGGGGTGAGTGAGAATGTAAAAGCGGCCTGAACGCATGCCCTCGAACACCAGGTCGGCGACCGCCTCGCTGGGCATGGCGGTGCTGAACAGGCTGCCGGCCATTTCCTCGATAACGTCAAGCTCTGCCTGGCGCTCGGGGTTATTGGCGAGCTCCTCACTGACCGGACGATTGCGTTCCGAGCGGTAGATATTGGTATTCACAAACGACGGACACAAAACCGAAACGCCAACGTTGTCTGCCCCGGCCCGGCGCAGGTCGCCTGCCAGTATTTCCGAGAGGGCAACCACGGCGTGTTTGCTCACGGTGTAGGGGCCGGTATCGGGCGCCGACATCAGCCCGGCGATGGAGGCTGTGTTAACGATGTGACCTTCGTTCTGGGCAATCATGTGGGGGGTGAATTCGCGGATACCATTGATAACGCCGCGCAGATTGATATTCAGCACCCAATCCCAGTAGTCGAGGTCCAGCTCCCAGCATTTGCCGCCGCCACCGACGCCGGCGTTATTGCACAGAAGGTGTACGCCGCCGAAGCTTTCGGTGGCCAGCCGGGCGAGATTGTGAACAGCATCGGCATTGGCGACATCCGTGAGCGAGGTAATGACTTCACAGCCGGGAGTGTGTACCCGGCTACTGCGGATAGCGTTTGCCGCGGCTTCCAGAGCCTCGCTGTTGATATCAGCCAGAACAACCTTCATGCCTTCGGCTGCAGCCTTGTGCGCCAGCGCCAGGCCGATGCCGGAGGCACCGCCGGTAATTACGGCTACTTTTCCCTGAAACGATTTCATCGTGATGCCTGTTCCATAGTTGAGTGTGCGTGAAGGTCAGCGGGGGTCGGCCAGTTTCAGCAATTGTTTGCCGCTGTTTTTGCCCGCAAACAAGCGGGAGAGGGTGGCGGGAATATTGGCGAAATCTTGCTGAATGTCCTCGCGGGTTTTGATTTTGCCTTCCATAAACCAGGTGCCAAACTCCGTGTTGAATTCATCGAGGCGGCTCAGGTAATCAAGCATGATAAAGCCTTCCATGCGAATACGTCGCGCGACCAGAATCATCAGGTTGTTGGGGCCGGGTGTCGGCTCAAGATCATTGTAGGCGGAAATTGCGCCGCACAGCGCAATACTGCCGTGATCGGCCATTTGTGAAATACCTGCCTCGAGGATGCTGCCCCCCACATTGTCAAAAAACACGTTGATGCTCATGGGGGCCAGTTCAGCCAGCCGGGCAGCCACGTCTTCCTCACGGTAATTGATGGTTTCATCCACACCGCAGTCGTCCTTGAGCCATTGGCATTTTTCGGCACTGCCTGCGATGGCAATGACTTTGCAACCTTTCAGTTTGGCGATCTGGCAGACTACCGAGCCGGTGGCGCCGGCGGCGCCCGAGACCAGCACCGTATCGCCGGGCTTTGGACGACCGACCTCAAGCAAGCCGAAGTAGGCCGTCATGCTGGTGCCGCCAAACGCAGACAGCGCCATGGCGGGGGGAGTGCCCTCGGGCAACACATGCAACTGCGCCGCATTGTTGCTGTCGAGCAACGCGTACTCCTGCCAGTTCAAAAAGCCCATAACCAGACTTCCCTCGGGCAGATCAGGGCGGGAGGACTCAATCACCTGGCCGATACCCGAAGCGCGCATCGGTTCGCCGATGGCTACCGGAGGCAGATAACTGGGTTTATCGTCCATCCAGCCGCGCATGGCCGGGTCAAAGCTGAGGTACAGATTTTTGACCAGCACCTCGCCAGCCTCAACGTTGGCTTCAGGTCGCGGTGACTCCCGGTATTCAAAGGTGCTGTCATCAACGGGACCACTGGGGCGTTTACTGAAAATCCACTGCCGGTTTATTTCGCTCATTGTCGCTTTACCGTATGCTTCGAAAAGCGTAGACACTACCACGGTGATAAATTCAATGACATAACTCGCCCGCTGGCCGCAGTGTTTGTAACAAAGTTTTAATCAGTAGCTCGCAGATGTGCTTCAAATTATATAACGCGCATTGATCATCCGCGCGCAACAGGGAGATTGTGTATGGGTCCGCTTTCCGGAATTCGGATAGTCGAAATTGCAGGCATAGGCCCCGGTCCCTTTGCGGCCATGTTGTTGGCAGATATGGGCGCAGAGGTTATTCGCGTAGAGCGGCCGGGCGGCAATATGTTCTCGGGCGATCTGACCGATCTCGATTTGCTCAATCGCGGCAAACGCTGCCTGTGTGCTGATCTGAAAACCGAGGGCGGTATTGACGTGGTGAAACGCCTGCTGAAGTCAGCAGATGCGGTGCTGGAAGGCTTTCGTCCGGGCGTGATGGAAAAGCTCGGGTTAGGGCCGGATGAATGTCTGGCGTTAAATGAAAAGCTGGTGATCGGGCGCATGACCGGTTGGGGCCGGGAGGGGCCGCTGGCGATGCGTGCGGGGCACGATATCAACTACATTGCTGTTGCGGGGGCACTCCACCCGATTGGCCGGGCAGGCGAGAAACCGGTAATACCGCTCAATCTTGTGGGTGATTTTGGCGGCGGCGGTATGTTGCTCGCCTACGGCATGGTGTGTGCTTTGCTGGAAGCCAGAATCTCGGGCAAGGGTCAGGTTGTTGATGCCGCCATGGTAGATGGCGCCGCCTTGTTGATGACCAGCATTTTTTCCGCCTCACAAACAGATTTTTGGTCTGAAGAGCGGGGCACCAATATGCTCGACAGTGGTGCGCCGTTCTACGAAGTGTATGAAACGTCTGACGGAAAATATATGGCGGTGGGTGCTATCGAGTCGCAGTTTTACCAGGTGTTTGTTGAGCGTCTCGGGATCGGGGACCAGCTCCCCAATCAATACGATGTAGAGCAGTGGCCGGCCATGAAGGAACAGATACAGGCAGCTTTTATGGCGAAAACCCGCGATCAATGGACCGCAATTTTTGAAGACAGCGACGCCTGCGTAACGCCGGTACTGGCAATGCGCGAAGCAAAGGACCACCCGCATAACCGTGCGCGTGCCAGCTTTGTTGAACGCAATGGCATCTGGCAGCCGCGCACGGCACCACGTTTCAGCCGCACCGACGGCGGCGAGCCCGGAAGCGCCGTTCCTATAGGTTACGATACTCGCAGTATTCTGGCAGAGCTGAATTACACAGAGAGTGAGCAGCGCGATTTATTGGCTGCTGCGGCGGTTGTTGCTATAGAAGAATAAACGCTCGTATATTCAGTTCGCCAGCAGAGCTGGCTCCCACGCGCATGCAGTTTTCTGAGGCCTTTGTGGGGGCTGGCCCTGCCGGCGAATTCTCTCAATGAGCCTTGCTTGGCAAGCAAAGGATCTCCAGCGGTCTCTATAGCCCGCATTTCAGGCTAAGGTCTATTGCTCTGCTAGTGCCTTCAGTTTGCGATAGTCGGGTTTGCCAACCGGAGTTCGCGGAATCTCCTCGCAGAATAGCCAGGTTCTCGGGCATTTGTAGGCTGCCAGTTTGCTGCGGCAAAATGCAGCCAGCTCGTCAGCGTTTGCGTCGTGGCCATCTCGCAGTCTGACAATGGCGACAACTTTTGCGCCGTACCGCTCGTCGCTGACACCCACAACACCGGTATCGAAAACAGCTGGATGGGCTTTCAGGCAGGCTTCGACTTCTTCAGGATAAATTTTCTCTCCACCCGAATTGATGCACATGGATCCGCGGCCCAGTAGCTCGATGCGGCCATCGCTCAATACCCGGGCATAATCACCGGGGATAACCCAGCGAGTGCCGCCGGCATCGGTTCTAAATGTGGCTGCCGTTTTGGCTTCATCCTTGTAGTAGGCAAAGGGAATGGCACCGGATTTTGCCATCAGTCCGCGCTGCTCGCTGCCGGCGGCAATTGGTTCGAGGGTGTCTTCGTCCAGTATGGCAACGGAGTCGGACAGCGTAAATGTCGGCCCTTCCGATTCGGCCTTGTCGTGATCCAGTACCATGCCGGCGCTGCCCGTTTCTGACGCGCCGAAGCTGTCCATAATCAGCGTATTGGGCAGCAGGGCTTTTAACTGGTTTTTTACGGCTGGAGACAAAATGGCGCCGCCCGACCCGATCACGAATAGCGAGCCCAGTTCGTAGCTGCGCTGAGCCAGGGCATCGGCCAGGGGGCGCGCCATAGCGTCGCCGACCACAATTAAATTGGCCACTTGTTCGCGCGCGGCTAACGTCAGAAGCGTGTGCGCATCAAAGTGGCGTTCGCTGTAAAGAACGAAGCTGTTGCCCGAGAGCTGGTAGATCATGCAGTACCACATGCCGCCGCCGTGCATCATGGGGGCGGGGCAGAGCGACGCAAACGGTGTGGAGTTGGTTATTACAATGTCGGCGAGCTGTTCGGGCGCCTTTATGGGTTCACCTGCAGGGTTGCCACCTTGCAGGGCGCCATAGAATATCGCCTTGTGGTGCCACAACGTGCCTTTTGGCATGCCGGTAGTGCCGCCGGTGTAGAGCATGTAAATATCATCATCTCCGCGCTTTACTCGGGGGCGCTGTTCGCTCTGGCAGTTCAGCAAGGTTTCATAATCGTGTGTTGAGCCTGTGAGGTCGTCGATCACGATTGTTTCGCGCAGCAACGGTAGCCGGAATTCAATCGAGTGGACGAGCTCAAGAAACTCGGCCTCTACGATGACGGCTTTTATGTCGGCGTTGTCGAAAATGTAAAGCAGCTCGTCCTTAACGTAGCGGTAGTTGATATTGATAGGAACCGCGGCAATTTTGAAGCAGGCCCACATGGCCTCAACCCATTCTGCGCGATTGTATGAGTAGATTGCCACGTGATCGCCGGCGCCAATGTCGCGTGACTGAAGGTGATTTGCCAGCCGGTTGGCGCGCTTGTCGAGTTCCCGGTAACTGAGGCGTTTGTCGCCTGCCACCAGTGCCAGCCGCTCGGGTACCACGTCGACAACGGATTCAAACAGATCGGCGAGGTTGAAACTCGGCATGAGAGCCTCCGGGGTTAGAAATCGTTACGTAAGCCGGATGGTTCAGTCTGACATCAGGCTGAAAAGGTAGGCAGTGTCAAAATACTCCCAGACTTCGATAATTTTTCCGTCGCTAAAACGGAACAGGCTTTGATAGTCGTTGTAATAGTCCTTGCCTGACGCGGTCTTGGCTTCCAGACTAAAGTGGGTGTGAACGCGATCGTCCTCTGCCGTTTTGGAATGATAGTGAAACTTCATGGTGCCCGGCTGGTAGAAGTGGTCCACATCGCCGGAAAACATAGCCATTACCGCGGCTTTACCGTGATGATCACTGCCACTGGATTCCGCCGCAGTGGATTTTGGAAAATGCCAGGCGATGTCGTCATGGAAGAAGCGCGCGATATCTGCCGGCTTTCCCTGCAGGTGGGCGGCGAGTTCCAGTTGGAAGTCGGCGAGAAGTTGTTTGTTGTCAGACATTGTGGGTACCGTTACTGTGTATTTTTATCGTCGGCCGAGTATAGCATCGCCTTTTGGGGGCATTCTTGAAGGAACTATTAATTGTTTTTCATACCCAGTCGGGCAGCTCGTACAAGTTGGCTGACGCTGCTTCCTCGGCGGCATCGGCCGAAGAGGGGGTGAGAGTGAAGCTGCTGCGAGCCATGGAGGCAGGGGCCGCAGACCTGCAGGCTTGCGACGGTGTTCTCTTTGTCACGCCGGAAAATTTTGGCTATTTGTCCGGAGGTATGAAGGATTTTTTCGACAGAACCTATTACCCCTGCGTGCCGGGCGAACTGCATCGCCCTTACATGTTGATTGTGAGTTGCGGAAACGATGGCAGTGGCGCGGTGCGACAATTGCAGCGAATTGTAAAGGGCTATCCGCTGAGCGCGGTGGCGGAACCGCTCGTCGTCAAAGGCGAGCCCGATCAGCAGGCCCTGGATCAGGCTGCCGAGTTGGGTCTGAGCTTTGCGGCGGGGCTTGGTATGGGCATTTTCTAGACCGGCTTCGGGTAGCTGGCAGAAACAGAGTGACAGGCTTGTAATCTATCGGAAAAACGGTGATTATCCCTGTACATGTTTTCGCCGAGAACATGAGCCTGCAAGGCTTTGCGCTTGGTGATACAGAAGGTTCAAGGCCAAAACTGCGGTTTACAATAATAAGGAAGCCTCTATGCCCGTCGCCCCTAATCCGGCTGTAGCGCCGCTACGCCGCTGGTTATCCTTGCCATTGCTGGTGCTCGCTGCTGATCTTCATGCGGCTGCCGTTCTTGAAGAAGTGGTGGTGACCGCCCAGCTTCGTGAGCAGAGCTTGCAAGATGTGCCCGTGTCGGTCAGCGCCATTAGCGGTGACAAACTGATGGAAGCCGGGCTGGCCCGCATTGAAGACCTTCAGGCCTACGTACCCAACTTCACGATGTCGGAATCCGGCATTGGTACAGATATTTATATTCGCGGCATTGGCTCGGGTGAAAATCAGGGCTTCGAGCAGTCGGTTGGCATGTACGTTGACGGTATCTCCTACGGTCGAGCCCAACTGGCACGTGCTCCCTTTCTGGATTTGTCCCGCGTTGAGGTGTTGCGCGGCCCGCAAAACATTCTGCTGGGAAAAAACAGCATTGCCGGGGCGATCAATATATCCACTGCCAAGCCAACTTCCGAGTTTGAGGGCTACCTGCAGGCAACCGTTGAAGAGAAAATTGGCGAGCAAATTCTCGATGCAGTTTTTTCCGGGCCTCTGACTGATAACATAGGCTACCGGATTGCGGCGCGACTGCGAGATTACGACGGGCATATTCGTAACCTGGTGCTGGATCGCGACGAGCCCAACCGCGAAGAGCGCACGGTCCGTTTGAAGCTGGTATGGGATGCCAGTGATGACCTGGTGGCGTCTTTCAAAGTGGAGCGGGGCAGTTTTGACGTTCGCGGACGGCATTCAGAAATTATCTTTGATTCGCCTTCGGTATCTGCGGTGCCGTTTTTTACCGGCCGCACCCATGGCGAGATTCTGGATCAAACCCAGTTCCCGAGTTCGCAAGCTCCGGTGGTTGTGAATATCGACTCTGATCCGGGTGTATTGAATGTCAAAGCAGATTTTAAACGTCATGCCAACGGTGATTTCAGTTTAAACGACACCGAGAACGCGACCATGAATCTGGACTGGTATCGCGATGGTCACCAGTTTACGTCTATCACCGGTTATATGGCTTATGAATATAAAGAAGACTGCGACTGCGACTTTACCGGCGGTGAGTTATTTCAGGTAAATTTTGAAGAAGAATATCAACAATTCAGCCAGGAGTTTCGCTGGATATCGCCCGGTGGCGAAACCATGGAATACATCGGTGGCGTTTATCTGCATTACAGCGAGTTGTACTTCTACGATTCCATCCGTGTCGACAGCGATGTTATTCCTTCCCTGATTAACGCTGCTGACGCTACCGAAGGAGGTGCGCGCGGTGATGTCGATCCGAATCCTTTTGGCACTACACCTGCGGATATTGTTGGCATAGGCGATGCCGGTGATGCGATTCGCAACTTCCGGTCGCCGCGCGATTTTAACAGCAATTCGAAAATCGCTTCGGCCTTTTTACAGGCCACCTGGACCGCAACCGAGGCCCTGCGATTGTCTTTCGGGGGGCGTTTCACCTGGGAGAACAAGCAAGGTGACCGTAAACTCGAATTTGCTTTTCCGGACGGCTCACTGCGGCCGATAGGCGAATCTGATACTGCTGCGGCAATCAGTTTTGCTGCCGAGCGCCACGATCTGAAAGGCGAGCGGACTGAAACCCAGTTTGCCCCCTCCATTAATGTGCAGTGGGATTTCTCGCCGGATGCCATGGCTTACTTCACTGCCAGCAAGGGGTTTAAATCCGGCGGCTTTGATGCCCGCTCCAACGCCTCGCCGAGTGCCGAACCAACGCCTGCCAACCCGAATGCCGTGGTGGCGAACCAGGTTGTATTGCTGGGCAGTTTTGAGTACGAAGAAGAAGAATCCAAAAGCTACGAGATGGGCGTAAAGTCTACCTTGCTCGACGGCGCAGCTGAATTGAATGCCGCGGTGTTCAGAACGGAGTTTGATAACCTGCAAGTCAGTGTGTTTGACGGAACCCTGGGCTTTAACGTGGGCAACGCGGCGAGCGCAGTGTCTCAGGGCATTGAGCTGGATGGGCGCATGGGATTGTCGGAGCACTGGATTGTGTCGGCAGGTTTGGCACTGCTCGACTTTGAGTTTATCGATCACAAAACCGGTACCTGTATACAGGGGCAGGTGCCAGATCACCCTAACGGTATTAACTGCGACTACAGTGGCAAGACCAACCAGTATGTGGCGGACTATTCCGGCAACATCCTGCTGGCCTACGAACGCTCGCTGTTTGACAGTCTGATGTTTCGCGCGAATATCGACATGGTTTTCACGGACGATTATCACCCGTCGCCCAACCTTGATGACCGTATCAAGCAAAAAGGCTATCAGGTTTACAATGCCCGTTTGTCTTTATCGGATATCGGCGGCGATTGGGACGTTGCGATACTGGGTAAAAACCTGACAGACGAATTGATTATCGTTTACGGGGTTGATGCTCCCACCGCCTACACAATTACCGAAGCCGCTACCCATCATGGTTTCGTTAACCCGCCGCGAACGTTTGCTTTGCAGGTTAGTTATCGATGGTAGGTAGCAGGCCTGGATTGATTGCCTGAGTGGGTGGTGATACAAAAGACATGACGCGGCAAGGCCGCGTTAGCTATGCCTGACAATAATCATAATGAACGGCTGGAGGCAGAACTTATATGCGCGGCAATAAAGTGACTCGGCAGGTGTTTTCGGTGGCACCCATGGTTCCTCTTCTGGCGGCTGTGCAGAGCGTGGTGCTTCCCGCGCATGCTGAAAAATTTATTCTTGAAGAGGTGTATGTCACTGCGCAAATGCGCGAGCAATCGCTGCAGGATGTGCCTGTTTCGGTGAGTGCGGTTTCCGGGGAAAAGCTGCTTTCTGCCGGCATTAACAAGATGGAAGATTTGCAGGCTTACATCCCTAACCTGACCATGACCGAAACGGGTATTGGTACGTCGTTGTACATTCGCGGCATTGGTTCCGGCGTTAACCAGGGTTTTGAACAGTCGGTTGGCATGTATGTCGACGGGATCTATTACGGGCGCGCGCAGCTTGCGCGAGCACCTTTTCTGGACCTGGCGCGCGTGGAAGTTTTGCGTGGTCCGCAAAATATTCTCTACGGCAAAAACAGCGTTGCCGGCGCCATCAGTATTGTGACTGAGCGGCCTACGGAGGAGTTTGAAGGGTCGGTTCGCGCACTTTACGAACCTGAATTTGACGAGCGCGTGCTCGATCTTACGTTATCGGGGCCGATCAGCGATACCTTGGCCTATCGTTTTACCGGCCGTTTGCGTGAGTTTGGCGGGTTTATCGAGAACCTGACGCTGGACAGAGACGAGCCATCCTATGACGAATCGACGTTTCGATTGCGCCTTGACTGGGATATCAATGATTCGATGGTGCTGGCCTTCAAGGGGGAGGTCGGTAAATTCGACGTGACAGGCCGTCAAGCTGAAATTATTGATGACTCTCCCTCGACCGATGACAATCCGCTATTCACCGGGCGAACGCACGCAGAAATTTTGCGAGAAACTCGGGACCCTAGCGGACAAGTTATCAATATCAGCAGTGATCCCTCGGTGCTGAATAACACACAGGATTTTAAGCGATCCTCGAACGGTGACTTCAGCAGGAACGACACCTCAAATATTACTGTGACGCTGGACTGGGCCCGGGGCGAACATAATTTTACGGCTATCACCGGGTTCATGGCGTACGAATACGATGACCTCTGTGATTGCGATTTTACCGGTGCCGAAGGTTTTCGCGTAGTTCTGGCTGAAGATTATGACCAGATAAGCCAGGAGTTTCGCTGGATTTCTCCAGTGGGGGAAACCGTCGAATACATTGGTGGAGCGTACTACCAGAAAACGGATTTGTACTTCTTTGACAGCATCATTGTCGATTCCGATCTGATCGTGCAACTTCTCAACGCGGCGGATGCCACTGAAGGTGGCGCCCGTGGCGATATTGACCCGAACCCGCTGGGTGGCGCCCCCGAAGAAATTGTCGGTATTGGTGATGCGGGTAACGCGATTGCCAATTTGACTTCGCCGCGAGACTTTAACAGTGATTCCGAAATGTATTCGGCGTTCTTGCAGGCCACGTGGAATATCTCCGACACCTTGCGCATTACCGCAGGGGGGCGCTATAACCATGAAACCAAGGAAGGCTCGCGCAAGCTGGCCTTTGCCGACCTCAATTACAATGAGCGCCCCTTTGGTGAAACGGATACTGTATCTGCGGTCAGTTTCGGTTCCGAGCGCCACGACCTTTCAGGCAAGCGCACGGAATCCCACTTCTCGCCGCAGTTGAACCTGCAGTGGGACATCACTCCGGATATCATGACCTACGCCACGATAAACCGTGGATTCAAGGCCGGTGGCTTCGACGCGCGGTCCAATGCCTCGCCCAGTGCCGAGCCCGTGCCATTGCCGCCGGGTTCGTCTCCCGTTAACCCGGCTCGTCCCGAGCGTCCGGTGCTTATTGGTGCCTTTGAGTATGAGGATGAAGTTGCCACCAGCATTGAATTGGGCTTCAAAGCGTCATTGTTGGAAGGTGCGGCTGAACTGAATGCGGCTTTCTTTCGTACCAGTTATGACAATCTGCAGGTCAGCATATTCGACGGCACGCTCGGCTTTAACGTGGGTAACGCAGCCAGCGCTACCACACAGGGTATTGAAATTGACGGTCGTGTTCAGCTCACTGAATATCTGATGCTGGCGGGGGCGCTGGCGTTCCTTGATTTTGAATTCGATGAATACGAGAACGGTCAGTGTCTAGCAGGGCAAACCCCTACATCGCCTGATGGTTTAAACTGTGATTATAGCGGCAAGACAAACCAGTATGTCGCGGATTTTGCGGGCAACGTGGTGCTGGCCTACAAACGGCCGATAAGCCGCGAGCTGGGTATTGGCCTGGGTTTGGACGCAATCTTTACCGATGACTACAACCCATCGCAGAACATTGACCCAACGGTACTGCAAGACGGTTATGTGAAACTCAATGCGCGCGCTGCGATCGGGGCAATCGATCGCAGTTGGGAGTTGGCGCTGGTCGCTAAAAATCTTACCGACGAGGCGATTATTATCTATGCCAATGACACACCAACGGCCTTTACGGTGTTTGGGGTCAAGAGTCACTTCGGCTTTCTGGAGGCACCCAGGAGCGTTGCCCTGCAGTTTGCCTACCGTTGGTAGCCCGCGTATCAGTTCGGGCAATAGTGTGAATAAATATTCAATATTGGCTTTATGTGCATGAATTCTGTAAAAAATTGACTAAACTGAGCTAATAATCAGTATTGCAATAACAAGAAGTAAAGAATCTTTACGAAAAACAACTCAATAATGAGTCTGGGAGGAAGTAATGAAAAATAAAGGATCGCTCCGGCGTGGAGCGGCGGCTTTGCCGTTGTTGGCGGGCATTGCCGCCGGCGGCGCCCAAGCCGTAGTGCTTGAAGAAGTGATAGTAACGGCCACGCTGCGGGCCGAAAGCCTTCAAGACGTTCCCGTTTCGGTCAACGCTGTTTCCGGCGAAAAAATGATGGAGGCCGGTATCGACAAGGTCGAGGACCTGCAGGCCTACGTTCCCAACCTGAGCATGTCGGAAACCGGCCTCGGCACCAATATCTATATCCGCGGCATTGGCTCCGGTATTAACCAGGGTTTTGAGCAGTCAGTTGGTATGTATTTTGACGGCGTCAGCTACGGTCGCGCGCAATTGTCGCGGGCTCCCTTCCTGGATTTGGCACGGGTAGAGGTACTTCGCGGTCCACAGAACATTCTTTTCGGTAAAAACTCTATCGCCGGTGCCTTGAGCTTGCATTCTGCCCGTCCGGGGCAGGAGTTTGAAGGCATGGTGTCAGGCCTTTACGAGCCTGAGCATGGCGAATCCGTGGTTGATGTTGTGCTGTCAGGCCCGTTAACTGACCGACTTGGTGCGCGCTTGGCGATTCGTAAGCGTGACATGGACGGGTACATCGAAAACCTGACGCTTGACACAGACGAGCCCGAGCGCGATGAAGGTACCGTGCGCCTCCTGCTCGACTGGGCAGCCACAGACAACCTTCAGGCCTTGTTCAAGTTCGAAATTGGCAAATTTGACATTAATGGTCGCCAGGTCGAAATCATTAACGACCAGATATCCAACGGCAATGTGTTTTTCGCCGGCCGTACCTACGGTCAAATTCTCGACAACACCAATATCGGTATTGGGCCGGTTTCTCTGGTCAATATCGATGCGGACTCGTCGGTGCTGAATAATACGCTGGACTACAAGCGTTCTTCCAACGGCGATTTCAGTAAAAACGACACGCAAAACTTTACGATGAATCTGGATTACGCCCTGGATGAATTTACGATTACATCTATCACTTCATACTTGAGCTATGAGTATGACGAGTTGTGTGACTGTGACTTCACCGGTGCGGAAGTGTTCAAAGTCGCCCTGGCTGAAGACTACGAGCAGTTCAGTCAGGAGTTCCGTATAGTGTCGCCGGTGGGTGAATTCGTCGAGTATATTGCCGGCGCATATTTCCACAAAAGTGAGCTGGAATTTTTCGACTCCATTCTCGTTACAAGCGACGTATTGCCTGACTTGATCAACCTGGCTGATATCGCCTCCGGTGGTCAAAATGGTCGTATTCAGGATGGTCCTGGTGACGCTGGTGACGAAATACGCGGATTAGGTACTCCTCGTGATTTCACTACGGATACCGAGCTGTTTTCTGCGTTTCTGCAGCTGACCTTTAACCTGACTGACACCCTGCGTCTGAATGTGGGCGGTCGTTATTCGACAGAAACCAAAGACGGTTCGCGCTCACTTGATTTTACCAACAATGCGACCGGTCAACGTATTCCGAATGGCGAAGTCGATAGTGTTGTGGCAATCAATTTCAGCGCTGAGCGTCACGATCTGGCTGGAGAGCGGAAGGAAAGCAACTTTGCGCCTTCTGTCAATCTGCAGTGGGATGTGGCTGACTGGGCTATGACCTATGTAACGTTAAGCCAGGGTTTCAAATCCGGTGGTTTTGATGCGCGATCCAATGCTTCACCAGCCGCTAACAATCCCGACCCGGGCAACGTTCAAAACCCGCCGACATTGATTGGTACCTTCGAGTATGACGAAGAACAGTCAAGGAGTATTGAGCTGGGTGCAAAAACCACTCTGCTTGATGGTGCAGCCGAGCTGAATATTGCGGCTTTCTACACCGAGTTTGATGATCTTCAGATCAGTATTTTTGACGGTACCCTGGGCTTTAACGTTGGTAATGCCGGCGCCGCCGAGACGATGGGGCTTGAACTTGATGGCCGTTTGGCTCTGACCGAAAATCTGATGATGACCGGTGCCCTGGCATTTCTTGATTTCGAATTTACCGATTTCAAGAACGGCCAGTGTAACCATGTTCAGGTGCGTAACGGCGGTGACCCGGACGGCGACGGACTGTGTGACTTCACCGGCGAAACCAACCAGTACGTTGCCGACTTCTCCGGTAACATCGGGTTGGTTTACACCACCTCGTTTGCCGACAGCCTGGAGTTCCGTGGCGGCCTGGATATCGTTTTCACCGGCGATTATAACCCCACCCAAAACCTTGATCCGACTCAGGAACAGGATGGCTATGCGGTGCTGAACGGCCGTCTGGCTCTGTCTGATTTCGAAGACGGTTGGGAGTTGGCACTGGTTGGTAAAAACCTGACTGACGAAGAGATTGTCACATACGCTAACGACACCCCGCTGGCAAACAGCGTGTTCGGCAGCGTAAACCACTACGGTTTTATCTCTCGCCCGCGCAGCGTGGCCGTCCAGGCAATCTACCGCTGGTACTAAAAGATCAGCTACACTTAAACGCCGCTTGAAGCGGCGTTTTTTTTTGCCCGGAAATTATGAAAACGTGAGAAAGTTCTGTGAAAACCGCTGAAGAGTGGGTGTTTGAGGGTGTGCTCGATTGGTTGCAAGCTGGGCAAGCCGTGTGGTTGTGCACCATTGTCGCAACGGCGGGCGCGTCGCCGCGCCCGGTAGGCTCATTGCTTGCGCTGAATGGTGTCGGTGAGCTGGTCGGTTCGCTGTCCGGTGGTTGTATTGAAGATGATCTGCTGGAGCGCATCAAGCGTGGCGAACTGGCAAACGCCAGCCCCGTTATCGAGCTCTTTGGCGTTACGGCAGAAGAAAACGAACGTCTGGGCTTGCCTTGCGGCGGACGTCTGGAGGTGCTTGTTGAACCGCTCAAAGGTGAACATGTTCACCATGTACGCATGGTGCTCGATACGCTGGCGCGGCGTGATTGTGTCCGGCGCAAGGTCGAGCTGGCCAGCGGCGAGTGGCAACTCGAAGCGATAAGTAGCGCGAGCGCATTGCAGACATCCCAAGTCTGTTTGCAGCAGGATTTTGGTCCGCGCCTGCATTTGTTGCTGGTGGGGGCTAACGAGCTGGCGCGCTGCATCGCCGAACTGGCAACCGCTATGGACTATGCGGTGACAGTGTGCGACCCGCGTGAAGACCGGTTGAATCAGTGGGCAGTCGCAGGGGTAAATACAATTCGCTCAATGCCTGACGACGCAGTGCGCGAATGCGCAGATGATGCCCACAGTCTTGTGATAACTCTTACCCATGATCCGCGCATTGACGATATGGCTCTGATGGAGGCGCTGAAGTCCAGGGCCTGTTATGTGGGCGCTTTGGGCTCGGAACGTACCTCTGCCAAGCGCCGACAGCGACTGCAGCAGCTGGAGCTGAGTGAAGAACAGATTGCACGCTTGCACGCACCGGTTGGTTTGGCGATTGGTAGCAAGTCTGCGATGGAGATTGCCGTTGCGGTTATGGCCCAGCTTATTCAGCGGCGCAGCGCTATACGATGAGTGACAGCGCTGGCGGCACTGCGAATGTTCACGTTCTGATTCTTGCTGCAGGCGCCGGCCGCCGATTTGGCAGCGACAAGCGTCAGGCGGTATTGCCGACAGGGCGCACCCTGCTACAGCAGGTCTGCCACGTCGTTGCGGCCAGCGGCTTGCCGTACAGTGTCGTAAGCCGCCGCCACGACACGGTGAGCACGCAGTTTCCTTTGGTCATTTCGGTCGATAATGCCGCTGGTGGCATGGGTTCAACTATCGCCGAGGCGGTATCGCAGTTGGGAGCCGGCATTGATGGCGTGATGCTTTTGCCGGTTGATTTGCCGCTGCTGCGCAGCCATACCGTGGCGCAGCTTGCCGGGCGGGTGCGTCGAGATCACATTATCCGACCGCGTTGCGGGGGGAGTGTTGGGCATCCGGTAGCCTTTGGCGCCGATTTTTTGTCCGGTTTGGAAGCGCTATCGGGTGAGGAAGGTGCCCAGTCGTTACTGGTCCGCTATCACGATGCAGTGCAGATCCATGAGGTAGATGATCCGGGTATTTATCATGATATTGATACCCCGGCGGCGCTCAATGCCCTGACTCTTTCGCAGTTTCCCGAAGCGCATCGATAAAGGCCTGGGCGGCATTCGACAGGCTGCGGTTGCGGTGGTACACGCAGCCGAGCTCGCGGTGCAAGTGATGCCCCTTTAAGGTCAATGCCTTGATGCTGCTATCTAGTAGCGTGGTGGGAAGTATGCTCCAGCCAAGCCCGATGCCAACCATCACCTTGATGGTCTCCATGTAGTTGGTCGACATGGCGATATCCATTTTCAGACCGGCGTCGTCAAAAAGCCGTTTGATAATTTGCCCGGTGTAGGTATTCAACCCCGGTGGAATGGCTGTGTGATTCTGAAGTTGCTCCAGACTCACCGAATGCTGGCTTGCCAGCGGATGTTCCAGACCAACCGCCACGGTCAGTGGGTCGTCCCAGACCAGAAAAGACTCCAGATTGGTTTCCTGATCCGGCGACAGGGTAATCACGGCGAGGTCCAGATCGCCGTGCAGGATCATCGAGTGGGCCTGTTCCGAGTCCATAAAATCGATATCAAGGCGCACTTCGGGATAGGCGCGGGTGAAGTAACGCAATACCGGGGGCAGGCGGTGCAGGCCGATGTGATGGGATATGCCCATGGAAAGCTTGCCGCTTACGTTGCCGCTTAGGTCGCGCACACTGCGCTCGGCTTTGCCGATGGAAAGCAGGATCTGACGCGCTTGCGGGAGCAGGGCGCTGCCGGCTTCCGTGAGGTTAACCTTGCGGCCAATGCGGTCAAAAAGACGATGATTGAGGCGCTGTTCCAGATTGCTTATGCGCTTGCTGATGGCCGGCTGGGTGATATGCAGGGTCTCGGCCGCTTCCGAGAATGAACCGGTGTCGGCTACTGTCACAAAGGCCTTGAGGCTTTGTGTATCCATCGCTTGGGCTCCTGATTTAGATAACAATATGTTATCAAAAATATAAAAAATATGAATTTGTTTTATTTAATATGGCTGCGTAAACTGCCAAGCATTGACAGAACCACGGATTAACCCCTGAAACAGCCCCACAACGGAGCGGGTCATGACTGCAAAAACCCTGTACGACAAACTCTGGAATGATCACCTCGTCGCCATTACCGACGAGGGCGATGCCCTGATCTACATCGATCGCCATCTGGTCCACGAAGTGACCTCACCGCAAGCCTTTGAAGGCCTGCGTTTGGCGGGTCGCAAGCCCTGGCGCATTGATGCCAACCTGGCCACACCCGATCATAACGTTCCTTCCGACGTAAATGAGCGAGCGGGCGGGGTGGCTGGCATTACCGACCCGGTATCTCAGTTGCAGGTGAAAACGCTCGACGACAACTGCGACGAGTTTGGTATTGAAGAGTTTCAGATTAACGATGTTCGTCAGGGCATTGTGCATGTGGTTGGCCCCGAGCAGGGTGCAACCCTGCCGGGCATGACAGTTGTCTGTGGTGATTCACACACGGCAACCCACGGTGCTCTCGGCGCAATTGCACATGGTATCGGCACCTCCGAAGTCGAGCATGTTCTCGCGACCCAGTGTTTGCAGCAGCGCAAGATGAAAAACATGCTGGTGAAAGTGGACGGTGAACTCCGTCCGGGCGTCACGGCGAAAGATATTGTGTTAGCGGTTATCGGCAAGATCGGCACGGCAGGCGGTACGGGTTGTGCTATCGAGTTTGGCGGCAGCACGATCCGCGCCTTGTCAATCGAGGGGCGAATGACGATTTGCAATATGGCCATCGAAGCCGGTGCCCGTATCGGCATGGTGGCTGTTGACGAAACGACGATCAACTACGTTAAAGGTCGCCCCTATGCACCGACCGGTGGCAATTGGGACAAGGCAATAGCCTACTGGAATACCCTGCACAGCGACCCCGGAGCGGTCTTTGACAAGGTTGTCGAGCTTGATGCCAACGACATTTTGCCTCAGGTCACCTGGGGTACGTCGCCGGAAATGGTGGCCAGCATTAATGCCAGCGTGCCATCGCCGGAGGATTTCAAGGAGCCGGTGAAGCGGGCGGCTTGCGAGCGGGCGCTTGAATATATGGGGCTTGAAGGTGGCATGGCAATTCGCGATATCAAGCTCGACAAGGTGTTTATCGGGTCCTGCACAAACTCGCGGATTGAAGACCTGCGCTCGGCAGCTGCGGTTGTAAAGGGCAGAAAGATTGCAGCGAACATCAAGGAGGCGCTGGTTGTTCCTGGGTCGGGCCTGGTGAAAAAGCAGGCCGAGGAAGAGGGGTTGGACAAGATATTTATCGAGGCGGGCATGCTCTGGCGTCAGCCGAGCTGCTCCATGTGTCTGGCTATGAACTCGGACAAATTAGGGGCGGGGGAGCATTGCGCTTCAACCTCAAATCGCAACTTTGAAGGGCGTCAGGGTTTTGGTGGCAGAACTCATCTGGTGAGCCCTGCGATGGCAGCCGCAGCGGCAGTGGCGGGACATTTTATTGATGTGAACGAATTACTCGAAGGAGCACAGGCATGAAGCCCTTTACCCAATTGACCGGCATTGTTGCGCCCATGGATCGCGCCAATGTGGATACGGATATGATTATCCCTAAGCAGTTTCTGAAGTCCATCAAGCGCAGCGGCTTTGGCCCGAATCTGTTCGACGAACTGCGCTATCTGGATGAAGGGCAGCCAGGAGAAGATTGCAGTAACCGGCCGATTAACCCGGACTTTCCGCTGAATTTTCCGCGTTACAAAGGCGCATCTGTTTTGCTGGCGCGAGAAAACTTCGGTTGCGGCTCCAGCCGGGAGCATGCGCCCTGGGCGTTGGAAGACTATGGTTTTCGCTGCGTTATAGCACCTAGCTATGCAGATATCTTCTTTAATAACTGCTTCAAGAACGGCGTTTTGCCGATTGTTCAGGATGCTGAAACCGTTGACCGCTTGTTCAAGGAAATGTATGCGACAGAAGGTTATCAGCTCAGCGTCGATCTGCAGGCGCAGGCCATCACAACTCCGGGCGGCGAAGTGCTGAGCTTTGAGGTGGAAAACTTTCGCAAGCACTGTCTGTTGAATGGTCTGGATGATATTGGCATCACTCTGCAGCAGGCCGAGGCCATTCACGCTTACGAAGATAAGCGTCGACAGCAGGCGCCCTGGCTTTTCGCGAGCCGTTCCTGACACCATTCGCGCGCAAACTGCGCGCGGCTTTGCTAGAATCCGCCGCCGGTTAGGTGTTTGTCGCCGGCTTGTGGTTTAGGGAGATGTTTGAGTGAGTAAAAAAATTCTGGTGCTACCGGGTGACGGTATAGGCACAGAAATTATGGCCGAAGCGAGCAAGGTGCTTCGCTTTCTGAATAACAAATTCAGTCTCGGTCTGGAGCTTGAGGAAGCTCTGCTGGGTGGCGCTGCCATCGACGCCGTGGGTAACGCTCTGCCTGACAATACTTTTGCTCTGGCAAAGGAGGCTGATGCCATACTGCTCGGTGCAGTAGGTGGCCCCAAGTGGGACAAGTTGCCGCCTGCCGATCGTCCGGAGAAGGGCGGTTTGCTGCGTTTGCGCAGTGAGCTGCAATTGTTTGGCAATCTTCGCCCGGCCATTTTGTACCCCCAGTTGGCGGGAGCCTCCAGCCTGAAACCGGAAGTGGTTTCCGGTTTGGATATTCTGATCGTTCGCGAGCTGACCGGGGGCATCTACTTTGGCGAACCGCGCGGCATTCGCGAGCTGGATAACGGTGAACGCCAGGGGTTTAATACCTACGTTTACAGCGAATCGGAGATCCGGCGTATAGCGCGGCTGGCCTTTGAGTTGGCGATGAAGCGCGACAGGCGCTTGTGCTCGGTTGATAAGGCCAATGTGCTGGAAGTAACCATGCTATGGCGCGAAGTTGTTCAGGATATGGCGTCAGATTACCCTGATGTCGAGTTGAGTCATATGTACGTCGACAATGCTGCCATGCAGCTGGTTCGTGCACCCAAGCAGTTTGATGTGATGGTCACGGGCAATATGTTCGGCGATATTCTGTCGGATGCGGCGGCCATGCTCACAGGTTCCATCGGCATGTTGCCGTCCGCTTCACTGGACGCGAATAACCGCGGCATGTATGAGCCATGCCACGGCTCGGCCCCGGACATTGCCGGCCAGAACAAGGCAAACCCTCTGGCAACGATCATGTCAGTGGCTATGATGCTGCGTTATTCGCTGGGCCTGGAAGAGCCTGCAGCGGCGATTGATCGGGCTGTAAGCTCGGTACTCGACCAAGGCATCCGTACGGGCGATATATTTTCCGACGGTTGTACTTTGGTGGGAACAGACGGCATGGGCGATGCGGTTGTTGCCGCGCTGGCCGAATAAAGTCCGGCAGTTCGATTAAACATTGGTAGAAAGCTTGCCGTCACATTCACGACAGCAAAAGGAAGCATAGGTCTATGTTAAAAACAGGTTTGGTAGGTTGGCGCGGTATGGTGGGCTCCGTATTGATGGGGCGCATGCGAGCAGAGGGTGATTTCGCAGAAATCGCTCCCACATTTTACAGCACGTCTAACGCCGGCGGCGAAGCCCCCGACGTTGGCAAGGCAGTAGACGTATTGCACGACGCTGAAAATATCGACTCCCTGAAAGAAATGGATGTCATTATTTCCTGTCAGGGCGGCGATTACACCAAAGCCGTGTTCCCCAAGCTGCGCGCAGCGGGCTGGGACGGCTACTGGATTGACGCGGCCTCTGCGTTGCGCATGGACGACAGCGCGGTGATCATTCTCGATCCGGTGAATGGTGATGTGATTCAGGATGCGCTGGCTCGCGGCGTTAAGAATTTTATTGGCGGCAATTGCACCGTCAGCTTGATGCTGATGGGTATTGGCGGACTGTTCCGCGAGGGCCTGGTAGAGTGGGTCAGTGCGCAGACGTATCAGGCCGCCAGCGGCGCCGGCGCCCAGAATATGCGGGAACTGATCGCGCAGATGGGCTACGTCAATGCGAGCGTGAGTGATCTGCTGGCCAATCCGAAATCCAACATCCTCGATATCGACAGTGCCGTTGCGGCGGCAATGCGTTCGGGGGAATTCCCCCACGATAATTTCGGGCATCCGCTGGCAGGCAGTTTGCTGCCCTGGATTGATACCCAGCTCGAGAATGGTCAGAGCCGGGAAGAGTGGAAGGCTCAGGCCGAAACCAACAAGATTCTTGGGCGCACGGGTAGCCCCATTCCGGTTGATGGCACCTGTGTGCGTGTTGGTGCAATGCGCTGCCATAGTCAGGCCATGACAATTAAGCTGAACAAAAACGTGTCGGTGGCTGATGTTGAGCAGATTGTTGGTTCGGCTAACGACTGGGTGAATGTCGTGCCCAACGAACGCGAGACCACACTGGCCAAGCTCACGCCGACGGCGGTTACGGGTTCGCTCGATATTCCTGTCGGTCGACTGCGCAAGCTCAATATGGGCGAGCAATACCTGTCGGCCTTTACCGTGGGTGACCAGCTTCTCTGGGGTGCGGCGGAGCCGCTGCGTCGTATGCTGCGCATTATTCAGGCGGGTAGCTGATTATGCGCCTGGCAATTTGCGGAGTCGGCGGGCAAATTGCCGAAGGGTTTGTCGATCAACTTGAACACAGCGGGCTGGAGTTCAGCCTGCTGCGTGCGTTTTCCCTGAAAGCCGATGACGAGAGGTCGATTCGTGTACGCGGATCGACCGTTGGCGTGCGTGCACTGGCGGACGCTGATTTTGCCGAGTTCGATATTTTGCTGGTCTTTGAGACGCTGGAGGACTTGCCTGCATTGGCAGCGGCTGCCAATGACCTTGGCTGTCATGTGATTGATGCAAGCCTGACGGGCAACGCCGGTGGTCGGCCGGTAGTGCCGGAATTGATGGCCGAAGAGCGGGTTGACTACCCCGTATTCTGGTCCTTGCCGTCGGCCGCTGTCAGTGCGCTGGCCCCGGTGCTCAATGGCCTGGTTGAAGGCAATGTACTGACCTCGCTGTCGGCACTGATTTGCGAGCCGGCATCTGCGCAGGGAGACAAAGGCACTGGCCGTCTGGCCGCTGAAACCGCCAGGCTTTTGAATGGGCAGGCGCTGGAAGGCGAGTCTGACAATGAGCGCCTGGCCTTTAATGTCAGCCCTTTCGCTTATTCAGACGAGGCTATTCAGGGGCAGAACCTAGCAGATTTGCTCGGATTGACGCTGCCGGATATGCGTCTGGACGGGCTTCAGGTGCCGCTTTTTTACGGGCAAACCGTGCAATTGTCGGTTGGCTTGCAAATGCCGGCCGATCTGTCGAAAATAAGCGCTGCCTGGATAGAGCAGGATATTCATGTAGTTGATAACAAAGAACAATTTTCACCAATTGCTCTAGCGGAAGATGACCGCATCCATGTAGGACGGTTGCGTGTCTCAGCCGCTGCGCCCCATAGTCTGTGTGTTTGGATTATTGCAGACAATGTCAGGAAAAGTGCAGTTGTTAACACAATCAAACTGATAGAAATCTTGATAAAAAGTTCTATATAGCTAATATTTACGTCATGTAGTGGAGAATTATTCTAGCTTTTGCCCGATACCAGCCTCCACTATGCGAAAGCGCCTGGGGAATACAACAATTCAAATAGGCATTAGCTGCAAACAGGAAGTCCTTATGTTTAAACGATCGCTGGCCGGCGTCGCGCTTGTTATTGGCCTCGGAACCGCCTCATTAAGCCACGCACTGAGCTTGGGTGATTTGCGCCTGAACTCCGCCCTGAACCAACCCTTTCAGGCGGAAATCCCGCTCAGGGATGCGGGTAGCCTTAGCAATGAACAGGTTACTATCAAGCTGGCTTCGGTCGACGATTTTGAAAAAGCGGGAGTTGATTACAGTTACCTGCTTTCAAATCTCGTATTTACGGTCTCATTAGATGGCAACGGCGACGGTGTTGTCACGGTCAAATCCCGCGACCCGATTGTTGAGCCCTATCTCAATTTTCTGGTTGAAGCGCGTTGGCCGGCAGGGCGCATGTTGCGCGAATACACGGTGCTGCTGGATTTACCTTCTGTAAGTGATGCAAAAAGTTCCGCCGTGCGCACCGCTCAGGGCGGGGCAGCCGCTCAGGCTGCGCGGGAAGTGCCTGCAACGCGCGACGAAGTGGTCATGCTCGAAGAAACGCTGGAGTCCGAAGGTAGTGATACCGGGCCCAAGCCGAGAGCCGATGGCGCCCGCACGAATCTGCCCAAATCAGAACGGCCTACCGAGTATCGCGTGCAACACAACGACATGTTGTGGAACCTTGCATCGGAGTTCAAGCCGGAAGGCGCTACCGTTCACCAGACAATGCTGGCGCTGCTGCGGAAGAACCCGCGCGCGTTTATCGGCGACAATATCAACCGGCTGAAATCGGGCTACGTACTGCGTCTACCAACGGCAGAAGAGGCGCGAAGTATCGGTCAGGACGATGCACTAAAGGAAGTGCGCCGTCAGAACGCGGTATGGCGCGGTGAGGCACTGCCTTCTGACGGCGATTTGGATTCAAGCCCGCAACTGGATGCAACCGGTAGTCTTGAGTCGGAAGAAACCCCGGCGGCCCGAAAGCCGGATGCCCGGCTTTCCATCGCCACACCGGGACAATCGGATAGCGAGGGTGCGGGCAAGGATGGAAGCTCGCAGGATCTGCGTGACCAGCTCGCCGCAGCCCAGGAAGAATCGGATCGTGCAGAGCGTGAAAACGCTGAGCTGAACTCACGGCTTGGCGACCTTGAGCGCCAATTAGCCACCTTGCAGCGCTTGCTTGAGTTAAAAGACGATCAGCTGGCGACATTACAGGGGCAGATGGGTGAGGAACCGGCCAAGCCGGCTGCTGAGTCGCAGGCATCAGATCAGGCTGCTCCCTCGGATGACGGCGGCGGTTTGCTCGATAACCCGATGATTCGCTACGGACTGATGCTTATCGCGTTGCTGATCTTGTTGGTGTTGGTGTTGCGCCGTTTTGGGCAAAATAAAACCGAGGCCGCTTTTGAGTCTGCCCACTTTGAAGAAGAGGCAGATTTTGACAGCGATCAGGGCTTTGATGAAGGCGATGATGACCCCGGCCATACAACGGTTATTATCGAGCCTCGCAGTAAGGCCGAAGAACCCGACGATCTTGCTAGCGCCGACGACGATTTTGAAGACCTCGATGATCTACTGGCTGACGATGCGGAGGCCGACGCGGCCGATGACCTTGAGGTAACACAGCCCAAGGCGCCCATTGAAGCAGAGACTGACGATGCCCTGGCTGAGGCCGATATCTATGTTGCCTATGGACGTTACGAACAGGCTGCACAAATGCTCAGTGGTGCGATTGCCAAGGAACCCGAGCGAACGGACCTGAGAGCCAAATTGTTGGATGTGTATCTCGAAACGAGAGACAAGGCCAACTTTATGCGCGAGTTTGAGGCTCTCGAAGCCCTCGGCGACAGCGACGCGGTATCGGAAGTCAAGGAGTCGATGTCGGCCGTTGAAGGCGTAAGCGACTGGCTGCGTGGTGATTCTGCAGCTGCGGAAGAGCCGCCGGTTGAAGACCCTGACCTGAGTGATCTGGATTTCAATCTTGATGAGCCGGAAAACGAAGCTTCAAAAGCTGACGATCTTGATGACGCTTTCGAACTTGATATTGATGAGGACGATCTCGATCTGACCAGCGATTCGGATTTGTCGGCTGCGGCACCGGTTACAGACGAGAGTGATAGCAATGGTCCGGCCCTGGCCCCAGAGTCCGATCAACCCGCACCGGTTGATGCGCCGGAGCAGGAGGATACGGACGACATCGGTTTTGATGACCTCGACATTGATGCAGACGATGACCTGGAATTGTCATCCTTTTCACTTGATGACGACGAAGAGAGCGACTCTGGTACAACCGCTGTTTTCGATACTGCAACTGCGAGCCCGGCGCCTGTTGATCGAACGGCTACCGAGATTTCTGCTCCGGAAGACACATCTGAAAATGCGTCGAATGAAGGTTTTGATCTGGACCTCGACGACGACTTCAGTCTGGATGAACTCGACGTCGAATCCTCCGTAAAAGAATTGGACGACAGCGATTCAGATGACCTCGGAGAGCTCTCGCTGGATGATTTCGAGCTGGACGAGCCTGAGGGCAAGGAGCCAGCCACTTCGCCGGAAACACCGGCCGCTAGCGAGACAGAGGATTCGCTCGATGACTTGTCGCTGGACGACGAGCTTTCGCTGGATGATGACCCCTTCGCCGAAAGCAGCGACAGCGCTGATGCGGCGGCTTCGTCGGCTTTGGCCTCGGACGATTTTGACGAGCTTGATGCCGACGATATGAGTGATGATCTCGGCTTGCTCGGCGACAGCGATGAAGTTGCCACCAAGCTTGATCTGGCTCGTGCCTATATTGATATGGGTGATGCCGAGGGCGCCAAGGATATGCTGCAGGAGGTGCTTGAAGAAGGCACTGATGAGCAAAAGCAGGATGCCCAGGAGCTGTTGGGGCGACTGTAACTTCTCCTCCACTGTCTGGCGGCATTCGTGTCGCCAGACAGTCTGAATCCAATTCCCCTGATCGTTTACTATGAATAGGCCATCGCGTAAGCAGCTCTTTACGGCAGGCAGCCGCCTTGCTCTCGCGGTGCAATACGATGGCCGTGAATTCAATGGCTGGCAGCAGCAGCGTTCTCCTGTTATGCCCAGCGTTCAAGATGCATTGGAAACGGCATTGTCATCGGTTGCTGACGAGGCGGTAACAGTGCAGTGTGCCGGTCGCACCGACAGTGGTGTTCATGCCTCGCACCAGGTTGTGCATTTTGATTCGCCGGTCGACAGACCGGAAACCGCCTGGACACTGGGAGTGAATTCGCAATTGCCAGACACCGTTGCGGTGAAATGGGTTGCGCAGGTGCCGGATGATTTTAACGCCCGCTTTAGTGCAACAGCGCGCCGATATCGCTACGTCATACTAAACAGTGCTCAGCGGCCGGCGCATTTGACTGCCGGCGTTACCTGGGTAGCTTCGCGATTGAACGAGGCCGCCATGCATGATGCAGCGCAGGCCTTGTTAGGGGAGCGTGATTTCAGCGCTTTTCGTGCGGCAGGGTGCCAATCCAGAACGGCCATGCGCAATGTCCATCACGCCAGAGTGGGGCGGGTGGGTGAATTGGTGGTGCTTGATATTCAGGCAAATGCGTTCCTGCATCATATGGTCAGAAACATTGCCGGATCGCTGATACAAGTGGGTCTGGGTCAGCAATCAAGCGATTGGCTGGCCGGTTTGCTGGAGACTCGGGACCGATCCCTGGCGGCAGCGACGGCACCGGCTGCCGGCCTTTATCTGGTTGATGTCCATTATCCGGAGCGTTTTGGTTTGCCGGAAGAGGTCCTCGGCCCCTTTTTCATCCGGCACCTGTTCGACTGACCAACTTCTGGGCTCCGGTAACACATCCGGGCAGGATTTACCGGCCGCAGTCTGCTAGAATTTCCGCCTTTGTTCAGAGGGGCGGGCGTGGCTCGAACTCGCGTAAAAATCTGTGGTATCACCCGAATAGCCGACGCTTTGGCGGCCAGCAACGCTGGTGCCGACGCCATAGGCTTGGTGTTCTATGGACCCAGTGTGCGCAATGTGGGTATTGACGAGGCAGCGGGTATTGTTGAAGCCGCCGGCAGTTTTGTCACGACGGTAGGGCTTTTTGTGGATCCGCAAGCCGATGAGGTGCGTAAGGTGCTAGAGGCCTTGCCGCTGGATCGCCTGCAGTTTCACGGCGACGAAAGCGAAACTTTTTGCAGGCAGTTTGCCAAACCCTATATCAAGGCCTTGCGCGCGAAACCGGATACGGACTTTAGCGCACTGGTTGCAGCCTATCCATCGGCGGCGGGAATACTGCTGGATAGCTACAAACCGGGTGTCGCCGGCGGCACCGGCGAAGTTTTTGACTGGGACACGATTCCGCTGAAAATGCGCGACGGGATTATCCTCGCTGGCGGTTTAAACCCGGACAACGTAGCCGGAGCAATTCGCGCTATTCGCCCGGCGGCGGTTGATGTGAGCGGCGGAGTTGAGTCGTCGCCAGGTATTAAATCCGAAGAGAAAATTCGAGCTTTTATCGAGGCAGTAAACGGTGAGTAAAGCAATAGATTATACGGCGTACCCTGACGAGCGCGGCCATTTTGGCCCCTATGGCGGCAGGTTTGTGTCTGAAACCCTCATGTGCGCGCTGGATGAACTGGAAGCAGCTTATACCAGCTTGCGCAGCGATCCGGATTTTATCGCAGAATTTGACCGCGATCTGGCGCAGTACGTTGGGCGTCCATCGCCACTGTATTTTGCCGAGCGCTGGACGCGGGAAACCGGTGGTGCGCAGATTTTCCTGAAACGCGAAGATTTGAATCACACCGGCGCCCACAAGGTTAACAACACCATTGGTCAGGCTCTGCTCGCCAAGCATATGGGTAAAACGCGCATTATTGCGGAGACCGGCGCGGGCCAGCATGGCGTGGCTTCGGCGACCGTGGCCGCCAGGCTGGGAATGAGCTGCCATGTGTTTATGGGTGAAGAGGATGTTCATCGGCAAGCGCTGAACGTGTACCGCATGAAGCTGCTTGGTGCAGAGGTAATACCGGTCAAATCCGGCTCGCGCACACTCAAGGACGCGATGAACGAGGCCATGCGCGACTGGGTAACCCATGTTGATGACACCTTTTACATTATCGGCACAGTCGCCGGCCCGCACCCGTATCCGCAGTTAGTAAGGGATTTTCAGTGCATCATCGGCCGCGAGGCGCGTCAGCAATGTCTCGACCAAACAGGCCGCCTGCCGGATGCGTTGGTCGCCTGCGTAGGCGGTGGCTCCAACGCCATTGGTCTGTTTCATCCCTTCCTCGGGGATGATTCAGTGGCCATGTACGGTGTAGAAGCAGGTGGCTACGGCGTTGAAACCGGTAAGCATGCAGCACCACTTACTGCGGGTTCTGCAGGGGTGTTGCACGGCAATCGCACTTACCTTATGCAGGATGATAACGGGCAGATTATCCACACCCATTCGGTTTCGGCTGGCCTGGATTACCCCGGCGTTGGCCCGGAGCACTCCTGGCTGAAAGATAGCGGTCGCGCCCGATACGTCACGATCAATGATGACGAGGCCTTGTCTGCGTTTCGCGAACTAACACTGGTAGAAGGCATTATGCCTGCGCTGGAATCCAGTCACGCCCTGGCATATGCCAAGAAACAGGCGGCGACCATGGATAAGGATCAAATTGTCATCGTTAACCTGTCCGGTCGCGGAGACAAAGATATACATACCGTCGCGCAGATCGACGGCATTCAGTTAACTTGACGGGATCAGTGCTACTTCATGGCGATAAGTTGGGATTCAGAGACCCGGGGGCGGTTTCCCGGCAAGGCGCGTTCGTGCAGGCATGGCGGGCCTATGCCAAGCGGGCGCAACGCGGCAGGGGGAGCGCCCCGGGTCTCCCAAGGGCTTGCCTGTCTGCGCCCGCGGGCCGCGTTGCTTTCCCTCGACATAGGTCCACCATGCCTTCGGAAAAGCGCCTTGCCGCGAACGCAGACGGACAAGCTGAACGCCAACTTATCGCCATGAAGGAGCACTAGTGTGAGTCGTTTAACGCCCACCTTTGAAAAATTGCGCCAGAATAAACGTAAGGCTCTGGTGCCTTATATCGTTGCTGGCGACCCCAGTATGGAACTCAGTTTGCCGCTGATGCACAAACTGGTTGCGCAGGGCGCCGATATTCTGGAAATTGGCGTTCCCTTTTCCGATCCGATGGCAGAAGGCCCTGTCATCCAGCTCGCACACGAGCGCGCTCTGGTGCACGGAGTCAGTCTCGGCGGCATTCTCGATCTGGTGGCTGAATTTCGTAAAAATGACGGCGATACTCCGGTGGTTCTTATGGGCTACGCCAACCCGGTTGAGCGTATGGGTTACTCGTCTTTTGCCAGCCGTGCGAAAGCCGCCGGCGTCGACGGCGTTTTGATAGTGGATATGCCGCCGGAAGAAGCAGAAGACCTGAATGCCTGTCTTGCCGGGCAATCTATCGACAATATCTTTCTTTTGGCGCCGACCACTACCGACGAACGCATTGCCAAGGTCTCGGCGATGGCCGGCGGTTATATTTACTGCGTATCACTCAAGGGTGTTACCGGTGCCGGTAATATTGACGTGGCGCAGGTGAAGACGTTGATGGCGCGTATACACGCGCACACCGATTTGCCGGTGACGGTGGGTTTTGGTATCAAGGACGAAACGACGGCAACACAGGTTGCGGCGTGCTGTGATGGTGTTGTGGTGGGTAGTGCTTTGGTTTCCCGCGTAGCTGCAAGTGATGGCAGCGAGCCTGCGGTGTTGGAGGCGACAACATTAATTCGCGATATCCGTCATGCACTTGATGGCTTAAGTGGTTAAAATACAGGGCTAATTTGAACGCCAGACAGGAAACATCATGAGTTGGGTTGATAAAATTGTTCCCTCCATTGTTCGCAAGGAAAACCCGATAGACCGACGGGGTGATTCAGGGCGAGATAGCGCTATACCGGAAGGCTTGTGGAAGAAATGCGTTAAATGTGACGCCGTGCTTTACCGTCCGGAACTGGAAGCCAATTTTGATGTGTGCCCCAAGTGTGACCATCATCTTCGCATCGGCGCCCGTCGTCGTCTGGATATTTTCCTCGACGAAGACGGTCGCGAGGAAATTCTCACCCACATCGAGCCTGTTGACCGTCTCAAGTTTAAAGACAAGCGCAAATATAAGGATCGCTTGAGCGCAGCCCAGAAATCGACCGGCGAGAAAGATGCTCTTATCGCTTTTCACGGCAGCTTGAACCAACTGCCTTTGGTTGCGGTGGCCTTTGAATTCAATTTTCACGGTGGCTCGATGGGTTATGCGGTTGGTGAGAAATTCACCCAGGCCGCGAACATCGCGCTGGAAGAACGTGTGCCGCTGGTCTGCTTTTCGGCCTCAGGCGGTGCCCGCATGCAGGAAGCACTGATTTCATTGATGCAGATGGCGAAAACCAGTGCCGTGCTTGAGAAAATGAAACAGGCAGGTGTGCCTTATATTTCGGTGATGACCGACCCGATCTATGGCGGTGTATCGGCCAGTCTGGCATTGCTGGGTGATATCAATGTTGCAGAGCCTGGCGCGCGCGCGGGGTTTGCCGGCCCGAATATTATTGAGCAAACTATTCGTCAAAAATTGCCGCCCGGATTTCAGCGCAGCGAGTTTCTGCTGGAGCACGGTGCCATTGACATGATTGTGCACCGCAGGGATATGCGTGACACGCTGGGTCGCCTTCTGGGCAGCATGACCTTTTACCGGCAGGAATGACAGCTTCCCTATCTGACTGGCTTCAAAGGCTGGAGCAGTTACACCCGGCGCCGATGGCGCTCGGGCTCGACAGAATCGGGCAGGTTTATGCCCGTATGGCGCTCGACTTTTCTGCAACAAGTGTGATTACCGTCGCCGGCACCAACGGTAAGGGCTCGGTTGTTACGCTTCTGCAGAACCTGCTGCTCTCGGCAGGGCATAGGGTTGGCGCCTATACCTCTCCGCATTTGCAACGCTACAACGAACGCATTCGTGTGAACGGCGAGGAGCTTTGCGACGAGGCGATTGTTGAAAGCCTAGAGCGTGTTGAAGTACACCGCGAAGCAGTTGCACTGACTTATTTCGAATTTGGCACGCTCGCCGCGTTACAGCATTTTGCCGGTCAGTCGCTGGACTACCTGATTCTAGAGGTCGGTCTGGGAGGGCGGCTGGATGCGGTGAATATTGTCGATCCGCAATTGACGATCGTAACCTCCATTGATCTTGATCATCAGGCCTGGCTCGGCGACAGCCGCGAAGCCATCGGGCGTGAAAAGGCCGGCATTTTCCGCCGTGGTATTCCGGGCGTGTGTGGCGATATCTCCCCACCCGAATCACTGATTCAAACTGCCCGTGAGCTCAAGGCTCCGTTATTTGTTAATGAACGCGACTTCAGCCTGAGGCGAGCTCAAGACCAGCACCTGCAGTGGCGGGGCCGGAAACTTGATGGCGAGCCGCTCGAGTTGAACATTCAGCAGGCCACTACGCTGCTGGACAGCAATGTGGCAACGGCGTTACAGGCTTTTGCACTGCTGCCGGGTGCCGGCTTGCCGGACTACGGCGCTTTGCGCTTTGGCGTGCCGGGCAGGCAGGAGCGGATAGATTTTGAAGGTATTGAGATTATTCTCGACGTCTCTCATAACCCGGCGGCGACATCTATGCTCGCGACGCTTCTGTCAGAGTTGCCCAAGGTTGAGCGCTGCTGCGCGCTATTTGGGGTTATGGCTGACAAAGACATTGAGGCGATGGTAGCTGCAGTGAAACCGTGTTTTGACGCATGGTTTCTCGGCGATTTGAGCGATAATTCACGTGCCAAACCTGCCCGGGATCTGGCGCCGGTTCTACATGAGCAGGGAATCCACATGATCAGCGTCAGCAAGAACATGCGACAGGCCTTTGCAAGGGCGGTATCCTTGCTGGAACCGGGGCAACGACTCGTTGTTTTCGGCTCGGTTTATACCGTCGCTGAGGTCAAGGCAATCCTTGACAGAAAACTGTCACGGCGATCGCTGGAAGGGGAGGCATAAATGAAACAGCGCTTGGTAGGCGCCCTGGTGTTGCTCAGTGGCGGTGTGGTTTTGTGGTCAGTACTGTTTACTGGCCCGGCGGCTTACAAGGTAGACCGCGATACCCAGATTCCCCCTGAGCCTCTGCTGGTGGAGCCTGAGCCTATAGCGCCCAAGAGGCCGCAAAATATTCCCGAGGTGACGCGACAAGAGCCACTTCCGGAGCCTCCCGTGCCCGATTTGAATGCATCTGCGAAACCCGAACAGAAGGTGGAGAAGCCGGTTACGAAAGCGGCTCCCACGGCCCCGCCCGCCAAGAAAGCGCAGCCTATGCTCGACCCGGGAAGCGGCGTAGCCAAGGCCTGGGTGATTCAGGTTGCCAGTTTCAGTAGTAGTGCAAATGCCGAAAAGCTCAAGCAACGTCTGCAAGCGAAGGGTTACAAGGCCTACGTGCGCGCGGCGCCAACGGCATCAGGCAAGCAGTTGCAGCGCGTATTTGTCGGGCCGGAACTGAAGGAGGCTGCGGCTCTGAAAATGAAGGCCGACATCGAATCGACTTTCAAACTTAAAGCGTTGATACACGAATTCGAGCCCTAAACTGTCGCTTCAATATTAATATTGGGCGCGCAGCCGATAGCTTGGTAGAATTGCCGCAAATTGTGTAAACAGGCCCTGACGTGCTTTCCAACTTTTTATGGGTGGATTGGGCAATTCTTGGCATTCTTGCCATATCTGCCCTGATAAGCCTGATTCGCGGCTTTGTGAAAGAGGCCCTGTCGCTCGCCTTCTGGGCGGTGGCTTTCGTGGTATCCATGACCTTCCACCGGCAAATGATGGTTTTGCTGGACCCGGCGATCGAGAAGGTCTACGTGCGAGAGTTGGTGGCCTACGTCAGTCTTTTTGCCGGCACTTTGATTGTCGGTGTCATGACAACCTATTTGCTCAGCGAAATTGTCAAAAAAACCGGATTGGGTGGCACTGATCGCCTGTTAGGCATGATCTTCGGTACGGCGCGTGGTGTGATTATTGTGGTCGCCTTGCTGGTGGTCGGTCCCAAGCTACTGACAGATATAGACCAGGATCAGTGGTGGCAGGAATCCCGGCTGATTCCACACTTTATGCTCCTGAAAGATTGGTCTGAACAGAGTTTCAATGACGTAAGCGCCTGGATTTCGACGCTGGTGTCAAATCACAGGTCGCAAGGGCTGTAGGGCAGAGCTGTGAGCTGCAGAGAAACAGGCAGTCAGGCCTGAACTGCACCAAACCATACCGGAACGACACCGGAATTACAGAGGTAAAAATATGTGTGGCATTGTTGGCATCGTCGCCAAATCTCCCGTGAATCAGGAAATCTACGATGCCCTAACGGTGTTGCAGCATCGCGGTCAGGATGCTGCCGGTATTGTTACCTGTCACAACGGGAAGCTGAATCAGCGCAAAGCCAATGGTCTGGTGCGCGATGTCTTTCGTGCTACCCACATGCAGCAGCTACAAGGCAACTGTGGTATCGGGCACGTGCGTTATCCGACCGCGGGCAGTTCCAGCCCGGCGTTGGCCCAGCCGTTTTATGTGAATTCCCCGTATGGTATTTCGCTGGCTCACAACGGTAATCTGACGAACTCCGATGTGCTGTCGCAGGAACTGTATCAATCTGACCTGCGTCACCTGAATACCGAGTCGGACTCGGAAGTGTTGCTGAATATTTTCGCCCACGAGTTGCAAAAGCTCGGCAAGCTAGTGCCCACCGCAGAAGATATTTTTCAGGCTGTAACAGGCGTCCATGAACGCTGCGCCGGTGGTTATGCAGCGGTCGCCATGTTGGCGGGCTACGGGATTGTCGGCTTTCGTGACCCGAATGGCATCCGGCCTATTGTGTATGGCCGCAGGGAGGGCAAATCCGGGCCGGAGTATATGATTGCCTCGGAGAGCGTCGCGCTCGATGCACTGGGTTACAAGCTGGTTCGAGATCTGGCCCCCGGCGAGGCGATATATATCGACAATGCCGGCAATATCGAACTACGCCAATGCGCCGGTACTACCCATCTGAACCCCTGTATTTTTGAGCATGTGTATTTTGCCCGTCCTGACTCCATTATGGACGGCGTATCCGTGTACAAAGCGCGATTGCGTCAGGGTGAGCGGCTCGCGGACAAGATTCTGCGTTTGCGGCCCGATCACGATATTGATGTGGTTATTCCGATTCCGGATTCCAGTCGTATTGCCGGGCAATCGCTGGCATCGAGGCTTGGTGTAAAGTTTCGCGAAGGGCTGGTAAAAAACCGCTACATCGGCCGCACCTTTATTATGCCGGGGCAGAGTGTCCGCAAAAAATCGGTAAAACAGAAGTTGAATGCCATTGGACTCGAGTTCAAAGGCAAGAATGTCATGCTGGTAGATGACTCCATTGTCCGCGGTACGACCTGCGAACAAATTATTGAGATGGCCCGTGATGCGGGTGCGGCAAAAGTGTATTTCGCCTCTGCAGCGCCACCGGTTCGCTACCCCAACGTGTATGGAATAGACATGCCGTCCGCGGGCGAACTGATCGCACACGGGCGTACTGACGAGGAAGTTGCCGAGCTCATCGGTGCCGACTGGCTGGTGTATCAGAATCTGGATGATCTCGTTGCCTGTTCCGGGGAAGGTAATAAAAACATAGAGAACTTCGACTGTTCAGTATTTACCGGTGAATACGCTACTATGGACGTTGACGAGGCTTATCTGGATCGTTTGGCGCAAGATAGAAGTGATGCCATGAAAGAAAAGCGCGAGCAGCTTTTGGGCAGTGACGGTGCGCTGATCGGTCTTCATAACGATATGTCCTGAACTTGATAGTCTAACCGCACGGAAATTGAATTGACTGATATCGACGACGAACGCCTGCAGGTGTTGCGCGAAGCGCAGTTGGACACGCGCGCTGTGCGCGCCGGACAACAGCGTACCCACGAGGGCGAGCACGCGGAACCGATTTTCGCGACCTCCAGTTACGTCTTTGCCAATGCCAGTGAAGCGGCAGCCAGGTTCTCCGGCGAGCAGCCTGGAAACGTGTATTCGCGCTACACCAATCCAACGGTAAGGACATTCGAGGAACGGATAGCTGCGCTGGAGGGTGCTGAACAGGGTGTTGCTACCTCATCCGGTATGGCGGCTATTCTTACAACCTGCCTGGCACTGCTCAAAGCCGGTGATCATATTGTCTGTTCGCGCAGTGTCTTTGGCACCACTACGGTTCTGCTTACGAAGTATCTTGGCAAGTTTGGTGTTGAAACGACTTTCGTTTCACCTACAAACCCTCAGCAATGGCAAAAGGCAGTGCGCGCGAACACGCGGCTGTTTTTCCTTGAGACGCCATCGAATCCGCTCGCGGAAATTGCCGACATCCCGGCGATAGCGGATATTGCTCGCGCCAATAATAGTTACCTCGTTGTTGATAATTGTTTTTGCACACCGGCATTGCAGCAGCCGCTGAAACTGGGTGCTGACATCGTGGTTCATTCTGCCACCAAGTACCTGGACGGGCAGGGGCGCTGCGTAGGCGGGGCGGTAGTAGGGCGCGCCGAGGAAATGGCCGAGGTGCTGGGCTTTGTCCGTTCGGCGGGGCCTACCATGAGTGCTTTTAATGCCTGGGTTTTTCTCAAGGGTCTGGAGACCCTGCGTCTGCGGATGGAAGCGCACTCAGCGAGCGCGCTGACGCTGGCTAAGTGGCTGACGGAGCAATCAGGCATCGAGAAGGTTTTCTATTCCGGTCTGCCCGATCATCCCCAACATACGCTGGCTGCCAGCCAGCAACGGGCCTTTGGCGGGGTCTTGTCGTTTCGCGTCAAAGGCGGCAAAGCCGAGGCCTGGAAGTTTATTGATGCCACCCGCTTAATGTCGATTACGGCAAACCTGGGAGATGCCAAGACCACCATCGTTCATCCGGCGACCACAACCCACGGTCGCCTTTCGCAAGAAGACAGGAGCAGCGCGGGAATCACGGACAATTTGATTCGCGTAGCGGTAGGACTTGAATCAGTAGAGGATTTAAAGGCAGACCTCAGTCGCGGTTTGGCAGCGCTATAATTTATGATTACAGACAAACTTATTGATCAGGTCGGCACGATACTACTCGGTAAACAACAGCAGGTAAGGTTGGCGGTATGCTGCCTGCTGGCACGAGGGCATTTATTGATTGAAGACTTGCCTGGCGTTGGCAAGACAACGCTCGCGCAGGCATTGATGCGTGCAACAGGGCTTGAGTATCAACGGGTTCAGTTTACCAGTGATCTGTTGCCGGCAGACGTACTCGGTGTGTCGATCTTTGATCGCAAGGAAGGCGGCTTCCAGTTTCATCCGGGGCCGATATTCACCCAGCTCCTGTTAGTTGATGAGATTAACCGCGCCAGCCCCAAAACCCAGAGCGCCCTGCTGGAGGCTATGGCTGAATGTCAGGTCACTGCAGAAGGTGAGACGCGGCAGTTGCCGTCACCATTTTTTGTGATCGCGACCCAGAACCCCTTGTTCCAGTCGGGCACATTTCCGCTGCCCGAGTCGCAACTCGACCGCTTTTTGATGCGTATTTCATTGGGTTATCCGGACTCTGCATCCGAGCGCCAGTTACTTACCGGCAAAGATCCCAGACAATTGCTGCAGGAGCTTGGTGCCGTCATTACCGCTGAACAGCTACTGGCCTTGCAAGCCAAAGTCGACGGGATAGAGGCGCGTGAAAGTGTATTGGATTATCTGCAGCGGTTGATAGCGTTCACGCGCACGGATTCTCACTTCGCCTATGGGCTCTCTTCGCGCGCGGCGCTTGCTTTACTGCATTGTGCAAAAGCCTGGGCCATGATCAGCGGACGAGACTACGTCGTTCCGGAAGATGTGCAGGTTGTGCTTGAACCGGTCGCCGCACATCGCTTGCGGGAATCGCAAAGCGGTGGCGATTCGCGCTCGCTGATCCACCATCTGTTGGAAGACGTGCCGGTTGTGGTGTAATTTTGATTCGTGAGCGGGCGAAGCGCTACTGGGAAAGTTGGCTGAGCCAGCGAATCAGGCCTGTTCATCAGCTTGTTCTGCAGCAAAACCGTATCTTTATTTTTCTCTCCCGCACCGGGCTGGGCTTCCTGCTGTTGCTTCTGGTGTTGCTCTTCATGGCAATCAATTATCAGAACAACCTGATCTTTGGCCTGACGTTTTGGCTCTTTAGCCTGTTGATGGTGGTGATTTACCATACCTACGGTAATTTTTCGGGGTTGGAGATTCAGGCCGGCAGCGGTTCGTCGGCCTTTGTCGGCGAGGTGGCCAGCTTCCAGTTATATCTTCGCAGTCACAAGCGTGAGCGCGTCGCTATTCAACTTGGCTGGCCCGACGAAGGCTTGCACACGGTATGGCTGGCTCCCGAAGAGGAGCGCTGTATCACCTTGCGCCACATTGCAGGTCATCGAGGTTTGTTTAGCCCGCCGCGCGTCAGGCTCGAATCCCACTTCCCCCTCGGGCTGCTGCGAACCTGGAGTTGGGTAGCACTGGATTGGCGGGCACTTGTCTATCCCGCTCCGGTATGGCCGGGAGAATTGCCAAGCGCGCCGGGAGAGGTTGACGGTGAGGCGACTCTGGCCGAACCCTGGGGCGACGATTTTGCCGGTTTTCACGAGTATCAGCCCGGCGATTCGCTGCGGCGCGCCTACTGGCGAGCGTATGCCAAAGGGCAGCCATTGCTGATTATGGATCACTCACAATCACTTGAGCGCGAAATCTGGCTCGACTGGAACAAGCTCCCGACGCTGGCGCTTGAGCCGCGCTTGAGTGGTCTGTGCGCCTGGGCGCTGGACTGTGACAAACGCGGCGTGCCTTTTGGTTTGCGACTACCCGGTACGGAAATACTACCTGACAAGGGCGAACAGCATTTGCAGAGGTGCTTGAAAGCGCTGGCTCTGTTTGATGTGGAGGCCGGGTATGAATGACAGCTTCCTGACCCGGCACTCGCTGTTCTGGTTGTTTGCGGCGCAAGTGGTGGTCATTGTTCCCCGGCTGGACATTTTACCGGTATGGACGGCGTTGACCTGGTTGGTTGCAGCGTTTTGGTATTGGCGTATCTATCGGGGAGACTGGCACTTTCCGCCACGCGCGGTGACCTGGGGTTTGTCGATTATTGCGATTATCGGTATCGCCTTCGAATATCGCACGGCGCTCGCTTTAGAGGCTCAGGTCGCACTGCTTATTACGGCCTTTATTCTTAAATTACTGGAATTAAAGAGTGTTCGCGACCACTGGCTGCTGCTGATGCTGTCCTACTTTATTGTTGGTTGTGGTTTTGTGTTCAGTACGTCAATTTCGACTGTTGCCGTTGCACTGTTGCAGCTTGCCGTGTTGCTGCTTGCGCAGCAATCACTGTTTCGACCGCACATGGCTTTGAAACCCATGCTGTGGAATACCACCAAGCTGTTCGCGCAGTCGATACCGCTTATGCTAATCCTGTTCGTAGTATTCCCGCGGTTTGGCCCTTTGTGGACGGTTCCGCTGCCGGGAGAGGGCGCGCGCACAGGGATTAGCGACAGCATGTCGCCTGGTGATATTTCGAAGTTGAGCCGCTCATCCGAGCTGGCTTTTCGCGTGAGCTTTGATTCCGACATTCCGAGTCAGTCGAGCTTGTACTGGCGTGGCCTCGTTCTCGATAATTTCGATGGCAGGAAGTGGTCGCGGGAGAAATTTGACCGCCCTCCGCTTCAGCAGCAGGAGTTGAGAGGGGCGCCGTTGCGCTATGAAGTTATTCTTGAGCACGGTGTTCATAGCTGGTTGTTGGCGATCCCGCTCGCGGTAGTTGAACGCGGTGACGCAATTCTGGATGGCCGGTATCAATGGCTTCCCAAGACGCCAATCGTAGGGCGCGCACGTTACCAGGTTAGCAGTTATCCCGGGAGCCGTCTTGACCGGTCACTAGGGCAATATATGCGTTTTAAAAATCTGCAGCTGCCCACAAATTACAATCCGCAAACACGGGCTGTGGTTGAACAGTGGCGAGTGCTGAGCCCTCAAGACCGGGTTGCGGCGGCTAAGCGTTTTTTTGCAGAGCGCCCCTTTGTATACACATTGGAGCCCCCAAAATTGGGGCGCGATAGTATTGATGAGTTCTTGTTTGGCACACAGAGAGGTTTTTGCGAGCACTATGCCAGCAGTTTGGTCTTTATGATGCGGGCGGCCGGGGTACCTGCGCGCGTGGTCCTTGGCTATCAGGGCGGCGAGCGGAATGCCTCTGGCTCCTATTTGCTGGTACACCAATCGGATGCACATGCCTGGGCTGAGGTTTGGCTTGACGGCCAGGGGTGGGTGAGGGTTGACCCGACCGGCTGGGTGGCTCCGGCGCGTATCGAGTTGGGAGCAGATGCTGCGTTATCGGGACAGGCTGGTTATCTCGCCGACGATCTGATATCGCTGCGCAAATTAAGTGGCTTTACCTTTATATCTCAGTTGCGTTTGCTGATGGATCGCGCCGAGTACCAATGGGTCAAGTGGATCGTGAATTACGACCGCGATCGCCAATGGAATATTCTGCAAAAATTGTTCGGTAACATTGATAGCCAGCGATTGGCGTTTATTATTTTGTTGGCGCTGGCTGTGCCAATGATCATCGTCGGGCTTTTGACTCTTGGTTGGCCGCGCAAGGTATTTGTGCCTGAGGCGGTACGGGCCTACGAACGTTGTGTGAGGCAGTTGGCAGAGTCCGGGTACAAGCGCGGAAAGGGTGAGGCTCCTAAAGATTTTGCACGCCGTGTTTCAATCGAGCAGCCGCAGTATGAGCAATGGCTCAGCGACGTCACGGAGGCGTTCTACTGCGCCTATTACCAGCCGGTTAGCGACGCGGAGTATCAGGCGGCCCTCGGCAATCTTCGTAACCTGCGGCGGGTTTTTCCCGGCCGTTCGGTCGGGGCGGTTACCCGCCGGTTGCGCCGTAAGCTTTCATAAACACGTCAAGGCAGCTGTCGAGGTAAGCCGGTAAGTCTTTCTCAGATTCCTCCGTCGGCAAACCAAGCACGCCACGCATATGAACGTCAGATTTGACCATAAAGAGCAGCTGGTCTGCTGCAAAATGGATATGGTCAATGTCGAGTGTACCGCGCTTGACCTGGGCTTCCAGATACGCGGTAAGCCGTAACATGATGGGGTGGGGGCCGGCTTCCCAGAACAATTCGGCGAGCTTGCTGCGTTTATCAGCTTCGGCAATGCAAACCCGGTGTATGGCAACACCGGCTTCCGAGGTAACCAGATCGCTAAAATGCTGAATGAACTCCCTCAGGTACTCCCTTACCGGCCTTTCGTCGTCGCCGCTGTGGTAACTGATTTCATAGTCAACGCACTTTTGCTCTACTGCGGCCGAGAATAGGGCCTCCTTGCTGCCATAGTGGCTGTAGACAGTCTGCTTGGAGACGCCGGCGGCCCTGGCGACCTGCTCCATGCTCACCGCGCCATAACCTTCACTCATAAACAGGCTGCCTGCAGCCTCCAGAATCTGACGACCTTTCTGCTCGCTTTTACTGCGGCCGGGGCTGCCCGTATCGGCCGGAGCCTTGATCTTCGTTTGTGCTTGCGGCACTGCAGAAACCTTGTGCGTTATGACTGATGACATGACTTTAATAAAGCTAGACTGGACTGTCCAGTCTTGTTTATATAGTGTGCATTGCTCACACTGCCGCCGTCGACATATCTGGAACCGAAATCATGTCAGGATCGCCCACAGCTCTGTTACTTGCGCTCTCTATGTTGCCCTGGCTGGCAATGGCGGAATCTGATTACCGTCATCCGGTAAAGGCCTACACCGTGCAAAAGCAGCCCGGCTATTCGGCCGAGCGCCGGTTTTCCGGTCGGGCGCACTCGCCGCAGCATTCAGCACTCGCCTTTGAGTTGCCGGGCCGCGTCGACAGTGTCCTCGTTGACGCCGGTCAGAGCGTAAAAGCAGGAACGGTGCTGGTTAAGCTTGATACACGACTTCTCGAAACGCAGGCCGCGGAGGTCTCTGCTGCCATTTCCGAGAATGCCGCCAGTCTCGCCAAAGCCGATCAGGATCTGCAGCGTCAGCGCAGTCTTCAGGCCAAGGGCTACTCTGCGCAGCAGGCCATTGATGATTTGCTTGCACGACAGAAAATTCTGAAGGCCCAGAGAGAAAAGCTCGACGCTCAAATGCGTGGCGTAGATATCCGGTTACAGAAATCAACACTTAAGGCACCTTTTGACGGAGAAGTGACCGCGAAGTCAGTGGATACCGGCGTGATCGTCAAAGAGGGGCAGCCTGCAATATCCATGGTCGAGGCCGGACGTCGTGAGGCCGTTATTGGCATTCCCGAAGCCTTGCGCAACAGTGTCTCCGAAGGTGGTGAGGTCACGGTCAAAGGGCAGTTTGGAGAAGCTCGGGCGCAGGTTATTTCGGTTGCGCAAACCCTGAACCCGGGAACACTTACCCACAGCGTGCGCCTGGCATTTCCGGAAACAGTGGCCGTAGCTGACGGCAGCATAGTGTATATGTTGCTGGAGCAAAGCGAGAAAGTGCCCGGTTTCTGGGTGCCCCTGTCGGCCATGCTGGAGGGCTACCGCGGTACCTGGGCTGTCTTTGCCATCAAGGAAGCTTCGAAGCGGGAACAATCTGCTGCCGACGCTGGCGAGCAGGCTGATTTGTCGTTAACACTTGAAAAGCACAGTGTGAGCCCGGTCTACCAGCAGGCTGATCGCGTCTATGTCACTGCTGAGCTGAAATCCGGTACGCAAATTGTGGCAGCGGGTGTCCATCGTTACGCTGCCGGCCAACGCGTTCAGATTGCCGGTTATTGAGGGCTAACGACACTATGGAAAAGGTTCTCGGAAACCCTCGCATTGTCGCTCTGGCAATAGCGTTGATACTCGTGGCCGGGCTTGGTGCTTTGCAAAACCTGCCGCGCATAGAAGACCCGAATATGAGCAATCGTCACGCTACTGTGGTGACGCGTTTTCCCGGTGCAAGTGCAGAACGGGTCGAAGCCCTGGTGCTTGAGCCGCTTGAACAGGCGCTGCGTGAAATTTCTGAAATTGAACACATTACCTCAACCGCCCGCGCGGGTGTTGGCTCCATTACGATAGAGCTGGGTGATGAAATTCAGGGTAATGAATCTGAAGCACTCTGGTCGGAGGCGCGCGACAAAATACGGCAGGCGCAGGCGCTACTGCCCCCCGAGGCCGGCGAACCGGTTCTGGATAGTGATCGCTCCTACGCGTTCACCTGGATAGCTGCGTTGGTCTGGCAGGGCGAGGGCAACAATATCGACGTGCTAAGCCGCCACGCCTCAGAGCTGGCGAGCCGCATGGTGAATACTCACGGTACCGCGCAGGTCGAACTGTACGGGCAGCCCCAGGAAGAAGTTCGGGTTGATATTGACCCGGTAAAAGTAGCCTCGCTTGGCCTGGACGCCAAAGCCGTCAGCCAGTATATCGCGCGCAACGATGCAAAGGTTGCCGCAGGCGAGTTGCACAACAGCCATCACCGGATGTCACTTGAAGTGACCGGTGCTTACAACCGAATTGAGGAAATTCGTTATTTACCCCTGCTGACTAACGATCAAGGCGTGTCGCTGCAATTGGGTGACATTGCCCGTGTGTACCGGCACGAAACCGATCCTGCCAGTGATTATGCCTTTGTGGGCGACAAACGGGCTGTTGTCGTGGCTGTGCGGATGCTGTCTGATGTTCGCGGTGACCATTGGACACGCGAGATTGAAGCACTGGCCAATGATTTCGCGGCCGAGTTACCCGCAGAAATTGCAATACAGGAGCTCTTTGTTCAGGAGCGCTATAACGATCAGCGTTTGGGCGATCTCATGGACAATATCGTGCTCGGTTTCGTTATGATATTGCTTGTGTTGTGTCTCACCCTGGGTTGGCGCTCGGCGCTTATTGTCGCTGCAGCGCTTCCACTTACTACGCTGTTTTCGCTGGCGTGTATGCGCTTGATCGATCTGCCGATTCACCAGATGTCGGTAACCGGTCTGATTGTAGCGCTGGGCATTATGGTAGATAACGCCATTGTGATGGCCGATACCGTGATGCGGTATCGGCGTGATGGCTTTACCGCTGTGACAGCTGCAGCGAAGGCCTTCAGGCATTTGTGGGTGCCGTTAATGGGTTCAACGCTGACTACCATTCTCGCCTTTATGCCGATGGTGCTGATGCCGGGGCCGGCGGGGGAATTTATTGGCGGCATCTCGCTGGCCGTTATCGGTTCACTGATAGGCTCCTGGCTCATTTCACTCTTTATCATTGCTCCGATAGCAGGGCGTTTTTTGTCCGGGAGTCAGAGGCAGGGTATTGCGATGCCCGGGTTGGCGAACTGGTTTTCGCGCACCCTGAGCTTCGTGCTTAAATTTCCGCGCACAGCGATCGCTTTCATTTTCCTGATTCCCGTTTTGGGTTTTATGCAGGGCGCCAAACTCCCGGAACAGTTTTTCCCGGTTTCAGATCGGGACATGCTGAACCTCGAACTCTTCTTGCCGGCTGCTGCAGGGATTGAAGCCACGTTAGCTGCCAGCAAACGTGTTTCCGAAACGTTGGGTAAGCAACCCGAAATTACCGGCGTAAACTGGTTTGTGGGCCGCAGCGGGCCTTCGTTTTACTACAACCTGATGCAGGGCAAGGATGGCGCCCAGAATTACGCACAGGCGATGATTACCACAACCGATTTTCGGGCGGCCAACGCACTGGTGAAGGAGCTGCAACAGCAATTTGATCGCGAGTTCCCCGAGTATCAATTGATTCTCAGACGACTGGAGCAGGGGCCGCCCGCTGACGCGCCGGTTGAGTTGCGATTGATCGGTACAGACATGGAGCGCCTCAAATCACTCGGCGAAGAAGTTCGCAGGCTTGCCCTGGGTACCCGCGATGTCGTTCACGTACGCGCGTCGCTTGGTGAGGTAGTGCCGAAGGTATGGCTGGATGTCGACCCGGTAAAAAGCCGGGTGGGTGGTGCCGCGCCAACGGAGCTCGCGGCGAAACTTCAGGCTGATCTGAGCGGCGTCAGCGGTGGTTCGCTGCTGGAATCGACCGAGCAGCTTCCGGTACGCGTTCGGGTTGAGGGAATATCGGCTGTCGCGGTAGACGAGTTGGAATTACTTCCCATTACCTTGCGCAACGGTCCCAGACCGCTCATGGCGCTGGCCGATGCCGAGTTGCGGCCGGCGCAGGCGCAGATTACACGGCGCGACGGTATGCGGGTTAACACCATTCAGGTTTATATTCGCGATGGCGTATTGCCCTCGGTTGTATTGGGTCGTATTAAATCCAGGCTGGAGGCGGAGCAGTTTGCCGTGCCGCCAGCGTATCAACTGCAAATTGGTGGCGAAAGCGAGAACCGCGACAAGGCGCTGTCGAAGCTGCTGAGTAGTGTCAGCATCATTGCGGTATTGATGTTGGTTGCCGTTTTGATGGCCTTTAACTCCTTCCGGTTTTCCTTGCTTATTTTTGTTGTTGCCGGACAGGCAGCGGGTTTGGGGATGTTGAGTTTATCCCTGACCGGCTTTCCCTTTGGCTTTACCAGTATTGTCGCGCTAATGGGGCTGATCGGGTTGGCTGTTAATGCCGCCATTATTATTCTGGCCGAATTGAAAACCAATCCGCGCGCTATGGCCGCGGACCCGGCGGCGATTGTGAGTTCGGTGCAGTCGTGCACACGGCATATCACCTCTACCACTATCACCACAGTGGTAGGCCTACTACCCCTGATTCTCGATGGCGGTGGCTTCTGGCCTCCCTTTGCCGTCGTGCTGGCGGGTGGTACCGCTCTCGCAACGATTTTATCGTTGTACTTCGTACCGGCAGTCTTTCTGGTGCTGCGCAAGCCCTACTTGTTAACGCTATTGGCGCGCAGGCAAACCGTTGTCGACAACGACGAGGAGTATCCGCCGGAAAAGCTGGCAGTGAACCAGTAGCCTTGTGAATAGTCAGATGTCAGAGGCGCGCGGCGGGTTATTTTTCACGGTGAAGGTCCGGATTTTCTGAGAGAAAGACGCGATAGGCTTCTATATCCTTTCTCACCATATTCCAGCAGAGTGCGAGCACGCCGGCGTCGTCGATAAACCCGAAAAAGGGAATAACATCCGGCAGCATGTCCAGGGGATTGAGCACATACAGCAATGCGGCAACAATAGCGGCGATGCTGCCCCAGGGAATGGCGCGATAGCGCCGCGTGCTGTAATCGCGCAGCAGGTGGTAGGCCGTGTCGATGTCTTCGACAAAAGGCTGTAGTCGCGGGTTCGAGCGAACCATGCGCTCCAGCTTTGGCCAGCGGGAAAGCAAGCGTGTAACGTCGGCCTTCTGAACGTTGTCTGCGTCCTGCTTCAGTCGCCGTTCCTGCATTGCGTCCTCCCCTAAAGCTCAATCGATATGGCGTCTACTACTGCCTGTGCCGCGCTGCGCGCGGCATCCGTTGATTCCGCGCGTGCGAGCGCAACACCCATGCGGCGCTTGCCACTAACGTCCGGTTTGCCAAACAAGCGAAGATCGGTGTTGGGCTGTTCAAGCGCCTTGCCGAGATTGCCAAAGCGCGTACGGGTTGATTCACCCTCCACCAGAATAACAGCGGATGCCGAGGGGCCATGCAAATGGATTTCGGGAATAGGTAGCCCGAGAATAGCGCGTGCGTGCAGCGCAAATTCAGACAGGTCCTGGGATATCAGAGTGACCATGCCGGTGTCATGAGGTCTTGGCGACACCTCGCTAAAGTAGACCTCGTCACCTTTAATAAATAACTCCACGCCAAACAAACCCCAGCCGCCGAGTGCGGCGGTCACTTGTTCTGCAATCTGCTGGCTGCGCTCCAGCGCGAGGTTCGTCATCGCTTGTGGTTGCCAGGACTCCTGATAATCACCATCTTTCTGGCGGTGTCCTATTGGCGCGCAGAAACTGGTTCCATCGCGGTGGCGTACGGTCAGAAGAGTAATTTCATAGTCGAAATCGACAAAGCCCTCAATGATGACGCGCCCGGCGCCGGCGCGACCGCCTTCCTGGGCGTATTGCCAGGCTTCGTCGATATCAGCCGCTGACCTGAGCAAGCTTTGCCCTTTGCCCGATGAACTCATAATAGGTTTGATGACACAGGGCAGGCCAATGTCTGCTATCGCCGAACGATAATCGTCAATGGTATCGGCAAAGCGGTAGGGTGAGCAGGCAATGCCGAGTTCTTCGGCGGCCAGGGTGCGAATGCCCTCGCGATTCATGGTGAGTCTGGCTGCGCGAGCGGTGGGAACAACGGTGAAGCCTTCGTTTTCCAGCTTGATCAATGTGTCGGTTGCGATCGCTTCTATTTCCGGAACTATCAAGTCAGGCTTTTCGCGGCGGATCAGCGTTTCAAGCGCCTCGCCGTCCAGCATCGACAGGGTAAAGGCGTGGTCGGCCACCTGCATTGCCGGTGCATGTTCGTAACGGTCGGCCGCCAGTACTTCTACACCAAACCGCTTTAGTTCTATTGCCACCTCCCGACCGAGTTCGCCCGAGCCTAGCAGCAAAACGCGCTTGGCAGTGCTGGAAAATGGCGTACCGATGGCTGTCATAGTCTTTGCTCTATTTCCTGTGTCGATGGTCGTTGCGTTCGGAGGCTGATTATCGCTGATTGGCGGCGCGCAAACCATTCAGAAGTGCGTTGCGCAGCTGTCGGGGGTCGACAATTTCGTCGAATGCCATATTGTCGGCGGTACTCCAGGATGCAGTCGATTCGATGGCCTGCATTTTCGCTGCTGTTTCGGCATCAAGCCCCGCCGCCTTGTCGCCGCCCCGGGTGGGCAGGCCGCCCAGCATTACGCCGGGCAAAGCCAGACTCAGGGTTTGGTTATCGAAAGGGTTCATGCCCATCAATGAGCTGCCAAAACCGTAGGCCTTGCGCAGTGTTACATGCAATTTGGGGTGCCTGAATTCGCTTTGCGCGCGGTACATGCCGGCTGCAGCGCGCAGGGTGCCTGCACGTTCAGCCTGAGTGCCCGACATAATGCCGGGATTGTCTGCCAGAAACAGGGCAGGCAGGCCAAAGCGATCTGCCAGCCGAATCAGGTGAGCTGCCTTGTCTGCGGCTTCAGCTGTTATAGTGCCGGCCATAACGGCCGGCTGGTTGGCTACCACCGCAACAGCGCGCCCGCCGAGACGGGCGAAGCCGGTGACCATTGACCGGCCATAGTCGGGCTGAAACTCGAAGAAGCTGTTTTCATCACCCAGGCGCTGAATCAGTTTTCGAATGTCGTAGGGGGTTTGGCTATTGCGGGGCAGGAGCGTGAGAATATCGCTCAGAACACGCGGACCACAGTCGCCTTCGTCGACGAGCGGGGCCTGCCGTGTGGTGTTGCCGGGGAAATAACCCAGGTAGCGCCGGATCTGTGCGCAGAGGTCCGCTTCGTCGCTCGCCATGTTGTGAGCAACCCCGCTAACGCGTGTGTGCATTTCCGCCGATCCGAGTTCTTCCTTGCTCACAACCTCGCCGGTGGCGGCGGCAACCAGTGCAGGTCCGGCGGCAAACAGGGTGGCGTTGCGTGTCATCACCACAAAGTCCATCAGCAGTCCGCTAATTGCGCCGTGTCCGGCACTGGACCCGACAATGCCGGCAACCGTGGGCGCTATTGCATTGAGACGCGCAATTTCAATCATATCGTTAGGCGCGTAAGGATGGCGTTCCAGTGCATTGGTCGCGCGGGCGCCGGCACCGTCGAGCAGCAAGACGTAGGGTATTTTTTCCTGGGCCGCGAGGCGGGCGAAGCGTACACGCTTGGCATTTGCCCCATGGCCTATCGAGCCGCCTTTAACGGTAAAATCCTCGCACGCGACGACGACGGGCCGGGTATCAATTGTTGCCAGCCCCCCAATAATGCCATCACAGGGTAGTGTTTGTTCGCCGTGATAAGTGACGCCACCGACCAGTGTGCCCAGCTCCATAAAGCTGTCGCTATCAACGAGCAGCTCAATAATTTCCCGGGCGTTGCGGCGGCCACTTTCTTTTCGGGCGGCCAGTTTTTCCTCCCCGCCCATTGCGCGGCCCGCCTGTTGGCGAGCGTGAAATTCTTCCAGTAGTTCGGCCCACTCCGGGGGGAGGTTTGGGTCAGCCATGATTGGCGAGATACTCTTTCTGAATCTGCTTTTTCAGTAGTTTGCCGCTGGCGTTGCGGGGCAGTGCCTCACTGCATATCCAGACATAACTCGGAACTTTGAATCCGGCCAGCTTGTTTTTAACGTGCTCGCGAACGGCTTCTTCGGTGCACTGCGCTCCGGGTTGGAGGGTAATGGCTACGGCCAACTCCTCTCCCAGTTTATCGTGGGGAATGCCAAAGGCGGCCACTTCGTGGATTGCCGGCATTTCAAGCACACAGGATTCAATTTCAGCGGACGAGATATTTTCACCACCGCGTATCACCATATCCTTTGCGCGATCAACAACGAATACGAAGTTCTCGTCGTCGATGTAGCCGATATCGCCGGTGGCGATCCAGCCTTCATGAAAAGTGTCTGCGCTAGCTTCGGGTTTATTCCAGTATTCCTTGATAACGGTGGGGCTCTTGAGCCAGATTTCACCGGTTTTGCCGGGGGGCAGGTCGTTGCCCTCGTCGTCGACGGTTTTGAAATCAACAATAGGAGACAGCGTGCCTGCACTGGTTGGCTTGTATTTAAACGCTGCGCCGGTGCCGCTTGCACAGATTGCGTTGGTCTCAGTCATGCCGTAGCCGGAGCCGAGGTAGGGGCTGTCTACCTTTTCGTAGACGAGGCGGGAAAACTTGGGTGGGCAGGCCGTGCCGCCTCCGCCGATGGCGCTCAGGCTTGAGGTGTCCGTTTTGTCGAAGTCCGGGTGTTCCAGTACGTCGATGACCATAGAGGGTACCGCGCTCAGCGTGGTAATGCGTTCGCGTTCAATCAGGGCCAGTGCCTTGCCTGCATCCCACTTGTACATCATGACCAGGCGGCGGCCGCCCAGCAGCGACAGCAGGAACAAGGCGTAACAGCCGGATACATGGAACAGCGGTACGGCCAGCAGCGAGGTGGGCTGCAGCCCGCTGCCCAGCATCTTTTCAATGATGTCCAGATTCGCCATAGCAGAGGTGTTGGCATGAAATTCGAAACTGGTGAGTGCCTGAATGATATTGCGGTGATTGCTCAGAGCACCTTTGGGCAGGCCCGTAGTGCCGGAGGTGTACATAATCATCACCGGATCTTCAGGTGAGCAGTCGAATGCGGGGAGTGGTTTCCCCATGCCGTCGGCAATAAAGTCGCTGTAGTGCTCTGCATTTTCCGCGAGACTTTTTAGTTCGGTACGCGTTACCACCGCTTTCGTATTGAGCGTTGGCAGTGAGTCGGCAATATGCAAATAGCGCTGTTCGTCGCAAAATACCACGCTGGCGCCGGAATCACTTACCCCGTACTCGAGTTCGGCTTTTTGCCCCCAGGAGTTAAGCGGCACAACAATTGCGCCCAGCGAGACAACAGCAACGTAGACCATCATCCACTCGGGGTAATTGCGCATGGCGATCGCGACACGATCGCCTTTCTTGACCCCGTATCGCTTGGCCAGCTGGTAGCCAATGGCATCGACTTGAACGAAGAAGTCATTGAAACTGTAGCGCTCGTCTTCGTACACGATAAAGGCTGCGTCACCGTGAGCACGCCCGGCGTCCAGTAAGTCTTTGACGGTATGTTTCGTATTCTTGAAGGTGCGGTACGAAATGCCGTCCAGTACACGTTCTTCTATCTCGTAGGGAAGGCCAGGTTGCATCATTTGCTCGGCGCTTTCACGGAGTTTGTCGACGATCGTAGGCGTAGCGTTTGTCATTACGGGTCCTTGTCCTGCAAATTCAGTTGCGGCCCTTGAGGCAAGCGGCCGATGCGGGCACTTGCCTCAAGGTTAACGAGCCACATTATAGGAAATGCGCCAAGGGGGTCTATGTCATTTTCGTTAGGATCGTCCACTTGGGCGACCCCATTACGTGGTTGAGCTTAGGGATTTTCAAGTTCTTTCTGTTTATCGAGGAGCCGGGCATTCTGGCTGAGCGCGGGGTACTTCAGCAATTCGGAAAGCTGGTAGAGATACAGGCTGCGTTCCTCAGCCGATGGAATGGCTGTCATATGCGCCAGCATGCGGTCGACCAGCTCGTCCAGTGACGCAACGACATCGGGGTTGCGCGGGTGCAACTCATGGGCCTTGTCGAGATAAAACAGGGCGCCGTTGATATCGCCGAACGACAGCGCCTGACGGCCTTCATTCAGATTGTTGGTCACTTTTTCCTGAGTTGCCGGCGGTAATTGGTCGAAGGGGATATCCGGGCCAGCTTCGGGCTGGAAAAACAGCACGTAAGCCCCAAAACTCAGTACTGCTGCGAGCAGGGCGACTGAGAGCTGGCGAACGACGCGACCAGCGCCGGTGAATTTACGACGAAATTGTTCTGCATCCTGCCAGCGATTCTCCCGCTTGAACTCCAGCGCCTTGGCAATGGCTTGCCACTGATAGCCGCTGATACCTTTGATTCGTTTTGGCTTCAGGTTTTTTGCGCTGGCACGCAATGCGCTCTTGCGCTCGAATGGGTGCTCGCCGCTCAGCATTTCGTAGGCTATCAGGCCCAGTGCGTACACGTCGTCAGCGGGGTGGGGCGGTTTCTGCTCGAACATTTCGTAGCTGGCGTAGGTGGGTGTTAAACCTGATATCTCGTTCGGATCAGAGGGGGTAGAGGGGTCCTCAATGGCGGAATAGGCACGGGCTATCCCGAAATCCAGTACTTTGAGGGTGTTGTTGTCAGTGATGAAGATGTTGGCGGGCTTGAGATCGGAGTGAACGATATTGCGTTTGTGTGCGTAGGCTATGGCGTTGGCTAGATCGTGGATATAGCCGAGAACCTCGCTCTTGTCCTTGTTTTCCAACTGAATGTAGTCGTCCAGGGTGCTGCCCGTGAGCGACTCCATGGTCATGAAGAATATGCTGTTGTCCCGATCAAAGTCGTAAACCGTTATGATGTTGGGGTGAGCCAGGGTTTGCGATTTGTCAGTTTCCCTTTGCAGTGCGACAAAGGCACGGGCATCGTGGGCGAAATCGCCGGTAATGACTTTAATGGCCACTGAGGGGTCAGGGTGACCGGTTTCCACCTTGCGCTGGTCGGTAGCCCGGAATACTGCGCCCATACCGCCCTGGCCGAGTTTATCGCCTAGTTTGAAGCGGTCTTTGAGCAAGTAGCCGGGAACCAAAGCGTCTAGTGCGGGGTCGGCTTGATCGGGCGGTGTGTCGCTGACTCTGGTTTGCTCGTCATCGATTTCTGTATGCTGCACTGCAAGCGTTCGATCATCGTCGCGCGCAGTCTGGTCCTTTGGTAGCGTCGAATCTTGCCGTGAGGATTGCTCGCCAACAACGGCAGTTGCCTCCTTGTCGTCGGCGTCCGGGTTCAGTTGGGTTTTGTCGTCCGAAATCATTGCGCTACTCGTCGGTCATTGTTCTGGTTGCGTACCTTGTTCATGGTGCAAAAGTCCGGGCCATATATCTACCCAGCAACAGCTGTGATCAACGCCGGGTAGCAAGACAAATTCCCCGTTATGCTTACTGCTGAAGCGTTGAATTATGTCGGGTTTAACATTGGCATCAAGCGCCCCAGCGAAGTGGCGATGTCGTACTCCGTCGAGCCCGGCGCTGTTCATCGGGTTGATTGACTGATCGAGCGGCAAAAAGCGGTGATTATGTGCCCAGGTGTCAATGTCCAGGTTCGACCCCAGGGTAACGACTGACACCGGAAGTTCCAGATGTTGTGTCATCAGTGTTGCCACCACGCCGCCTCCGCTGTAGCCAATCAGAACGAGCCGCTCAGCGTCCTGGGCGCGTGCGTAGTGATTGAGTGCTGTGGCCATGCTGGCAATAACAGGAGTTGAATAGCGTGCAGATGTCCAGTATTTGGTTTCGCAGGCTGTGTCGGTAGCAAGTCCGAAGTAACAGGGGCGCCCCAGGTAAAGCGAGGGCGACGGATCTTTCGCCATCAGCTCAAGCGCCAGCGGTCTGGCTGGCGTCGGGTCGGTAGAGGCGATAAACCCTCCCGCTTCCCAAGGGCGACCATCTCCTTCGATATAGACATGGACGGTTTGCCTTGGAATAGAGGCCTGCCGGCTTTGATAGCTTACATGCCGAAAAGTATCGCCTGTGACGATCACGCGCTTCCAGCCCTGCTGGCTGGCAAAGGCGTCGGCCTGATCGCTGAGGCTGCTGCAAGCACACAGTGCGCCAATGAAGCCGGCAAGCAGCCCGTTACGAAGTGCTGAACTACAGTTCGTAACGAAACCCGAGTGCAATGGAGTCGCGGTCGAGTAGCTCATTATCGGCAAGCGTTTCATAACTCAGAAAGCCGGAAAGCCCCCGTTTGAATTGCGCGGCAAGGTTGACGCGAACCACCTTGTAGTTTTTTGCGGGGTCTTCCCCAATCTGCTGCAAGGGCGTTGTGCCGTTCACAACGGTGACCTTGTCAGCGCCCAGGTGCTCGTGATTGAAGGCTACATAGAGGCTGGGTATGAGAACTCCCCAATTCGTCAGCATCACGTAGTCGGTCTGTACCGAGGCACGCGCGCTGAGTGAGTCGAACTGTTGGGACGTAAAGCGGGCGGCAGTCACAGCGGCCGACTTTTCGGTGTAGCCGTCGAGTGATCCGCGTAAGTGAAGTACGCGGACGGCAGGTGTTATGCTCCACTGACGATGGTTAATTAGCCGTCCGAGTGCCAGCTCTGCCGAATGAAAGCTGCCATCGGTTGACCCCTCAAACTGGTTGTTGGCAAAAACGCGTTCGGTGTCCAGGTCGATTTGCCCATAAGTGAGCAAGCCGTCTAGATAAGTGTTTCCCCAATATTTTGAGCCGTGAAGACCCAGCACCAGCGCAGTGCTTTCGGTACTACCATTGTTGTTGTCAAGGTCTGTATCGGTATCGAGGTAGTTGAGGGTCGCGCCGGCAACCAACTCGCCGCTGATGCGATAGTCGAACCCCAGAACCAGCGTGTTTGAATCCTGATCGTAGGCTTGGCCATTGGGAGTTGCCCGTTTATCGGTTTGGCTGGCGTCAGCTACAACGAAGGGAGACAGGCGCCCGGAGTCGCCTATGCTGTCGGCGTCGGCACTGGCGCCACCGCCGAGTGGGGAGAGCGCCGAGGTTGTTTTCAGCCTGCTCCCACCAAAGCCCGAGCGCTGTTGATTAATGACATCTCCCAGATTGCCTACGAAATCTACAGCCTGCGTCTTGACCGAGCTTTCTACTGTTTGTGCTTGAGCAGTAGTGCTCGATTCGTCGTTGCAACGTTTTTCTTCTTGCTGGGTCTGTTCATTGAATTGAATCACGCAACCAGCTTCGTCAGGCTGCTGAGTATGAGTCTGCTGTTGGGGCGGTTCTTCCTGCGTGGGGGGTGTCTTTTCGGGCTGCTCTGTTGGCCGCTCAGTGTTCTCCGGATACGTTGTGGACTCGCTGGTGCTTTCGGGATAGGTTGATTCGCTGGGCTCTGATAGCGATGCAATCGAGTAACTGGCGCCAAGAACGCTTCCGCAGAGCAATACGGTAATGACTCCCAATTGATGCCTGTTCATGGTATCCCCCAAATTTTTTGTTGTAGTGATTTATTGTTTAGTTGTTCGCTCTGGGCACGAAAAAGAAGTCGCCGACTTCGTGTCCTGCGCCTTTAATACTTTTGTAAACGGGTTCCTGGGCAAAGTTGTTGGCAAGCGCCCGCCGGGTGACGGGTTCCTTGATGGTCGTAAATAAATCTGGTGCCGACAGAACCTGCGTATTGCTTTTTAGTGCATTGATCAGTTCGCGTGCGAAAACAGAGTGGCCCTCGCCACCGGCGTCGATAACCGGTTTATCTCCCCCCGATGACAGTAACAGCCTCGAGCGGCGCGGCAATTTGTAGCGGATATAGTCCAGTTTGTTGTTCTGTGCGCCAGTGCCAAAGAATAAATGCCCCGGAGAGCTCGATAGCAGGCCGCCGTAACAGGAATCGGCAACTACGAGTACGCGTTTGGCCTCTATCCGGCCAAGATGGTTGGTAATAAATTCGTTGGACACCCAGAAAGAATCATTCGGTGGAGGGTCGGCATTGACCGGTAGCCAATAGCCGGTATTACGCTCTCCGATGTCGACCAGATTGCCATGGCCGGCGTAGTAGATTAGAAGATTATCATTTTCGCCGAGTTTGTCGTGCAGTGCATTAATTGAATTCATAATGCTGAAACGGTCTGCGTCGAGCAGTAGCTCAACCTGAAACCCATACATGGTTTCAAGTATGGTGGCGAGTTCTCTGGCGTCATTCCAGGGGGTATCGAGGCTGCTCAGGGAGCGATACTGACGGTTGCCAATAATCAACGCGTAGTATTTTCCAAAGTTGAGGTCGCCGATCATTGTAGGTGTCACAGCATTGCTGGTTGTTGCCCTGGTTTCAACTGCCTCCAGTGGGGTGCGTGCCGTGGGCGCGCGCAGTTTTGGCCCGGAAGTAGCAGGCAAGGCTGCCAGTTGGGTTTGGACCTGCGTTCGCGATTGCTGCAGGCTCGTCACCAACTGCTGTAAAGACTCCATCTCCGCTCGCAGGTCGTGATCGGCTGATGTGGAGCCTGCCGATGCAGGCCGGGCCTTTGCGGCGGCTTTGAGCTTTTCCTGCAGGGAGCTGATTTGCTTTTGCAGCAGGCGTACCTGTGTATCTTTTGCGGCGATTTCTTCCGCCAGGGCTGCGCGTAATTGTTCCTGCTCTTTGCGGGCCGTTGTCTGGAATATCACATTGTCTTCGGGGAGGCCCCAGGCTTGCCGATACAGATTAAGCGCCTTGAGTTTGTTCGCGGGGACGCCGAGGCCCTGCTCGTAAAGTGTTCCAAGATTGAACAGCGCGCGTTCGTTGCCTTGCGCTGCCGACTTTTCGTACCAAATGGCGGCTGCCTGGTAATTTGGTTCGGTGCCCAGGCCTTTTTCAAATATCTCCCCGACGTTAACCTGAGCATCGGCATCGCCGGCCTTGGCGGCAGGCATCCAGACATTCAGGGCTGATTTGTAGTCAGCCCGGTCGTAGGCAACATATTCGCCACCTCGAATATTGCAATCGGACGCGGTGGTTTTGATGGGGCGCCGCGCCGTGATGTAGGTCTGGTTACCCAGGCTACGAACCTGGCCCGGCAGCAGGCAGTCAACAATGTGCATGCCGGCGATCAGTTCCTCCTGGTTGGCCGGTTGGCCAGCCTGCTCTGTATTGGGGGAGGAGCCACAGGCGGAGATCACCGTGGCAAGCAAAATGGGCAGGGAGTACCTGATCAAGCGTCGGTTCGAGCCTGAGGAGTAAACGCAATCAGCCACTGTTGTCATGGCCTAATACCTTTTGGTTAAGTTTATTAACGGGATTTTAGTTCGCGCGAATTTAGTGTGATGCAATCTACGTTTACAATCAAGTACATCCGGGTGCTGGGCCGGGTGCCGGGTGGCGCAGGTAACCCTCTGATTAATTTATGTTTGTTGTCGGGAGAGGCTATGAATTTGGAATCCGTACGGCTGGAGCAAGGAGACCGATCGGTTTCATTGCCGGATCTATGGCAATCAGGCCCGTTACTGCTGGTACTGCTCAGGCACAGCGGATGCCCGATTTGCCGCGAACATCTGGTGGTTACTGAAGGGATTCTCGACGAGTTTTCCGCGCTGGGCTGCAACGTTATTGGTGTTTGTCACGGGAGTGGCAACGACGCCGAAGCGCTTCAGCGCGAACTGGAACTCAGGTTTCCGGTGTATGCCGACCCGGCCATGGCCCTGTATAGGGAGTTGGCCATGCCCCGTGGTAGCTGGTGGCAGGTCACGTTCGGACCGATGCTGCGAGAGCCGGTCAAAGCAATTCGACGGATGCGTGATGTTCGCAAGCCCGGCAAGGATGTGCGCCAACTCGGCGGCGTTGTGTTACTTAATGGCGCGGGCGAGGTGAACTATTGCTACTGCCAGAAAGACTCGGCGGATATGCCTGCCGATGAAGAGGTATTGGCTGCCGTGAAGATGTTGTGCTCCGGCCCGGTCTAGCGAAGGTCGGCTGTTTGGCCTATGGGCATTTTCAGGTCTCGTGATAAGGTTCGTCGCGTTGTATGCGCGTTAGCGGGTGCCTGATTAACAGTACATATTGAGGGTTGCATGGCTAGATCAATTCGGTTCGAGGGAAAGGTTGTTTTTATCACAGGCGCAGCGTCGGGAATCGGCCGCGCCTGTGCAGAGCGCTACGCCGCAGAAGGCGCTCGCCTCTACCTTTGCGATATCAATGAAGCGGGGCTGGATGACACGCAGTCGTCGCTGGCGACGGAGGTTCATACCCGCGTTTTGAACGTAAGTCAGTCCGGGGAGTGTCGCGACGCAATTGCGGATTGCATTGAGCGGTACGGCCAGTTGGATGTGCTCTGCAATATTGCCGGGATTGCCATGACCCATCATTTTCACGACATCGATGATGAGGCCTGGGACAGGATTGTCGGTATTAACCTGTCCAGTGTGATGTATCTGTCGAGGGCTGCTATTCCCCATTTGAAGGAAAGTCGCGGGAATATTGTCAACCTTGCATCGATAGCCGGTGTGATGGGACAGGCATACACATCGGCGTATTGCGCTACAAAGGCCGCCGTTGTGATGTTGACGAAGTCGATTGCGCTCGAATACGCCAAGGCTGGAATACGTTGCAACGCCCTGTGTCCCGGCGGCGTGCAAACGCCCCTGGTGCAGAAGTTTTCAGCGCCCGATGATATCGACTTCACGTTGATGTCGCGCTATATGCCCTTGAATGACATGGCAGAGGCGGATGATGCGGCGAATTCCGTGTTGTTTTTATCATCTGATGAGGCGCGCCATATTAATGGTGTTGCTTTGCCGCTCGACGGCGGAGTATCCGCCGGCTAAGGCCGTTTGGCGCCGGCCGAGACTAAACGTGAATCTCTGGCCACCTTCCTCGTATAATGGATTACACTAGCTGCCCTGGAATAGCGGCTTTCATTGATTGACGTTTTGGTTGATGAAGTTAATTTAATTTATTGAAAGTTAAGGATTAATAGATGAGTTTTTTCATTTCGCAAGCACATGCCCAATCAGCGTCCCAGCAACCAGCCGGTGGTGAGTTGTTCCAGCTGGGCTTTCTTGTGGTGCTGTTTGTGATGTTCTACTTTTTGGCTATTCGCCCCCAGCGCAAGCGGCAGAAAGAGCACCAGGAAATGGTGGCGGCTCTGGGCAAGGGCGACGAAGTGGTTACCAGCGGCGGCATTCTGGGAAAAGTCGTGCGTCTGGACGATCACTACGTTGTCTTGCAGGTTGGCGACAATATGGAGCTGAAATTCCAGCGCGCAATGGTTAACGCCGTGCTGCCTAAAGGTACCATCAAGGCCATCTGATCTATCCATGATGCTTCCTCCCCAGCCTCCGCGTTTATCGCTCGCGCGTCTGCCCACGCCTTTGCAGGCGTTGGACAGAATCAGTGCGCAGCTAGAGGCGGAGAGGGGTGGCGAGCCGCTGCGTATCTGGGTTAAACGTGATGACCTTACCGGCAGCGTGCTCAGCGGCAACAAGGTTAGAAAGCTCGAATTCACGCTGGCGCAGGCCTTGGAAGAGGGCTGCAAGACCATTATTACCTGTGGTGGTTTACAGTCCAATCACTGCCGGGCTACCGCGCTGCTCTGCGCTCAATTGGGGTTGCGCTGTCATTTGATTTTACGCGGCGAGCCCGAGGGCGACGCGGACGGCAATTTGTTGCTGGATCATCTGGCAGGCGCCCGGATCGACTACTACCGCACGAAAGATTATCAGGCCAATCTTGACCGTTACTTAAGTGAAGCCAAGGACAAGCACGACGCTGATGGCATGCCGGCATTTATTATTCCCACCGGCGCCTCTGACGGTATTGGTGTGTGGGGGTACCTGTCGGCCTGCGAGGAACTTAAGCGCGATTTCCGTGACGCCGGAATTGCCCCGCAGCATATTGTTTGCGCTACCGGCTCGGGCGGTACTCAGGCAGGCTTGACCTTAGGCGCGCAGTTGATGGCGCTGGAGGCTGCCGTTTGGGGGGTCAATGTTTGTGACGATGAGCAATGGTTTCTTAAAAAGGTCAGGCAGGATATCGATGACTGGGCTGAACGATACCAGCCTGACTTTGATGCCGGCTCGCTTGATACCCGCGTGATTGA
>DIBR01000050.1:64775-65008 GCA_002415025.1 Spongiibacteraceae bacterium UBA5047
CCCGCGTGATTGACGGCTATGTAGGGCCGGGCTATGCGATTGCAGATCAAGAAGTTTTTGAGACGATTGCCATGCTCGGCCGCATGGAGGGGCTGGTTCTGGACCCTGTTTACACCGGCAAGGCCTTTCACGGCATGCTTTGCGAAATTCGCAACGGTCGCTTTGATGGCGCGAGCGATATTGTTTTCGTGCATACCGGCGGCAGCTTTGGGCTGTTTCCCCAGCGCGGCGGG
>DIBR01000050.1:65280-65762 GCA_002415025.1 Spongiibacteraceae bacterium UBA5047
TTGCAACAATTTTATAAGTCCGACGACATCAGTTGGTCGCATATTCGTTAATAAGAAAAAACAGGATTTGCCATGCAGGAATGGGTCGCCGCACTAAACAGCCTGGTTTGGGGAGTACCGATGTTGGTGCTCATACTGGGCACCGGGCTGTTTTTAATGCTGGGCCTGCGCCTTATGCCCTTGCGCAATATCGGACGCGCCTTTCGCATGTTGTTCGCCGGGCGCACATCCACACGCGAAGGTGATATCACACCTTTTCAGGCACTGATGACCTCGCTTTCAGCCACCATTGGTACCGGCAATATCGCTGGCGTGGCAACTGCCATTGCATTGGGTGGGCCGGGAGCCTTGTTCTGGATGTGGTGTACTGCGCTTGTAGGGATGGCGACCAAATATGCTGAAGCGGTTTGCGCTGTGCATTTCAGGGAGCGGGATGCCAAGGGCGACTATTGCGGCGGGCCGATGTATTACATCAAGAACGG
>DIBR01000050.1:65941-66353 GCA_002415025.1 Spongiibacteraceae bacterium UBA5047
ATGTATTACATCAAGAACGGCCTTTCCGGAAAATGGCGCTGGTTGGCGGTCGCCTTTGCATTGTTTGGCTCCATAGCCGGTTTTGGCATCGGGAACGGCGTACAAGCCAACTCGGTGGCAGATGCCCTGCAGAGCAGTTTTGGTATTGACGCCAAGCTGACCGGCGGTGTTCTGCTTGTGGCCGTAGCGGCCGTAGTGCTGGGTGGCGTGCGCCGTATTGCGGACGTCGCCGGCGTGCTGGTTCCGGTGATGGCCATTGCCTATTTACTGGCAGGGCTTGTTGTTATCGCGGTATCAATCAACGAGCTGCCCGCCGTGATTGCTCTGGTATTTGAATCTGCTTTTACCGGCACAGCCGCCACCGGCGGTTTTGCGGGCGCTGCGGTGTGGGCTGCCATTCGCTTTGGCGTGG
>DIBR01000050.1:66559-67036 GCA_002415025.1 Spongiibacteraceae bacterium UBA5047
ATTCGCTTTGGCGTGGCGCGCGGAATTTTCAGTAATGAAGCCGGTCTTGGTAGCGCGCCTATTGCCCATGCCGCCGCCAAGACCGACAGCCCGGTGGCGCAGGGCATGGTCGCGATGCTGGGCACCTTTATTGACACGCTTGTTGTTTGTAGCGTCACCGGTTTTGTGATTTTGCTCAGCGGAGTGTGGACGGGCGGAGATAGCGGCGCAGCGCTGTCGGCCGCTGCCTTTGATGCCCTGATTCCCGGCGGTGAATATGTGGTCTCTATCGGTCTGGTGCTGTTTGCCTTTACCACCATTCTTGGCTGGAGCTATTACTGTGAGCGCTGTCTGGTGTATCTGGTGGGTGTGAAGGCGATACTGCCGTTTCGGCTGCTGTGGGTGGCGGCCATTCCCTTTGGCGCCGTTGCGGAGCTGGAGTTTATCTGGCTACTGGCCGATACCCTCAATGCCCTGATGGCGATTCCCAACCTGATT
>DIBR01000050.1:67219-67876 GCA_002415025.1 Spongiibacteraceae bacterium UBA5047
TGATGGCGATTCCCAACCTGATTGCACTGCTGCTGTTGAGTCCCGTTGTATTTGCGTTGACGCGAGACTACTTTCAGCGAGACGCGGCAAACGCCTAGTCTCGTCTGCGCCCGCCCAAAAGGGTGAGGCGCAAAACCACGGCAGAAACTATGCTCGTCCTACTATCAAAACCGGAGGTTGTTCATGGCTCTTTCTGCTCAGGAAATGTCGGATCGTTTCGAAATTCAGGACATGTTGTATCACTACGCGGATATCATTGACCGCAAGGCGGCCGACGAGCTGCGCGACGTCTTTACCGCCGATGCCCATATCGATTACAGCGCATTTGACGGATCGGTGGGTGACCTGGAAACCACCATTGCCTTTCTGAAAGAGGCCTTGCCGGCCTTTCCCAACTCCCAGCATTTGAATGCCAATATTCAAATCACCGTGAATGGCGATGAAGGTGAGGGGCGGGTAATGTGCTTTAACCCCATGGAAATGTCGATGGGCGAGGGCCAGCCCACCCACGTGTTTATGCTGGGTCTGTGGTACGTGGATAAATATGTTCGCACTGACAAAGGCTGGCGCATTAAGGAACGTGCCGAAGTGAAAAGCTGGAAGTTTAATACGCCGGATTTTATGACATTCTAAGTCAGTTCGCCTGCAGGGCAGGCT
>DIBR01000050.1:68082-68215 GCA_002415025.1 Spongiibacteraceae bacterium UBA5047
AAGCCCGCGGAAGCGGGCTTTTTTATATCAGGCTGGCGTGTTACGCCACTTCCTGAATTTCTACGGCCGCTATCCGGGCGCCTTCCTCGGCACCTTTCTGGAACTCTGCAATCTGGTCAAAGTTCATGTAGCG
>DIBR01000005.1:0-2855 GCA_002415025.1 Spongiibacteraceae bacterium UBA5047
ATCGCGTTGCCGGCAAGACACCGTAGGAGCCTGCCCTGCAGGCGAACACAGACAAACATGCACAACACCGTAGGCCGGCATAAGCATCGCGTTGCCGGCAAGACATTGTAGGAGCCTGCCCTGCAGGCGAACACAGACAAACATGCACAACACCGTAGGCCGGCATAAGCATCGCGTTGCCGGCAAGACACCGCAACAAGGTTAGCCCGTGCTACAAGTCAACCAGATCCAATGCCAATACGACGGCGAAACCGTCATCGAAGACATCAGCTTCCATGTCAATGAAGGTGATATCTGCTGCCTGCTCGGCCCCAGCGGCTGCGGCAAAACCACGGCACTGCGCGCCATCGCCGGTTTTCAATCCGTCACCACCGGCGACATTACCCTGGGCGACACCCTGCTGAGCAAACCCGGCTTTGCCCTGCCCCCCGAGCAACGCGAAGTGGGCATGGTCTTTCAGGACTACGCCCTGTTCCCGCACATGACCGTGCGCGAAAATATCTGCTTCGGTTTTCGCAAGACCTCCACCGCGCAACAAAAAAAGATCGTGCAGGGGCTGCTGGAACTGGTACGCCTGCAAGGCGTGGAAGATCGCTACCCCCATGAATTGTCGGGCGGCCAGCAACAACGCGTTGCCCTCGCACGCGCCCTGGCGCCGGCACCCAAGCTATTACTGCTCGACGAACCCTTCTCCAACCTCGATGCCGAGCTGCGCAAAAGCCTGAGTCTGGAAGTGCGCGACATTCTCAAGGATTACGGCATCAGCGCCATCCTCGTCACCCACGATCAGGAAGAAGCCTTCGCCTTCAGCGACCAGATCGGCCTGCTCTACCACGGCGCCCTGCAGCAATGGGACACCCCCTTCAACCTCTACCACGAACCCAGAAATCGCCTCGTTGCCGATTTTGTCGGTCAGGGCTGCTTTCTGCCCGGCGTGGTCACCGGCCCCAACAGCGTCAAAACCGAGCTGGGTGATTTGCACGGCAATCGCGCTTACCCCTGGCAGCCGGATACCCCCGTGGAAGTACTACTGCGGCCCGACGATATCACCCTCAGCGACTTTGACGGTATAGAAGCCCGCGTTCAGAAAAAGGTCTTCTCCGGTGGCGCCACGCTCTACACGCTGGCCCTGCCCACCGGCAGCGCCGTGGAAGCCCTGCTGCCCAGCCATCGCGATTTTCAGCTCGGTGAAACCATCAGTATTCAGGCCGACGTTGAGCACCTTATTGCCTTCGGTCACCAGAGCTGAAAATCGCTAAAGTCTCAAATCGTCTAAGGCATCCCACTTTTATAAAAAGACGATCTGAACCCTGAATTTTCCTCCATGTTGACGCTGTTTTAGCGAAAATCAGCGTTCATGGGCCGCTCAGGGTTAGTACCCACCAAACACCCGGCTTATCCACACCTTGTTCACATGCTATACCCAATATTTAGTGCTTGCACCCCAGGCAAAACCGCACTATCTTGTGCTCTTGACTGCACGGCCACACGGACGGACGGCAGCCAGTCACGGAGATAAAACAATAAGATCGATGCAGTTCGCAAGAATTTCTACGACGATCACCATTATTTCTCCGGCGATTGGCGCAGGCAATCAATCGGATACGGCAGCAAAATAACTCGTATCGACGGCAATACTCCATGTAGTAGTCGGTACACCATCAGACACCAGATATAGCAACGGCGATGTTCCGCCCACACGAGCTAAAAATGTCCGGAGAGCACATGCAAACCCACGTCGAAAGCCAGCCTAACAATCCGGCGCAACGCGCCAGCAGCACCTCACCTGCCGAAATCCAGGCCACCGCCCCCGGCCAGTTGCGCGTTATCAAGCGCAACGGCACAGTGGTGCCCTACACCGATGACAAAATTACCGTCGCCATTACCAAAGCCTTTCTGGCTGTTGAAGGCGGCACCGCCGCTGCCTCTTCGCGTATTCACGAAACGGTTGCCAAGCTCACCGATCAGGTCAGCGCCACCTTCAAACGCCGCATGCCCTCCGGCGGCACCATCCATATTGAAGACATTCAGGACCAGGTTGAACTGGCCCTGATGCGCAGCGGCGAACACAAGGTCGCCCGCGACTACGTGATTTACCGCGCCGCCCGCGCCGAAGAGCGCAAAAAGGCCCAGCCCCAGGAAAAGGCCCACCCCAGCATTCGCGTTACACTGGCTGACGGCAGCAGCGCACCGCTGGATATCGGCCGGCTGGAATTCATTGTTGAAGAAGCCTGCGAAGGCCTGAGCGACATCAGCACCGAAGCCGTGCTCAACGAAGTGCTCAAGGGCCTGTACGACGGCGTGGCCATGCACGAGGTCAACACCTCGCTGGTGATCGCCGCGCGCTCGCTGGTCGAAAAAGAACACAACTACAGCTATGTAACGGCGCGCCTGCTGCTCGACACCCTGCGCGCTGAAGCCCTGAGCTTCCTGGGCATTGCCGACTCGGCCACCCAGCACGATATGGCCGAGTACTACGCCAAGGCCCTGCCGGTTTACATCGAAAAAGGCATCGAGCTGGAATTGCTGTCACCCGCACTGCGCGACTTTGACCTGGTGCAGCTCGGTCAAGCGCTCAAGCCCGAGAACGATTACCAGTTCAACTACCTCGGCCTGCAAACCCTGTACGACCGCTACTTTATTCACAGCAACGACGTGCGCATTGAACTGCCGCAAATTTTCTTTATGCGCGTTGCCATGGGTCTGGCGACCGCCGAAGAAGACAAAAACGCGCGCGCCATTGAGTTTTACGAGCTGCTCAGCTCTTTTGACTACATGAGCTCCACGCCCACCCTGTTCAACGCAGGCACCCTGCGCCCGCAATTGTCGAGCTGCTACCTCACCACCGTGCCCGA
>DIBR01000005.1:3075-18059 GCA_002415025.1 Spongiibacteraceae bacterium UBA5047
ACCTGCACGGCATCTACGGTGCCATTCAGGACAACGCCATGCTGTCCAAATGGGCTGGCGGTCTGGGCAACGACTGGACCCCTGTGCGCGCACTGGGCTCCTACATCAAAGGCACCAACGGTAAATCACAGGGCGTTGTGCCCTTCCTGAAAGTGGTGAACGACACCGCCGTTGCGGTTAACCAGGGCGGCAAGCGCAAGGGCGCCGTGTGTGCCTACCTCGAAACCTGGCACCTCGATATTGAAGAGTTTCTGGAGCTGCGCAAAAACACCGGCGACGACCGCCGCCGCACCCACGACATGAACAGCGCCAACTGGGTACCCGACCTCTTTATGAAGCGCGTATTTCAGGACGGCCAGTGGACCCTGTTCTCGCCGAGCAACACGCCCGACCTGCACGACCTGTACGGCAAAGCCTTTGAAGAGCGCTACGAAGAATACGAGCGCATGACCCAAACCGGCGAACTGAAACTGTTCAAGCGCGTTAAAGCTGCCGACCTGTGGCGCAAAATGCTGAGCATGCTGTTTGAAACCGGCCACCCCTGGATCACCTTTAAAGATCCCTGCAACCTGCGCAGCCCGCAGCAGCACGCCGGCGTGGTGCACTCGTCCAACCTGTGTACCGAAATCACGCTCAACACCAACAACGAAGAAATTGCCGTGTGTAACCTGGGCTCGGTGAACCTCGCCCAGCACACCGACGAAAACGGTCTGGATCACGCCAAACTGGCGAAAACCATTAAGACCGCCGTACGCATGCTCGATAACGTTATCGACATCAACTACTACTCGGTGCCACAGGCGAAGAACTCCAACCTCAAGCACCGCCCGGTTGGCCTTGGCATTATGGGCTTTCAGGACGCCCTGTACCGTCAGCACATTGCCTACGGCAGCGACAGCGCCGTGAACTTTGCCGACCGCTCAATGGAAGCCGTGAGCTACTACGCCATTCAGGCCTCCAGTGATCTGGCAGTTGAGCGTGGCAAGTACCAGAGCTACGACGGTTCACTGTGGAGTCAGGGTATTCTGCCCATCGACTCGCTGAGCAAACTGATTGACGAGCGCGGCGCGGATTACATTGAAGTGGATCGCACCGAAACGCTGGACTGGAAATCACTGCGCAATAAAGTGCTGAGTGATGGTATGCGCAACTCCAACGTGATGGCCATTGCACCCACCGCCACCATCGCTAACATCACCGGTGTGTCGCAATCAATCGAGCCCACTTACCAGAACCTGTACGTGAAATCGAACCTCTCCGGCGAGTTCACCGTGGTTAACCCCTACCTCGTGCGCGACCTGAAAGCGCGCGGCCTGTGGGACAGCGTGATGGTTAACGACCTCAAGTACTACGAAGGCTCGGTACAGAAGATCGACCGCGTACCGCAAGATCTGAAAGCCATGTACGCCACCGCGTTTGAAGTGGAGCCACGCTGGCTGGTAGACGCCGCCTCGCGTCGCCAGAAATGGATCGATCAGGCCCAGTCGCTCAACCTGTATATCGCAGGCGCCTCGGGTAAAAAGCTGGATGTGACCTACCGCATGGCGTGGTTCCGTGGCCTTAAAACCACTTACTACCTCCGCGCACTGGCAGCTACCTCTACCGAGAAATCGACCGTAGATCAGGGCACGCTCAACAAGGTGTCGTCCCAGGCCGCTGCACCGGCAGCCGCACCCACGGCAGCGCCGGTACCTCAGGCCTGCTCGCTGGACGACCCCGATTGCGAGGCTTGCCAATAATCCCCTCTCCCCCGGGAGAGGGTTAGGGTGAGGGGAAAGCCCCCTCCACCCACAACCAAATACAGAAACAGCAGTACCCGTTAAACAGATAACAAAAGCAATGAAATGAGGTGGGTATCGATGCAACAAACCAACACAGTAAAGAACCAAGGGAACACGATGTTAAGCTGGGACGAATACAACACCGACGACGCCTTAGACGCGCTCACCTCAAAATCCAAAATGCCACCGCCTCCGCCGCCTGCTGAGAAGACTGAGTCCTCGGCCGGTGCACAACCGGCATCTGCAGCTGCCCAGCCCGAGCGAGTGCAAGAAACCGCTCCGGCTGCGTATACCGAGACACAGCCTGCAATGCCGGCGGCGGAACCAACAGCCGTTGCGCCCATGGAATCTATCGGCGAAGAAGAAATTGCCGACGAATCCCTGCAGGCCCGCGCCGAAAAAGCCCTTGAGCAGCTCGACGTAACCGCCGGGCTGGAAGAACTGGACATGGGCGCCGCCCGCATTCAGGTAGACGACAAGCGCATCATCAACTGCCGCGCCGACGTTAACCAGCTGGTGCCCTTCAAGTACGACTGGGCCTGGCAGAAATACCTCGACGGCTGCGCCAACCACTGGATGCCGCAAGAAGTGAACATGACCGCAGACATCTCTCTGTGGAAAAACCCCGAAGGCCTCACCGAAGACGAGCGGCGCATTGTTATGCGCTCACTCGGTTACTTCTCCACTGCCGACTCACTCGTGGCCAACAATTTGGTACTGGCTGCCTATCGCCACATCACCAACCCCGAGTGCCGCCAGTACCTGCTGCGCCAGTCCTTTGAAGAAGCCATTCACACCCACGCCTACCAGTACTGCGTAGAGTCGCTGGGCATGGACGAAGGCGAAGTGTTCAACATGTACCGCGAGCTGCCCTCCATCGCCAAAAAAGCGGCCTGGAGCCTCAAGCACACCGCAGCACTGAGCGACCCCACCTTCAAAACCGGCACCCCCGAAACCGATCAGGAACTGCTGCGCAACCTGATCGGCTTCTACGCCGTTACCGAAGGCGTATTCTTCTACTGTGGCTTTACCCAGATTCTCTCCATGGGCCGCCGCAACAAAATGACCGGCGTTGCCGAGCAGTTCCAGTACATCCTGCGCGACGAGTCCATGCACCTTAACTTTGGCATCGACCTGATCAACCAGATCAAACTGGAAAACCCCCACCTGTGGAGCGAACAATTCCAGCAGGAAGTGGCCCAGATGATTGTGGAAGGCACCCAGCTCGAAATCGAATACGCCCGCGACTCCATGCCGCGCGGTGTACTCGGCATGAATGCCGGCATGATGGAACAGTACCTGCACTTTATTGCCAACCGCCGTTTGAACCAGCTCGGTTTGAAAGAGCAATTCCCCGGTGCGCAAAACCCCTTCCCGTGGATGAGCGAGATTATGGATTTGCGTAAGGAGAAGAATTTCTTTGAGACTCGGGTTATTGAGTATCAGACGGGGGGGGCACTAAGCTGGGAATAATTTATCCCCAGTTGATATGCAACAATTGGCGCACCCTGGACCTTGGTGCGCATAGGAGGAAATCGGAGATGCATCGTAAGCTGACCAAAAGTAGACTGCTACTTCAAAACCCTTATGCTTATGTCACTGATGACGGCTTCGAATATACTGACCCGACCGCACTGCAGGCTACAAAATCGCCGGAGAAGCCCCCAGCCCTAATACCCGCCGCACGCAAAAGTGAGGAAATATCGAGAAGCCGCTATGTGCTGCAAAATCAATATGCTCATTTAATGGGTGATGGCTCATATGAGGCTGCAAACACAAATAGTCGCGTCGACGACATTTTCATGTCGGCGATACCTCAACGTAAAAAAGAAAACTACTCGAAGAAAGACATTGCGAGCCTAGTAAACAGAATCCATAACATTCTATTGAAAAACAAAGATGCGATCTTTCATAGCAATGTACCAAACTCGCCCTCCGACCTACTCAGCCCGACCATAGTACTAAATCACATGGGCTATCAGTGCGAAACTCATGGCTCACTCGGCCTACTCGAATCAGGGAATAACCGCAGCAAGGTCGCAGGGATGCTCGACAAAAAGTCAAACAAGGTGCTCATTTCCCTAGAGTTCCCCCGACACATGCAAAACTTTACCGCTGCGCATGAGCTTGGGCACGTTTTGCTTCACAGCGAAACCGGCCTACACCGGGACATCGCTGTTGACGGCTCAAAAAAGAGAACCGGGCAGGAACTTGATGCCGACATTTTCGCTTCATTACTACTGATGCCAGAAGCGTACGTAGCTAAGCACTTCAAACTTAAGTTCAACTCCGATTGCTTCCGACTCACTCCTGAAAACATACACATGCTCGGCGCAATAAACTCTCCAGAAAAAATTAAAAGCTTGAGAGACTTGTCTCGCACTTTGGCACGATGCAAGACGTTTAATCAAGAAAGCTCTCCGTCACTGGCTGAGCTATTTAATGTGTCGATTGAAGCCATGGCTATTCGGATAGAAGAGCTTGGCTTAGCCAAGTATTGAGAATATCAGAATCTGGCCGCGAGGCAGGAGCCGCGAACCAGTGATCGGGTACGGATTGAATAGATAAGTTAAGTTCGATGTGCTGTAAGGCTTATCCCGCATTTAGATCATTTATAGCTTGTTCTCGTTGCTTGCTGCCACAAATAATCGAAGCAGAACGCTCGCTCTCAAACGGCTACAGCTGGAATCATATCCCAGACTTTTCCTTCAAGTTTTCGTCCGTTAGCCTTTTTCGTGCGCTGTTTGCCATCTTCTCCCCAGGCACCCCACTGCTTGAAGAAAAAATCAACACCAACATTCAGGCATTGATTACGAATATTAACCACCCATTCCTCCTGCATAGGTCGCGCTCCTCTTCCTGATTCCCCGCCAACGATAACCCAGTGAATCCCCTTTAACCGCATTCGCCCAATATCTTCCAACAAGGGTTCGACGGACAAAAACCTAGTTCGAGCTTTAATAGCAAGTAAATCGGGAATACGCGGCTTTCCGTATTTTTTATCCTCAACAGATACGCCCAGCCAAACATTTTCAGGGACCAGACGTGTCTCAAAATACTCCCGCATATTACCACTGCGCTTGGTGAGTATTTGGTATGTATGGTGAGGTGTTGCTTGAATGACATCCATAACTGCATCAATAAACGGCAGTGGGACCTCGTCTTGAAATAGATCGCTCATTGAATTAACAAAGTACATCGTTGGCTTTCGACGCTGTAGAGGTTGATTCAGGCGCTCAGGCAACAGACTCAGCTCAAAGCCATTGTCGTAGCCCGGTGCACCCATTGCCTTGAGCCGCTTCGCCATGGTTTCGGCGTAGCAATGTTTGCACCCCGGCGAAACTTTCGTGCACCCGGTTACGGGGTTCCAAGTTTGTTCAGTCCACTCGATTTTGCTCATTGTGAATTACCAACTAATTTATTTCTGATATGTGAGGCCGCTTTTGCGGCCAATCCCCACGCAGCGGGGTTTTCATTGGAGACAGCAAAATAAAACGAAAACAGTGGTCTACCGTTATTTTCCAGACGCATAGGTTCTCCCACATAAGGAAACAACGTTTTCAAACGCAAAGTCACCCATCGCTCCAGCTCGTCAACATTCAACCTCTGGGTCTGCAACGAATCAATCTCCCCAAAAAGATCATTGATCGGCGGGACATCAATAGGCTTATACAAGGCGTCCATCCATTGGTCGGTGCCCAGCAGTCGGTTGAGCGTATTCTGCCATTCCGGCCTGACCTTCGTCCCCTGCGTTGGTGTCATCCTTAAAATGACGGAAATCGGGAAGAGCAACCACAGATCCACCTTGCCAGAATCAGCGACGTACTTCAGAGTAGCCCAGTCCAACTGAGTACTGTATGGATCCAAGAGTAAAACTGCACGATCGCCTCGTTTCAGGCCCCTACAAAACTCCGGCACAAACTGATTGGCATCTTGCTGGTAAATATGAATATCCCGAGCAGGATGGTTAGCCTTTATCTTTTCCAATTCTCTGACGTGACTCGGGTTCAAGTCATTGAAATGATAGCGATCAAAACTGGGCACAACCTCCAAGGCTTTCTCTACAGAGCCACCGAAATTTTCAAGGGGCATCAACAGCGCCTGCCCTTCTTCCACCGCGGGTACATGAGAGCCTGTTCCCGCAAAAGCGTCGGCATAGTGCAGCATGAAAGGCTGATTCCTGAGCGCCTTCACGTAGAATGCGAGATAGTGCTCCAGAGCAAGCAGCTTCTTACTAGTCCAAATACCGCCAAATTGGTGTTTCATACGGTTATCGCCTCCATGCAATAATGTACAAATATACAGTATTGAGATCAAAGCATCAAAGAGGTCAGAGTCATTGATCCGAATTCAGGGAACATCACCATAATCCACTGGATATGGTCTTTGTGATGAACAGGGCCAGGCTCATTGAACTATCACCCAAAAACTCCCGACCGAACCACTAATTACTACGCAGCATTACGCGCCTCACGCAGTTGAAACAGATCATAGCTCGCCTGCATGGTCAGCCAGAATTCTGCTTTGCCTGCACCGATCAACTCCAGCGCCAGCGCCATCTCCGGCGTTAATGACGCGCTACCGTTAATCACACGGTTTAAGGTATTGCGGTGGCAACCGAGCTGTTCCGCTACAGTGGCAACACTGTTGAGCTTTTGACCATCCTCATCCTCAATCAGGCGCTGGCGAAGAATCCGGCCGGGGTGTGAAGGTTTGTGCATGGGCATAGTGTGGACCATAAATGGGGGCAGATTTATTTTCAAGCCTCGCGCTGCTGACTCGTCAACCAAGCAATGACATCTGCAACCACTTCGCTCTGATTGATCTCATGCAATACGTCATGCCGAGCCTGCGGATAAAGTTGTACCGTCACATTCGTTAAGTAAGCCCTGAGCCACGCCGCCAGTTTTTCAACCCCTTTTCCGTTATGCCCTACAGGGTCCTGATCCCCGGAAAATACATAGACCGGGATATCGGGGCGGAATTGTTCGAGGGATTGCCGGCTGTAGAGGGTATTCAGAAAACGAAACATGTCACGCCAGTAGGCATTGGAGGCCTGAAAGCCGCAGCGCGGATCGTTCACGTAGGCATCCACAAAGGCGGTTTCCCTGCTCACCCAGTCAAAGGCGGTGCGAGGCTTCTTTATAGCGCGATTAAACCCGCCGAAGGTTAAGGCATGGATCACAGGGCTCTGCCCTTTTGGGCCTTGCCTTGCACATTCAAAGGCTGCAATCCAACGGGCTGCCAGGGTCAGCCAGCGGGGTTCGAATGAACTGCCTTCCAGCAGGAGGAAGTCGGCACTGTTTGGGTGAAGCTGGGCAAAGCGTTGGGCGATAAACGACCCCATGCTGTGCCCGAGAATGGCCAGCGGCGTTTCCGGGCAGGCACCCCTGATCAGGGTATTTATTGAGAGCATATCTTTAAGGATATTGTCCCAGTTCTGGGACTCACTCACGACGCCGAGTTCGTCAATCGCAACATTCTGCCCATGACAGCAGTGGTCATGGGCAAACACACTGAAACCCGCCGCATTGAAAAGCCGTGCGACATCGTCGTAGCAGCCTGAGTGCTCCGACATGCCGTGCACGATATGAATAACCAGCCTGGGCGACGGCACCAGCCATTGCCGGTAGGCCACACGTCGGCCTGAGTCGGAATACCATTTTATATCGGAGCAACTTTCTGTCATGGCGGCTTTTTTATTTATCTGCGCGAAACCGCGAGTATATTCCCCTTGCAGAGCAGATGCGAAAGTCGACCACGCTTCAGAGCCCGCTAAGCATGTTGAATTTTGATTCGCGATGGATTTTCGGGCTTGGGCAGGCCCCTAATGCTGACGACTCCGGCGACTACATTCGCGCCGCTATTACCGCTACACTCGCACAACAACTGGATATCGGGAGTTGTAAATGAACATGTTCTGGAAGTCGCCAATCATTGGAGTGGGCGTTTTAATTGCAGCCTCTTTTTCTGACGCGGCAAACGCCACGCTGCCCGAGGGAAAAGGCCGGAGTCTGGTGCAGACACATTGCTCGGCCTGCCACAATACGAACCGGATTCCCCAAAGCCTGGGTTACAGCCACAAGGGCTGGCTGGAACTGATGGGCACCATGGTCGACCTTTCGAACGACCCGGCCCAACGCGACGCTATGGCGGACTATCTGGCAAAGCACTTTCCCCCCAGCCAGCACCGAGCGCCGACGATTGTTGAGGGGAAAACCCAAATCACCTTTCAGGAATGGGTCGTTCCTACCCTTGGCCAGCGATCGCGCGACCCGGCAGAGGCGCCCGACGGTTCGATCTGGTGGGTGGGCCAGTGGGGCAATATTGCCGGACGCATTGATCCGCGCAGTGGCGATATGCGCGAATATACCCTGCCTCCCGGCACCATGCCGCATTCCGTTACGCTTGATCCGTCGGGGGGTGTGTGGCTCACAGGAAACAAGAATGCGTCTATCGTGAAGCTCAATCCTGCCAGTGGCGACACGACCGTCTACCCCATGCCCGACCCGGCGGCTCGCGACCCACACACGGCGGTGTTCGATGCAAACGGCATTCTCTGGTTTACCTTACAACATGCAAACCGGATAGGCCGTCTTGATCCAACGAACAGCAAGATTCAGCTGGTGACGCTGCCGACGCCGGGATCTCGCCCCTACGGAATCAAGATCGATGCATCAGGTGTGCCCTGGGTAGCCTGCAACGGCAGCAATTGCCTGATAAAGGTCAACCCGAAAACCCTGACGCTGACAGAAGTCACACTCCCTCACGAAAGCACGACCGTTAGGCGACTGGATATCGCTGCCGATGGCATGATCTGGTATGTGAATTCAGGCCGCGGCCGCCTCGGGCGCTACAATCCGGCTACGGGCGAAATCCGGGAGTGGCCATCCCCCAGTGGGCCACGCTCCCACCCTTATGCCATTGCAGTTGTTGAGGGTAGCGTGTGGTATAACGAATCGGGCATGCGACCGGATTCACTGGTTCGCTTTGACCCTGAGACAGAAGCCTTTCAGAGCTGGACGATTCCCTCTGGCGGCATTTATTCCGGCATTGTCCGGCATATGCGACCGACCCGCGACGGGGACATTCTCATACACCAGAGCGCGACCAACCGGATTATTCGTGTTGAGATAAAGAACTAAAAAGAGGCCAATCAATGGGGTCCAATCAATGGGGTCAGAGTTACTTGATCTATCCAAAGCGAATATCCCCCTTTCGCCTGTAAAGGGTATAGGGAATGAATCTGACCCCGTCGACCTGCCCCATCCAATCTAGCGAGACTGCCCTGTGCACAATTACTCAGACGACTATCATACGATCATGAACACCCTTGCGGCCTTTCCCCGAGTGGTCGACGGTAAACACTGGGACAGAATCAGCGAGGTTTTTGCCGAAGACATCCGCTTTGACTATGCTGACGGCGGAGAAAAACGAGGGCTTGAAGCGCTGCTGATGCAGTTCAGGAAATTTCACGAACGCTGCAGCGCCATGCAGCATCTACTGGGCAGCATTCAGGTGGAGATCGACGGTGACAGCGCCCTAACCCGCGCCTACGTGCAGGCGCGGCATCAGGGCATCGGTGACAAGAACGGCGCAATTTTCGATACCCACGGCGAATACATCGATCAGTGGCAGCGCCGACCGGAAGGCTGGCGTATTGTACGACGCGATGCCACCTGGTCTTTGTTCGCCGGCGACCCGTCCGTTTTATTTGACTGAATTACGGGGTCCCGAATTAAGGGCCAGAGCATTTAAGTCATTGTGAATCACAGTATTCACTCCAATAACCACGGAATTAACGCTTAGCGCTTCACGAGCAATAACGAAAAGGACGCACCCTTGCCGCATAAAATAAAAAGCACTCTAGCCGTCGCCTTGTTCATACTTTGTCCTTGCCTGATTGCCGACGAGCTCCAGGACATCCAAACAATGCTTCAGAATGATCAGTTCGAGGAAGCCTTTCCCGCCCTGAAACAGTTGGCCGATGCAGGGCATCCGGGTTCGCAGTATATGATCTGTAACTTTTACGATCAGGGCTTGGTGGTCAAAGCCAATCAGAAAATCGCCTTCAAATACTGTGAAGCAGCAGCCGCACAAGAGCACCCAATGGCCATTGCTCACTTGGGCACTAAATATTTCTTCGGCTCGGGGGTATTGCAGGACAGAGACAAAGGCATGCAGCTTATTCATCAGGCCGCAGAATTGAACGACACCGGGGCAATAATGAGCCTCAGCAACCTCTACGCCACAGGCGAAGGCGTTACCCGTGATACCGACAAGGCATTCAATCTGGCAATAAAAGCAGCGAATCTGGGTTCGCCCGCCGGTGCCTTTGGTGTAGGCAACTTCTACCTGCTCGGCCTGGAACCCGGCGTCAACCCGGACAGCCCGATCAACGTTGGCGAGGCGATGAGATGGCTGCACAAATCAGCTGGCATGGGCTTTATACCGGCATTTGCAACGCTGGGGCATGCTTACACGGATCCGCAACTCGGGGTGGGAGATTACGAAGAAGCCTACTTCTGGCTGTCACTTGCTCACAAGTATGGCATCGAAGATATCACCAACCTGAAATACGATATTGAGCTAAAACTTAGCAAGGCCAGACGAAATCACGTTAACCGGAGAATTGCAGAGTGGCGGCCCTCGGAGCCATCGGTTTTCTAGTACATTGCGGGGCAGCTTAGTTAATTGTCCAAAGCCCAACACATAGGAGAAAGAAAAACTGTGTCATTAAACGTTTACCTTTCCGGAGAAATCCATACCGACTGGCGCGACCAGATTATTCAGAGCTGCCGTGAGCAGAATCTGGCCATTACATTCACCTCTGCCAACACCGACCATGAATCCAGCGATGCGGCCGGCGATGTACTTGGCCCCGAGGACAAAGGTTTCTGGCGCGACCACAAATCTGCCAAGGTTAACGCGATCCGCACCAAAACCTTAATCGAACAGTGCGATGTGGCGATTATCCGCTTCGGCGACAAGTACAAGCAGTGGAATGCCGCCTTCGATGCCGGACACTGCGCAGCGCTCGGCAAGCCCTATATCACACTGCATGGCGAAGACATCATCCACCCGCTCAAGGAAGTGGACGCCGCCGCAATGGCCTGGGCGACCACAACGGATCAGGTGGTTGAGATTTTAAAGTACGTGGTGAGTGAGCCTTAGTAGTTTGTATTAGCAATTTAAGGGGCTCAATAGATAGCCGCCCCACTGCCAGCCCACGGGTCAGCTCTTCTTCTTTTCCAGCGAAGCAGCCCATAAAGCCAGGCGGTGCCGTATGGATTGCTGCGACACCTGAAGCTCCGGCATTGGCTGGATAAGTTTGTCCCGCACCAGCAGCCGGTATATGTATTCCAGTTTCTCATTGGTTGAATCGGTAGGCTCGAATAATGCCGCCCCGCGCTTTTCTGCGTAGCGCGTACCGATATCTATGGCCTTGCGTACATATTCTTTTTCGTTTTCCAGCTTTTTCATATTCTCTCCCGCCAATCTACCTAAAGTACCCGGGGTCGATAAAAATAGCCACCAACGCCTTTGTCGGCCTGGGAAATTCAACGTGAGTGTCGTGGCGATCCGTTCGGGATCAGCGGGGGCCGTTGCCGAACGGACGCAGGTCGTTAACATCTTGTGCAGGCCGTGAATTGTAAGTATGCCAATACAACTGCACATCTGTAGACGCCGCGATAGCGTCCAGATACGCCGCCGCGGCTTTGGCCGTATAGGTTTGGTCCAGCGTGATACCGCAGGCAGCGAACGTTGCGGTGGCTTTGTCACCGGCCTCGCTGCGTACACCGTAGCCCTCGCCGTAATAGCTGTCGATCAGATTGGGGCCGGGTATCGCCGGCAGAGAAAGCCCACAACGCGAGAGCATCTTACAGGTACGTTTCATCAGTTGATGGACGGTGGCTACCGTACAAGTGGGAATCACACCCAGATGCGAAGGCGCGACCCGGATGCCCACAACCTCGGTTTTCAGCCCCGCGAGTGCCATACCTATCGTCAGGCCTGCCAGCGTGGCCGCAGAACCAACCGGCACGAATATTTTGGCGGGCATTGGGCATTGCCCTAGCTCGATCTGTTGACGCAGTTCAAACGCAGCGTTAACAAAGCCAATAGTGCCGGCAATATTGGAGCCGCCCGCAAACAGGAAATAGTGCCTGGGGGAAAGGCGCAGCGGATGACCGTAGTAGCGCAGCACGGTCCTGGCGAGCGAGCCGCAGAATATGCGCTCCGCACCGAAGTTTTCCATTCGCTGCAAATTGTCGCGCACGGTCTGTGATTCAGGCTGCTCAAACAGGAGTACCGTGCAGCGCAAACCCAGTTGCTGACACAGCATGGCCGTAGCCACGCCGTGGTTGGTGCCGGTGGCACCGAAGGTGATCACATGATCTTTGCCCCGGGCAATAGCGTCGGCCAGGATAAATTCCAGCTTGCGGATTTTGTTGCCACCATAGACAGCGTGCGAGATGTCATCCCGCTTTACCCAGCCATTTGCGCCAAGCGCCGTCAACGGCTCCACGCGCGTGGGCAAATCAGCCAGCTGAAGCCAGGGCAAGGCGTCTCTCAGCTGCGGGTACGCCTCAAATACAGGTCTGTTATACGTCATGCCGCTCATTCGCCATTCGGCTGCTGTTATAAGGTCAGTCTATCTTACGAGCACGTGGCCCGCGATCATTAGCGCTGCGCAGAAATTCAGGGTACAGCCTGCTTAACCGAGGACATCCCCGCTGATAATGCCAAAACATGCCGGTTAGACATGGTCGATGAGGGCAGGCAGCAATCACCCATTCCCTGCCAGGCCGGTTTCCGCACTATTAAACTGTGTGTATCATGTGGCCAGCGTCAATATCCCGAATAAGGCTTGTTCTGACCCCGGCAGCCGCCCAAATCAGCGGTGAGGGGCAGCGCAGTAAAATGACTAGAACGCATAGGAATAACACCTCCATGACTCAGCGAATGCCATTTGTGAATCCCGTGACACTCACGCTCCGGATGCTAGTGCTATTAACGCTGGTCGTTATTGGCGGTTGCAACAATTCCAGCAGTAGCAGCTCCAGCCCCGTCCCCAGCGCCAATGGCAGTGACAGCGGAAGCGGCGGAAATGGCGGTGGCAATGACAGCGGAAGCGGCGGTGGCGGAAACGGCGGTGACAACGGCAACGGCGATTCCACTCCTGACCCCGTCACACTCGGAATGTACGATCTTTACAATCAATGCTGGGTAATGAAGGCCAATGATGCCTATGTCGTGCGTGATGGCGACACCTTTGTGGCCAACGGCACCGATGCCGCCAGCGCCGAGAATTTCTATATGCGGGCGGCCAATCTTGCGCGTTACCTGTTTTTTACCCCCGATGAGATGCTGATGACAGCCAGTGGCTCGATGGTGTCTACCGTCGCGCTGTCAGCGCCCGAAGATGGCTCCGACTGGACCTTTACCGAAGATGGCGATGTGCTCAATGCGGCAACGCTGAATGGCGCTCTGGCGCTGGGCGAGGATAAGGTGCTGGTGCTGGGTGATACCCCCGCGTCTCTCACCTTTGAGCCGGCGAGCGGTTGTACCGAATACCCGGAAATGCCGCTGGGCATGATTGGCCAGAGCTATACCGGCAACGTCGATCAGCCGGTGTTGGGCTTTGCAGAGGTTCACGCCCATATGTCGATGGGGAGTGAAATGTCCGATGGCAGCCGCAATGTCGGCCCCTCTGCCGGGGGTGTGCAATGGGGGCACGCCGCGAATCGCTTTGGGGTGCAGCATGCGCTGGGCAATTGCGAGAGTTATCACGGGCCCAATGGCGCAACTGATCCGGAGGCCTTGATTCTCGATACAAATCCCGGCACAACCCATGACACCGAGGGCTGGCCAACCTTCATCGACTGGCCGGCCAATGATTCGATGCTGCATCAGCAGATGTACTGGCGCTGGGTGGAGCGCGCCTGGATGTCGGGAATGCGCCTGATGACGGTGCTGGGCACCAATATTGAAGCCCTGTGCGAGGTCGCTCAGGCGACCGGCCCGACGCGGTTGCAAAATCCGATGGAACTGGATTGTGTGGATATGAGCGTCGGTATGAAACAAGTGGAGTACCTGAGCGATATCCAGAATTACATCGATGCGCAGTTTGGCGGGCCCGGCAAGGGCTTTTTCCGACTCGTGGGTTCACCGGCTGAGGCGCGGGAGGTCATTGCCGACGGCAAACTGGCGGTGATTCCCGGCCTGGAATTTTCCAATATCTGGGGCTGTAACGTGAACTTCACGCCCGATGGCAGTGAGACCTCGTCCTGCACCAAAGAGGACATCGACGCTGAAATCGACCGCGTATGGGAAGCCGGTGTACGCCAGGTCTTCCCCTTCCATGACGTGGACAGTTCCTTGGGCGGAGCAGGTTTGTTCAGCAATGTTCTGGAACTCATCAATTTTTACGGCACCGGACGCTTCTTCGAAACCTACGCCTGCGACGATGGCGGCACGGGTGAGAAATTTCTGTACGGGGCCGGTCTGGAGTCATTCGCCGCCGACGCGCCGCTGCTGAACAGCCTGGGGAACGACCCTGTGTCTGCCGCGCTGCTCGATGCAACCAACGGCGCCTTGCCCACCCTGGAGTCCGGCCGCCGCTGCAACGCACGCACCGTAACGGATCTGGGTATCTATGCGATTGATAAGATGATGAAGAAAGGTTTTATCATCGATATCGACCACGCCGAGATTCGCAGCAAACAGATTATGCTGGACTACACGGCCACCACAACGCCGGCCTACCCCACGGTGTCTGGCCATGGCGGGCAGGGCGGCATCAACAAGGAACAGGCGAAGCAGATCATTGCGCAGGGTGGCGTAATTTACCCCGGCAACAAGAACGGCTTTGGCCACGTCAATTTTCTCAACGAACTGAAGCCGCTGTGGGATGCCTCCGGTACTACGCGGGAGTTTTCGGTGGGCTATGGCGCCGACGCCAATGGCTTGCGCACCCTGCCCGGGCCGCGCGGCAGTGGCCGCATTAGCGAGGTGGGCGCGGTCGAATATCCCTTCCAGCTTTTCCGGGGAGATGACTGGGGGCCGCAGTTCAGCAACATTGAGCCGCTCACGGTGGAGATGCTGACTATTCCGGGCAACAACGGGCGACTCTGGAACGTGAATGAAGGGGGTATGTACCACTACGGCATGATCCCCGACATTGTGGAGGAGATTCGCCTG
>DIBR01000042.1:0-3494 GCA_002415025.1 Spongiibacteraceae bacterium UBA5047
GGTGTCCTAGGCCACTAGACGAAGGGGACGCCGCATCACTGCCGGTTGCTGGTGTTACTTAACAACCGAAAGTGGCGCGCATTCTAGCAGTATCCGGAAGGACGTCAAGTCTTTAGCTGCAACTTTTCCGCATTATTCAATGGCTTGGTCAAATCGCGCTCGATTTGACCAAAAAGCACTCAGCTTTTCTCGTCCAGCGCCAAAGAGGCCGAATTTATGCAATAGCGCAGCCCGGTAGGCTGCGGGCCGTCAGGAAATACATGGCCCAGGTGAGAACCGCAGCGTTTGCAGGTTACTTCGGTGCGAACCATGCCGTGGCTGCTATCGCGATGCTCTGCAACACGATCTTCTGCTGTTGGTTCATAAAAGCTGGGCCAACCGGACCCCGAGTCATATTTGGTGTCAGACCCGAACAGCGCCTCTCCGCAACAGCGGCAGCGGTAAATGCCATCAGCCTTGGTATCCCAGTATTTGCCGGTAAACGCGGGCTCGGTACCCTTCTCCCGGCAAATGCGATACTCGTCCGCACTCAATTGCTCTCGCCACTCACTGTCACTTTTTTTAACGCCAACCACGATTAAACCCTCACCTTCAATAACTTACCTGACTATAATAAGCCCTTTCGGCCGTGGCAATGGCAGCGGCGACTTCCTGACTAAACCGGCGGATGACAACAGGCACAAAGATGAGCGCTTACGTAAAATCGGACAAATTGGCAAACGTCTGCTACGACATTCGCGGCCCCGTGTTGCAGCGGGCGCAAATTATGGAAGAGGAAGGCCATCGAATCCTCAAGCTCAATATCGGCAACCCCGCCCCCTTCGGCTTCGACGCGCCGGAAGAGATCATTCAGGATGTGATTCGCTTATTGCCCGAAAGCCCCGGCTACAGCGACTCCAAGGGCCTGTTCGCCGCTCGCAAGGCCGTTATGCACGAAACCCAGCGCATCGGCGTACCCGACGTTGAGATGGAAGACATCTATCTCGGAAACGGCGTCAGTGAATTGATATCGCTCGCCACTCTGGCGCTGCTCAATACCGGTGACGAGGTGCTCATCCCCGCACCTGATTACCCCCTGTGGACCGCCTCGGTCACCCTCGCCGGCGCCACTCCGGTTCATTACCTCTGTGATGAGGATAACGGCTGGCAGCCGGATATCGAGGATATTCGAGCCAAAGTTACCCCCAATACTCGCGCCCTGGTCGTTATTAACCCCAACAACCCCACCGGCGCGGTGTATTCAGAATCGCTGCTGAAACAGCTGGTCGCTCTGGCCAAAGAGTTCAATCTGGTTCTGTTTGCCGACGAAATATACGACAAGATCCTCTACGAAGATGCCGTGCACATTCCCCTGGGCCGGCTGGCTCAGGATGTGCTGTGCATCAGTTTTAACGGGCTATCGAAATCCTACCGGCTAGCGGGATTTCGCAGCGGCTGGATGGTGATATCCGGCGCCAAACATCAGGCACAGGATTACATTGAGGGGCTGAACATCCTCACCTCCATGCGCCTGTGTGCCAACACGACCGGGCAACAGGCCATTCAAACCGCGCTCGGAGGCTACCAAAGCATTCAGGAGCTGATACTACCCGGCGGGCGCTTGCGCGAGCAGCGCGACCTCGCCTATGAACTGCTCAACGACATTCCCGGTGTGAGTTGCAGTAAACCGATGGGGGCCATCTACATGTTTCCCCGGCTGGATCCGAAGGTGTATGCCATCGAGGATGATGAGCAGCTGGTATACGACTTTCTCAAGGAAGAGAAAATTCTGGTGGTTCAGGGAACCGCTTTTAACTGGCCGACCCCAGACCACCTGCGCATTGTCACACTGCCGCGCAAGGACGACCTGCGCACGGCTATCGGCCGCTTCGGTGATTTTCTGGCGCGCCGGCGCTAGCACCGTCCTGTTCAGGCCGTTTCTCTGCGGAGTAACGGCAATGCAACATCTTCAGGGCCGGGTTCTGCTCCGGAAAATCTGCCCTTCCTTCTATACTGCCGATCACCTGCGCAGCCGGCAATTCCGCCGCCAGCAAGTCCTGCAGAAAGCCGACATCGAGATAGGGGGCATTCAAGCACAGCAGCAGGTCTGCCCCCTCGCTTGCCAGCTCCGGCAGTCGCCTGAGCACGCGCGCGTAATCCTTGCGGGCATCAAAGCTGCCCTTCTGGAAAGAGGGCGGATCAATGACGATGCAGCCATAGGGTCCCAACTGTCGAATACGCTTCCACGAGCGAAAAATATCGTAGGGTAGAAATGTCACGCCGCTCATCGATTGCCGGTTCAAACGGTGGTTTTCACGCCCCGTATTCAATGCCGCTTTGCTCATGTCCACGTTCACAACCGAACGGGCATCCCCGCTGACCGCTGCCACCGAAAAGGCGCAGGTGTAGGCAAAAAGGTTCAGTACCTTGCGCCCGGCCACCCGCGTCTGTAGCCAGGCGCGCGCCGGTGCGGCATCCATAAAATAGCCGGTGTTCTGCCGCCCCTGCAGCGCCAGCTCAAAGCGCCAGTCGCCTTCAAGCGCGAGCGGCTTGTCGGGAAATTCACCCCACAGTATCTCGCTCGCTACGGGCCGCCGGTAGCGGTGCTGCACAAGGCAGTATGATCGATGGGGTGCCGCCAGCGCCCTCAGTTGGTCAAGAAACAGCGCCCAGGCCTCCGGCTCGGGCGCCTTGTACAGCACCAGCCACAGGCCCGCGCCAAAATCATCCAGCGTCATGAATTCCAGGCCGGGGTAGCAGCCCCCGCGCCCGTGAAACAGCCGCCTCGCGCTGCCGCCGGCCGTTTCCAGCGTTGCCTCAAGGTGATGAAATACCGGCGAGAAATCAGTTGCCACTGGTGCTTACCCGATAGAGCACGGAATCGCGGTATCCGGTAATAACGCGAATGTAGCCCTCCATAGCAACATCCAGCTCCCGGTCGTTGCTGTCTACCAGCAAGGGGCGGCCACCGAGCTCAGTCAACTTGCTTTTACTGGCCACAACCCACAGGTTCTGGGGCCCGGCCCGCCGGATAACCGCCGGGCTGAGCTGCTGGTTGCCCCGCCCCAGAATATGGCCCTGACCGCCAATCGCGGTGACAATAATAACAATCTCGCCCGGATGCTCCTGACACAGTGCCTCCAGCTGGATGGCTGACAAATCCTGCCCCCGCAGCACGTTGTTGCAGACGGCATCCACTCCAAGAAGGGTATTGGCTAACTGCAACTCATCCAAAATGGCTGCAGTGGTTGTGCCGGGGCCGATAAAATAGAGGGTATCAGCCTCCATCAGCTCAACCACTTCGGCGGCAATATCGGCTACCACAAGCTCCTCTACCTCCCTGCCGGACACCTTGGTTGCCTGCAAAAACTGGCCGAGGCGCGGAACCAGTAACTCGCCGTAATGGCGCGTGCTGACCCGCCCCTCCCGAAAGGCCTGCTCGTCAATATCGCGCACCTCTTCTGCCCCGGCATCAACCCATTTGCCCTGCGCCATGGCAGCAATAATTTCGGCCA
>DIBR01000042.1:3707-15620 GCA_002415025.1 Spongiibacteraceae bacterium UBA5047
ATGGCAGCAATAATTTCGGCCCCGCTTTCCGGGGAGACCGCGTACACACCCGAATGCATTTTGACACCCGCCGGTATACCCAACACCGGCACATCGCTACCCAGCCCCCGCACGATATCCCGGGCCGTCCCATCACCACCGACAAAGACAATCAAATCAACACCGAGAGTCCGCAAGGCTTTCGCTGCGCTCACGCTATCTTCAGCGGTGCTGGGGTCGGACGCGGCACGACCAATCGCAACAAAAGGCAACCCGGCCTGTGCAGCGGCATCGCCCCCCATTTCGCCATCAAACCCGAATAGCTCAAGGCCTGTCGCGCACGATTGTTTGAGAGCCCGCAGAGCCCGTACACAGCGCTGCAGCGCCCGCTGTTCAACACCCGCCGCCAAGGCCTGCGCTGCCGCCCCGCCGTCGCTGCCCTTAAGCGCCGCCGGGCCACCCACACCCGCGTAAGGGTTGACCACCAGACCAAGACGAAAGACCCGGGGTTGCTGCTCAGACGTCATAAGTAATTTCCCGCATCGAATTTCAAGGCAATTATTGCCAGACTTAGTGAAGCAACCATGACATTAATCTGTAATATGGTAGTGTTAATGTTCGCAATGAAGCAGAAAGAAGGAGGCAAAAACCACCCATGACTGTGACGCGCAAGCAGGTACAACTCAAAGACAGCACGGCACTTGAAAGCTACTTTCAAGGCGCTATTGTCGACGAAAACGGTCGCGAAATACCGATCACCCGCGACATGATCACAGAGGCCTGTGACACTCTCGAAGCGCAGCGTATCAGACATTCATTCAGCCAAAAGCGTGTTGACTCCGAGAGCAACAAGCGCTTTTCCTGATTCACCCCGCAGTTTTTCTTCGCCACTATGGCCGAGCCCGCTGAGCCGAGCACAAGCCACTTCGCGCCGGACGGGATAGCGTCTGCGCAGAGTATCAAATTCAAGGCCCGGATCCTCTGATCTCATCGCTTGTCGCAAACGCTTATCGTCCGCACGTACGTCGTAGACACCGAGTACAACCGCCCTCACAAGCTCCGCTACTGTTTCCGCATGAGCAATATCGACACAGGGCGCCTCCACCATCGGCGGTACGAGCACGGGTAGCGGCACGCCCCTGAAATCAGACAGTGCCCGCGCAACCTGCAAAAGCCCCTTCCACTTCCCGTCCTGGCTGTAACCTGCAATGTGCGGCGTTGCGATTGCGCACTCTGCCAACAGCTCGGCCGAAATCGCCGGCTCATGCTCCCAGACATCCAGTACCAGCCGGATATCGGGCCGGGCCTTAACGGCATCGAGCAGAACCTCTGTTGCCAAGACCTCGCCCCGGCCTGCATTCAGCAGCACGGCATTTTTCGGTAGACGTACCAGCTGTTCCAGTGACAGCAGGTGCCGGGTCGGAAAATTACCGGTCAGCGTCAGCGGCGTATGCAGGCTGACAAAATCGCATGCCAGCACATCGTCCAGCGTGCCGAGAACCGGGCACTGCGCGGGCGTCAATAAGGGGTCGCAGGCAACACAATCAATGCCCAGCGCTTGCAAGCGACGATGCAGACGGGAGCCGACATTGCCGTACCCGACAATCCCCACCCGCCCGCCGTCGAGCAGGCGCTCGAGAACAGAAGGCATCGCACACATCGCACTCAGACAGTAATCCACCACTGAGTCCGCATTGCTGCCAGGAGCGCTGCACCAGCGAATACCCTTTTGCTCCAGCCAGTGTATATCCAGGTGATCCGTTCCAATCGTGGTGGAACCCACAAACTCTACCTGCGAGCCTTCCAGCAGGGCAGCATTCACAGTAGTCACCGAACGCACCAGCAATGCGTCGGCCTGCCTCACCTCGTGGGCACGCAAATCCCGGCCGCGAAATAATCGTACTTCACCGAGCGGAGCCAGCAACTGCTCCGCGCCGGGAATGTTTTCATCTACCAGAATCAGGGTCATGCGACGCAGCTCTCCAGATCGCGCTCAATAGACAGACTCCAGCGCGGGCTGCAACCCAGTTGCTGCAGATAGTCACTCAGACCGCCACTTGTTATCCGATAGGAAAAAGCGCGACTGCTTCTGGCCTTGATCGCCCTGTCATTGAGGCCGGTTAGCTGCCGCGCCAGTAATAATTGCTCACGATTATCCCTGAGCGCTTGCTGGATGCGTTTTGCGGAACGCAGACCGCTGGCCGGCAACAGCTCGAGATTGCGGTATATGCCCTCAATATCACCATAAGCCGTGAGCAGGCGGGTGGCACTCAGTTTGCCGATGCCGGGCACGCCGGGAATGGCATCAATACTGTCACCCATAAGCGCAAGCCAGTCGGCCACCTGATGGACTTTAATCTGCTGCTGGTTTTCCCACTCCGCCTTACGCAAGCGCCGTGCACCCGCGTAGTCCCACCACTCGTCCTGTTCTGCGCTCATAACCTGAGCCAGATCTTTATCGCGGCTCACTACAGTCACCGGTAATTCGTCGCGCCGTGCCAGACGTGCAGCCGAGGCAATGTAATCATCGGCTTCGTAGTTCGCACAGGCATAACTTTTGATACCCACGAGTTCAGTGATCCGGCGACAGGCATCAAGCTGGAAGGCCAATGCCTCGTCCGGCAAGGCCCGGTTGCTTTTATAATCGGCATAGAGCTCATGGCGAAATCCGCTGCCCAGACTTTCGTCAAAAGCCGCCATTAAAAAAGACGGGCGCACTTCATTGATAAAGTTAACCAGAAAGCGGGTGTAGCCGTGAACTGCATTCAGGGAATAACCCTGTTCGCTAAACCAGCGATCAGGCATTGAAAAGTAGGCGCGAAAAATATAAATCGACGCATCAATGCAGAACAGGCGCGCTTCACTACGCTCCAAAACTCACACCTCCAACTGACTGCACAGAGCTTGAAGGTGCAGCGCACTACATGGCTCATCAGGCATCTGCCCTGAAAATGCATACCGTAATGCCTGCTCAAACCGGGCCGCTCTGGGCGGCAACCCCGCACTAAGGTAGCGGCGGGCTTGCTGCCAGACGGCCAGTTGAAAGCCAAAAGGATCCGCAACCTCGCCGTTGAGATTGTCAATGCTGACCTGAAACCGCAGACCCGCAGCCCGGCTGAAGGCCCACTCTATCGCCTGAGGTTTGACTTCAACTCGCTGAAATTCTCGCTGTTGCTCGCAATCGCGACCGTCTGCGGCGTACCAGTAACCAAAGTCCGGGAGCAGGCGCCTCTCCGGCCCTGCCAGACACCAGTGTGCAATTTCGTGCAAGGCGCTGGCGGGATAATCTGCCCTGCTGAATATACGGTGTCTTTCGGCCTTCGAGCTGGCCGGGGCGTAGTATGGTTCATCGGCCCCGGACACCAACTCTGTGCGCTCACGCCAATAAAATTCGCGATGAAATACATCGACTATCCGCGCCAAAACAGACTCGTCAGAAGTGGGCTCAAGCCCGCTCAATGTGTACCGGCGCGAGTCCGTTAACGCCGCGTCAAACATTGAATCGCAGGCTCAGTTCGTCGTCTCGCTGGCTGCCGGAAGCAAGAATGGGTGCCAGCGACTGCAGCTGCTGCCGGTAGTCTTCACTGAGCAGGTCACCCGCACTGAGCAAATGCTCCAGATACGCCTGTTCCACACTCAAGCTTGAGTCGATGTACGCGGAATTCGCCACATAAACCCATGCCCAGCGACTACCGGACGCAACGGACACTTCAAACAACTCACGGCTGTAACGCACCGGTGTCCCTTCGTAGGGGTCCATCATCGCTATATCGATACCTTCGGCCAGTTCGTACAGCACGCCCTGCACTTCACACCCCGGCCCATAGCACACATTGGCGTAGCCAACGCCCTGCTTGTTGTGTGCGCGCTTGTTAAAACGCAGCACACTGTTCGCCAGTCGCGCGGGCTCGTTATGGCTGTACGCCAGCCCGCGAGCGCGCATTCGCGCAGAATTCATATTGGAGCCGTAGGCAAAATAGTAGTCAGGCATCGATCTATGTTCAGTGATTAGGGCTAACCCGGTAACCGTGGTTTGAAACGCTATGGCGGCATTCTAACAAAATGCTTCCCCGGTAGGGGTAAATCGGTATACTGAGCGTGTGGTTGACAGGCATTACTGTGAAATCGGGAGGCAACAATGGCCCCACGTGAAGCAGCAACACCCTCGGCTAAAGTGGTTCGCTTTCCGGACAGGAAAAAGAATCGCGAACAGCATCGCATCACCCGCATTGTGCCCGAACACGACGGGCTCTGTATCCTCTACTCACATCACGCTCTCTCACGCGAAAAGCTTTTTGCCGGCAAAATACTGTGCTGGGGAATTCAGGAAAATGGCGAGGTTGTTGCCTTGTTGCCCTGGCTGAGCAGCGTCACGCGCTGTACCGACCTGAAAGATCCGGCGTCCGGACGCTGGGAGGGTTATTACAACCCCGCCACCGGCGCGATTTTCGAAACAGCCCCTGCGCCCAAAATCGCCGAGCTGGAAGCCGCCCACCGCTACTACCACCAGAGTGACAGCCAAAAAGGAGCCAACGCCACGCCGGTACAGGAAATCGCTGACAATATTGGCAGTCACGCCGCCTGCATCATCGGCCAACACCTGGCACTGCATGAAGTTCAGAGTTGGCAGTTACTCGGCAATGGCGAGTTTCAGGCCATGCTGGCCGACCCCCAAAAGCAGACCAGCACACCGATTTTACCCGGCGACAGCTGTTTGTACGCCGCACAGAGTCAAGCGGGCTTTCGCTACTTCTTTCAGTACCATATAGCCAATCAGATCAAGGCCGGCGACCCGATTGCGGTGAGAGCCGTAGAGCGGCTGCTGGAGCACTGAATCAGCTATCGTTCAGCGCCCTTGCGAACCCTGTATACATAGCTATCACCTTCTTCGGCCTGATATAACAATTCATGGCCGAGGAAGTTGCAAAACTTGGGGATATCGCGGGTTGTTGCGGGGTCGGTGGCCAGGATTTCGACGGTTTCACCCACGGCCATATCGCGAATCTTGCTGTGCAACAGCATGACCGGCTCGGGGCAAAAAAGGCCCGAGGTGTCGAGTTGGCTATCGCATTCATGCATGGCGGGTACGGTCATAACAGGCAATTATCTATACAGAAGAGTACACAGAGAGGCGTTTATTGTCCGGATTGACCAAGTGAAATCAATCCCTGGGAATCACCGACCAGGATTCGGTCTCGGGAGAAAAAGCAATGGCGGCACGTTTTTCTTCCAGCGCTTTACGCAGGTTGGCCGCCTTCTCCTCGGTAGTAAGCTCCACGTCACCGTAATCGGTGCCGTCGCGAGTCACCAGCTCTTCAATCAGGCCGTCAAGCGCTTCGGGAGTGAGTTTCTGCCAGGGGATTTCGAGCATATCGGCAGAATCGTTGGCGGAGGGCTCACTCATTCCACGGCCGGTTTAACAAATTTCAGCGTCATCCGGTCGCTTTCGCCTATGGCAAGGTATTTCATTTTGTCCTGCTCGCCCAAACGCAGGCTTGGTGGCAAAGTCCAGACCCCTTTCGGATGGTTAGCTTCATCGAGTGGATTCGCATTGATTTCCGAACGCGCAATCAAACGAAAACCTGCCCGGGTCGCCAGTTCAATAACTTTTTGTTCGGTAACGTAACCACTGCTAATCATATCGTCGAGGCTGGTACCGGGTTTTGCCCTGTGCTCAACCACGCCGAATATGCCACCGGGCTTAAGCGCTTCAAAAGACGAGCTGAAAACTGCGTCTGCGGTACCGGCTTTCATCCAGTTGTGAACATTGCGAAAGGTCAACACACGATCCGCAGTGCCGGGTGAAATCATGCGCTTGAACTTTGGCGGCTGCAGAACAGACACAACAACCGCATCGTAAATACGCGGATATTCTGCAAGCTTTTCCTTGTAAGCCGCCAGTGACTTGCGATAGTAGGCGATATCACTGTTCGGGTCGAAATGCGCTGCATATAAAGCACCGCAAGAGCGCAGAACAGGCGCCAGAATCTCGGTATACCAACCGCCACCCGGCCAAATTTCTACCACGGTGTGACACGGCTCTACTTCAAAAAATGCCAGCGTTTCAGTGGGGTGACGGTACTCATCGCGCATACGATTTGCGTGGCTGCGATGTTCAGCCGCTTCCATATCCGACCACTGCGGACGCGCAGGCTGGATACAGGCAACAAGACCCGCAACGATGGCAACGATAATACTGATCTGGATAACAGCTTTATTATTTTGATATTGCACTGTGTTATTCACTTAACACTATCCATTTAACAACGACTCAACATGACTGACTTTATCTTCCATCGACTGCTCCCGATCGGTACGGGTGGCAATCTTTACGGTACTACTGATACGCGGCGCACCCATTTCATGTACCCGCATATGGCAGCGTTTTACAACGTCCATTACGCTGTCCCACTCGCCCTCGATATTGGTTCCGAAGGCATGTAGGCTGTGCTTTAACTTGGCGTCCTGCAGCAAGCGCTGACATTCGGCAATGTATCCAGATAACGAGATGTCGGCTCCGGCGGGAATAATACAGAAATCGACTATCACTCGCATTTGGCCACCCTTTCAAATATCCCGTAAAAGAGCTTAGATATCAAGAAGTAAACCTACTATACTCGATTAGAGAATCAAGTATCAGGACCATTTTGTGAATAATTACATTGTTTTTACCTTTATTGGTCGCGACCAGCCCGGACTGGTCGAGAAGCTCTCAACGACCGTCGCCGACCACGGCGGCAACTGGCTGGAGAGCAGAATGAGTCAGCTCGCTGGCCAGTTCGCCGGTATCGTCAGGGTCACTGTCGACAGCGCAGCTCAAAGCACCCTTATCGAGGCCCTGAAGGGGCTGGAATCACAAGGGCTGACAATAGTTTGCCAGAGCAGCGATGCCGACGACATTGTGGCGGGCAGCAGCGTCTTTTTACACATTATCGGTAATGACAGACCGGGTATCGTCCGGGAAGTTTCCCGCGCCCTCGCCCGCCAACACATTAACGTGGTAGACATGCACACGGAACTGACCTCCGCGCCCATGACCGCCGAACCGCTGTTTGAGGCGAGCGCCGAAGTACAGGCGCCGGAGTCTTTTGACCGGGATGCGCTGGAAGATGCGCTCGATGAGATCGCAAATCAGCTTGGTGTAGAGATTGACCTGAAACTCGGAGAATAGGCCCGTCAGGAGCGAAAGCGCTGCAGCAGCCAGCTGGTGATAAAGGCCAGCACCATGATAATGCCGACACCCGCCACACAGACGGCCAGAAAACCCGCCACTTCCGCAAGAGGTACTTCGAATATCACAACCGTTGACCACACCAGCAGCGCGGTGGTCACAACCGCCAGAACCGGTGTTCGATAGCGCCGCCAGCGCCGCATTAACGGTCTAAAGGTCAAAATGAGGATTCATGTGTCCATTCGCAACGCATGGACATATTGGAACTGTTGGGCAGGTGAAAATCAGCGTCGGTTTCCCAGACAAAGGTATGAACGCCGTTGTAGAGCGTTTCCAGATGCACGGTTGCTGACACCCAATACATACCCTTCAGGATGCTTTCAAACTGCTGGATCCAGGTTTTCCACTCGTGCTCTATGGCCTTATAGGAGCTGCCAAAATGGATCACATCGGTGCGAACATCGTCGTGGTCAACCGCTGATGGCGCGGGTGCGAACATCTCACGGGACAACAGCGGCCAGCTGTCAGCCGTTGGCAGCGCACTCATAACCGAGCGGTTAACCTCGCGGCGCTGCAAGGCTTCCTCGCCCCGCGCTATAACCATATCCCGGATGCAACCATAGACAATCGATTCAGACATAAAAAATGCAACCCGACTAAAAACTGCAGCCTATCTTAACCATGCCCGCCCAATCCGCCAAGTAATTCACACGCTGGCAAGCAACCCGTTCGGACAAGCCGCTATTCGCTCTGTAACTTTGCGCCGCGCAGATATACCCAGGCAATCGCCAGCGCCAGCAGTGAGGCGGCAACCGCCATCATAAAGGTGAGCCCGGCACCGGACTCCCATAGCATGCCGCTGAATATCGCGCCCAGCGCACCGCCGCCACCGAAGCTCAGGCCGCTGTAAAGCGCCATGCCCTGCCCCTGGTAGCCTACGAAATAGCGGCGCACCAGCTCGACTGCCACCGCGTGGAAACTGCCAAAGGTTGCGGCGTGCATCAACTGCGCAAAAAACAGTACAACCGGTGCGTCGGCGTAAAACCCGATCAGGTACCAACGCAAGGCCGACAGGATCAGACTCACCAGCATTATGTTCCGCAGGCTGAAGGCCGCCATCATCCTGTGCATCACCAGAAACAGAAACACCTCGGCCAGAACACCCAAAGACCACAGCAACCCCGTGGTTGCCTTGCTATAACCCAAGGCATCAAGGTGAATACTGAAAAAAGTGTAGTACGGGCCGTGAGCGATCTGCAGCAACATACAGACCACAAAAAAAGCGATCACCGGCGGTTTGCGCAGAATGCTCCACAAACTGCTTTCGCGCTCACGACCGGCATCCCGAGAGGGGTGCTCAGAGACGCTCAGGCTGCTCACCCATATCGCAACCAGCAAGAGGGCAAAAATTATCGGCAACACGGTGATAGGCCAATGATCAAGAAACCAGCCAATACCGGCGACGGAGGCTATAAAACCCACCGACCCCCAGACCCTGATCAAGCTATAGCGGTGATACTGACCGTCGAGATGCGATAAGGTCACTACCTCAAACTGGGCAAGCACGGCGTTCCAGAAGAAGCTGTAACCCACCACAACAAGCATCAGCCACCAGAAATCGGTGCGAACAAAAATACCCAGAAAGATCAGCAAGGCGAAAAAGGAGCCGTAGCGAATAATCGTGGCCCGCCGGTTGCTGCGATCGGCCAACCATCCCCACACACTGGGCGCGACAACTTTGGTTGCCATAACCGCCGACGACAGATAACCGATAGCCACCGCGCCGTAGCCCAGATCCTGCAAATACAGGCCCCAGTAGGGAATCCAGGCACCTAACAGCCCGAAGTAGGCGAAGTAGAATGCGGACAGTCGCCAGTAAGGGAGCTGCGACATGCCTCAGTCAGACTTGGAGCGAGCAGGTACGACCGGCGTTGAACAACGCACATCGGCGTTTTGCGCGCGATGACGCAGCAGGTGATCCATCAGCACAATGGCCATCATGGCCTCGGCAATAGGCACCGCGCGAATACCCACACAGGGGTCATGGCGCCCGGTGGTAACCACTTCAACCGGGTTTCCGTCAACGTCGATCGTCTGACCCGGTACCAGAATACTCGATGTCGGCTTCAGCGCGATCGACGCTACAATATCCTGACCGGAACTGATTCCACCGAGCACACCACCGGCATTGTTGCCGGTGAAGCCGTCGGGCGTGATCTCGTCGCGATGCTCGCTGCCGCGCGCCGTCACCGCGCTAAATCCGGCGCCAATTTCAACGCCTTTAACCGCGTTAATCCCCATCAGGGCGTAAGCCAGTTCAGCGTCCAGACGGTCAAAGACCGGCTCGCCCAATCCGGGCGGCACCCCAGTAGCAACAATATTCAGTCGCGCACCGATGGAATCGCCATCCTTGCGCAATTGCTGCATGAAACTTTCCATGGACGCGATCTTGCCGGCATCGGGGCAGAAAAACGGGTTCGTTTCGACAACGTCCCAATCAACTTGCTCAATGGCAATTGGCCCTAACTGCGAGAGATAGCCGCGCACCTCTATACCGCAGTGCTCACGCAAATATTTTTTGGCGATAGCACCAGCGGCAACGCGCATGGCCGTTTCCCGCGCTGATGAGCGACCGCCGCCGCGATAGTCGCGCACGCCGTACTTCTGTGTGTAGCTATAATCGGCGTGCATGGGTCTGAAGCGATCTCTGATCTTGCTGTAATCCTTGGAGCGCTGATCAGTATTCTCGATCAGCAAGCCAATGGCCGTGCCCGTGGTTTGCCCTTCAAATACACCCGAAAGGATACGCACCTCATCGTCCTCGCGGCGCTGGGTGGTGTAACGGGAGGTGCCTGGCTTGCGGCGATCCAGGTCGTGCTGTAAATCTGCCTCCGTCAATGCCAACCCCGGTGGACAGCCATCTATCACGGCACCCAATGCGGGGCCGTGGCTCTCGCCAAAGGTGGTGACGGTAAAAAGGGTTCCAATGCTGTTACCGGACATTACGCACTCGCTGAAAACGGCAAAACGGGAATTATACGTGAATCGCGGCGGCGAGTCAGAGACTGGACCGGATCATCGACTGACTGGCGAGCAAATCGTCTTTCGACATAACAAATACGCCGTGGCCGCCATGCTCAAACTCCAGCCAGGTAAGCGGCAAGTGCGGGTAGCGTTGATCCAGTGCCGCACCACTGTTACCCACTTCTACCACCAGCAAACCACCGTCAGTCAAGTGATCGGCGGCCTGCATTAGAATACGCCGGGTGATATCCAGACCGTCACTACCGGACCCCAAGCCCAGCGGCGGCTCGGCGTGAAATTCAGCAGGCATCTTTGCCAGGTCGTCTGCATCGACATAGGGCGGATTCGAGACGATCAGGTCAAACTGCTGCCCTGCCAGGTCTGCAAAAAGATCAGAGAATTGCGCCGTCACACGCTCCTGCACGCCGTGGCGCAGGATATTACTGCGGGCGACGACCAGCGCATCCTCAGAAATATCACTGAGTACAACCTGCGCATAGGGAAAGGCAAAGGCCGACGCTATACCGATGCAGCCACTGCCCGTACACAGGTCGAGAATTTGCGCCGGCTCATCACCCAGCCAGGGCTGGTAAGCCTGCTCTATCAGCTCGGCAATAGGCGAACGCGGCACCAGCACGCGTTCATCAACATAAAACGGCAAACCGGCAAACCATGCCTCGCCGACCAAATAGGCAACGGGCACCCGCTCATTAATTCGGCGTTCCACTAGCGCAAACAATTGCTCACGCTCTTGTGCTGTAAGCACGCTATCAAGCAACCGTGCGTCGAGATCAAAAGGCAAATGCAGCGCGCCGCACACGAGATACCAGGCCTCATCCTGAGCATTGTCAGTGCCGTGACCATAGAACAGACTCGACTCACCCAGACGGGAAATAATCCAGCGGAGAAAGTCTCTAACAGTTTGCAGTTCGAAATTTGCCGGCAGCATGACCCACACCTTGATTACAGCGCGACAGTTTACCGTTTGCGATGGCCACCTGCCCAGCACAGATTAACGCGGGGTAATGGCCTCCCTCGCCGGCTTTTGCTAACATCAGTACCCTTTGATGAGACTGGATCAGACAGTGGAAAAAGCCTTTACCGATATTATAAAAGCCGTGGGAGAAAATCCTGAAAGAGAAGGATTGCTCGACACGCCAAAGCGCGCTGCCAAAGCCTTCCAGTTTCTGACCGAGGGCTACCGCCGCTCCGTTGACGATATCGTCAACAATGCCCTGTTTGAATCTGACTGCAATGAAATGGTGATTGTGTCGGATATCGAAATGTATTCGTTGTGCGAACACCACCTGCTGCCCTTTATTGGCAAGTGCCACGTTGCCTATATCCCCTCCGGCAAAGTGTTGGGTTTGTCCAAGGTGGCCCGCATCGTTGACCTGTTTGCACGGCGCCTGCAAATTCAGGAGCAGCTCACCACGCAAATTGCCAAAACCGTACAGGAAGTCACCAGCGCAGCAGGCGTTGGTGTCATTATAGAAGCAAAACACATGTGCATGATGATGCGCGGGGTTGAAAAACAGAACTCGGTGATGCGCACCTCGGCGATGCTCGGAGAATTTCAGAATAATCAGGCAACGAGACAGGAATTTTTGTCGCTGATTTCCCGTTAAGATGTTTTACGGCGTGGGAGATTCCATGTTCGTGTACAAGTTTTTTCACCGGTAGGCCCGTATAAGCGCAGCGTTGCGGGCATCGCAGAACTGCCTGATACGCTGCGCTTA
>DIBR01000042.1:15775-26454 GCA_002415025.1 Spongiibacteraceae bacterium UBA5047
CTGCGCTTAATCAGGCCTACGAATCCTGTTCAGCAGCAACCGCTCGCACCTGAGGGAGAGTCACCGTCTGTCTGCTGTATCCATAGCTCCGATTTGCTGACATCAATGCCAATCTGAAGTGGTTTGACGTGCTTTGCCATAAGACACCCTCCGCGCTACAGTAAATAAGCTTGTCGGGGCTCACCGAACGCTGGCTTGCCTAAATTGTCGGTCACCGCGAATGGGGCCGATAGATTCCTTATCGGCGTTAAGATGAGGGGTGGGACGATCTCTCCCACCGTCTGTGCCATTGGCCAGATGCCTGCCTTGTCCCTCCACCCCGACAAACCCAATGTCCCTCTTGGGCTTGCTAAAGTAAACATACAAGCGAGCCCTGCTGGCGAATAGGGCTTGCACTACAAAGAATCTCCCACAGCCAATTCGGCTCAGGCGGTCAAAAAACGCCTGATCAAGACCGCAATCTCTTCTGCGGCCTCCTCCATATGAAAATGATGACTGCCGGGCAGGCGCTTAACCGAGGCGCCCCTGACACAGTCTGCCAAGTCCAGCAGCTCGGTGTACCGCGCAAAACCCTCTTCTGCCAGTATCAGCAGAACCGGAATGCTCAAAGACGACAACAGCACCCGTAAATGGTCCTCGCCAAGCTTGAAGGCCGACGCCGCTTTCAGGCGCGGGTCGCTATTCCATATATAGCCACCTTCAGTTTGAATGGCGGCTCGCTCGGCTATTTTGCGGGCCGCGGCCTCGCCCATTGGCATCGCCTGCAATCTCGCCGCAACGACCTCATCCAGGCTTTTGAAAACCCTCGCCCGACGCTCACCAAGTCGGCGATAGTCTTTCAGAAACTTGCCCAGTTGCAGGTGTGTTTCCTCGACAGGAAGCGGACCGGGTACAAGACCATCCAGACAGACCAGTGCATTGATGCGCTCAGGGCAGGCAGCGCTCAACAGCATTGACATAATGGCGCCACGCGAATGACCCAACAACACGAAAGTGTCCCAATCCATGGCGTCGGCCACCGCCAGAATAACCAGCAGATCGTCCCATATCTGGTAGGTTGCATGAGCGGGCTTATTATCGCTCAACCCGTGCCCCGGCAAATCCAGCGCCAGCACGTGACAGCCGTCGAGATACTCACCCAGGGCATCGAAACTTGCCGCATTATCGAGCCAGCCGTGTAGGGCAATAACCGGCACACCACTCTCACCCCACTCACGGGCATGAATGCACAAACCGTCAATGTCGAATTGACGCTCGCGTGTAGTCTGCGCAGTTGTCCCGGCCTTGCCGTTCATTGGCTTCTCGCAATAACAGTGTAATCCGGTGCGTGCCGCAGCCAGCGCAGGCGACCGCTATTGCGCGCAACCACAGATAACTCGATACAGGCCATACTGGCCGGAGCCATGGCTTCGCGTAGCTCGTTACCGCAGAACCAACTGATAGCATTGCTGAACAGCGGATTGTGACCCACCAGAAGAACGCGCTCGCCACGCATATCGGCGAGCGCAGCATCCAACTCTGCCAGCGAAGTATCCGGAGTAAGAAACGGCGATGAAACAGGCGCAAGTCCGGGCATCTGCGCTATAAAAGCGGCTGCGCTTTGCTGTGCCCGTCGATACGGGCTAACGAAAAGTTGGGCCGGGCGGGCGTGCTCACCCTGCCAATAATCCGCAAGCCACAGCGCCGCAGATTGAACCTGAGCCACGCCGCGCTCGGTCAGGTCACGCTCCTGATCCGTGGCGGCCTGCATTGACGCCTCACCGTGACGAACAAGGACCAGTTCCATCAACGCAGGCTGAAATCAACGTCGCGACTTTGTTCTGCGCCCATCATGCCGGCAACAACGTCATCCAGGGATTTTCGATTGTAAATAATATCGTACAGACCGTTGACCAAAGGCATATACACATCGAGTTGCTCGGCTTGCTCCTTGAGAATACGCAAGGTATTGACGCCCTCTGCGACCTGCCCCAATTCGGCAACCACGTCATTAAGGTCGCGACCCTGCCCCAAGGCAAAGCCCACACGGTAGTTGCGGCTGAGGGGCGAGGTACAGGTTGCAAACAAATCGCCCATACCCGCCAGTCCCATAAAGGTCATCGGGTCAGCGCCCTTTTTAACCGCAAAGCGGCACATTTCTGCCAGGCTCCGCGTAATCAGCATGCTGATGGTATTGCTGCCTGCACCCAGTGCCGCCGCCATACCGGCACAAATCGCGTAAACGTTTTTAAGTGCACCACCGAGTTCCAGACCGTAGGTATCGCTGCTGGCATACACCCGAAAATAACTGCACTGCAGCAGGGTTTGAATCGCCTCCGTTACTCCGCTATCACTGCTGGCGATGACCGTGGCAGTGATTTCGCGTTCGGCCAGTTCCTTGGCCAGATTGGGGCCGCTCATGACACCGAGTCGCGCTCTGGGCAGCTCTTCGTGAATGACTTCACTCATGAGTTTAAAGCCGTCTGCTTCAATGCCTTTGGTGGTGCTGACCAGAATGCAGTTCTCAGTGAGCAAGCCGGCCAAAGTGCGCGATACCTCGCGGGACGATTTACTGGGAACAGCAACAAAGACAATATCCACACCCGCAACCGCCTGACTCAAGTCAGTGGTTGCCTTCAAATTCGGGTTCAGGGGAACACCCGGAAGATAGACCGGGTTTTCGTGGGTCTGATTGATTTCCAGTGCGCGCTCTTCACTGCGCAACCACAGGCTTACCGCATGACCGTTGTCTGCGACTATATTGGCAATCGCCGTTCCGAAGCTGCCGCCGCCCAATACGGCTACGCGATAACCTGCAAAAGAGTTACTGTCTGACATTATGATTTTTCTTCCACCGCTTTGCGGCGAGTCTACCACAGGCCAGCCCGCAGAGGGGCCAAGGGAGGGGCTGCGATGGTGCCGGGCACCATCCCAATTTCAGCTATTTTTCCGGCTCTTACCTGAACTACTGGCTCAGCTCGAGCAGAAGCTTGTTGAGCTTGCGGATATACGCGGTCGGATCATCCAGTTGCGCGCCTTCAGCCAGATGAGCCTGGTCGAACAAGACTTCAACCAGATCGCCAAAGCGGTCTTCGTCGGCCTCCTTGTCGAGTTTCTGCACCAGCGGATGCCCGGGGTTAAGCTCAAAGATCGGTTTGCTGTCCGGCACTTCCTGACCCGCTTGCTCGAGGATACGCCGCATCTGGGCACCCAGATCGTGCTCGCCCACCACCAGGCAGGCAGGTGAATCGGTCAGTCGGCTGGTAACCCGCACTTCTTCAACCTTGCCTTCAAGAATACCCTGCACTCGCTCGACCAGGCCCTTGTGCTCTTGTTCGAGTTTCTCCTGCTGTTTCTTGTCTTCTTCACCATCAAGCTCGCCAAGATCCAGTTGGCCGCGCCCCACGTCCTTGAAGGTCTTTCCGTCAAATTCGCCGAGCTGGTTCATCAACCAATCATCAACGCGGTCTGACAGCAGCAGCACTTCGATGCCTTTCTTGCGGAATACCTCAAGGTGCGGACTGTTGCTGGCCATCGCATGGGATTCACCAACAACGTAGTAAATCTCTTTCTGGCTTTCCTTCATTCGCCCAACATAGTCTTCCAGCGAATGGCTTTGCTCTGATTTGTTATCCAGCGTCGTTGCAAAACGCAGCAACTTGGCAATTTTCTCGCGATTGGTGAAATCTTCGGCCGGACCTTCCTTGATTACCTGACCAAAGGTCTTCCAGAAGGTCTGGTATTTCTCCGGCTCGTTTTTAGCCATCTTCGAGAGCATATCCAGAACCCGCTTGGTCAGCGCGGTCTTCATGGCATCGACATTGGGGTCACGCTGCAGAATTTCGCGTGAAACATTCAGTGACAGGTCATTGGAATCGAGCACACCTTTGACAAAGCGCAGATACATGGGCAAAAACTGCTCGGCGTCGTCCATGATAAAAGTGCGCTGAACGTACAGTTTAACACCGCGCGTTACATCGCGATTCCACAGGTCAAAGGGCGCCTTTTCCGGAATATACAACAAGCTGCTGTATTCGAGCTTGCCCTCAACCTTGTTGTGGCTCCAGCTCAGTGGTGCATTAAAGTCATGGGAAATGTGCTTGTAGAACTCCAGATATTCTTCATCGCTCACATCGCTGCGGTTGCGCGCCCACAATGCGGTTGCCTCGTTAATCGCCTCGTACTCCGGCGCCTCGTCGGCCTTTTCCTTGCGCTCTTCTTCCGACAGGGATTTGGCCATCATGACCGGCAGAGAGATATGGTCAGAGTATTTCTTGATGACCGAGCGGGTACGCCAATCGTCGGCGTACTCCAACGCGTCGTCGCGCAAGTGCAGAATCACGGTGGTACCGCGTTTGGCTCGCTCCGCACTTTCAATGGAAAAATCAGCTTCGCCGGTAGACTCCCAGTGCACTGCCTCGTCGGCGGGCAGGCCCGCGCGCCGGGTAATCACCTCGACTCTTTCAGCAACGATAAACGCCGAGTAAAAGCCTACACCGAACTGGCCGATAAGCTGGGAGTCCTTTTTCTGGTCACCGCTCAGGTTCTTCAGGTATTCCGCCGTACCGGAGCGCGCAATGGTACCCAAATTCTGAATCACTTCGTCGCGCGACATACCAATGCCGTTGTCGCTGATTGTCAGGGTTTTGGCTGCCTTGTCTGCATCCACCTGAATGGAGAGATTGGGGTCTTCTTCCAGCAACTCCGGGTTAGACAAGGCTTCAAAGCGCAGCTTGTCAGCAGCATCGGAGGCATTTGAAATCAGTTCTCTCAGGAAAATTTCCTTGTTGCTGTACAAGGAGTGAATCATCAATTTCAGGAGTTGCTTGGCTTCGGTCTGGAAGCCCATCGTTTCCTTTTCAGCAGTAGCAGACATAGAACCCTCTGGCTTGGTTACAGAATTATGTGATGAGAGGGATATGGGGGCTGGGTCGGGATTTTCAAGTGCGCTCGGCGCCGGACGCGGGACAACGGGCGCCCTTCCTAAACTTTTACCTTTTCCATCAAGCGGTTAGGTCGGATTTCCAATTCATCGACCGACACGCCCGGGTCCATTGCCAGGCAAAAGGCGACCGCTTCAGCCACATGCTCAACCGACATACCGAAGTCCATATACGGCCCGCAGCGCTTGTGCCAGGCATTGAGGGTTTCCACAAAACGATCGTGCTCCCAGCCCGCGGCAAATTCGGTTGCCGCCGCCCCCGGACGCAAGATGGTGACGCCAACGCCCTTCTCCTGCATCTCCCGGCGTAAATCACGGCTCAGGCGCTCGACGGCTGCCTTGCTGGCAGCGTAGAGCGACAGGCCCAGCATTTCGTCATGATGATAGGCACTGGCGGAGCTGATATTAATGATGCGCGGGTTCTGCGACTGTTCCAGATACGGAATGGCGACCCGACAGGCGTAGATCAAGCCCGCTATGTTGATTTGCAGCTGGGCCTGCACTTCAGCATCCGTATATTGCTCTACAAAGCCGGGCTTGGCGATGCCGGCATTATTGACGAGGCCGTCAATGCCGCCAAAATGAGCTGCAACTGCGTCCATAGCCGCCTGTACGGCGGCAGAATCAGTGATATCGGCTACCACCGCCAGCGCCTTGTCAGCGCCCAGCTTGGCTACCGCTGCGGCAAGGCGTTCTTCATCGCGCGCCAGCAATCCGACTCTGGCACCGCGTGACACAAGCTCCTGCGCAATGGCCAGACCAAAGCCCCGCGATGCGCCGGTAACGACGTACACCATGCCGGCAATAGACTGGCTCATACAGCAATCGCCAATGTTTTAGTCTCCAGATATTCTTCAAAACCTTCCGGCCCCATTTCACGACCCACACCACTTTGCTTGTATCCGCCAAAGGGCGCATCCGGGCCGAGAAAATTGCCGCCGTTAACGTTTATAGTACCCGTTCGCACTTTGCTGGCAAATTGCAGCGCCCGCTCTTCAGTACCTGCGTAAACAGCGCCGGAGAGTCCGTACGGCGAATCGTTGGCAATACGCAGCGCATCCGCCTCGTCTTCATACGCTATCACGGCAAGAACGGGGCCAAAAATCTCTTCCCTCGCGATGGTCATACTGTTGTCTACGTCAACAAACACTGTCGGCTCAACGTAATAGCCTTTGTCCAAATGCGCAGGACGGCCACCTCCCACTAACACGCGAGCGCCCTCTTCCTTGCCTTTTTCAATATAGGCCAGCACACGGTCGCGCTGTTTGGCACTGATGAGCGGCCCCATCATATCGGCCTCACTCTCCGGGTCACCGTAACCGAGCATTCCGATATAGGATCTGAGAATTTCTTCAACCTCAGCCTGTTTGGCTTTGGGAATCAGCAAACGGGTGGTAATGGCACAGCCCTGCCCGGCATTGGCGCCAATAGAAAACACCCCGAACAAGGATGACGCGAGATCGGCGTCTTCCAGAATCACCATCGCTGATTTTCCGCCCAACTCGAGAAAGACACGCTTAACGGTATCAGCCGCATTCTTCATCACGTGCTTGCCAATTGCGGTAGAGCCGGTAAAGGACACCACATCAATCCGCGGGTCGCTGGTCAGAAAGTCACCGATCTCAGCCGGGTGCGAAGCGGTTAATACGTTAAATACACCGGGGGGTAGCCCCGCCTCTTTCGCCAGCCGGCCAAACAGTGAGGCCGTCCAGGGAGTGTCCGGCGCAGCTTTCAGTACGACGGTACAACCGGCAGCAAGCGCCGGCATACATTTGGCGAGTATGATTTGAATCGGAAAATTCCAAGGCGTAATTGCTGCAACCACGCCGGCAGCTTCTTTCCATACCAGGCGCTTGCTGCGAATACCCATCACCTCGTATTCCCCAATCTCCCGCTGCCATTGAAAGTTTTCCAGATAATTCAACACCCACTCCGTCATATTAACGGGGCCGTCGCATTGCGGGCCCAGCGCAAAACAACGGGTCGCGCCAACTTCACGCATTGAGGCCTGGCGCAGGTCTTCAATATTGTCCTTCATCAGGGCAACAAATCGGCGCAAGCTTTCGAGCCTCAATGCGTGATTATCTGCCCAATCCGATTCATCAAAGGCGCGTCGCGCTGCTGCCACAGCTCGCTCGGCATCCTGTAAGCTCGCATCAGCCGCGACGCCTATCACCGCCTCTGTGGCCGGGTTAACATTGTTGTATACACGAGCGTTTTCCGCATCGGTCAGTTCACCATCAATATAAAGGCGTTGCTCGCCGTATTGCGGTTGCTGCATAACGTACTCTCCCTGCTTTTATTGCGCTGAAACGCCTTTGAGAAAAGTATTGCGAATACCCTTCCGCACTTGTCTGGTAGCTTCAAGTGCGACTTTAAGCTCATCCGCCAGATTCAGCGCGTGATCCAAATCTTTCTCGGCGAGGCCGGCAAAAGGCCCAAATATCGACTCCATTTCTTCTGCACTACAGCCTGCCAGCAAACCCTCACGGCCACTGATAAACTGCTGCATCATGGGTGTAATCACGCCGTTCGCCTGACCCACCGCGTAGAGATGCTCCGGATTCAGACCAAAGTGTTTGACCAGCGCCACGCCCTCGCTAATGGCCGTAAAGCCCGCGTAGTTAATCAGGTTGTTGGCGAGCTTGAGCGCTATACCGGCACCCACATCGCCGCCGTGAACCACCTTCTTTGAGGTACAGGCAAACATGGCTTGCGCCCGCTGCAGCACGTCGTCAGGCCCGCCCACCATAATGCATAAGGTACCGTCAGCCGCACCCTGCGCCCCACCGGTAATCGGCGCATCAATGATGTGAATGTTTTTTTCTGCACCATCTTTGGCCCAGCGCAAAGTATTGTTTTTGGTTACGGTGCTGTGAACAGCAATGATGGTTCCGGGAGCGGCCAGTGCCAGCAAACCGCCCTCGCCATACAAAAGTGAATCGACGTCGTTGTCATCACGCACACAAACACCGATCAACTCACAGCTTGCCGCAATGTCCGCAACCGATGAAGCCGCCCTGGCGCCAAGCGCCACCATTTCGGCCACAGGGTCCGGCATCACGTCGTAGACAGTCACCGCCAAGCCCGCCGCCGATGCATTCTTTATCAGGTTGGCACACATGGGCTTGCCGATATTGCCCAGACCAATGTATCCGGTGTGTATCATTGTGATTCGTCGCCTCGTTTTATAGGGATGGATTGACGTGCTGAACCGACTATTATCGTGCTCACACGCTATCATAGCGCCCAAGTTTTAGTAAATGTTTATTTTGTATTTTAGTTAATACATGTTACTTTAATTCGACCCTCCACTCCCCCGCCAGAGGAACATAGCCATGAGCGAAGAAAACAACAATAGCCCCGAATACCAGCAGGGTGCTGACCGAATGAGTGACATCTACTGCGGGATTGTTCCCCCCGCCCCTGAAGGTTCCGGCCGCTTTACCGACCTGATGATTCCCCACCTGTTCGGCAAGGTCTGGGACGAAGATATTCTCTCTATTCGCGACCGCCGCTTGTTCACCATGGGCATTATTGCAGCAATGGGTGAGTATGACGTTTTCACCATCCAGGCCATGGCCGCGCTCAAACGCGAAGAACTGACAACAGATCAATTGCACGAACTGTGTTGCCACGCCGCGCCCTACGCGGGTTACCCGCGTTCAGGCGGTCTGATCGGCGCCGTTGGCAAAGCCATCAATGCTGTAAACACAGACGACAAGAAACAAAACAAATAAGTCAGGTGAGCTACTTATGAAAGATTACAGTGGAGCCTTCGACCCCGACTTTCGCATTGATCAGCTCGATCATGGCGTACTCGCCTGGTACGGTCGCGAGGTCATGCTTGCCAACCATATTCACGACCGGGCGATCATGCCTCAACTGGCACTCAACTACGGCATGGCGGCGCAAACCCGAGCCGCCTGCGACGAATGGATGGGCTCCAGCCCAATTTACAACCGCCGCAATCGCGAGCTACAAAATATCGGCGGCGACAATGTCGAGACGATCTTTAAAGCCTTCCAGCTCGATATCGGTGCGCCCCACACCTTTTTACAATTTCACTGGCACCTGGAGTCGGAAACCGAGGGGCAATTCTGGCTCACTCACTGCGGTGCCTACAATCATGTACGACGCATTACCAACGCAGACCCGAAATCCGAAACCCAGATTTGCCATCACATGGAAGACCCGACGTTTGACGCTACCGTGATGGCCATCAACCCTTTGGCGCGCTGCCGCGCTATTTTCCGCCCGCCGCACGCCGACATCCCCTCCGCCGGCCCTTGTCGCTGGCGTGTATTTATTGGCGATAGTATGGTCTTGAACGAACCTGCCACGGTATTGGCCGAGGTCAGTGAATCACTGGCGGCCAATTTTCGATTCGCTGATGTGAGTACGAAGGGTGAAGGTCTGGTGGATTACTCCGGTGCCTTTGATCGGGAATTTCGCCTGGAAGATTTCAAGCACGAGATACTGGCCAGACAGTGCCGCGAATTCGCGCTGGACGTCCATCTGTTACAGCGAGCCTGTTATACCTCTATCGCGCGGGACCATGGTGAAGACGCTGCCTGGACAATGGCTGAGGAACAATGGCGCGCCATGGCGCCGGTCTACACCCACCGTTTGCGCAAACTCGCCAATATTGAGGGTGAAGACATGTCTGCCATTCTGAAGCTGTTGCAGCTCGACCCTTTTTTGCCGGCGGAATATCTGGTTTCAGGCTCTGCTCTGATGAATGAAAAACACGGTCGTTTTTGGGTGGAAGAATGCAGTGCCCTGCACGACAAGCCCGCAGGGCTGGTCGGCTTGCTGCTAAGGGAAGACTCAGCCGCCATAAGCGCACCCGTAAATGCGGTCAACCCAAAAGCCAGAGTTGTCCCCCTAGCCGAATGCCCTGAAGCAAAAGGCCGGGCGATAAAAGCCTGGGATATTCTGATTGACGACGATAACGAGCCCGCCCCAGGCTCGGACTACACCCCACTGGTCGCAGGCGAAGATATGTGGGACCACGACGCCAGCGAGCACCGTTACTTCTACAACAATTGATCGAATAAGCGCAAAGCCCCCGCCTGGCTCTGCGCTTTGCCCTCCTCTATCAGCGGCGCTGCATCAGCCGGTCGATAAAGTCATTGCTAAACACCCTGGCAGGGTCGAGTTTATCAAGCCGTTTTATTGCGGTATTCCAGCGCTCGTTTCTACGCTGTCCGTCGGTGTGGCTATCGGGAATGGTTTGGCTAATGTAGGGCTCACTGGTCCAGGCGCCCGTTGTGGTATAGCCCCAACCCTTTGACCACTCCGGCCGTACCATCGCATCCGAGGGATCAAAATGGCTATGGAACCACTGCTCCATATCGGCGTTGAAATCATCAGCTTTTTCACTGCCAACAAAACTCAGACAATCAAACCAGACCGCAACATCCCATTCCGGATGATCCTTGTGCGGAGCGATCGCAGACAGGGCCACATCATGTGCCGGCGCCGCATCAACGTCCGCTGACGTGTCCAGCCCGGTTACGCGAATTTCCACCGGCATGTTGATGGGGTATTCACCCTGTGCTTCGTAGCTGGCAACCAGCGATTTGTACTGCTCGGCAAAATCGTGAATGACGCGCTGCACATTGTTGCGCCGGGTAACTACCGCATAACCGCTAGCCGTAACTCGCAATGTAGACGGCTTGATATACAGCAGTACTGTGCGTGATTTGCCCCAGATATCCGCAGATTTTGTGGCAGCAAGACCCGCCACACTCAC
>DIBR01000058.1 GCA_002415025.1 Spongiibacteraceae bacterium UBA5047
CGCCTTCAGCCACTCGGCCACCTCTCCAAAATCGTCCAACGTCGTCTTGTTGCTGGTGAGCAGCATCCCATCGCCATCGGCGCTGTTATGCTACTGAAACTGGTGAAAAAACAGACAATTTCGGCACACCAAAAACGCGCGGCATGATAACACACTGAGAGAATATGCAAAGGGGGCAAACATTTTTGACCTGGAAATAGCCCGACAAACCCTGACACGCGGCTGTTATTGCTCTGTTTTTTCCACCCAGGCCTGCAGGTCTGCAGTAGGTAGCGGGCGGCTGAACAGATAGCCCTGAAAGTGTTCGCAGCCCAGCGACCGCAAAATCTGAAATTGGGCATCGGTCTCTACGCCTTCAAGAATAACTCTCAGCCCAAGGGCGTTGCCGATATACAACATGCCGGCAAGCAGCTTGCGTCCACGCTCACTCTCCACGTCATCCACAAAAACCTTGTCAATCTTCAGCGTATCCAGAGGCAGGCGACTGATGTAGGCGAGTGACGAAAATCCTGTACCAAAGTCATCCAGTGCGATCTTGATGCCTGCTCTGCGAAGGGCATTTAGCTGCCGTCGCGTCGAGTCGAAGTTGTCGACCAAAGCGCTTTCAGTCAGCTCCAGCGTCAACCACTGCGGCGAGACCTCGTGCATTGCCAACAATGACAGCACCGAGGCCGCGAAGTCTTCGGTCTGCAGTTGCCACGGGCTCACATTCACCGACACCCGGCCCCGGAACGGAGCATTGTCGTTGCGCCATTGAACGAGATCCAGACACACGGCTTCAAGCACCCAGTCGCCGATTGTGCTCATCAAACCGCTGCGCTCTGCCAGGGGTATAAACTCGGCAGGCGAGATCATCCCCAATTCGGGGTGCTGCCAGCGCAATAACGCTTCGATGCCTTCCATTTTTTGCTGATGATTCACAAGCGGCTGGTAATGCAGTGACAGCTCGTTCTGGTTCACCGCGCTCTTGAGATCACCTTCAAGCAACTGCTGTCTGGCAACCTTGGCGGCAAAATCCTCGCTGTAGAAAATGATGGCGCCAGAACCGTATTTTGTCGCCTCGTCCAGGGCGTGTTCTCCCTTGTAGAGGGCAGTTTGCGAGGTGTCCTGTGCAGTAATGTCCACTACACCAACACTGAATGTAACCTCAATCGACTGACGCCCTACCGGGTACGGTGATATTAAATGGCAGTCGGCGTCCCACTGTCCTGTGCCTGCTAATCGATCCAGCTCGAAGGCTTCGCTTGCCGCCGAGAGGACCGCAAAGCAATGGTCGGAAATTCTCGCCACAAGCCGCCTGTTGGGCATATCCAAATCGAGACGGCGCGCTATTTCCCCGAGAATATTGTCGCTGGTCTCCTCTCCAAAGACCTGTTTGATTTCCCGAAAACGATCAACCTGAATCAATACCAGACTCAGGCCTTCGCGCTGAATCTGCAGCTCATCCAGTTGCTGACGTAATTCCAGCTGGTTGGGCAAACCCGTCAGTTCGTCGGTATAGGCCTGCTGTTTGAATTTGACCTCGGCCCGGCGCCGCCGGCCTACTTCGGCGTACAGCTCCTGGCTCTGCAAATTCAATTCCCTGATCAAGTTCTGGTGGTCTCGCCCAAAGCACAGAGAGATCACAACAAAGAACCACAGATAGGTCACACCGCCCGGAATAGAGAACGAAATGTAGCCGAAGTTAAACAGTAATTGCTGGGTATAGGCGATTGTCAGGAAAACCAGATAAGAACCAAATAGACTCGAGGCAAAGCGGTTTCCACGCATCCAGAGCAGTCGGCAACACCATCCTCCCCAGATAATCCCGATGTACCCCAGTATTTGAAAGACGGCCGATTGCGGACGGTAGTCATAACTAAAGTGTGTGATGTCGCCGCCGAGTACGGCTATTTTCCCGTGTATCTGCAGGTTTTCTATAAACAGGCCGTGGGGTAGCGTAAAACTGTACACCACCACAGCGACTGCAATCAGTGTGTAGGTAATCAAACCGGCTAACACTTTGGGTGCATATTGAGACTCAGTGTAATTAGCCATCAGCCAAACAAAGGCTGTGATAAATCCGAGACCACTCAAGCTCTGCCATTTCGCCAGAGCGGAAACTGCCTCTACCGATTCAGCTGACAAAATGCGGGCTGTGCAAAACAGGAAGGCGGCGGTGAACCCGCACAGGAACAGATACGCACGATAAACATGCTTATTGTAGTTGGTCGTACTCAGCGGCAGCGACTGAAACGCGGCAAACACCGCAATCGCAAAGCCTGCATAGAAGATCGAAATCATACTGCGCCGCCCCAGCCGGGCATCGAAATCTCTCGACGCTTATTCATTGTCAGTCATAGTGAGCTATTGCGCCAAAACTGTACAGAAGCCACACCCAAATAGGGGCGCGGGCTGGAAGCTATCATGGGAGGAGTGAGACCGGCGGGCCACTCAATTCCCTGCCTCAGCAATCTTACTGAAGGAAAATTTCTCACCGAGGCAAGGAGAAAGCTACTTAATCGTTGCTTTCTGTACTGACACCGCTCTCTTTCTGGATTTTCTCGTAAACTTCCTGACGGTGAACAGACACATCCTGGGGTGCTGTCACACCTATTCGTACCTGGTTTCCTTTGACACCAAGCACGGTGACCGTGACTTCATCGCCGATCATTAGGGTTTCACCGATACGTCGGGTGAGAATTAACATTCAATTTCTCCATTATCTCCATCCCTGAATGTAACGACTCTTCACTGAGCACTGTAAATTCGTTTGGTCACTCTTCGACAGGGCTTTTCTCAAGCTCAAACCCGTCGTGCAAAGCTCTGACCGCCAATTCCAGGTATTTCTCATCAACTACCACAGAAATTTTAATTTCCGAGGTGGTGATCATCTGGATGTTAATTCCTTCAGCCGCGAGAATTTTGAACATCTTACTCGCGATTCCCGCATGGGAGCGCATTCCTACGCCCACCAGCGATACTTTGACGATTTTCGCGTCGGTTTTAACCTGTTCCGCGCCAATCGCTGCGGCAATATCCCTTAATACGGATTCTGCGCGCTTTAGATCATTGCGATGTACTGTAAATGTTAGATCAGTTTTACCGTCGTCGCCAACGTTTTGCACGATCACGTCAACTTCGATGTTGTTGTCACCAATTGGCGCCAGAATTTGTGACGCAACTCCCGGTTGGTCGGGGACCCCTACCACAGTCAGCTTGGCTTCATCCCGGTTAAAGGCTATGCCTGCAATTGACGGCGCTTCCATTTGCGATTGTTCCTCTAAGCTAATCAGTGTTCCCGGACCTTCCTGGAAACTGTGCAGTACCCGCAAGGGCACATTGAATTTGCCGGCAAACTCTACCGCCCTGATTTGCAGCACTTTAGAGCCCAGACTGGCCATTTCAAGCAT
>DIBR01000056.1:0-1299 GCA_002415025.1 Spongiibacteraceae bacterium UBA5047
CCAGGCCCATACCGAGGGGCTGACGTAATGCACCGTCTTCACGCCGCGCTGGCGCAGATCCGCTTCAATATTGAGGGTAAAATCCGGAGAGTCGATGCCGATAAAAACGTCGCAATTATCGGCGAAGCGCCTTTTGAGAGCCGCGCGCATTGACAGCAGTTCCGGCAGTCGCTTTAACGGCTCGGTAATACCCATCACCGACAGGCGCTCCATCGGATACAAGCTGTTAAATCCCAACTCGATCATACGCGGGCCGCCAACGCCGTCGAATTGAATCTCGCGGTGCCGACTGTTTGCCAGTGCTGTCAGGGCTTCTATCAAGCCGGCGCCCAGAATATCGCCTGATGCTTCACCAGCGACAATACCTATGCGCAGAGGCGGCTTTGCCATCGTCTATTCAGCCTTTTTTATGTGTGTAGGCGTGCCTGACTAGCGGACTTTAACGAACAATACCACGCGCCGACTGCCGAACAGACTCGACAAATACTGCCACTTCCGGCGAGCGCTCAACCAGTTCTGTCATACGTGACAATGCATCATCTACCGTCAAGCCCTGACGGTATAGCAACTTGTAAGCCCGCCGGATATCCGCAATCGCTTCAGTGCTGAAACCGCGCCGTTTCAAGCCCTCGACATTTACACCTTTGGGCTCACCCGGATTGCCGGTAACGGTGACAAAGGCAGGAATATCCTTTCCTACTGCCGCACCCATACCCATAAAGCTGTGCGCGCCCAGCTTGCAATACTGGTGAACCAGCGCGTAACCACTGAGTATTGTCCAATCTCCCAGCACAACGTGCCCGGCCAGTGCCGAGTTGTTGACCAGTATGCAATGATTGCCAATTACCGAGTCGTGGCCAACGTGGGAATACGCCATAAACAGGTTATTGTTGCCGATGGTGGTTTCGCCGCGATCCTGCACCGTGCCGCGATGGATAGTGACACCTTCGCGAATCACATTGTTATCGCCAATAACCAGTGTAGTCTCTTCCCCCTGATACTTGAGGTCCGGAGTGTCGTCACCCACCGTCGAGAACTGATAAATTTTGTTGCCCTTGCCCATCCGGGTCGGGCCTTTCAATACAACGTGCGAGGCAACAACACAGTTGTCACCTATGTCGACATTCGGACCAACAATTGTCCAGGGGCCGATCTCGACGTTGTCGCCGATCGTAGCGGAAGGGTCGATGATGGCGCGAGGATCAATCATCGCTAGCGCGCCCTGTCTGCACACAAAATAGTGGCGGTTGCTGCGAGCTGCTCATCGACATAAGAGCGGCATTCAAACTTCCAGATACC
>DIBR01000056.1:1596-3789 GCA_002415025.1 Spongiibacteraceae bacterium UBA5047
ATGCTTTTAAAGCCAAGGATACCTGCAGCCTGCGCCATGGCTTCGATAATCATCACGCCGGGGAATATGGGAATATCAGGAAAGTGGCCGTTGAAAATCGCCTCGTTAATCGTGATATTTTTATAGGCCGTAATTGATTTGCCTAACTCTATCTCAGTAACGCGATCAACCAGCAGAAAGGGGTAGCGATGCGGGAGGTATTCCCTGATTTCATTTACGTCCATTAACATGAAAAATTTCCCAGAAACCTGATTACAGACCACTGATACTTAGGAATCGCTATTCTTAAGTACCTGATCCAACTTTTTTTCCACTTCAGCCAGACGCTTGCTCAGGGTATCCAACTGAGAAAAACGCACGGCACTTTTACGCCAATCGCTGGTCGCCATCATCGGCGTGCCTGACGAGTACGAGGCACCCTCTTCAAGAATCGATTTTGTCACCAGCGTACACGAGGTGATATGCACCCTGTCGGCCACGGTCAAATGCCCGAGTATGCCGGCACCGCCACCCACGGTACAGTGTTTGCCAACGACTGAACTTCCCGCCACACCCGCACGACCAGCAAAGGCCGAGCCATCGCCAATCACCACGTTATGCGCAATCAACACCTGGCTATCGAGAATCACGTCGTTGCCGATTACAGTATCGTCGAGCGCACCGCGATCAATCGTCGTACCCGAACCGATTTCAACCCGGTCGCCAACGCGCACCGAGCCCAGTTGAAAGATCTTGGTCCAGGCCGCACCGTCGGGCGCAAAGCCAAATCCGTCAGCCCCGATGACAACGCCGGAATGTATTCGCGCATCATCGCCAATAGTCACGCCGTGGTAGATACTGACATTCGGAAACAGCACACAGCGTTCACCCAGCCGGGCGCCCTCCCCAATCACTACGCCGGCGTGTAAAACCGTATTTGCGCCAATCTCGACATTGTCGCCTATAACCACATTCGGGCCGATGGCAACGTCGTCACCGAGCTTAGCGGATGAAGCAATGGTAGCCGTATGATGCACACCGGCCAGCAGCGGTGTGTCGTCAAACAGCGCACTGGCTCTGGCAAAGGCCAAATAGGGGTTGTCCGACAGCAGGGCCGGAAGTGTTGTGGTGTCAGCCAGCTTGCGGTGCAAAATCACTGCGCTGGCACGCGTTCCTGCCAACTGCTTCTGATATTTGGGGTTGGCCAGGAAACTAAGCTCCCCTTCACCGGCATTCGCCAATGTTGCTAACCCGCGTATTTCCAGAGAGGGGTCCCCAACACACTCCAGCTGCAGCGTCTCCGCCAACTCACCCAGCGTCAGTATCGAGGACTTGCTCATGGATTACTTGGCCTGATTGATTTTGTCAGTGACCTTGGCAGTAATGTTGTAGTCGTTGGTAACATGCAAGGTTGCTTTGGCATCCAGGATCATTCCGATCTTGTCGTCCTTGATCATTTTGTTAACAACTTCCTGCAGAGTTGGCCCGAGTTCCTGAACCACGTCCTGCATCAGCTTTTGCTCGGAAGCTTTCAACTTGCGATAAACGTGCTCAATATCGGAGCGTTTTTCGCTGATTTTCTCGGTTTGCGCCTGCAGCTGCTCCTGGTTCATCACCGCGCTGTCTTTTTTCAGCTTGGCAACCAGATTATTATGTTCTTCCTGCAGTTTCTCAACTTCCTTGATATTGGCCTTGAATTCCTTTTGCTCGCGCATGGCCTTAAGGCGTTCCTGAGCAACGTCACTATTGATAATGGCGGCCTGCACGTCCAGAACAGCAATTTTCTCAGCGGCCAGTGACACGCCAGCCGTCATTGTCAGCAGCAGCGCTACCAGGGCTTTATTCAGTTTCAACACAGTATTTCTCCCGAGTTAACTCGTCAGGGTTGTTAGAAGGTACGTCCCAATGAAAATTGGAACACTTCGGTATCGTCTATGGCTTCATCATTAAGAGCACGGGCCAGGCTGAAAGTCAGCGGCCCGAAACCCGTTATCCAGGTAAGACCAAAACCGGCGGAATAACGCAGATCAGACAGGCTCACATCGGTGCAGTTTAACTGGGTAGAGCGGCAACTGGTACTGAACACATTGCCAGCATCAAAGAAAAAGCCGGATCGCACCGAGCGCTGGTCTTTGACAAAGGGTAAAGGCACCAGCAGCTCTATACTGGTTTCAATCAACACGTTGCCACCAAAGGGGTCTGTTTCAAATTCAA
>DIBR01000056.1:3974-4204 GCA_002415025.1 Spongiibacteraceae bacterium UBA5047
GGGGCTGGCCACAAGCTGATTTGTCACCGGGTCGAGCACATAGGCAACCGTCGGTGCCAACGCCGTCGCATTGCCGGCCGCATTGATTGCCGTAGCAGCCTGCGACAAGCGGTATATCTGTGCCGGAGTACTGCGTGGACCGAGCGTATTGCTCTTGTAGCCGCGAATCGAGCCAAAACCACCGGCGTAGAAGTTTTCGAAGAATGGCAGCTCGTCCAGATCACCGTAGC
>DIBR01000056.1:4396-6530 GCA_002415025.1 Spongiibacteraceae bacterium UBA5047
GTCACCATAGCCCAGCTGGGTCTTGAATCGCAGTACAAAGTCGTTGATCAGCGGCACGTATACCTGGCCATCGAATATCAACTTGTAGTATTCCGTATCAGAGCCCGGCAGGGCCACTTCCAGCGATACGGTTTGCGAATTACCACGAGTTGCCAGCAGGCCACGGTTGAGCGTCGAACGTCGCCAGTTGGTGGAAATAGTGAAGTTGTTGAACTCGTCGCCGTAGAGATCGAGAAATCCGGGTTCACCGGTCGGAGTTGAGCCTGCGGGCAGCGCGCTAATCGGCTGCAACACCTCTGCTGCCGAATAGGTGCCGGTAGCAGGATTGAAGCGAGACGTGTAAAACTCTCCGATAAAATCAAACAGGCGCGGACTGGCCAGAATTTCCTGAACCGCGCCAATACCGGCATCAATTTCAGTATTGGCAAAACCCAGACTAAAGCCAAGGCGTTGAATTTCCGACAGTGGATAACTGAAGTTCAATGCTGCGCCAGCGGTGTTGGTGGTATAGCTGGCGATGTTGACCTCATCCAGATTGGCCTTGCGGTAGTAAACACTAAAGCCACGACTTACACCGTCTTCGGTAAAATACGGCTCCAGATAATTGAAGCTGATATTGGTCAGGAAGTCACTGCGCGACAGGCCGACACCCACCTGCTTGCCGGTACCGAAAAAGTTGTTCTGCTGAATATTGGCGCCAAGAATCAAACCGCTGTCCTGCGAGAAACCAACACTGGCCGCGAGGCTGCCGGAGCTTTGCTCTTCAACCACATAGCGCAGGTCGATCATGTCGTCGGTGCCGGGCACTTCGGTGGTGTCAGCTTTCGCTTCCTTGAAGAAACCCAGTCGTTCCAGACGAACACGGGACATTTCAATGCTCGACTGTGACGCCGGTGCAGATTCCATTTGCCGCATTTCCCGGCGCAGCACTTCGTCCGAGGTGCGGTGGTTACCCGAGAAATCTATACGGCGCACGTAGGTGCGTTTGCCCGGATCAATAAAAAACTTGAGGTCTACAACGCGCTTTTCGTCGTCAATTTCAGGAATACCGGAGACCCGGGCAAAGTTGTAGCCCTCGTTACCCAAACGCTTGGTCAGCAATTCTTCGGTACTGGTAACACGCGACTGGGAAAATATCTCTTCAGTTTTGGGCAGCAGAAAACGGCTCAGATCTTCTTCCGGCAAGACTACATCACCCGACAACTCAACCTTGCCAATATTGTAGACCTCGCCCTCACTGATATTGGCGGTAATGTACACAGACTCTTTGTCCGGGCTTATCGCGACCTGGGTGGAATCGATATTGAACTTGATATAACCCCTGTCCAGGTAAAAGGAGCTGAGTTTTTCGAGATCACCCTTCAGTTTTTCGCGCGCATACTTGTCACTGCTGCTGATCCAGCTAAACCAGCCGGAGGGTTTCAGTTCAAACTCGGAGAGCAGCTCTTTGTCGGTAAAAGCTTCATTGCCCACAATGTTAATGTGTTTGATTGACGCCGTGCTGCCCTCGTCAACATGGATGCTGACCGCCACCCTATTTCGCGGCTGAGCTATGACGTCAGTCTCGATGCTGGCGTCATAACGCCCCTGGGACACATATTGACGGGTCAATTCCATGCGCATGCCTTCAAGCGTTGAACGCTTGAATACCTGACCTTCAGACAAACCTGAATTTTTCAGGCCATCGAGCAAGGCTTCGGTTTTAATCGCCTTGTTACCGTCAATATTAATCTCGCTGATCGAGGGGCGCTCGGCAACGATAATGACCAGCACATCGCCATCGCGGGCAATTTTAATGTCATCAAAATTGCCCGTGCGAAACAACGAGCGCGCGGCCGACGCCAGCAAATCTTCAGACACGGCATCGCCCACATTCAGGGGTAGTGCTGCAAATACGGTATCGGCAGATATCCGCTGCAAGCCCTCGACCCGAATATCCGAAATGATTGTTCGGTCAGCTGCAAAAGCCAGGGCCGCAAACATAGGGCCAGTAAGGGCTAACAGAATAAAACGGTACGCAATTTTCGAGAACACCAACAGTCCTTGGCCACTACCCATACGGCGGCGGCTATTCATTCGTTATTCTGAACGGGCACTACAAGCGCAGCACGTCGTTATACAGGGCAAACACCAT
>DIBR01000056.1:6655-7258 GCA_002415025.1 Spongiibacteraceae bacterium UBA5047
TCGTTATACAGGGCAAACACCATCAGGCAGACAACCAGCATCACACCGACCTGATTGGCAACCATTTGAACCTTTTCCGTTACAGGGCGACCCGATACCAGCTCGATCAAGCCATATACGATATGGCCGCCATCCAGCACCGGTACAGGCAGCAAATTCAGCACAGCAAGGCTGATACTCAACAATGCCAGCAAATTCAGCCAGGCAGACAGGCCGTACTCGGCCGAAGCGCCGGCCACTTTAGCAATGGTTATGGGCCCGCTCAAGTTTTTTGGCGACAGCAAGCCGGTCAGCATCTTGTAGATTGACTGAACGGTGAAAACGCTCATATGAACCGTTCGCTGGCTGGCGGCCACAAAGGCCTCTATCGGACCGTAGTGATACTCGCGAAACCATTCGTCGGGTATGGGTGGTGGCGGCACCACCCCCATACCGACATAACCGATCAGTTTGCCGTCAACCCGCTTGCCAGCCGGCGTAATGGTGGTTTGCTTAATGCTGCCGCTACGCTCGTAGCTGAGTGAAATCGACTTGTCAGGGCGCGCTTTGACGTAGTCTACCCACGCCATCCAGTCTTCTATCGGCTCGCCGTCAGCGGATACC
>DIBR01000056.1:7417-7784 GCA_002415025.1 Spongiibacteraceae bacterium UBA5047
CCGTCAGCGGATACCAGCCGATCTCCAGCCTGCATGCCAGCGGCTTCGGCGGCACCATCAGCCAGCACTTCCTGAATCACGGGATCGACTTTCGGGCGGTACAGGCCAATACCCAGACCACCAACCGGATCAGGCTCAGCAACCCCTTTCAGCCAGCCATCGAGCACGACAACAGACTCGTAAATTAAATCGGAATCGGGGTATTTGGCGGCAATGGCCATTTCGCCGGTTTCGCCAACCCGCTCCAGCAACCGTAGGTTAAGCTGTTCCCAGGTAGGTGTTTTTTTACCGTCGACAGCAATGATTTCCTGACCGGCAACCAACCCCGCCTGCTGGGCCAGTGAATCCGGTTCAATGTCGGCTATTA
>DIBR01000028.1:0-357 GCA_002415025.1 Spongiibacteraceae bacterium UBA5047
GAGGATATGTGGCGCTGGAGTGTAAGCCCGGAAGTTGCCCCTGATACTCCCACCTATATCGAGTTGGGATACAAAAACGGCGACCCCGTAACGCTGGACGGCAAAGAGCTAAGCCCCGCCGTTATGCTCGAAACCCTGAACAAACTGGCTGGCGACAACGGTATTGGCCGCCTGGATCTTGTTGAAAACCGTTACGTGGGCATGAAATCGCGCGGTTGCTACGAAACTCCCGGTGGCACGGTGTTGCTGCGTGCCCACCGCGCCATCGAATCTATCACCCTTGATCGTGAAGTGGCTCACCTGAAAGATGAGCTGATGCCGCGCTACGCCAAACTGATTTACAACGGTTACTGGTGG
>DIBR01000028.1:545-733 GCA_002415025.1 Spongiibacteraceae bacterium UBA5047
TACAACGGTTACTGGTGGAGCCCCGAGCGACGCATGTTGCAAGCTGCCATCGACGAGTCACAGGCTTTTGTTAACGGTGTGGTTCGCCTCAAATTGTACAAAGGCAACGTGATTGTGGTGGGACGCAAATCAGAAAACTCGCTGTTTGATGAGGCGATTGCGACCTTTGAAGACGATGCCGGCGCCTA
>DIBR01000028.1:1028-1854 GCA_002415025.1 Spongiibacteraceae bacterium UBA5047
TTTATCAAGCTGAACGCCCTGCGAATGCGCATTGCTGCCAACAAGGGGCGTTCGCAGCTTTGATGTGATTGCCTGCTACGCTCCGCTTAAGCAGGCCTACTCTGGATTGTAGGCCCGAATAAGTGCAGCGTTTCGGGCAAGGCGGCCCGCTTTCCGATAAGTGACATGTGTGCGATTATGCTTCAAATTTTTACGATGGATCGTAAAGTATGCGCCTGAGCTATTTTCTTCTCGTTCTCCTGTTTTCGAGCCATCCTGTTGTCGCCAGCGCGGCAGAGCAAGAAGGTTATTTCTCCCTCAAGTCTGTCTTCGGTGACGCCGACTATGTTGACGATGGTGATGTTGCTGTCGGCATTGGCCTCAATGCTGGCTTTATCTCCAACGGTGTATTGCTCGAATACGACTATAGTCAAGTAACGGAATTCGATCTGTTTGAAGGCAGACCTGTTTTTGCCTTCGGCAACCAGACGTTTAACTCCCCTCGCGACACTGACTACGATATTTACAGCCACAACCTGTTTGTCGGATACCGCGCCGGCAGCTGGGCCTATGCCGAGTTCAAAGTGGGGCACAGTTACCAGCGTATCAAGCAGTCCGACAATGATCGGGTGCTGGATGAAATCAATCGCACTGCTGCCGGTATCGAATTTGGTTTTGCCAGCTCAGTGGCGGGNNATCTCTGGCTGGGAAGCGATTACCGGCAGGTTGCGCTGGCGCTGCGGTTTTATTTTTGAGGGTGTATCGTGCCTGCTACCGCTGCGCTTAAGCAGGCCTACGTAGATTTGGGGTCATAGATTTGGGATCAGAGTAGTCTGGGGTCAGAGTA
>DIBR01000028.1:2060-22997 GCA_002415025.1 Spongiibacteraceae bacterium UBA5047
TGGGGTCAGAGTAAATACTCTGACCCCAGACTACTCTGTGTAATGTAGGCCCGAATAAGCGAAGCGTTTCGGGCAAGCGGTTACTGTCGAACCGGTTTTTTCAGTAGCTTGCGCTGCAGGGTGCGCCGGTGCATACCCAGAGCGCGTGCGGTAGCTGAGATATTGCCGTTGTTTTCCGCAAGCACTTTCTGAATGTGCTCCCATTCCACCCGCTCCACTGAAGGCGGGTTGTCAGGAATGGTAATATCCGTAGAGTCCTGCTTGTCAAAGGCTTCCAGTACGTCTTTGAGGGAGGCCGGTTTGCACAGATAATTGTGGGCGCCCAGGCGAATGGCTTCCACGGCGGTTGTGATGCTGGAATAGCCGGTCAGCATCACGGCGCAGCAATCGGGCTGGCGTTGTTTCAGGCTTTGAATAAGCGCCAGCCCCGAGCGGCCCTCCATTTTCAGGTCGATCAGTGCCTTGTCGAAAGAGTGCTGATCCAGCAACGCTTCGGCTTCGTCAACGCCCGCTGCGGTAGTCACAATAAAGCCGCGTTTCTTCAGTGCGCGCGCCATCACGTTCACAAAGATTTCGTCGTCATCAACCAGCAAAACGGTCTCAGTTTTCATCAACCAGCACTCCCTGGCAGGGCAGACGCAATTCGACGCGGCTGCCAATCACCTTGCGATTGTGCCAGATCAGCTCGCCGCCGTAGCGGTTGGCCGCAGCATGGCTGACAAACAAGCCCAGCCCCAGACCCTTGGCCGAGACAAAAGGTTTTCCCAGGTTGTCGGCCTGCCCGTGGGGAAGGCCCGGGCCTTCGTCTTCAATGGCGACAACAAAGACACCGTTTTCAATGCTGCAGTTCAAGGCGACCTGCTCCGGACTCACGTCAGCGGCGTTGTTCAGCAGGTTGATAATGGCTTGTTCAAGCGTGGTGTCCATCAACATCAGTGTCTGCGGCGCTACATCAATAGTAAAGCGTGCATCGTGGACCGAGGGTCTTAATAGTTGCCAGTGCTCTTTTAGCAGTGAAAAGAATTTCCGCACCGGGATATGACGGGTGCGACCGGCACTGAAATCCTGAGCGGTGGTGGTGAGCCGGCCGAGTATGTCTTTGCAGAGTACAAGTTGGCTGTCCAGTGTAGTGAGGTCATCGCGCAGGGCGTCGGGCAGGGTATCATCGTCGAGCAACTCGTCAGTCACAATGCGCATGGTGCCAAGCGGCGTACCCAGTTCGTGGGCGGTACCTGCAGCCAGTGTGGCAACTGCGAGGAGCTGCTCATCCTGTAAACGCTGTTCGCGAACTTTGGCCAGCTCCTGATCGCGACGTCGTACTGCGCCCGACATTTGCACAACAAAGTAAGTAATGAGCACCGCGCTCACGGCAAAGTTAAACCACATGCCCATCACGTGAAGATTGATTCCGGAACCGGCATGATGCGGTTCCAGTGGCAGCAGCGGTATATAAAAGAACAGTAAGCCGCTATAAGCGGTAACGCTACTGGCGGCAACCAGCCAGGTAAAACGCCAGGGCAGGGTGGTGGCGGCAATACAGATGGGAACCAGAAAAAACGAAACGAAGGGATTGCTGGCTCCGCCGACTTCGTACATTACCAGTGTCAGCGCTATCACATCGACTAACAGATGAACGACAAACTCCTCATCGGTTATCGGCCAGCGCTGTTTTGCGCGCCAGGCAGTAGCCAGAGTAATCAGCGCCATAGCTGCCAGTATGGCCGAGAGTGTTGCAACGGGCAGTGGCCATTGCCAAACCTGAACTGCAAAAAGCAGGGCGATACACTGCCCGGTTAGCACCACGCCGCGTATCAGGCAGAGTCGTTGCAGGTTGAGTGTGGCGGAATCGTTTAGGGCAATATTCAAGATGGGTTCCGGGGCGTTTCCGTTTTGGCAAAGTATACGGGCTTGCCGCGCCAGCGCCACTGCGTCAGTTTGTCGCATTTTGGCCCGCCGGAAGCCTTGCTAGACTGCGCTTCAACTTTGATCATGCGGAATCTTTCAGGATGTTATCCATTCGCTCTTCGCGCTGCGGACTTGTTGCCGCAGCTACCCTTGGCTTATCGACGGCTTTGGCCCACGCAGATACAGCATCTTCGACACTGGCCGGTCACGGAGCCTCTTCCCATGCCCCCATTGGCGTGATGGGTGACCATCTGCACAAACAGGGAGAATGGATGTTCTCCTACCGCGCGATGGATATGGCTATGGACGGGCTGCTCGACGGAAGCGATCAGGTATCCGCCGCCACGGTCACCGGCACCATGATGGCGCCCGGACGGTACATGGTTGCGCCAACCAGAATGGAGATGACGATGCAGATGCTTGGGGCAATGTATGCGCCGACAGACCGTGTCACCCTGATGGCGATGGTGCCTTACACCACACTCGACATGGATCATGTGACTCGCATGGGGCGTGGCTTTACTACCCGGAGTTCCGGTTGGGGCGACGTGAAGCTGGGAGGCCTGATTGGCCTCTACCGTTCGCCTGATGATAGCCGGCAGTTGCATCTTAATCTTGGTGTGAGCCTGCCCACAGGTTCTATTGACGAGAAAGATGATACCCCTGCCATGGCTGACGCCAAATTACCCTATAGCATGCAGTTGGGCAGCGGCAGCTACGACCTGTTGCCGGGTATTACCTACCAATCCTATGTTGGTGCCTACAACTGGGGGGCGCAATTGAGTGCGACGCTCCCGACCGGCCGCAATGACAACGACTACCGACTGGGCAACACTGCGGTGCTAACCAGTTGGATTAGCCGACACGTAAACAAGGCCTTTGCTTACAGCCTGCGTGCGACGATTGAGTCACAGGGAAAAATCGACGGCCGGCGCAGTGACCTGAATCCGGCGATGGTAACAACCGCGGATACCGACAATTACGGCGGCGACCGCATGTCGCTGAGCTGGGGGATCAACAGCTATATCCCGGCGGGTGCGCTCAAGGGGCATCGCTTTGCGCTGGAGTTTACGCTGCCGGTTTACCAGAATCTCAACGGTATTCAGCTGGAGCGCGAACCCCATCTCAGCGCGGGTTGGCAGCTGGCCTTTTAGGCTGCCTCCTGTGGAGATGACAGCCCGCCCGGTTTCGTCTCTGTAGTCCGGCGCGGCGTTTTTGCATTCGGTTTGTTGTCCGTCAGCGCATAACTGTTCAGACCGGCAATATGAACCTTGCGCAAGTAGTGTTCCCAGTCGATAAGCGCAGCATCCACCGGAAACTGCGCGTTCGCCCCGGTTTCCCCCATGCGTTGCGCCAGCGCCAGTAGTTGCTCATTGCGAAAGACGTAGTTTGGCGTGGCGTAAAAGGCAAATATCTCGGCCAGCTTGTTCATGACGTTGAGGTTGCGCAGCAGGCGCATGGGCTGGTTTCGGCCCACCAGCTTCAGGGTTGACTCTGTTGTACTCAAGGTGCGGCACAGCAAAAACAGGCTGACGTTGAATAGCTGTTTGTTAATGATCTTGAAGGGCTTGCGCGGCTCAATCTCGAACAGCTTTTCGTAGGTCATATGGTTTTCCTTGGCTTCGGCCATCAGATAGTCAATAAACCTGCCGAGTGTCAGCGGATTGCGCGAACCGCTACAGCACTGATAGATGCGGAGCTTGCCCGGTTCTGCGACCTGTTCGGCCGCCGCCAGAATAACGGCATTGGCAACCAGATCTGCAGGTATCACATCAATCACGCCGCTGCGCTTGCCGGGGAAAAACACCACTTTCTGGCGAGCGTAGGCGAGCAATACGGCATCGGCGACCTTCACTCCTTCTATCCAGCCGGGTGTGGGTTCCTGCAGGGTGCTTTCAATAATTGCCGGGCGCAGTATGGTCAGGGTTTTATGGCTGAGGGCTTTGCGCAGATACTGCTCGCCCAGCCATTTGGTGAAGGTGTAGGTATCGTTCCAGCCGTGCGCCCGCGACTCGCGTTCCCCGAGTAATACCAGCTGTTCGCCGAGTGCGCGGTTCCGGAACCGGGACGCCAGCGCATCAATTTTGTCCTGCAGCCGGGCGATGAGCGGCTCGATGGCGTAGAAACCGTCCTTATCCTGTGGAATATCAGCGCGCGCCGGTGGGTGAAAAGTCTCGCCGATATCGCCGCGGTTAAAGCCGTTTACATAGCAGGTAGATACCTGCAGCACCGGAATGGCGCCACCGAGCTCCGACAAGGCCACAATATTGTGCAGACAGAGGGTATTGATGCTCAGCGCGTGATCCAGTCGCTCGCGGAAATTCACGCTGGCGGCGGAATGCATGATGACATCTATCTTGCCCGCGAGATCGCGGAATGCCTCGTCACTCAAGCCGAACTGCGCCTCGGTGACTTCGCCGGTAATGCAGTGAACGCGTTCGCTGCAAAAGCGCTCAAAGCGCGCGCGGCTGTTTTGCCGCTGTGGGCCGAATATAGAGGACGAGGCTACCTCGGTGAGAAAGCGCTCGCGGGCAGTAGGTGAGGCGCTGTTTCCGCGAATAAGCAGGTAAATTCCGCCAATTGTCGGTACGTCACGCATAATCTTTTCCAGCACAACCTTGCCGAGAAAGCCGGTGGTGCCGGTGATTAACAGATTCTTGCCGGCCAGTTGCTCGAGTACCCGGCTTGGGGCGGTGGGAAATTCCTGGTTCATTCTGAATCCTCCGGATTGTGAATTCACGGGCGAGTAGCGCCCGACAAAGCAGCGTATCGCGCAGTGCTTACAGCGGTATGACACGGTGCGGGCGCACCGACCGGCGAGCATGCCAGCGCCTGGGTTTACTGTTGTCGTACTTCAAGAATGCATTAAACAGGCCAATTCTGGCCTTTCGTAACGGCGCCTCTGCGAGTGCATTGGCCGGGGTGCTTGCTGCAGAATTGGCTACTGTAGAGCAGTTTTCCATGCCGGGCAGTGCGCCAGTCGACAAGAAGTCGTGTAGTCAGTTCTCACTGCGGGTTATAATTCGCGCCTCATTTTTGACCACGACAGTGACCCGCTTTCATGAGCAGTTTTACCGACGCCGTCGCCCGACGCCGAACCTTCGCCATCATCTCGCATCCTGATGCGGGTAAAACCACGATCACCGAAAAATTGCTGTTGTTCGGACAGTTGATTCAGGTGGCCGGTTCCGTCAAAGGTAAAAAGTCGGATAAACATGCCACCTCCGACTGGATGACCATGGAGCAGGAGCGCGGAATTTCCATTACCTCGTCGGTGATGCAGTTTCCTTACAAGGAGCGCGTTGTCAATTTGCTGGATACGCCGGGTCACGAAGACTTCTCCGAAGACACCTATCGCACTCTCACGGCCGTGGATTCTGCCTTGATGGTGATTGACGGTGCCAAGGGCGTCGAGGACAGAACCATCAAGCTGATGAACGTCTGTCGCCTGCGTGATACGCCCATCCTCAGTTTTGTGAACAAGATGGACCGGGATATTCGCGATCCAATTGAATTGCTCGACGAGATCGAATCGGTACTTGAAATTCAGGGTGCGCCCATTAACTGGCCCATGGGTATGGGGCGCGATTTCAAAGGGGTTTATAACCTCTATACCGACACCCTTCATGTGTTCAAGGCGGGACAGGGGCGCACCATTCCCGAGGATATCCAGATCAAGGGGCTTGAGTCTGATGAGGCCAAAGCGCTGCTGGGCGACGAGTACGAAGCCTTTCTGGACGAGATCGAATTGGTGCGCGGCGCCAGTCACGAATTTGATCTGGAGGCTTATCTGACTGGCAAAATGGCACCGGTATTTTTTGGTACGGCACTGTCCAATTTCGGCGTGCGCGAAATGCTCGACGGCTTTGTGGAGTGGGCGCCGCCGCCGCTGGCCCGCAACACCGAGTCGCGCAGTGTTGTTCCCACCGAAGACAAGTTCAGCGGTTTTGTGTTCAAGATTCAGGCCAACATGGACCCGCGCCACCGCGACCGTATCGCCTTTTTGCGGGTTTGCTCGGGCACCTATACCAAGGGCCTGAAAATGAAGCATGTGCGCATTGGCAAGGACGTAAAAATTGCCGACGCCGTGAGTTTTGTAGCGGGCGACCGCGAGCTGGTAGATGAAGCCATTTCCGGTGACATTATCGGCTTGCACAATCACGGCACCATTCAGTTAGGCGACACCTTCACCGAAGGCGAGAGCCTGAAATACACCGGCATTCCCCATTTTGCGCCGGAGCTGTTTCGGCGCATACGCCTGCGCGACCCGATGAAAGCCAAGCAATTGCAGAAGGGCTTGCAACAGCTGGCCGAAGAAGGCTCGACGCAGGTCTTTATGCCACTCAATAACTCCGACCTGGTTGTGGGTGCGGTGGGTGTACTGCAGTTCGAGGTAGTGGCCTATCGTCTTAAGGACGAATACAAGGTCGAGGCCTTATACGAGGCGGTCAATGTACATACCGTGCGCTGGGTGGAATGCAAAGACAATAAGAAGCTCGAAGAATTCAAGCGCAAATGTGCCGACAATCTGGCGATAGATGGCGGTGGTCATCTCACCTACCTGGCGCCAACGCGGGTCAATCTGCAGCTTACGCAGGAGCGCTATCCTGATATTGAGTTTCATGCGACGCGTGAACACTGAGCGGTGTTGCCGGTGCTGAAATGAATAGCCCCTCAACGCGCAATGGCAAGCCCTTACGGCTAGACAAGTATTTGTCCAGCGTAACGGATTACTCGCGCAGCGATGCCAAAAAGTTAATCAAAAACGGTGAGCTCAGCGTCGATGGCGATGTGATTACCAATCCCGGCGCACTGGTCAGCGCGGATGCCTCGCTCGAACTCAACGGCCAGAATCTCAGGCAGGTTCAGCACCGGTATTTCATGCTGCACAAACCGCAGGGCTATGTGTGTGCGACTCGCGACCGGCGGCACCCGACGGTTATAGACCTTCTCGACGAAGATAATCAGGACGCGCTGCATATTGCGGGTCGGCTCGACATTGATACAACCGGGCTGGTGTTGATTACCGACGACGGACCCTGGGCACATCAGGTGATGTCGCCCAAAAGGCAATGCTTCAAACGCTACCGTGTAGGTACCGGCTTGCCGCTAGACGATTCTCTTGTTGAACGTTTTGAGAAAGGCGTTTTTCTTTCCGAAAGCAAACGGCGAACCCTGCCGGCTAGCTTGAGTATTCTTGACCCTCATGAGGCTTTGCTGGAAATCTGCGAAGGAAAGTTTCATCAGGTGAAGCGGATGTTCGGCGCTGTTGGCAATGAGGTTGTAGCCTTGCATCGGGAAGCGGTCGGGGCGCTGGAACTCGACAGCGATTTAGCTGAAGGTGAGTATCGGGCATTAACCGCTGCGGAAGCTTTACTGGCAGTGACTGGCACTGTTCAGAACGGGAGCTGAAAGCACAATGAAAGACGCTGCGCTAGAAGCCTTATACAAAAAACTTGATCTTGCCGGGCCGGGGCTGCTGCTTGCCGATGAGCAATGCACCGAACCGCCGCCGAATGCCGCGAATGTGCAGGTGCTGACACACCGGGTTGATGTTGCCCGGCGGTTTGAGGCCGCCGGTTTCAGCTGCGTACTGAACGACTTTTTACTTCCCGCTGTGCTGCCTGCCAGCGTTTATTATCGCGTGTCGAAAGAAAAGCCGCTGGTTCACTATCTTCTCAATGCGGTATTGGCAGCACTGCCGATTGGCGGTCGTTTGCTGCTCAGCGGTTACAAGGGGGATGGCACCAAGACCTACATTGAGAAAGCCTGCGCCATGGTGGGGGCGAGCAAGTCTGTTGAGAAAGGTGCCGGCGGTGCCTTGCTCGCGATTATTGAAAAGCGAAAGCAGCCGGTAACCACGCTGGATGACAGCGGATATGCCGAGCTGCAGCTCATCAACGCCGAGCTCAGTCTGTTCAGCAAACCCGGTATCTACGGCTGGAAGAAAATCGACAGCGGCAGCGCGCTGTTGGCGGAGCAGATTCCTGCGTTGCTTGATACGATGCCTGCCAGACCCGCCAGCGTGCTGGATCTCGGTTGTGGCTATGGCTATCTCTCGGTTATTGCCAGGCAGTACTTGCCCGAAGCGCGGTTTGTTGCCACGGATAACAATGTCACCGCGCTGCTGGCCTGCGCGAAAAATTTCGACGTGCACAATATTGCCGGCGACACATTGGCCGATGATTGCGGTGCTGCGATCACGGAAAAATTTGATTTGATTGTCTGCAATCCGCCGTTTCATAAAGGCTTTGATGTACATGGCGATTTGACGCTGCAATTTTTGCAATCCGCACAAGCTCGCCTGAAGCGGGGAGCGTCTGCGGTATTTGTCGTGAATCAGTTTATTGGTTTGGAGCAGCGGGCCAAGCAGCTATTCGGGGAGTGTCGATTGCTGGCAGAGCGCGATGGTTTTAAGGTGTTTTTGCTGAAGGCTTGATTCTGCCCGCAACGCCTGCGGCTTATGCAGGCCTACAGGTGTTGGGTAGGCCGGCTTAAGCGCAGCGTAGCCGGCAAGTTTTTACAGCATGGCCTTGATTTTTTCTTCAATTTTTTCGGGCGCTGTTGCCGGTGCAAAACGCTCTACGACATTGCCGTCACGGTCTATCAAAAATTTGGTGAAGTTCCATTTGATTTTCTTGCTACCCATAATGCCGGGCGCTGCTTCTTTCAGATGCTGAAACAGAGGGTGGGTGTCGTCGCCGTTGACATCAATCTTGGCGTGCATGGGGAAGCTCACACCGTAATTCAATTGGCAGAATTCCTGAATCTCACCGTTGCTGCCGGGGTCCTGTTTGCCAAACTGGTTGCAAGGAAAACCGAGAATCGTCAGGCCCTTGTCCTTGTATGTTTTGTAGAGGTTTTCCAGCCCTTCAAACTGGGGAGTAAAACCACACTTGCTGGCGGTATTAACGACCAGCAACACCTGGCCTTTGTAATCGGCCAGCGATTTTTTGCTGCCGTTCATGGATTCAGCTTCAAAGTCGTACACTGAGCTCATTGCACTTTCCCGTCGAGAATGTTTTTGGGTGGAGCCGCTAATTGTGCGCGCTTGCGTACAAAAAGCCAACTCCGCTGGTAAGGGTAGCTGTCGTTGATCAAGGCCTTGTATTTTCCGGAGCGGTGGCCTGTTCGCTCACGTCCGGAATATCCAGTTCCAGCTTTTTGTCCGGGTCGCAGGCACTGCCGGCGTTGGTGGCGCGTTCAAGCAGGCTTTGGGCAATCAGCGATACACCGCCGGTGGCCATGGCCGCACTGGTTGTCAGCGCCGAGTTGACCAGACCGCCCGCATCTACGCCAATGCCGGGTGACTGGATGTCCCCCTGAATTTTGACCAGCTTTACCAAATAGCTGAGATTGACGCCAAGGCCTTTGCGGGCAATGGGAGTGAAATTCAGCGACAGCTGTTCTTTGCCAAGATCGACCTGACCATTGCCGATGATCTTCATTTTCCGGGTTTCTACGTGCAGGGCCTTGTCGCTGTCGAGCACGCCCTTGTCGGCATCAAAATGCACCGATACACATTCCAGGTGAGTAACCGGGTCGGATTTGGCAAAGGGGTTCAGCTTGCCTATGACTTCGCTAAGAATGTCGGAGCCTACCAGATCAAGCTGCTTGTTCTCCATCGTCATGTCCTGAAGCTTTGCATCAATGCTGCCGTCCAGGCTGGCGGCAATGGCATGCGGGCTGATGCCTTCACCTTTAAGCTTTATCGTTACGTTGCCGTTGCCGCCTTTGATTTTGGCGGCTTGCTCGAGCCCGAGATTCCCGGCGTTTTTGGTTTTAAGTTTGAGTTCTATCTGAGCCTTGCTGGTGTCTTTGCGAAAGTCGCCACTCAGGCTCAGGCTAAGATCGTTGTCAGGTATTTTCAGGCGGCTTTCACGTGTGGTTAGACGCCCGTCCTTTAATTGCGCGATCAAGCTCAGCTGGTCAATAACGTTGACGTCTGTTACCAGTTTCTTGATGTCCAGTGACAGGTCGGCATCAAAAGAGCGCAAAAATTCGGTATCAATGGGTTCCTCAGAAAAGAGCTTCTCTGTGGCGGCCTTCTCCTCTGTGGCCGGGCTGGCGGTTTCAGGCGAGCGGGTGAAGCGGGTGTCGAGGTTGCGACCATTGGCAGTAACGGAAATATAGGGGCGGCCATTCTCGCCGGCAGGAGTGTAGGCGACCTCAATATCGAGCTGCTGCTCGCCTAGCGCAATGGTGAGGTCCGGTTTGAAGGTGGACTGCTCACTTTCAAATACGCCCTTGACGCTCAGCGCACCGGCTTCGGCAAAGGGCAGTCCGGCGAGTTGCCACAGTTCGGCAGATTCAGCTGCGTTAAAATCGAGCCGGAACGACTGGTCCGCAACGCCGTTCAGGTTGGCGCTGCCCTCGGCCTTGAACTGGATACTTTCGTTCAGTACAACCTTGGCGTCGATATCGGCGTCGGCACCCCGGGTGTTCAACCCCAGCGCGGCGAGATCGGATTCCAGTGACAAGCTGTCCAGGTCGATGCCCTGTTCAACGTTGCGGATCTGTTTGCCGCTGGCGGCAATGGCCAGTTTAGGGGCCTTATTGCCCTTGTTTCTCAGTACGGTATGGGCAGAGAGCGCTGTGCCGGTCCAGCCAAAGCCTGAAAAGTCGTCGATGCGAATATTGGCATCAAGCTCGATGCCGCGCAGGGAACTCCAGTCAATAGCACTTTCCTCGCTGGCGGGCTCCCCTGCAGCCCGTTCAACTGCCTGACTGGCATTTTCCGCGAGTTCTGCTTCCGCCTGTTGCGGGTCATCGGTCGATTCATTGATGGCCGCTAATAACTCATCCAGAGCGAGACGTTCTGATTTCAGATCGAGGGTGAGGTGGTTATCTACGGGTGAGTAATCAGCGCTGCCGGTGAGGGATTGCTTGCCGATCTTTAGCAGCAAATCCGACAGGCGATAATGATCACCAACGCTGAAGTGCGCCGAAAACGAGGCGCCGGGAATCCTGGGAATGTCAGTGCCGAGCAATCGTGACAGGAAATCCGTGCTGTGCAGGCTGAGTTCGAGCTGGCCGTCGCTACCATTCAGTTGCGGCCTCGTGCTGAGCGATGCATCGAGCAGCGTTTCAACAGAGGGGTTTACAACGCCGAGCCTGACGCCGAGCAGTTGCTCGGACACCAGTTGGAAATCGCCTTCCAGTTCAAAACGTTCGCCATCTATTTCGGTCACCAGCTGCAACTGCGCCTTGTCTTGTGAACTGCGCTCGAGTTGCAGCATCGGCAGGGTGATCCGGCGTTTTTGGGCCGGTAAGTCGATGTCTACCTGACCGCGATCAACGGCAATGCGGTAAAAGCTGAAATCAGCGGGCAGCAAAAGGGATTCGGGGCCGGAAGCGCTGGTGTCGTCGTCGGGCTGGCCGGCAGGCCAATTGCTGCGTCCGTTTTCATCAAGCTGGTAGCGAACATGGGGTGCCGTTATCGACAGGGTAAAAAAGGGTGCCGCCAGACTTGGCCAACCCTGCAATTCCAGGCCAATGTTCTCGGCGTCGAACAGCGCCTCGCCATCGGCATTTTTGAGAGATATTTGCCGGATGCTGAAACTTGCCGGCCGAATACCGGAATCCATACTTGCAACAGAAAGCTGCAGGCCGGTCTGGTGCTCAACGATCCGGTTCAAGGGCTGTTTGAACCAGTTGGGTTGGATCAGCACCACAGACAGCGTGACGAGTAATACGAGGGTCAGCGCCGACAGCGTCAGCAGCAGGAATTTGAGTAATTTCATAGGCGCTAGCGTACCAGCGTTCGGGATCTAAACAGAGTCTTTGAAAAGCCGAAATTGAGGTAGACACCATATTTTTGGCGAAAGAGGGGGCCGTCATCAAAACTCACACCGCCCAAATGGTGATATGTCACACCCGAAAAGAGCGTCCAGTCGGCATTGGGCCGCCAGCGTACAAACCCTGCCAGCGCCGTGCCACCGTAGCCGGCGTCCGCGTTGTAAACGGGCCGTTGGGGAGTGGCGAATTCTGCGGTCACGTTGTGAAAAAAGCCGTGATAGTCGGCGCTGCCGTAGAGCGCTTCCAGAGTCGCTCCCCAGCGTAGCGGAGCGGATTGTTGAAACTCCCAGCGCAGTTCGGGGTTGAGTACCCAGCCCTGGTAGCGCATGCCGCTGTCGCCAATAGAAATCAGTGCGCGCATTTTTACGTGGCTGGTGATGCGGTGGGGCGACTCCAGTGTCCATTTATAGGTAAGCGCCGGGCCAAGTTCGAAGGCGGGGTCGAGATCGTCCATGCCTTCGCGGGCACTGTTGTCTTCGCTATTCACCGGCAGCGAACCGCCACCACTGATATCAAACTCCCAGCGTTCACTGTTGAACAGCAGGCCCTGAATGCCGTCGTCATCTGCTTTTAGCCAGTCGCCCCGGTAAATAATGGCGGGAAACGGCAGTACGTAGAGTGTCTCTTCATCCGCACCGACATAATCCGGTCTATGCAGGGACACCACGCCCAGCCCGAGTTCCCAAAGTGGTTTGGGCTGGGTGAGAGCGTCGGAATGCGCCAGCGCGCTTGTCAGCAAGGGCAGTGCCAGCCAGAGGAGTATGAGGGAGTATTTCAAATCAGCAGGCGCCCTGGCGTTTGAGGAGAATCGGGTGGCCATGCCGGAGGCTAGTCCGTTATGGCCCTGAAATCTGTTAGAGTTTGTACGCCTTTATATCACAGTCCGATCACAGGATTCGCATGTCTGAACGCTGGCAGCCCGCCACCCTGTTACGCCGTTACAAGCGCTTTCTCGCCGATGTACAGCTTGCCGATGGTCAGCAAATCACGGTGCATTGCCCAAACACCGGGGCAATGACGGGGTGTATGGAAGCGGGCGCGCGTATTTGGCTTTCGCACTCGGCCAACCCCAAGCGCAAATACGCAATGACCTGGGAGGCGATCGAGTTGTCGTCGGGCGAGACCATTTGTATTCATTCTGCCCGCGCCAATCATGTAGTGGCCGACGCCTTGACGGCGGGGCAAATACCGGAGCTGTCGGCCTATAGCGAGCAGCGGCGTGAAGTGAAGCTCAATGAAGGCAGTCGCGTTGATTTTCTGCTCAGTGAACCGGGGCGCTGTGTGGTGGAAGTCAAAAGTGTGACGCTGGGGCTTGAAGGCGGGGTCGGTGCCTTTCCGGATGCGGTAAGTGCCCGCGCCAGCCGTCATTTGGACGAGCTGATCGAGCATGTTGCGCAAGGCGACAGGGCGGTGTTGTTGTTGCTGGCGATGCATACCGGCATTAACAGTATCGCGCCTGCCGACCCGATTGACCCAACGTACGGTGATACCTTGCGCCGGGCCGTTGCTGCCGGGGTGGAAGTGTTGTGTTATGGCTGCGAGGTGAGTGGGCAGGGCGTTAGGCTGAACCGCGCTTTGCCGTTTAGGTCGCGATTGCCTGCAGGCCTGTTGGATAGCTGACAGGCAGCCCCTCTTTTGCCTGGGCCCGCTTCTGTGGGAGCCAGCCCTGCTGGCGATATCTTCACCCTCGGGTTAGTTCGCCAGCAGGGCTGGCTCCTACGGCTGCTATCCGGCGAGATGCAACTCATTCCCTTTGATGCACACCTCGACGGCTTGCAGTGACGCACCGAGGCAGGGGCCGGCTATACATTCACCGCTTTCGATAATAAACAGGGCACCGTGAGTGGCGCACTGAATCAGTGCGTCGTCGCGATCCAGAAACTGATCTTCGAGCCAGTTTAATTCAACCCCAAGGTGCGGGCAGCTGTTTCGGTAGGCGTAGTACTGGCCGTTGCGGGCAACAACAAACAGACTGTCGTCGCCGTATTGAATGCCCTTGCTGCCATTGTCAGCGAGCTCGGACAGTTTGCATAAAAAACTCATAAAATTTGCAGCGCCAACGATGTTGATAAAACGGGTAAGGCGCGCATTGTAACAGCCAGGAAAATACGCTGGCACTCCCGCATCGACTTGCCTACTATCAAAGACCTGACCAAAAACACAATGCGTATTGGCTTACATCGATGGCGCAAGCAAAGCATGGCGAACAAGCGGATGGACTTCCAATGGTAGATTATCAATACAGCGTGGTAGATGTTTTTACAGAGCAGCCCTTCAGCGGCGCACAAATAACGGTTTTTACCGAAGCGGCGGGTCTTAGCGATACGCAAATGCAGGTTATGGCACGGGAAACCAATCATTCCGACACCGTCTTTGTGGTGCCTGCCAACAAGGGCAATGCAGCCCGCCTCAAGGTTTTTTCCCCTCAGGGTGAGCGCGAGGTGGGCAGCCATACCACAGTCGCAGCGGCCTTTGCGCTGGCTGAAACGGGCAAGCTTAGCGTTAACGGCGAACTGAGCCGCCTCAAGTTTGAGCAGGGCCAGCGCGAATTTCCGGTGCTGCTAAAGCAATCCGGCTCGGGTTTGATGGCGCAACTGGGGTTGAGTGTTCAGCCGCAAATTGACCATTACGTTCCCGACGGCCATGAGCTGCAGCAGATACTCGGCCTGCAAGCCAGTGACATGGAGGTATTGAAAGCGCGGCCCCTGTTTGTCAGTTGCGACACGCCCTATCTGATAGTGCCACTGCGCTCGCTGGATGCGGTTTATCGCGCTTCATTTCACGCCGAGGCCTGGGCGCAGAGCAGCGCGTCGTCTATCCCCGTGAACGAAATTCTGGTCTATTGCCGGGAGACCGAAAGTGAAAAAGCCGACTTTCATTTACGCCTGCTTGGTTCGGGTCGCTCCAGCCAGGACGACCCGCCAGTGGGCGCGGCGATTCCGGCTTTTGCGGCCTATCTGGTTAATGTACAAAAACTGGCGGGCGGCACCCATGCCTTATGGGTAGAGCGCGGACGCTCTACGGTACGACAAAGTTTGCTTAAAGTTGAATTTGATCAGCAACCCTCGGCGCCCCTGTCGGTGCGCATTGGTGGCGCGGCGGTACTGGTCGGTGGCGGGACTATGCGCTGTCCGAACTAAGGCGCTGTCCGAACTAAAGCGTTGCCCCCGTCGAACGCCGCTTAAGCGGTATCTTCGAAGGGGGGTGTTTTCACCTTGGCCATGCTCGAGCTAACCAGATTACTGGCATCAAGGTCGTCTTCGGGCACGGCTTCTCCGGGTTTCGGCGGGCTGCGGTGGTCTTCTGCCAGCGCCAGCGCGTACTCGATTTCAGGCCACATTCGGTCTACCACGGCCCGCCCTTCGGCAATGGCGTCGCCAGCGCGGCCGAATTCCAGAAAGCCTACATGACCGAGCCGTGGTGACAGCGTAACGTCAGCCGGCTCACCGGCCATGCGGCTTCGGGTAATGCGATCTTGCATGACGTTGATGGCGCTGAGCATCACATTGAGCGTTCCCGGAGCCTGCACTTTATCGCCAGTGCTCCAGAGGTTGGACGCCGCGCCTTTGATCGACTGCCCAAGACGGCTGAGCATCGAGAACTCGTCGCCGTCATCATCGTCGTCCTCGGGAAGTTCCAGTGCGTCGGCCGGTTCTGCCTGACTATCAACGGCGGGCCGGCGCGGGGTTTTGCTTACCAGATCACTGTTGAGATTCACGGCAATGATGGTTTCTGCGCCAAGCGCGCGCCCTACCGACACCGGTATGGGGTTAACCAGGCCGCCATCAACCAGCCAGTGGTTGTCTTGTGCAACCGGCACCAGAATGCCGGGAATAGCGATAGACGCGCGCACGGCATCCCACACCGGGCCCTCCTGCAGCCAGGTTTCGCGGCCTCGATACAGGTCGGTGGCAACGGCGGCAAAGCGCATGGGCAAATCTTCAATATCGGGGTTGCCGTAGTGTTCCTTGAAAAAATCGATCAACCTGCCGCCATGCGCAACACCGCCGGTGGCAAGCAGGCGAATATCCATAAAGTGCAGGATGTCGCTGTTGGTCAAGCCGCTAACCCAGTTCGCGAAGTGGTCTAGCTTGTTGCAGGCATGTACCGCAGCGACCAGTGCGCCCACCGAAGTACCACAGACAATGTCGGGCTCAATGCCGCGTTCGCGCAAGCGCTGAATAACGCCAATATGGGCCATACCTCTTGCGCTACCACTACCCAAAGCCAGCGCTATTCGCTTTTTATGTTCAGCCATTGCAGAATTCGTCCTTGTTGGCCATAAGCCGCTAGAGATAAGTCGCTAGTGTAGGGCCTGGGTTCCATAATCTTCAATCACCGTGGAGCATGTGCGTGAATCTTTCGCAAGTTACCGGTTGCGACGATCAGTTTTTATCTGTGCTGGGCGGTTCGCATCGTCTGCACCCGCAGGTGGTGGCAGCCTTTGAGCGCTTGCAGGTAAGCGCTGCGACCGCCGGCTTTGAGCTGCGCGCAGTGAGCTGCTATCGCTCATTTGAGAGGCAATTGGCGATCTGGAATGCCAAAGCGAAAGGCGAGCGTGCGGTGCTGGATATCGCCGGAAAGGTTTTGGACCGAAACCGCTGCAATGATTGGGAGTGGGTTCAGGCGATATTGCGCTGGTCTGCCCTGCCGGGAGCGTCGCGGCATCATTGGGGCTCGGACCTCGATGTTTACGATGCCGCTGCGGTGACCGCCGATTATCGCGTTCAGCTCATTTCGGATGAGGTTGGCCCCGGCGGCGTGTTTTGTGCCCTGCACGACTGGCTGGATACGCAGATTGAAGGCCATAGCGCTGAAGGGTTTTTTCGCCCCTACGCGTTTGATGGTGGCGGAGTAGCGCCGGAGCGCTGGCATCTCAGCCACGCGCCGGTTGCCCGGTCCTGCGAGCGCTTGCTGACGGCAGACGCATTGTTTGCCCTGCTGGAACAGCAGCCCAATTTTGAACTCTGGCCGGTGGTAGCAGAGCACTGGCAGGAGATTTATCAACGCTTTGTGCTCGCGCCCCTTAGCGCGCAGGCACAATTGGCCGCCGGGAGAGGGCGTGTATGAGCCGGGAATACGATACCGAGCAATTGTGGCAGACCATCAAGGGCGAGGTGCAGCAGTTCAGCGCGCGTGAACCTTACCTTGCCAGTTATTTCTACGCGAACGTGCTGAACCATGACAGCCTGGCCTCGGCCCTGAGTTTTCATATTGCTACCCGACTGGGTTGCGACAGCGTGCCGGAAATGACGTTAACCGAAGTGTTTGACGCAGCCCTTGCCGATAACCCCGAGATATTGCAGGCGGCGGTAGCCGACATTCATGCCCATTATGAGCGCGACCCGGCCTGTAACTACTACGCCTTGCCGGTGCTGTATTTCAAGGGGTTTCAGGCGGTGCAGGGTTACCGGTTTGCGCATTGGCTCTGGCAGCAGGGACGGAAATCGCTGGCCCTGTTCCTACAGAATCGTATTTCGGTGACCCTGGATGTCGACATTCATCCGGCGGCACACATCGGGCGCGGCTTAATGGTCGATCACGCCACCGGGGTTGTGATTGGTGAAACGGCGTCTATCGGCGACGATGTGTCGTTGCTGCACGGGGTTACGTTGGGAGGCTCGGGCACGGCTCACAATCCGCGTCACCCACAGGTGGGCAACGGCGTGCTGATTAGCGTGGGCGCCAAACTGCTGGGCAATATCCGTATTGGCGATGGCGTAAAAATAGCGGGCGGTAGTCTTGTTGTGAATGACGTGCCCGAGCATGTGACCATTGCGGGTGTTCCGGCCCGGATTGTTGGCAAACCACACCAGTCTTCTCCCGCGCTGGATATGGACCACGGCGTGTGAATAATTCCGTTACACACCCGCCGAACAGGCGTAAAGTTAACCGCTGACACCAGCTCCATTCCAATAAACTAACACAGCAGATTTGGTGCAAAATGCGGGAGGCTATTGCAAGACAATGAGCGTTAAATTACTGGATAATCAGGCTTTTTATGGCTATCGGGTGCGAAGGACCGTGGACGGTAAGCTGTTTCAGGAATACTACTCTCTCAAGGAGAATGGCAAGCGATTGCAGGGCGCCAAGCGTAAGGCAATCGAAAAACAAGCCATTGCTCGCGACCAGGAGCTGGAAATTGCCCAGCAAAAAGCACGCGAGGCCAACAAGGACGAGCGCTGCTTTAACCCCGATGGCTCCGTTAAAGGTATCAGTTATCTGCTGAAAACCGAGAAAAGCGGCAACTTGACGCCAATTTTTCAGGTGGGAATCGCGTCCGAGCTTCAGCGGAAAACGGTGTGTACCAGCTTCTCGCTAAATGCCCACGGCAGTGATGGCGCATGGGAAAAGGCAGTAGATGCCTATGCCCGGCACAAGGCCATCAAGCGCAACACCAAACTCTACAAGCGCCTTAAAACGGCTATGCCTAACGTCGGCTAACGCCGCCGTTAGGGTTCATTGATAACGATACGAAACTCCAGCGAAGTGTCGCTGGAGGTTTATGTTGTCAGGCGGGTTTTTCATGCGAGATCCGGCTAGGGGTTCGCCTGCAGGGCAGGCTCCTACATAGATCTGGCGAAGTGTCTGCTGGAAATTCTATGATGTTGGGGTTTTTCTTTCTAGCTCAGGTTAGGGGTTCGCCTGCGGGGCAGGCTCCTACGTAGATCCGGTGAAGTGCCTGCTGGAAATTCTATGGTGTTGGGGTTTTTCTTTCTAGCTCAGGCTAGGGGTTCGCCTGCAGGGCAGGCTCCTACGTAGATCCGGCGAAGTGTCTGTAGGAGCCAGCCCTGCTGGCGAACGGCTCAGCCAACCCGCTACTGTATTAATCCTTTCCGAACCCGTCCGCTTCCAGCGATTGCAGAATCGTACAGTAGTGCGCCGAATGTTCTGCACCGTCGCAGGCATCTGCAACCCGGCTCAGCGCCTGGTGCATAGCCTCAAGCTCATCAATACGCTGGCGAATAATGGTCAGTTTGTCTACCGCAATCTGTTTGACATCTGCGCAGGTGCGCGCGTTTTTATCCACTCGGATGGACAGCAGCTCGCTGATGTCTTTCAATGAGAATCCAAGCTGCTTGGCGTGCAGAATAAATTTGACCCGCGAAACAGCTTCATCGTTGTAGTAGCGGTAACCATTGTCGCCGCGTGGTGGTGGCGGCAGCAGGCCCTCGCGCTCGTAAAAGCGCAGGGTTTCGATATTGCAGCCGGTAAGCTTGCTGAATTTTCCGATCGGGTATGCCATGGCCTGCACTCCGCAGTCTTGGGCTATCATTGAGGAGGCTGAAGCTTGGAGTCTGTAGTTAAGTACAGGGTCAAGTAAAGTTATTTTTGCAGCGTTCAAATAAGAAGAAGCACGCGAATGTGCAGTACAAGGAGAATTACCCATGACCTATCCACGTAGCTGTTTGGCGCTGTTGGGCCTGCTGCTGGCAGCGTGTACAGCGCAGCCGCCAGAGCGAGCCGCGGAACAGGCCGGGCCCAAAGTGCGGGCAACGCTGGCGCAGCATTCCGCCATCTTCGAAAAGCGGGTTGAGAAGGTGACAGACGGCGTGTACGTAGCGATAGGCTACGCCCTGGCAAACTCCATCATGCTTGAAGGCGATGACGGTCTGGTGATTGTAGACGTCACCGAGAGCGCGGAGTCGGCCCGCGATGTGTACCAGGCCTTCAGGAAAATTTCTGACAAGCCTATCAAGGCGCTAATTTATACCCATAATCACGCCGACCACGTATTCGGTGGTGGCGGCTTTTTTCCGGACGGTGTGCCGGCAGACCTGCCGGTTTATGCGCACAACAGCACCAACTACTACATCAACCGTTTTGCCAATATTATCCGGCCTGCTATCGCAACGCGCAGCGCCCGCATGTTCGGCACCGAGCTGCCGGCTGGCGAGAACGGAGTGGTGAACGCCGGGATCGGCCCGCACCTTGCCCAAGGCGGCCACAGTGGTGGCACCATTGCCTTGCTGCGCCCCAACACAACCTTCGACAAGCGCCTCAGCATTGAGGTGGCGGGCATCAAACTGGAGCTGATTCACGCCCCCGGCGAAACCAACGACCAGTTGTTTGTCTGGTTGCCGGAAAAGCGCGTGCTTCTGCCGGGTGACAATATTTACAAGGCCTTTCCCAATCTCTACACCATTCGCGGCACGCTTTACCGCGACGTTCTGCAGTGGGCTTACAGCCTCGACAACATGCGGGCACTGAAGCCTGAATTTCTGGTACCCAGCCATACTGTCCCCGTGACCGGAGAAGAGGCCGTTACCCGCCTGCTGCGTGATTATCGGGATGCCATTCAATACGTACACGACCAAACCATTCGTGGCATAAATCAGGGGCATGGCCCGGATCAACTGGCCCGGGAAGTGGTTTTGCCTCCGCACTTGAAAAATCATGCCTGGTTGCAGGAACACTACGGCCGGGTGTCTTGGTCGGTGCGCAATATTTTTAACGGGTATCTCGGCTGGTTTGGTGGCGACGCCGCCACCCTGACACCTCTGTCGCCGGCTGAGCGCGGGCGAGCGCTGGTGGAGGCTTTTGGCGGGCTTGAGCCGGCCATTCAACTGGTGGAAAACGCTGTGGCTAACGAGCGTTATCAGTGGGCTGCGGAGCTGGCCACAGAAATTCTCGCCATGAAAAATAACAAGCGGGTGCGCGCACTTAAGGCCGAGGCGTTTCGGGCGCTGGGCTACGCCAGTGAAAATCCGAACGACCGCCATTTTTACCTGACTCAGGCCGGCGAGCTGCTGGGCGAGATACAGGTTGCCCAGCCGGAACTGAAAAGTGACTCGCTTGCCTTTGCCAAATCCTTGCCCATAGGCGAGGTGCTGGCCTCGTTGCCGGTGAACCTGAACGCGGCGAAAAGTCTCGACCGCGATACGCGGGTGCTGTTTGATTTCAGCGATACCAATGAGCGTTACGGGGTGCACGTGCGCCGGGGTGTTGCAGAATTGGTGGCGGGTGAGGCACTGAGTGCCTGGGAGGAGCCTGATATTCAGGTGAACACCACCACCGGAGTGCTGGTTGAAGTGTTGATGCAGGCAAGGGGTGTGCCCGGTGCGCTCGCCAGCGGTGATCTCAAACTCGCGGGCGGCGTGTGGGACGTGCCGGCTTTTGCCAGTTTCCTGTTGCTGTTCAAGGCAGAGTAGCAGAGCACGGCGGGTTTTCGCCTGCAGGGCAGGCTCCTACGGCGGGTTCGCGAACAGGCGGTAGGCCTGATTAAGCGAAGCG
>DIBR01000028.1:23216-47082 GCA_002415025.1 Spongiibacteraceae bacterium UBA5047
ATTAAGCGAAGCGTATCAGGCAGCTCGACTCGTCAGTGAGCCCCGCCGCAAACGAGGCGTCGTTACCAGCGCAGCAGAAACTCCACAAAATACCGGTCCAGCGCATTCATGGTGCCAAAGTGGCTGCCCGGTTGCAGTGGCACATCCTGGCCGTGGGCCTGTATCACCCGGCGGGTAATATTTCTGGCCAGCAGGGTTACAGACCAGTTGTCGTCCAGGCCCGATACGCGCAGGTTGGCGTTAACTTCCGTGGTGGCGCCTTGTGAGTCAATCGGGTCCAGGTCGGTGCTGAAAAACTGTAAATCCCGGAAGGTGGCGTCCAGGCCGAGGCCAACTGAAAAAGGCAGGTTATCAAGGCCGGGAATCAGGCGACTCAGGTTCCAGCGTTGTACCAGAGTGGCCTCCCATTCCGGGGCGCGGGTCAGTCGCTCACCGCTCAGATCGCAGGCGGTCTCGGTGCTGGTAGCGATGCATTGGGCGTCAGGAAATTCGTCATAGCGTGAGTCGAGGTAGGCTAGCGACAGGTTCAGCGCCAGCCAGGGCGCGGGTAGCAGTTGTGATTCGATTTCTACACCGCGTGAGGTCGCTGACGCGGCGTTGCCGACCGAGAAGTTAGTGCCGTTAAACAGGCTCACCTGAAGGTTGTCGAATTCGGTATTGAACAACCCGATGTTTAATGTAGCGGCCCCGTTCAACAGGCGCATTTTTGTGCCGGCCTCGTAGGTTTCGGCATTTTCAGGTTCAAACTCCAGATTGGATTCGCCCACAGCGGCTTCGTTAAAACCGCCGGCTTTGAAGGCTTTTGCCCAGGTGGCATAAAAAGTGATTTCTTCGCTCATTTCGTAGCGCACACTGAATTTGGGCGAGAAGTCTGTTTCCTTGCGTGAGCGCATTTCGTTGTAGGGCTCTTCAAACAAAAACTGTGCAAAGAAGCGTTCGGCCAGCGCATTGTTGTGCGTCAGAATGGCGTGCACATCTTTGGTTTCTTCCGAGTAGCGCGAACCGGCGATCAAGGCCAGTTCTTCACTCAGGTTCCAGGTGGCCTGGCCGAAAATTGCGCTGGACCGGGTTTGCTGATCAAAGAAACGGAAATTGTTTAGCCGGTCGTCCAAAGGCAGCGGTGCGGTTACCGCGAGATTCAAAAGTTCGTTGAGGGTTGCCGGCGAGCCGCGCACAGCGGCAACGATCTCTACCGTTTGCGCAGCCTCCAGCTCGGTTGTGCCGGTGCCCAGATAATCGGATTCAAAGTAATACAGCCCGGCCACATATTCGAAGGTGCCCGGTGGTGACGCCACCCGTATCTCAATGCTGTTCTGCTCGTACTCATCGTCGCCCGCCAGTATGACTATTTCCGAAGGGCCGAAATCCGCGTCGAGTACATGCACCTTGTCGAATTCGGAGGTGCCCATAACGGCGGTGAAGATGTAGTCACCCAATTCGTAATCCGCCTGCAGCGAAAAGGACGTACCTTCGCGCAGCGTATCCTGATTGGCATTTTGTGATGAGGTCTGGTTGCTCTTGTCGTCCTCCGTATTGGGGTCGTAGCGCCGGTATACCTCCAGGGTTTCGGGCGTGGCGACAGTTAACTCGGTGCCGGTGCTGTTGCCGAAAACGCTGGTATCGGTTGCGGTAAGGCTGATATCCAGCCCCTCGATTACGGAGGGGAAGAGCAGCTTAAGACGCTTGATGTCGTTTTCACGGCTGCGCATATGGTCGTCGATGTCCTGCACCTGCGGGAATTCGGCGCGATTAAGATCGGCCGAGGTGTTTTTAATTACCCCGCGCTGGGTTTCATCTTCCAGTGCGAGCCGGAACAGAATTTTGTCTTCGATAAGCGGGCCGCCAAACGCTGCCTGCAACCGGCTTCGGTCAAAGTCGCCGCCCAGCCAGCTAACCTTGCCGGTGAATTCGTTGGTGGGTATGCCGGTAGTGACATTCAGTGCTCCGGCGATGGCGTTTTTGCCGAACAGGGTGCCCTGGGGGCCGCGCAGCACCTCAACGCGTTGGGCGTCGGTCAGGGCTTCAAAAAGATAGTCCTGACGCCCGTAGTACACGCCGTCAATAACGAGGGCAACCGAGCGCTCAAAGCCCTTGTTGTTGCCCGAGCCCAAACCGCGCATGGCGACAAAGCCGGTGTAGGGGGTGGCGTTAATAACGAGGTTAGGCGCGAATTGCGATAGCTCTCCGATGTCGGTAATGCCCGCGTCACTGATGAAATCTTCACTCAGGGCGGTGATGGATATCGGCACATCGCGGATATTTTCCGCGCGTTTCTGCGCGGTTACTATCACTTCTTCAATGGTGGTAGCCGGTTGTGCCAACGAAAGATTCGCAAAAACCAATGCCACTGATACCCATGCCAAGCGTTGTAATGACATTGTTGTCACCCTGTTGTTATTGTTTTTATTTGTCGATGGGGTATCGTTTCACGAATAATATGGCATTGGCAATGCCAAGTTGTAGGTTTGCAGAGCGTACTGACCGGGTGAAATGCCCGACTTTCCATAATAACCAGCAGGGGCAGGGCGGATGAAACCACATTTCAGGCTTATTGGCGGCTTGGCCTTCAGTCTTGTAACGGCCGGCGCGGTGGCCGGGCTTGAGAGCGAGGCACCCAAGCTCTACTGGGGCGACACCCACGTTCACACGGCCTATTCCTTTGATGCCTTTCTCAACAACAATCACAGTGCAACGCCGGACGTCGCCTACCGCTTTGCGCGCGGGGAGCCGGTTATTCACCCCTATCACCGCGCGCGCATGCAGATTGGCGCTCCACTTGATTTCATTGCCATTGCTGATCATGCCGAGTATCTCGGGGTGGCCCGCGAGGTCTATTACAACGGAGTGCAACTCGAAGATGCCGGGCTGTTGGACCGGGTAAAGGGCTGGTTTACTGAGCGTTATATTCGCAAGTTAATTGACGGTGACGGCGGCTTTGACGCCTTTATAGACTTGCTGCCGCACAAGGGTGACCCCTCAAGCTCTGCCGACGAGATGTGGCAGGGCAACACCGATTCGATCATCAATGCCGATGCGCTGGAGCGAAAGACCTGGAGCTCTATTACCCGGCTTGCCGACGAGAACTACAATCCCGGCGAATTCACGACCTTTATTGCCTGGGAGTGGAGTTCGCTGCCGGGCGGCGCCAACCTGCACCGGGTAGTGATGACCAGTGCGGGCGCCGACAAGGCCAACCAGTTTCAGCCCTTTGGCTCTGACGACAGCCCCTACCCCGAAGACCTGTGGGCCTGGCTGGATAGCACCAGCGAGGCTACCGGTGCCGAGTTTTTATCGATTCCGCACAACTCCAATATTTCCAAAGGCTACATGTTCCCCGAGAAAACCCTGCGCGGTGAGCCCTTTACCGAGGAATACGCCCGCAAGCGCCTGCAGTGGGAGCCGGTGGTGGAGGTCACACAAATCAAGGGCGATTCAGAGACCCACCCGGTATTTTCGCCTACCGATGAGTTTGCCGACTTTGAAACCTATCAGTTTTACATTCAGCAGGAGCCGCAGGCCTATAAACCGGAGCCCGGTGATTTTATCCGCCCGGCCCTGAAGCGCGGCCTGTCGATAGAGCGCAATCTGGGGGTGAACCCCTATCGCTTTGGTTTGATCGGTTCAACCGATAGCCACACCGGGCTGGCGACCGCAGAGGAAGGCAACTTTGCGGGTAAGTTGGCCAGAGATTCCACCCCTGAAACCAAATCGCGTGAAGATGGTCGCAAGAATTTCGCCAGCGGCTGGAGCATGTCGGCTTCGGGTATGGCGGCGGTGTGGGCGCAGGAAAATACCCGCGAGGCGATAATGGCTGCGTTCAAACGGCGCGAAGTTTACGCCACCACAGGGCCGCGCATTGCCCTGCAGGTTTACGGCGGTTGGCAGTTTGCGGAAGCGGACCTTGCGACACCAGAGCACTGGCGCGCCAAGGGCGTACCCATGGGCGGGTTGTTGCCGGCCCGAGAGGCCAGCGCGGCGCCGGGTTTTGTGGTGCAAGCCCTGAAAGACCCGCAATCTGCCAATCTCGACCGTATTCAGGTAGTTAAAGGCTGGATTGATGCCGACGGGCAGGAGCACGAAGTGGTGTACGACGTGGCCTGGTCCGGCGACCGGCAGCCGGGCAGCAATGGCCGCTTGCCCGCCGTGGGCAATACCGTTGATCTTGGCAGCGGGCGCTACAGCAATAGCATCGGCGCCGCGTCGCTGAGCACCTACTGGTCAGACCCGGATTTTGACGACAGTATTCCCGCCTTCTACTACGTGCGTGTGCTGGAAATTCCCACGCCACGGCATACCCTGCTGGACGCCATAGCGCTCGGCGAGAGCAAGGCCAAAGAGGGGGCTTCCATTATTCAGGAGCGCGCTTACAGTTCGCCGCTGTGGTACCGGCCGTGAGGAAATTCATCAGATTTGCGTGCGGCCCGTAGGCCCGATTAAGCCGCAGGCGTATCGGGCGTGTGCCTGCAGGAACTCAACACAAACTAGGTAGACACAAAAAAGGGGTGCTCACTGGCACCCCTTTTTGATGTAGCAGACAAATGCAGCGCAATCAGAACGCAGGCTTTTCGTCGCTTTCTTCGTAGCGCGTTACGCTATCGAGAATTTCCTGCTTGGCGGCAGCGGCGTCATCCCAACCTTCTACCTTCACCCATTTGCCGGGTTCCAGATCTTTGTAATGCTCAAAGAAATGTTGAATCTGGTTGCGCAGCAACTCGGGCAGGTCTGTGGCCTGCTCAACGCCACGGTAGATCGGACTCAGCTTGTCTACGGGCACGGCCAGCAGCTTGGCATCAACGCCAGACTCGTCAGTCATTTTCAGAACGCCCACGGGGCGGCAGCGAATAACAGAGCCAGCCAGCAGCGGGAAGGGCGAGGGCACCAGAACGTCAACGGGGTCGCCATCTTCAGACAGGGTGTGCGGCACATAACCGTAGTTGCAAGGGTAGTGCATACAGGTCGACATAAAGCGGTCAACAAAAATAGCGCCGGAATCCTTGTCTACTTCGTATTTTACCGGGTCGGCATGAGCCGGAATTTCGATGATGACGTTGATTTCGTCGGGTATGTTCTTGCCGCTCGGCACTTTATTCAGGCTCATGGAGATCCTCTAACTGTTTGCTGTACTGGAAGGCCGGCTGGGGTAAATCAACCCGGCCAGACGTGGCGAAAGGCGCGCATTATACAGTTCTGCGGCGCCAGCGAGAAGTCAATTGGGCATTTAATGAGCAAGCTGAAGGCCGTGGCTAATTCGCATTTGCCCGTATTTGCTGCTATACCCATACCACTCAATAAGACTAATAAGGCAATAATCAGGCATATCAGCAGTAATCATTCACCGGGCGATTGAGGGCATTTTTATGACCGATTATATCGTGGTACCCCCGTTATTCGGGGCTGTTGGGTTGATCTGTGCATTTATCATCTATTCACTCGTCAAACGCTATCCGGCGGGTGGCGACAACATCAAAAAAATTGGCGACGCTATCCACATGGGTGCCATGGTATTTATGCACCGTGAATATCGCACGCTGGCCATGTTCGCAGCGGTTCTGCTCGTCATTTTGTACTTTACCCCCGGCCTCGGGCCAAAAACGGCGCTCGCCTTTGCGGTGGGCGCATTGTCGTCGGCGCTGGCCGGTTACATAGGCATGTTCACGGCCACCAAAGCCAATGTGCGAACCACAACCGCAGCTCATGAAAAAGGTGCATCCGAGGCGCTGACTGTTGCCTTTTTCGGCGGTTCGATTATGGGCTTGTGTGTAGCTTCGCTCGGCTTGATCGGGCTCGGCTCACTCTACTGGTACTTTGGCGGCGACCCGGTAACGGCCCACTATATTCACGGTTTTGGTATGGGGGCATCGTCGGTGGCCCTGTTCTCACGGGTTGGCGGCGGCATATTCACCAAAAGCGCAGACGTTGGCGCCGATCTGGTTGGCAAAATCGAGGCCGGTATTCCCGAAGATGATCCGCGCAACCCCGGCGTAATTGCCGACAACGTGGGCGATAACGTGGGTGACGTGGCAGGCATGGGTTCGGATATTTTCGAATCCTACTGCGGCTCCATGATCGCCGCCATCGCCATTGCCTCCACCATGGCCGCCAGCACGCTGGGTGGGCAGCAATCGCTGATGTTCCTGCCGTTGGCACTGGCCTCCATCGGCCTGACCGCTTCCATTGTCGCCATTATGCTGGTCAAGGGTTTGTCATCAAAATCACCGGAGGTGGCGCTGCGCATTGGCACCATATCAGCGGCGGTACTGTTTATTGCCACCGCGTGGTTTCTCATCGGCAAAATGGGCCTGAGTTCAAATATCTGGCTGGCGGTAGTCACCGGCGCAGTTGGCGGCATTGTCATCGGCCTGGTAACGGAGTATTACACCGCCTCGGAGCCCGTTAGAAAAATCGCCCGTGCCGGCGAAACGGGTGCGGCTACCGTGATGATTGCCGGCCTGGCCGTAGGCATGCAGTCAGTGGTGGTGCCGGTATTAACCATCGGCACCATTATCTATGTCTCCACCGAGCTGGCGGGGCTTTATGGCGTAGCCATTGCAGCCGTGGGCATGCTTTCTACCGTGGGTATGACCATGGCCATAGATGCCTACGGGCCGGTGGCCGACAACGCCGGCGGTATTGCCGAAATGGCCGGCCTCGGTAAGGAAACGCGCGACATTACCGATTCGCTCGACGAGCTGGGCAATACCACTGCCGCCATTGGTAAGGGCTTTGCCATCGGTGCGGCGGCATTGGCAGCGCTTGCAATCATTGCCGCGTTTATAGAAGTGATGCAGCACAAAGACCCCAGCTTTACCCTGAACCTCGGCGACCCGAAAGTGCTGGTGGGCATGTTTATTGGCGGCATGCTGCCGTTTTTGATCGCCTCCATCACCATGACGGCGGTGGGCGATGCAGCCTTTGAAATGATCCATGAAATACGGCGTCAGTTCCGCGAAATTGCCGGGCTGCTCGAAGGCACAGCAGAACCCGACACCGCCCGCTGTGTGGATATCGCTACAAAAGCCGCCCTGAAAAAAATGATACTGCCCGGAGTGATCGCCGTGGCCGCCCCCGCAGTGGTGGGTTTTGGTCTGGGCGCAGAATCACTGGGCGGCATGTTAGGCGGTGGCTTGCTGGGCTGTGTACTGCTCGCCCTGACAATGGCCAATGCCGGCGGCGCCTGGGACAACGCCAAAAAATACGTAGAAAAAGGCAATCTCGGTGGCAAAGGTTCAGATGTTCATGCGGCAACTGTGGTGGGCGATACCGTGGGCGACCCCTTTAAAGACACCTCCGGGCCATCCATGAATATTCTGATTAATGTTATGGCGATTGTGAGCTTGGTGATTGCGCCTATTTTGTAGGTGCTGGAAAGTGAATCGGTACTTACGGGCTGTGACAGCGGCCCGTTGATTTTTTCGGGATACAAATCATTTTGACTTGAATGTATTCGGGCATACACTGAAGTTAATAAAAAATAATAGCTAATACAGGGAGGTTAGATGGGCGTGTCAGAGTCAGTGTGTAGGATTCCTCTCGGATTGATTTGCTATATCACGTCATAGCGACGCATATTTCGATGTTAGATTACAGGAGTTGAAGATGAGCTGGGATGAAAAAAAGAAGTTCAAGGCAGAAACATATAGGACAATTTTATTTGCGATAGCTGCTTTTATCGCTGCCCAAATATTGATTGAGCCTCTTAAATCTGAGCGGGAATATCATGCACTGTTAAATAAAAACTTGCTAGAGCAACGAAAGGAAGTTGTCGACTCATTTCTAAAATCAAGTTACATATATACTTCTATTACCTACGATGTACTTAATGGTGAAACTGAAAAAGAATATATATGGAAGGGCGAAGCTTATGACAACTACAGGTCTGATCTTAACCGAATATTAGTGTATTACGGTGACGGTTTGGAGCCAAAAATTAAGGAAGCAAAAAGCATTAATGAGAAGTTGTACAAACACTTCAAAGAAGAATATCCACTTATGGATTGGAAGGTCACCCGTCGCGAATTAAAAGCCACTAACAACTCTATTTCTAGAGTAGCGTTATTAAAAATAGGTTTGAGCTATGAACAATTATAATCTAACAAGGTAAGGCAGCGCGATGTAAAAACCTCCGCTTCGCTCCAGTTTTTACGCGCCTGCTTACGGCGTTGAGGCTGTAGAATAGCTCTAAAAACACGGTGTTTTTTGCTAAAATGGCGCATCTCTCGACGGAACGACACCATGCCCAACTTCAAACCTTACGATTACAACCAAACTGCCATGGTTGTGATCAATTTCGAAGATCAAATTCAACCCAACACCTTTGAGTTCGCGCTGCATCGCTTAATCGATAGCCGTATTAACCTCTCGGCCTTTCACGATCAGTACGACAACGACAGGGGTGGACGCTACGCGTACGATCCCGCCAGTTTGTTAAAGATAATCCTGTTCGCTTACTCCAAAGGCATCACATCGAGCCGTGATATTCAGTGGCAGTGTGAGCACAACGTGATCTTTAAGGCGCTGTCCTGTGATGCTGTGCCGCACTATACGAGTATCGCGAACTTCGTTAGTCGCTACCCGGACGCAATAGAGTCGGTGTTTGAGCAGGTGCTCCTCGTCTGTGATGAGGAAGGTTTATTAGGACACCAGCTCCTGGCCATTGATGGCTGCAAGATGTCATCCAACGCGGCCAAGGAACATTCCGGTACCCTGGCAGAACTGGAGCAGAAAGCGAAGAAACTGCGCAAGCAGATTCGGCATCATCTCAAGGAACACCAGCGTCTGGATGCGCGCAAGCCGCAGGAGAAAGAGCGCAAGCAGCGGGCGGCGCAGGCTGCTGAAACGCTCGATAAACAGTACCAAAGGATTAACGACTTCCTAAAGACGGCAAGCCCACGGATGGGCCAAGGTAAAAAACCCAGGGAAGTGAAGAGCAACATTACCGATAACGAGTCGGGCAAAATGCTGACCAGCAAGGGCACGATCCAGGGCTACAACGGCGTGGCGACCGTCGATAAAAAGCACCAGATCATTGTCGATGCCCAGGCCTTCGGCGAAGGGCAGGAACACCATACCCTGCAGCCCGTGCTGGAAACCGTGGTGCAGCGCTACCAGCGCATGGGGATGCACGATGCGCTGTACGACAGCGGGGTTGTGGTGACGGCTGACACCGGCTTTGCCAACGAAGCGAATAACGTCTATCTCAAAGACCATTCGATTAACGCCTATATCCCGGACAACCAGTTCCGTATGCGCGACCCAAAATTCAAGCACCAGAAAGCGAAGCATGGCAAGCGTCACCAGGATACGGTGAAAGGCCAGGCCACTGTGATCCCGGCCAGTGAATTCCGGTTGAATGCGCAGCGCAAAACCTGCCGTTGCCCGGCGGGCAAACCGATGTGGTTACAGAGTGAGCGAATCACCACCGGTGGCAAAACCAAACTGGCGTTTGAAGGGCGACTCACCGACTGTCGTGCCTGCCCGTTAAAACAGGCCTGCATGCGCAATCCTTCGTCGGCCGATACGCGCGAGGGTAACGGTCGACAAGTGTCGTTCACGATCGAAGAGGGGAAAGCCGCTACCGACTGGATGAAGCGGCGCGTCGATAGCCGGGTCGGCAAGCTGTATTACGGTCATCGGATGTCGGTGGTTGAGCCGGTGTTCGGCAATATCGGTACCAACAAACGCCTGAATCGGTTCTCGCTGCGCACGAAACGGAAGGTACAGGGCCAATGGCAACTGTACTGTCTGGTCCACAATATTGAGAAGTTAGCGAACTACGGTGGACTGGCGCATTGACGTAAAGTCTCACGGAAGCGTGCCGTATCGCGGCGATGAGCGGCGCATAATCCGGGATTATGGAAAATACGGCTGAGAAGATTATACTCAGGCCAATAGACCAACAATAACAACGAAACGAAACGAAACGAAACGAAACGAGGAAACCATGGCGGTCACCAAATTAGAATTCCTACAGTCTCGTTACATTAAATAGAGGAAAAATATGAAACTTGAATGGGCTCAGTTCTTCGCAAAGTACTTAGTGATTTTTATTTCTGCAATATGGGCTCTTTGTACCAGCAGCGATTATATTAGCAAGCAAACTAATGCACTAGAGTTACATAATCTTCGACTTAGCAAAAACTCTATTGGTGTAGCAGAGCATTTCATGTCGCCTATTTCGTCTGGCTCCTTATGGGGAGAACACAATGACTTATGTACAGTTAGTGGTAAATACATGATAAAAAACTCTGGAGAGCTTCCTGTAGCCTTTGAGGCTGTAACCTTTAATTTATATGAAATTCCTCCAATTAAAGAGAGTGAACTTAGTGGTTCTGGGGTGATTTCAAAAACAATATCATTGCAAATAGCCAATGCCTCTCCTTTATATTCTGAAACTATTAATCAGATAGAAAGAATTGGTATTGGAGGTCAGCTAGAAAGGTTATTCAAATATACTATTAAAATTAAAGAAGCTTATTCTTATGCTGTTGTTTCCAATGCGTCCGGAGGCTTAGCAACAACCAATGGAAAAGTGGATATGAAAAATCAATTCGGCGAATACGAAATGCAACATGTAGTTTTATTTAATCCATGCCAATAATTCAAAAAACCGCTAAAGGAGTAGATTATGCCGACAATAAATGAACTAACAGAAGATCAATTTAAAGAGCTTCTTGATGAATATTATGCACCACCAGAAGCTCGTACAAAAATGACAGATGTTGAAATTAAAGAACTGGCTGAAAGATTAAATGAAAAGGTCAATGTTCCTTTAATTGGTGAAACTACAGAAGAAAAAATACTAATAAAGGTTGTTTTAAAGATTGATGGTTTTCTTTATGACAACTTACCTAATGAAATTTATGACTTGGTGCGAAGTCTAGATAAAGGAATTGATGATAATGAAGCCACAAGACTAATAAATAGACTATCCGTCTTGGCTAATGAAAAAATCGATATACCATACATCCCTGAATCAGCTGAATATGTAGCTATGAAATTTGTTATTGGTGTCATTATTAATTCCGCCAGGAAACAATGGGATTTCGACAAAGCTAAAAATGCTGGAGATTCAGAGTTGATAGCAGCTTAACACATCATGTAACAAGTCAAAGCAGTCGGACGCTGAACTTCACCCGCTTTAACGGACACCAAAATCTAACAGATGAGGTGTTCAATGCCGAAGTACAACAACCCAAGAAAAACGTGGCAGTACGAAAACGAATTTAAAGTAAAATCTGTTCAACTCAGTCTTCTGGATGGAGTACAGGTTCAAGAACTTGCCAAGACACTCGAGATCCATCCGTTTATGCTATCGCGCTGGCGGAAAGAGTATCGAGAACGAAAAATAGTGGCGGATAAGCGTAAAAAAGTGACCGACATCCAAAAGCAACAGAAAGAGATGTCGGCCCTGAAGACGCTAAAGGCAGAGAACGCGAAGCTAAAGCAGGAGAACGACCTTCTAAAAAAGTGGCAACGGTTTCTTGCGGAGGAACATCAACTAGATATCGATTCATCCAGAGATACGGACAAGAGCTAGGCATCAAGGCGTTGTGTAGTTGGTTGGGCGTGTCCCGCAGTGGGTACTATGGCTGGCGTAATCGACAGCCATCAGACCGGGCAATTGAGGATGGCGAACTGCTCAGGCGCATTCGGGCGATTTACGACGCGAATAAAGGTCGCTACGGAAGCCCTAGAGTATATAGAGCCTTAAAGAAGCAAGGTTTTGCAGTTGGTCAGAAGCGGGTTGCCAGGCTAATGCGAGAAAATAGTATGGTGGCGAGAGTCGTGAAAGTTACCCGCCGGGCGCCGGGCTCCAGGCGTTTCCTAGCCTCAGGAGAGAATCTACGCCCTGACGGGGGTGTGCCAGTGGCGACTAATCGCGTGTGGGTGGCTGATGTGACCTATCTCAAAGTACAGCATCGATGGTATTACCTCTCTGTCGTCATGGATTTGTATTCACGAGCCGTTGTTGGCTGGAGCTTGGACGAGAGTAGAACAACTTCGACGACAAAGCGCACGTTGCTTAGCGCGATTAGTAAACGATGCCCACAGCCCGGCTTGATGATGCACACTGATCGAGGTGTCGAATATCGCGGCGGCGAGTATCAGGCTGTGTTAAAGCGTAATGGCATAGCACACAGCCTGAGTCGTCCTGGGCAGTGCACTGACAATGCGCATATGGAATCCTTTTTCCATTCGCTTAAAGCTGAATTAATACGAGGTCGCGTGTTCCGGGATGCCTCAGAATTGAGATATGCTTTGGCTGGCTATATCAATAATTACTACAACCGGACTCGGCTGCGCTCAGGTATTGGTTACCACTCACCAATGGAATATGAGCAATTAGCAGCATGACAAGAAACGCGTCCGTTTTATCGGGTGAAGATCACGTTTAACCCGCCTCCTACTTTTGCTGCCGCAAAAGCAGGCGTCGCCTCAAGAGCCGCTGAACTCAGGCGTTAGGCATTAGTAAGGAATTAAATCATGGAAGAAGCAATAAAGATTGTAGGAATAATAGCTAGCCTAATTGCTATATATAAAATCGCAGTTGAATTGATGTTGGCGCGTTCAACGAGGAGAAGAGACGAGTATTCCTTTACCAAGCAATTTATATCAGACATTAGCGATTCTTCAGATCAACATCCATATATCTTGGAAAAAGGGTTTCTGGCTTTAACTGGGAAAATTTACTCTGTGGATGAGCTCCGCATTCTTCTTCGGCAGAAATCTCCCTCTGTTGCTATCTCGCAAAGAAGTTCAGCCACCGGTTTTGTAGTCTTTGACGAAGCTTCTCGCCAGTATTCGTGGAAAGGGAAGTATGGCCGTCCTTTTATTAGAAAACACGCAGGTAAATGGTTCTTTGCCTGTTACATGGTTACTGCGATACTGGCATTGTTGCCCGTGTATCTGATTGGATTAGAGCTGCTTGCTAGTATTCCAACGGTGGCCTATTCAGTCTCTTTGCTTGTTGTAGCTATTTCCTGCCTGTCACAGCAATCAGACCTAGAGACCGCGATTTCCTTTATGAGCTCCATCGAATACGAGCATGCTTAGTATCAAGCAACAGCAGCCTACGTATAAAGCTCCGCATCTTTTTGCGCCGTCGCTTCGCTCAATTTGGCACAAAAAGCCGCTCCACTTTATGCGCGGCTGTGTTGAGCGTTAAATGCCCGTGATAGCAAAATCCAAAGCAGCAACGATCTCATCGCGGAAGTGATTTAGCGAGCCGATGGGGTTCTTCAGATGCTTGGCGGGAATTGAGGCAATTTGAGGCACGAGTAGCAACAGGGTTTCATCCTCATATTCAATTTCAGGGGTTAGTTTTTTCATAGTTTGCTCGTTCAAGCTTTTGCGTCTTGCGAGGGGTACCACTATCCGAGTGGCAATATCCTCTATCGTTGCGCTCTGTATGTCGACAATATAGGGGAATGCTTTTCTAGTAGTTGCGCTCGGGTTTATAAACACATCAAACTGAGGCATCAAAAATCCCTAAACTCGTCACTGAAGCAACCGTTTTCTTCAATAAATTTATTGTAGGCCCGTACGGCATTTTTGTTCTCTTCGGCCCATTTTTCAGAGCCAGACTTTGCGAGCTTTTCGGCAAGAACTTGCTCTAGTGTAGCGGACAGATTGATGTTAAGGGCTTTGCATTTTTTCAGTAAGTCGCTGTTTAAGCTAAGATTTGTGGGCTTTTTGGGGGCGCTGTGGTCAAATAAGGGTTCCATGATCCTGTCCTACAACGGTGAACTAGCCTCCGATTATGCGCATCCTAATGCGCACTGTAAAGCATTTGACAAATGTGGGCTGTCGGACAAATTACTCGCTGCGCTTACAATTTGCCGCAGCTACAGACGTTATGTGTCCAACCTACCCACGAAAAGTAGACATCTCATTTCCTGGACTTCCCCGAAAATCCTAGACACTTCCGCACTACCCCTTGCGCATCCGCCTCGGAAGTGCCGGAACGGCTCGGTGCCCCGGCGCACTGCTTGTATAAATGGATCGACTCCGTAAAGCCGGCCAGCCGGATTTCAAGACGCAGCAATCCCCCGGAACTTGCAAACACGCCGGTCACGGGGCAGGGTATAGCGTTGATGTGTAACCTGTAGAGTGCCGGGCACCGCCTATGGATTCAATTGATGTGAAGCGCAAGTCACCCTCCTGCGGCGAAAGCTCGGATTTCATCGCCTCCCTGAGCGCCGAGGCCATTGCCTCCGCTGCCGTTAATCATCCCTACCTGCAAGCCTTTCGCGACGGTGATTTCCCGAATGTTGAGGTGGCGATACGCGACTTCGCATTTCAATATGGCTGTTACAGTAACGCCTTTACCGGCTACGTCTCGGCTGTAATCAGCAAGCTAGAGCAGAAAGATCACCGCGACATCTTGCGCGCCAATCTTGCCGAAGAGCAGGGCAATGCCCACGATGCCGACCTGCCGCCGGCCGTGTTGGCTGCCGTTGCCGGGCAACCTCATCGTCTTCTTTACCGGCATTTTCAGGAAGCGCTGGGTATTGATGAGGCGTATCGGCAGCGGCAGCGGCCAATACCATTAAGCCGGAACTGGCAGCAGCAGTTCGCGCGGCTCTGCGAAACCAATGCCTGTGTCGGTGTGGGGGCTCTCGGTATTGGTACCGAGCTGATTGTTTCGCGTATATATCAGCAGATTCTCGCGGGGCTGAAACAGCACAGTAACCTAAGCATCACTCAGCGCGTTTTTTTTGACCTGCATAGCTTTTGTGACGACCAACACGCCGCCGATTTGTTGATGATTACTGAAAACCTGGCCCGAGACGACGAGGCCCGCCAACAGATCGCCTATGGAGCGCGTGCGGCAATAGCAATGCGGGTTACGTTCTGGGATGCAATGCTGGAGCGGGCGGTTCAAATTGCTCGCCCGGATTGGACGGATGTACAAAGCACTTCTATGGAAAACGACCTATTGGAGAACACAGTTATCTGATGGATACGCAGCAGGTTTACGACAGTAATGCAGAAAAGTGGCTTCGGCTTGCACCCAGCTCATTATCCGATTTTACGGCGCGGCCCTTGGTATTCGAGGCCTGTGGCAATGTAGCCGGGCGCTCTGTGCTGGATATCGGCTGTGGCGAGGGTTACTGCGCCAGAGAACTGAAGCGCCGGGGCGCGGGTGACTACCTCGGTGTTGATCTGTCTGAACAGATGATACAGGCAGCGCAGCTGCAGGAAGCGCAAGACCAATTCGGTATCGACTTTCGTGCATGTAATATTGTCGACTTTGAACCGACGCAGCAGTTTGATTTGTGCATTGCGGTTTTTCTTTTCAACTATTTACGCGTTGAGGAGATGAACCGTGTTTTTGCTATGGTTAATCGGGCCTTGAAGCCCGGCGGCGAATTTATATTCAGTGTGCCTCACCCGTTTTTCCCTTTCGTTCGCTCGGCGCAGGCAGCGCCCTTTTACTTTTCGGCCAAGGGGAAGAATTACTTTGCCGATGTAGATGCGCAGTTTGAGGGCGAAATCTGGAAGCGCGGTGGCGAGCCTTTGCATGTGCAGTGTGTTCACAAAACGTTGACTGATTATTTTTCCGGTCTTCGCGGTGCCGGATTTTCCACCCTGCCCGAAATTCAGGAGCTGACGGTGACGCCGGAGCTGGCCGCTACCGACGAAGCCTTCTTTGCGCCGCTGTTAAACGAACCCCTGCATATGTTGTTCAAAATCGCCAAATGACAGCGGAGTCTGCTGCCAGCAGTGCGTCGTTCAGTAGCACCCTGATCGGGCGTTTGTTTGAGCATGCAGCCGAGCGGGCAGATCACCCGGCAATAGCGACAACGGATGTTTCCATCACCTATGCCCGGTTGGCCCGGCTAGTTGTTGCGCAGGCGAGCTTGCTGCAGCAGACGGGCGTAGTTCGCGGTTCGACGGTTGGCATTCGCTGCGACGATGAAATTTCGCATTTGCTGCTGTGTCTGGCGGCAATTTATTGCGGCGCCACATCCTGCACGATTCCCAGTCACGAATCTGACACGCAGCAAAACGCTTTGATAGAGCGCTGCGGTGCTACGCGAGTTTTAGAGCGCCGCGACGTTCCGGATTTTGGGCAGCTTGACGAGCTTTTGCCGAAAGCGCCCGCGTCAGAAAGCCAGGCGAGTATCCTGTTTTCTACCTCGGGCACTACCGGCGCACCGAAACTGGTGATACACGGTGATGGCGATCTTGTAGCGCAGGCCCATCGACATATTGGTGATGAGCAGGAGCGCTTTGCCTGTCTCGCTTCCATCGAACACAACTTTGCCAAACGGCACCGACTGTATTGTGTGGCCATGGGGGCGACCAATGTATTCCCCGGTACCTTGGGCAACTCGCTGGTCGAGCGGTGTCTGTCGCTGCAGGTAAATGTGCTTCATGTTTCTGCCTTTCAGGCTCAGGAGCTGCTGGCACTCGATGGCATAGGCAGGCTCTGCGGGTTGCGACTGAAGCTGGGCGGTTCCCATGTCGGGTCGTCGCTGCGCCAGCAACTGCGCGCGAAAATCACGGCGCAATTACAGGCCGGTTACGGCACCACTGAAACGGGCGCGATCGCATTTACCGATCCTGCTGATGACGATGCCGGTATCAGCGTCGGCCTCGCCTTGCCCGGTATAGAAATTTGCGCGGTAGACTCCGACCGCAAACCTCTGCCTGCGGATGAGCGCGGTGAACTGGCGGTTCGCTGTGGGGGCATGTTTCGCGGCTATCTGGACAACCCGGAGCTGACCGCCACGCGACTCGACAATGGTTGGTTCTATACGGGCGACATCGGTTTTCTCGATAGTAAAGGGCGCATTCATATCAGTGGCCGGAGTGACGATATGTTTGTGTTCAACAGCATGAACATTTACCCGCAGGATATTGAATCGGTGATTCGCGAACATCCGGGTGTCAGGGAGGCCGTGGTGCTGCCCAGAGAATCATCTGTGCATGGCAATATTCCTGTCGCGCTCGTTGTGCTCGGCGGCAGTGCCAAGAAGCAGTTGCCGGCGCTGAAAAAATTCGTCAAGAAACGCGTCGGGGTCAGAGCGCCACGGCAATATATCGTCGTCGATACGATACCCACCAATGCCTCAGGAAAAATTGCTCGTCGCGAAGCCGTTACCATTCCGGGCAGGAATGATCAGTTGCGGGCAGATCTGATCAGGATAATAGACCCAAAGGTAAAACAGCGGGTAAAGCCGGCGCTGCTTCGGGGTTTTGTTCAGGGCAAAGCGGATGTCGCCCTGCGCCGCTTTGAGATGGACTCACTGGAGCGACTGGAGCTGCTGCTTACGCTGGAGACAGGTTACAACATCGTTGTACCTCCGGCTATATTTAACAGCTTTCGCTACTTGGGTGATCTGGTAGCCCACATCCTTTCGCCAGAAAGTGGATGTGAGAATGAGGACAACCAGCAGGCGGAGGCCTTAACTGAACAAGCCGTTGCGACTGATTTCGGAGCGCCGGTCGGAAAAGTGCCCGGTGTAGTGTGTTTGTTCCGGCGTGTATTTCGGGTCAGCCCTGCAATAGTTCAGTTAAACAAGGCGTTGATGACGCTGGAAAACCGGCTGACACCCCGTGAAGTGATGCAATTAACTGAGTGGCACGCCAGCGGTCACCTGCTTCCGGAGGGTGCCGAGGAGCGCAGACGCGCGATTGTATCGCGCTGGTTGCGTGGTATGCGGTCACTGTTGGAAAAAAGCAACAAGACTGCGCCTGAGCCCTTCGTGTCGCGCAGGGTAGTCCCCACGGCACGGCTTTTCACGGGGCCGGGTTCTCCGGAGGACAAAACCCTGATGATTTGCTTTCCTCCCAGTGGCGGTCGCAACTTGATGATGTCGAATACCGTGTTTTTACAGCATGTGGACGCTTCGCGAGTGGATGTTCTCATGCTGTCTGAAACCCTTAACCGCAAGTACCGTAACGGTATTCCCTTTATTGGTCGCAATCTCAAGGAGATTGTCCTCTGGCTTGCCGGGCAGCATTGGATCAAAGATTATCGGGATATCGTAACTATTGGCTGCAGCGCCGGAGCCCCGCTGGCCCTGACGGTAGCGGGCCAGTTGAACGCGAGTGTCGGTCTTAGTGTTTGCGGGCGCTTTTATCGCAAGCGCCATCTTTTGGCCAATCTGAGTCGGGCCGTGTCGATTTACCGTGCCCGGCGTAATATGCGCAGTTTGCGCATGATCTACGCCTATGGAGTGGACGATGCCCGCGACAGAATGTTCGCTGAACTCATGGCGCCTTTTAGCTCTGGTGAAAAGCTGCCGGTGGCATTCAGTGATAGATCTGTAGGCCATGAAATACTTGGGCAGTTGCTCGATCGGGGTGAACTGCGCGAGTTTCTTGAGCGGACGGTACTTGAGTTTCCAAGTGAAAGCGTTGCCACAATGGCTCCGAGAATATGAATACCCTCACATTCTTTATTAGTGTCTCATTCGTATTGTTCTGCCTTTACATGGCGAAGCACGCTGTTCTCGGTTACCAGCGAGCGAGAGCAAGTAGCCGTTGGCCTTCAGTGGAAGGTGTGCTGGTCTCTGTGGAGTTGTGGGGAAACCGAAACATAGACGGCGAAATGGTCGCGGCGAATAATCTGAGGGTCAAATATGATTACCAGATCAATGCTGACGGGTATTCGGGAAATACCGTTGCGTACTATGAATTACACTACCCGGAAACTACGGAGTTCGCGGAAGCTCACCCTGAAGGCTCTCAAGTAAAGGTATTTTATAACCCTCACAATTGTGTCCAGTCGGTGCTTGTTCCGGGCTTGCATCCTGCAAAGCCGTATGGCGGTTTGATTCTGGCGGGTTTTGGCGTAGTTTTCAGTCTTGGTATCTCAGCCGGAATCTGGCTGGGGTATATCGGCTAGTCTCTCGAAAGAATCGTCAACAGCAGATTGGTTGTTCCGCAGAATTTGGTGTTCCGGAATAGAGCCGTTAGCTCCGGTGAGCTTCCGGGGAAGAAAAGGTGGCCAGCCACAGCAAACTGCACTGTGACTGGCCGGGGGGGAGCGGGTTCAGAAGGTCAGGCGGCGGCCTGGTCGGCCAGGCCGAGCATTACGGTGTCGCCTTCCAGCCTTACGCTGTAGGCATTGATCGATTGGCTTTCGTCTTCAATGCAGCGGCCGGTTGCGAGCGCAAAATGCTGCTTGTATATGGGCGAGGCAACCACCAGATCGTTATCGATGCTGCCTACAATACCGCGCGATAACACATTGGCACCGCTGAACGGATCGTGATTGTCTACCGCAAATACTTCGCCGGCTACGTTAAAAATCGCTACCTGCTTGCCGTTTAACAGCGCAGCCACGCCGGCGTTGGGTGGAATATCTGCCAATGAACATACGGCCGTCCAACTCATGATGCTGTCCTTTTTGGTGTCTGTTGTCATGGGTTCAGGTTTATGAGGTCGCATTTACGCGACGGCAATCAGGTCTTCGCCCAATTCCCGTTCGGCGTCGGTTGCGGGGCGTATCTGGCCGCGCTCCTGCACGAAAACCACGTTGTCGTCGCCCTTGTTGCTGTTTACAAAGCTGCGGAACATTTTTACCTTGTCTTCGTTTTCGATGGTGGTTTTCCATTCGCACTGGTAGGTGCCAATCACGTGGGTCATTTCAGCTTCGAGTTCGGCGGCGATGCCCAGTGAGTCGTTGATGATCACGTTTTGCAGGTATTCCAGCCCACCTTCGAGGTTGTCCATCCACACGCTGGTGCGCTGCAGGCGATCTGCGGTGCGCACGTAGAACATCAGAAAGCGATCGATGTATTTGATCAGTGTTTCGGTGTCGATATCGGAGGCAAACAGGTCGGCGTGGCGAGGTTTCATGCCACCGTTACCACACACATAGAGGTTCCAGCCCTTTTCAGTGGCGATGATGCCAACGTCTTTGCTCTGCGCTTCTGCGCATTCGCGGGTGCAGCCCGATACCGCCATTTTGAGTTTGTGCGGCGAGCGCAAACCCTTGTAGCGGTTTTCAATATCAATGGCGGCGCCGACGCTGTCTTGCACTCCGTAGCGGCACCAGGTAGAGCCAACACAGGATTTAACGGTGCGCAATGATTTGCCGTAGGCGTGGCCGGATTCAAAGCCGGCGTCTACCAGCTCCTTCCAGATAAGCGGCAGCTGGTCTACCGTTGCGCCAAAGAGGTCAATGCGCTGGCCGCCGGTGATTTTGGTGTAGAGCTTGTATTTTTTACCGACTTCTCCGAGCACAATTAATTTGTCGGGTGTGATTTCGCCACCGGCAACACGCGGCACAATGGAGTAGGTGCCGTTCTTTTGCATATTGGCTAGCATGCGGTCGTTGGTGTCCTGCAGGCCTGCGTGTTCGGGCTGAAGAATGTAGTCGTTCCAGCAGCTCGCGAGTATGGACGCAGCGGTGGGCTTACAAATGTCACAGCCGTGGCCCTTGCCATGTTTTGCCAGTAATTCGTCAAAGGATTTGATGCCGCCAACGCGCACCAGATGGTAAATTTCCTGACGTGTGTAGGGAAAGTGCTCACACAGGTCGGTGTTGACTTCCATGCCCAGTTTGGCAAGTTCGGCGTTGAGTACCTGGCCAACCAGTGCGGTACAACCGCCGCAGGTGGTGGCGGCTTTGGTGCAGCTTTTCAGATCGCCAACCGTTAGTGCACCACCGGCAACAGCGTTGCACAGGTCACCTTTGGATACGTTGTTGCAAGAGCAGATTTGCGCGCTCTCGGGCAGGGCGTCTACGCCCAAGCCGACGGATGCGCTGCCGTCGAGCGAGGGCAGAATCATGGCTTCCGGGTGTTCGGGAAGTTCAATGCCGTTGAGTGCAAACTGCAGCAGGTTGCCGTAGTCGTCTGCGTCACCAATGAGCACCGCACCTAATAGTTTGCTGGCGTCTTCATTCACAACCAGCTTTTTGTAGACTTCGGTTTGTTCGTCGATAAAGGTGTAGCATTTGGCGCCGGGGGTGTTGGCGTGCGCGTCGCCAATGGAGGCGACATCTACGCCCATGAGCTTCAGTTTGGTGCTCATATCGGCACCGAGAAACTGCTTGTCTTCAACGCCACCCAAGACATGGTCGGCCGCGACACGCGCCATTTCATTGCCCGGAGCTATCAAGCCAAAGATACGGCCACCCCACAGGGCACATTCGCCTATGGCGTAAATGGCCGGGTCTGAGGTTTGGCAGTAGTTGTTAACGCTGATACCGCCGCGCTCGCCAATGTCGAGGCCGCTTTGGCGGGCGAGTTCGTCCTGGGGGCGAATGCCTGCAGAGAACACAATCAGGTCTGTTTCAAGTTCTTCGCCGTCGGCAAAGCACATTTTGTGGGTGTGTTCACTGCCGTCGATAATCTGCTGTGTGTTCTTGCCGGTGTGAACCGATACGCCGAGGTCTTCAATTTTCTTGCGCAGTAACTTACCGCCGCCGTCATCAACCTGCACGGCCATCAGGCGTGGAGCAAATTCAACGACGTGGGTTTTCAGGCCGAGATCGTGCAGGGCTTTTGCTGCTTCCAGCCCCAGCAGGCCGCCGCCAACAACCGTGCCAACGCTGCCGCCGAGGCTCGCTGTGGTGATGGCTTCAAGGTCTTCAATGGTGCGATAAACAAAGGTATTGCTGCGGTCGTGACCCGGCACCGGCGGTACGAAGGGGAAAGATCCGGTGCCGAGCACGAGTACATCGTACGCGACTTCTATGCCGCAATCTGTTGAAACGGTTTTCTTGTCGCGGTTCACCGCAGTTATTTTGCGGCCGCTGTACACGCTAATTTGATTGTGGTCGTAGAAGCCCTCGGCGACCATGTTGAGTGGCTCGGCGCTACGCGTTTCAAACCAGGCTGTCAGGTGTACCCGGTCGTAGGCTGCGCGGGGCTCTTCGCCGAAGACGGTGATATCGAACTGGTCAGCGCGGCCGCTGGCGACCAGCGTTTCAAGAAACTGGTGGCCAACCGGGCCGTTGCCTACCAGTACCAGTCGAGTCGTTGCTGAGGTCATAGTGCCTTCCTTCCTGAATCTCTTAGTGGCCAATCTCGCTGCAGGTTTAGCGCTGTGCTTGCGGTTATGGCTGAGTGCTTGGCAGTAGCTAAGCAATCCGTGTGCCAAAAGCTTGCGCCTTAACTAAGTGACTAATATTAAGGATAAAACGCGGGTAAATATTGGTGCGCCCCATTTTGGCAAGGCGAACTGAATGTGGCGGGGCACCAAAATGGGGCGAGGGTGCAGGCGCCCGCCACTTGCTTGTGCGCGGCGGCTTGTGAACAGGGCAATCAATTTCTTCGAAATAGCGCTGGCGTATCGCACGGCCCGTGAAAACAAGCGTTTTTTCAATGCCATGCGAAGTTGCCCGGATGGTTGGCACAGCGCTTGCTCTAGGCATGGCAAAGCTGATTTTTTTATTGTTCTGGAGTGTGTCATGTCTGGCGGTACCTTGAACCTGCTCAATGTTAAGCAGCCAAACGTTCGGTTGTTGCACCTATCGTGGTTCGCGTTTTTTCTAACTTTCATGGTGTGGTTTAGCCACGCGCCAATGCTGGCTTCTATCAAGGAAGCGTTTGATCTTACCGGCCAGCAGGTTAAAGCCTTGATGATATTGAATGTGGCGCTGACCATTCCTGCGCGCATTATTGTGGGCATGCTGGTAGACAGGTTTGGTCCGCGCATTATTTACAGCCTGCTACTGGTTATAGGCGGTGGCCTCTGTGTCGGGTTTGCCTTTGCCGATAGCTACGAGACGATTGCGCTGATGCGCTTTCTGATGGGTTTTATCGGTGCCGGGTTTGTTATTGGTATTCGTCTGGTCGGGGAATGGTTTCCGGCGCGTCAGGTGGGTTTGGCTGAAGGCGTGTACGGCGGCTGGGGCAACTTTGGTTCCGCCGCTGCGGCCATGACCTTGCCAACGCTGGCGCTGATGTACGGCGGTGATGACGGTTGGCGCTATGCCATTGCAACTACCGGGGTAATGGCTGCACTCTATGGCGTGTTCTTTTATGCCCGTGCGCGCAATACGCCCAAAGGCTCGACCTATTTCAAGCCGAAGAAAAATGGCGGCCTGGAAGTGACCAGCAAGCGCGATCTCTATTTTTACATTGCCATGTGCCTGCCCATGTATGCGGCGCTGGCTACACTAACCTGGAAACTGTCGCCCGCTAATCTCGGCCTGTTAACCGACACGGCCAGCCTGGTTACCTATGGCATTCTGGCGCTGGTCTGTGTGGTGCAGATCAGCCAGATCTTGCGTGTGAACAGTGACCTGCTGAAAGGCCAAGCGGTGCCGGAGTTTCAACGCTACAAGTTCAAACAGGTTGCCATTCTGAATGTAGCCTACTTTGTGACCTTTGGTTCAGAGCTGGCAGTGGTGTCGATGCTGCCGCTGTTTTTTATGGAAACCTTTGAGCTCAACGCGGTTACCGCCGGTATGCTTGCTGCCGGTTTTGCGTTTATGAATCTGGTGGCACGGCCGAGCGGCGGTTTTTTCTCGGATAAGTTCGGGCGTCGAAAATCCCTGTCCATTCTTATCGCGGGCCTCGCCGTAGGCTATATGACACTGAGTCAGATCAACCCCGGTTGGCCTATTGCACTGGCGGTTATCGCCACCATGGGCTGCTCTTTCTTTGTACAGGCGGGTGAGGGCGCTGTCTTTGCTGTTGTGCCTTTGGTGAAACGCAGCATGACCGGGCAAATTGCCGGTATGGCCGGGGCATATGGTAATGTCGGCGCAGTGATCTATCTAACGATACTGTCGTTTGTTGATGCCTCTACCTTCTTTATGCTGATTGCAGCCTCGGCGGCCTTTGTTTTTATCGCGGTTCAGTTTCTCGAGGAGCCTCAAGGGCACACGGCAGAAATCAACGATGACGGTACGGTTGAGTTGATTGAAGTTTCCTAGCAGGTTGTTGATTTTCGT
>DIBR01000038.1:0-6895 GCA_002415025.1 Spongiibacteraceae bacterium UBA5047
CCGATGTGGTGCTGATACCAGCGCTCAACCGTCGCCGGACTGATCCGGTGGGTTAGCGAGAGCTTGCGCTGGGTGACGCCGCCATCGTGGGTCTCAAAGACTTCCAGGCGATACGCATCCGATGCTCGGTAACGCGGTCGGATGCCGGTAAAGGAATGGCGAAAATAGCGCCTACAGCCCCGGCAATGGTATTTGGGCACTCGCAGGTGCAGGGTCAGCACCTGATTGCCCTGACGGGTGTGTTTCACGGTGCGCCAGTAGGACGCCTTGATCCGCAAGCCCGTGACCTGACAGTGTTTGCAAGGCGGCCTGACGCTCGGCTTTGCCCAGACCTCAATACCTTGTGTGCGTACTACCCGTTCAATCTCAAGGCCGGGTATGCCTATAATCCTTCCTGCGTGGGACATCGGTAGCTCCATTAAACTGGTCGTCGCAAAATCAGTCTAATGAATGCCGGTGTCCCCCGTTAATGATGAAGAGCCCAAAATCGTCACTTATCTCCGAAAATAAGACTGTTAGTAGACTACCTGGCCGAGCGCTTACCCTAGCCGCCGCGTATGTATTGCCTCCTATAATTGACGAGATACTCAATTGTTACTCGTAAGTAAAAGTTAATTTACATTTGCGCCAATTATCTTCTGTGCGGAACAATGTAGGATGCTTTCCATCGACAGACAAATCAGCAGACCGCTGCATCTCGATAGAAAAACGACTCGTAAATGGAGAGCAATACATGAGCATTTATACCCACGTCACGGTTGGTACTAACGATTTAAATAAATCGCGCACGTTTTACGACAACGTTCTAGGCACGCTGGGGCTTAAGCGCATTACTGATTTAGGTGAAAACGGTTCAATATGGGGCGAAGATGCACCTTCATTCTTCGTCTTGAACCCCGCAAATGGTCAACCAGCGAGCGTTGGCAATGGCGTAACTGTTAGCTTTGAAGCGCCTAACCGCGCTGCTATCGATGCATTTCACGCAGCAGCCTTGAGTGCGGGCGGCAAGGATGAAGGCGCACCAGGAACACGCGACTGGGCACCCAACGCCTACGCAGCCTATGCGCGCGACCTAGACGGCAACAAGCTGGCAGTTTATTGCTTTAAAGAAGTATAAACGATGAACCACTGACAATGTGTCCGTGGAAGATACCACCAAGTGATTGGCGGTACATCAGAAAAATTCCCGCGCTTGCGCGGGTTTTTTCGTTGGCATAAGGAAGCCCAATGTGTAGATCTGAGTTGTCAGGCAAACTGGAGCAGTGCAGGATTTTTTATCAAATTAAACCCATAGCACTCATTGCTCGGGCAACACGAATAAAACCCGCTATGTTGGCGCCGAGCACGTAATTTCCTTCGTCTCCATATTCCTTTGCCGTATCAAAACAGGACTTATGAATGCCCACCATTATCTCTTCGAGTCTGCTCTGAGTATATTCGGTGGACCAGGAATCACGACTCGCGTTCTGCTGCATTTCAAGTGCCGAGGTAGCGACCCCGCCTGCGTTGGCGGCTTTCCCGGGGGCGTATCTAAGCTTTGCTTGCTGGAATACCTGTATTCCTTCGGCCGTAGTAGGCATGTTGGCGCCCTCAGCTACGATTATACATCCGCTGTTTACCAGCATTGTTGCATCTTCTGCGGTCAACTCGTTCTGGGTTGCGCAGGGCAAGGCAATCTCACAGGGGATACTCCAGATCGAAGAATCGCTTACATAGCGTGCAGTAGTATGATATTCCGTATAATCCTTAATGCGGCGACGCTCTTGTTCTTTTAAGCGTTTAACTGTGGTTAAATCTATTCCGTTTTCGTCGACAATGAAGCCGCCAGAATCGGAACAAGCAATAACAATGGCGCCTAGTTGCTGTGCTTTTTCAATCGCATAGATGGCTACGTTTCCTGACCCAGAGATAACAACTTTTTTCCCCTCCAGGGAATCGTTTTGTGCTTTTAACATTTCCTGAGTAAAAAATATCAGCCCATATCCAGTGGCCTCCTTTCGTGCCAGGCTGCCGCCCCAGTCGGTGCCCTTGCCGGTTAAGACGCCAGACTCGTAGCGGTTCGTGATGCGCTTATACTGCCCGAACATATAGCCGATTTCGCGGCCACCAACGCCAATATCGCCAGCGGGCACATCGGTGTGCTCGCCGAGGTGCCGATACATTTCAAGCATAAGGCTTTGGCAGAATCGTTCTACTTCGTCGTCACTTTTTCCCTTCGGGTCGAAATCACTTCCCCCTTTGCCTCCGCCAATTGGCATGCCTGTCAGTGAGTTTTTGAAAATCTGTTCGAAGCCAAGAAACTTGACGATGCCAAGGTAAACGGAGGGGTGGAAGCGCATTCCCCCTTTGTAGGGTCCGAGGGCGCTATTAAACTCGACGCGGAAGGCGCGATTTATGTGAATTTCGCCTGCGTCGTCACGCCAGGGGACGCGAAATATAATTTGGCGTTCAGGTTCGCATATACGCTGAATAATCTTTTTGTCTGCAAACTCGGGGTATTTTGTTAACACCGGCCCTAATGATTCCAGCACTTCAAGCACCGCTTGATGAAACTCAATCTCCCCGGGATTTCTGTGTAAGACATCTTGGTAGATCGGTACTAAACGTGCATCTAATCGTATTGTCATGGCTTATCCAACAAAGTGTAGAGTTAAGGTACTGGGTTATCTATGCAGCGTCGCGTTTATTGTCGATACGGAGTTTTGTCGCTGCAGGTGTCATGACTTCTCTCGCCCAGTCGCTAAATTCAAAAAGTAGTACGGTGGCGCTGCTACCTTTTTGAGCGCCGTCAACCGTGCGATAGATAACCCGCTTCTTGGACGGGTTCGGGTGGTTAGAGATGTCGATAACTTGGCGAACAGCCCATGCTTGACCGGGCGCGCCATTAGTGTAGTAGCCGCCTGCGACAATCTTGAAGGCTGGTGCATTCTCTGAGCGCATAATTTCATCAGCTTTGTCGACGATATACTTCACTTGCTCCGGTGCGATATCGATGACCTCATCAAGCGTTTCCATTGCGAGTTGCAAGTGGGAGACCTTTATCCTAGACGTTTCGGGGCTATACATCGAATTGTCATACCTCATCAAACTTGAAGGGTAGCGTCGCCATGGAAAGAGATTATTGAAAGCCATGGCAATAGTAAAAATCACCAAACAATTTGCCAGCGTTGGGAGCACGATATAGCTAAAGCCCAAGTCTCGTATCGCCTCACCACCAACGACAGCGATCAGCGCAGTGGCACCGCCGGGAGGATGTATACAGCGCAGTAAGTGCATGGCCATTATCGAAAGACCGACAGCGGTTCCGGCGGCGAGATACATATTGTCTATGTACGATGCGCATGTAACTCCTACCAGTGCCGAGATCAGGTTTCCGCCGAGTAAGGGCCAAGGTTGGGAGAGTGTTCCATGCGGTACGGCCAGGACGAGAACAGCGGATGCCCCCATCGAAGGTAACAAAGAAATTGCAAGCTCGAAATCAGTAGCCCAGTCAGTAAAGATAAATACACTGAGAATCCCTAAAAAGGCGCCAAGGCCGGAGATTACTTTTTCATCTAGTGATGAACGGGCTTGGAAGCCCATGAATTGGCGGAGTCCCATTAAATATTTTCCGTAGCCTATAGAATAGGTGTGCTATGACTTGGCAAGTAAATCCGCCAATGTGTGATTACTGGCCGACGCAAGAAAGGCGCTTGACGCTTCCGCAAGAACATCTTTCAGTCGGCACGTAGATATGATTTTGCAACGGGGCGATGTGCAGTTAACCGGTTGAAGGGTGGTTTCGAAGTCGGTGATTACCTGAGCCACGTTAATCATTTCTGGTGATTTGGCGAGCTGAATACCGCCACCATGCCCGCGTGTTGAGTCTATGTAGTTTAGGGTGGTCAATTTCAGGACTATTTTCGCAACGTGGTTATGTGAAATATCATAGTGCTCACACACTTCACGAATACTCACGCGCTTGCCGGCTTCGATACCACCCAAATACAGCAGTACGCGAAAAGCGAAATCAGTTTGTTTGGTCAGTTGCACGGTGAGTTGATGTCCTCAGGGGCTTTACAATGTTTAAACAGGCATATAATATACCGCTTTTAAACATGCATATCAAATGCATGTTATGGTGGCGGATGAGGAGTTTGCTTTAGATGTCTACTTTGTACGAGCGAATTGGTGGGGAAGCGGCTGTCGATCGAGCCGTAGACCTGTTCTATGAAAAAGTTATTGCCGACGACAGAATCTCTGATTTCTTTGAAAACCTGGACATGTTTGCCCAAGCTATAAAACAGAAAAAGTTCTTAACCATGGTGTTTGGCGGGCCAAGCGACTACTCGGGCAATGACATGCGCAGCTCGCATGCTCACTTGGGTTTAGATAATGTTCATTTTGAGGCGGTGGTCGAGAACTTGGCTAGTACCCTCCGTGAGCTAGGCGTTGCGCAGTCGGATATCGCTTCAGTGGCCGCAATCGCTGAAAGTGTAAAAGCGGATGTTCTAAATCGATAGTACACGATCGGTTGGTATCAACGGCTCATGGGGGAATAGCGAGCGCCTGAAAGAGCTGCTGGCAGGGCGGTGCCACAAGAATAGAACGTTTTCTGTTAGCGGATTTATTCTTTTATTTCCGTTGCAATATTTCGTAGCCCGGAGAATATCTGGTCGAGTGGTTGCAAGCTTGGGTTACTCCGATGCATGCTGAAAACAGGGTAGGTGAACTCCGGGGCGCCATTAACGCGCTCCAGTACACCCTGCTCTATCAGGCTTGCCGCTGCTCTACTGCGTAAGTAACTGCTACCGCCGTTTTCCACGATATACTTTAGCGCCATGGGGCCGAAGTCCATAGACAGGCCGCTCCGAGCCCAACCGGGTAGTGCTGCTTCGTGCTGTCTTTTGAAGGATTGCCCCCAATTGATGTGAATGTATGGGCCATCAATTCTCTTATTTCTAATCAGGATTAGCTTCTCTTCCATGATCTGCTCTACAACTACTCCGGGAAAATAATTCGGGTGATAGGTGATTGCGACATCAATTCTGCCATGCTCCACTTCGTCGATCAGGGTTTTAGCGTTGTGAGTTTCAATTTTCAGGGCCATATCTGGCAGTGTCGATCGAAGCCACTGTGTCCAGCGTAGCAGAAGTGGATCCCATAGGGCCGTGTCGGCGCCGACGAGTAGTACATCGCTATGGCCGGGCGGCAAGGGTAGCTCCGCTTGAGCTGACTCCCATAGTCGCACCATTTGTGTAGCGTACTCCGAGAACCTCTCACCTTCAGCCGTTAGTTGGGCTCCCGATCGGCCTCTAGTGAACAAGCGGCTATTCAGCTGATCTTCCAGATTTCGTATGCGGGCGGTTATGGTAGTTTGCGTCACATGCAGTCTCTTGGCGGCGGAAATGAAACTGCCTGCGCGCATTATTTCAAGAAAGGTCCTGGCTAATTCGATATCCATAGCTGCCCTTAATAGCAATAAAAATGCTAGTTTCGTTCACTTTAATTCATTATTAATGATGGATTATTGTTGCAATACTACTATCTGCGTCAACCCTTATGGAAGTTATTGTGAACGTTCAAAGTAGCGTTTCTGGTCGCGAATGCGTAGGCCCAGTAGTAAGTAATGCCCTAACCAAACTGTTGGGCTGCAGATACCCCATCATGGCGTCTGGAATGGGCGGAGTGTCACGCTATAAGTTGGCTGAAGCCGTGAGTAACGCGGGTGGGTTCGGCGTATTAGGTATGGTGCGCGAGCCAGTCGGCAGAATAGTTTCTGAAGTTACATTATATCGTCAATGCAGTGAGTGTCCTGTTGCTGTCAATCTTATTCCCGCAGCAACGGATAATAGGCTGCTAGCCGATCAGGTGAATGCGTTGATCGCCTTGAAGGTAGAGTATGTCGTACTTTTCTGGGATGTCGATCGTGAGCTTATCTCTCGGCTTCGTTCGGCGGGCATTGTCGTAATTTGCCAAGTGGGTTCCATTGAAGATATTCAACTTGCTTTGCGCGCAGAGGCGGACGCATTGATTGTTCAAGGATGGGAGGCAGGTGGACACATCAGAGGAACCGCAGCGCTATTCTCGTTATTACCTGTTGCTGTAAAGATGTCACCGGTACCGGTAATTGCTTCGGGTGGGATTTCGACCGGCGCCGGTATTGCTGCTTGTATTCGTCTGGGTGCACAGGGAGTTTCATTGGGTACAGCATTTGTGGCGACACACGAGTCCAATGCACACGATCTTCATAAACGAAGGATAGTAGCCGCAAATGTCGACGACACAATCTATACCCATCGGTTTTATTTGAACTGGCCCATGGCTGCTCCGGTTCGAGTTTTGGAAAATTCCGTAACTCGGGGTGAATACGATTTTTTGCGTCAATGCAGGAAAACGCCTGAAATCGGAATGCAGGACGGAAAGCCAGTACTTTTATTTTCGACAGATTCACCGTTGGCTGATGCGACTGGCGATATTAACGCGATGCCAATTTACGCAGGACAGTCCTGCGGTGGCATTAATTCACTTGTAGGAGCTAGGGATCGTCTTAACCAACTGATAAAAGAGTGGCAGGTTGCAAATGACTAGTGTAAATCTTCTCGACGAGAAACGCCTTGCGCGTGTTCAGTTGGTATCCGAACTACAGTATTTACTTTCGGCGGAAATTGCGGGTGTCCGAACGGCAGCATATTCACTGGGCGAGAGCGAAGAAGATTCGCTAACCAATTACTTTCAAAACATGCATAGTAAAGAAGCGAAAAGTTGCAAACTCCTGCGAGTCGCCATTTCAACGCTTGGTGCTGAACCCACTTGGGAAGTCGGGGCCTTTTTCGCAAAAGCCACTGCGATTGCAGAGCGGTCGGATAGATGGCGGTTAGCCGAGCGCGGAAGAGAGGTTGTGCGTACTAGGGTG
>DIBR01000038.1:7024-98428 GCA_002415025.1 Spongiibacteraceae bacterium UBA5047
GTGGAGGCGCTGATCTCGGAATATTCGCAATCGGAAATTGTCCCGTTTTTAAAAGAAGTGCGTGAACTTCACGCAGCAGGAGACTAAGACCAATAACATACGTATAGCCGAGCGTGGATTATAAGATGATACGGACGTTACTATACGTCTGGCTATGAGCTAGGCTGTAATCTCTGCGCGGCTGACGTGACGACTACATATATTTCAATGCTCCTAGGACTCTGCTAGTAGCTGCCCAATCATGCTGCCAAGCAGCATATCTTCCAGCATCCCAAAATAGCTATATCGGACGTGCCCCTTTCTATCAATGAGCACCAATGAAGGCGTTCCCTGAATGTCATAGGCACTCATAGTGCATGGCACTACGCCATGGGGAGAAGCGCGATCAATTGCAATAGGGTATTTCAGTTTGTATTCATGCGCGAACACCTTCAGAGCTGCTGGCGTCATTACATCGTGATGTTCAAATACAGAATGTATGCCAATCAGCTGTACATCTTGGGAGCGGTACAGTTCATGAATCTTTTTTGACTGGGGTATGGAATGTGCCGCGCATCCAGGGCATAACATTTGGAAAAATGAAAGTACAATGACTTTTCCCCGCATGGCGCTTATATTCTTCCTTTCGCTGTTTATCCATTGTGAGGCGTTAATGGCCGGAGCAGGGGTATATGGGTTTTTAGCGGGTGGCTGGTGCTGCATTTTAATCTCCTTTTGGCCTTTGGGAGCCCGATGTCGAATCTAGAGCCCCTGGTTAATATCTATTTAGGGTTCCGTCAAGTTAGCCTGAAATCACTTGCGAAAGTCTTAAAACGTAGTATTCTTCTGGTATGAACAAACGACTATACTCCACTCAGCAACTCTCCTTCGGCGTACGGGAACTCTATCCCGTTAGTGCCTTCCTCACTATTGGCGGTTAAGCGCAGTACTGTCTTAATCGCCCGAAAATAATATACCAAACAAACTAGTAGCTCTGGGTGTGCAAAATCGCTCGGGCTGAATTTCTATGCGCGCTGCTTTTTGCCGGGTGAGGATTTTTTATGCCTATTGAAAATGAATTGATTATTTCAGAGTCAGATTACGAAAAGCTGTCCAGGCTTGTCGAGGTCAGTCGGTCCGACGCCACAGTGGCGCTTGACGAGGAGTTACTGAAGGCCGATGTCTATCGGGATTCCTTGATGCCCAGTGACATTGTGTCACTCTACAGTACGACTCATATCAAAGATGTAAAGACTGGCAACAAACGTATCGTCACCATCGTGATGCCTTGGGAATCCAATGTGACGGAAATGCGTATATCCATTCTGTCGCCCGTGGGTATCATTCTTATTGGTGCACGAGTAGGTGCGGTAATTGATTGGCCGTTACTGAACAATCGTTCGACAAAACTTGAAATTGTAGAGGTGCTGAGTGCTTCAAGGGAGCTGTATCATGCGTAATGTGTTGTTTTGGAATAGTGCGATTAAGCTGATTGATAACCTGGAGGCTATAGACTCCGGGGGAAGCGATTTTTGCCTTGAAGACGAGCTAAACACTTTTTCTGAAGCTTATAGAGGTATATTTGATCCCAGTAATGATTTTGAAGAGTACGTATTGGCGACGCTTCTGGATAGGGTGAGTCGGATTCTACCGGTAAAAGAGGGAGAAGCACTGTGATTGAATATACGGATGCCGAAAGGATTGTCGACACGATGATCTGTGCTAATGCCGCCAGTTATGCTCAGGATGGCGAAGTGCTGGTGACCCCAATTGGATTGCTACCTCGTGTCGCCGCAAGTCTTGCGATGAAAACCTTCAATCCAGATATGATGATGACAGATTCGGAATCATGGATGCTGTCAGAGCCTAATCCGGTCGGTCCGCGTTCGACGCGTTGGCAGGCCAATGAAAGCTGGATGGGCTTGTCTCGGGTGTTTGATAGTGTTTGGAGCGGGAATCGACATATCACCTGTAGTCCTGTCCAGATTGACCGCTTTGGGCAAGCGAACGTTTCCATGATAGGCAATGATTACAGTAAACCACAGGTTCAGATGTTAGGCGTTCGTGGATTTCCCGGAAATTCAATATGTCATGCCAGTACATACTTTATCCAATCGCATAATCGTAGGATATTTGTCGAAGGCGAGTGTGATTATGTTTGCAGTATTGGCTACAACCCGGATCGCTTGCCGCGAGGTTATACGTTTGACGATATCGATCTAAGGAAAATTATCACCGATTTGTGTGTCATGGATTTCGGAGGGATAAACAAGGCCATCCGTGTATGTAGCTTGCACGAGGGCGTGTCATTGGAGCAGGTAAAAGATAACACTGGTTTCGATATAGCAGTATCCGATGTGATGGAAACAACACCGCTACCAACTGAAGTACAGATGGAGCTTATGAATCAACTAGATCCTTGTGATCTAAGGTATAAGTAATAAAAGAGTAAATTTTATTTCCCGATACTAAATCGGCAGCAATGACCGCCGCGAACAATGCATTCAGTATGCGTCACAGATTTTTTAGATGCGCTTTCCAAGAATGCAATGTCGAACTCGCACACCTCAGGATGCTTTTCTGCCAAATGATGATAAATGCAATTGTAGGCAACAATTTCATTGCTATTGGATCCTGTTTCGGCTTCATAGCCAAGTGAATCCATTACAAGAAGGTAATTTTAGTAATGTTGATTAAGATCAAGTAAAGCCCGCCTGTAGTGTGTTCAGATTCAACTTCCTGAGAAGCGGCGTTTCCTATGCTTTTGTGTGACTGTTCGGTTCACACATGTATTGATTTTGGTACTCGGTTGGCAAGACTGGTGATTAGTCAAAGGCCCTTGATCTTGACGGACCAGGCTGAGTAGCGCTCGGGAAAGAAGCTGATGGAGAAATGCGCCGCAACGAAACAGTCACTAAGTAGAGAGTACTATGGAATCGAGTCTCCAGTTGAAGGAACTCCCGGAAACATACAACGACCAGGTAGTGAGGCTATTTATACTGGCTGCTGCTGTTTGGGGTGTGGGTGGAACAGCGCTGGGTGTGTTGGCGGCTTCGCAGCTGGCCTGGCCAGTTCTGAACTTTGATATCTCATGGCTGACTTTCAGCCGTATCCGCCCTAATCATACCTTTGCCATCATTTTTGCTTTCGGTGGCTCAGCATTGATGGGAACCTGCTACTACGTGGTTCAGCGAACCTGTCACACAAGGCTAGCTTTTGGGAAGCTGGCAACGTTCACCTTTTGGGGGTGGCAGACAGCGGTTTTTCTGGCACTGGCTACAATCCCCTTTGGAATCACACAAAGTAAAGAGTATGCCGAACCTGAATGGCCGATCGATATCCTCATTGCGGTTGTGTGGGTCTCGTTTGGTGTCGTGTTTTTCGGTACTTTAGCGCGGCGTCGAATTCAGCATATTTACGTTGCGAATTGGTATTACGCAGCGTTTATTGTCGCCGTTGGCTTGCTCCACATCGTCAATAATCTGGTCTTACCGGTTACGCTCACCAAGTCATACCCCATTTATTCCGGCGCAGTAGATGCCATGGTGCAGTGGTGGTACGGCCACAATGCGGTAGCGTTTTTCCTCACGGCGGGCTTTCTCGGCATGATGTACTACTTTGTGCCTCGTCAGGCGCAGCAACCTCTTTGGAGTTATCGGTTCTCAATCGTTAATTTTTGGGCCTTGATTTCGGTCTATATGTGGGCCGGCTCGCACCACCTTATATACACCTCGCTTCCGGACTGGGTTCAATCTGTGGGTATGGTTTTTTCCATCATTCTGCTTGTGCCGAGTCTTGGCTCGGCAGCCAACGGGCTTCTCACCTTCAATGGCTCGTGGGATAAATTGAGAACCGATCCGGCGGTCAAGTTCATGGTGGTTGCCCTGGTATTTTATGCCGCATCGACCTTTGAAGGGTCAATGCTCGCGATTAAAAGCGCTAATGCCTTAAGTCATTACACAGATTGGACGGTTGCCCATGTCCATTCCGGCGCCATTGGCTGGGTTGCAATGATAACCATTGGTTCAGTATACGCTATGGCTCCTCGTGCGCTTGGGCGTCCAATGCATTCAGTGGCAGCAATGAATCTGCATTTCTGGATGCATATTATTGGCTTGCTGATGTACGTGGTGGCGATGTGGATTTCCGGTATCACGGCAGGAAAGATGTGGTTTGCGACGGATACGAATGGTCAGCTGGTTTATAGCTTTATGGAAAGTCTGCGAGCAATGCATCCCTACTACGTTATTCGGTTTTTAGGGGGCACCTTGGTCATGGGCGGCATGATGGTAATGGCGTGGAATCTTTGGCATACCGCGGCCCAGGCTCGCGCCAATTTAATCACACCCATCCCGATACCGGTACCTGTGCCTGAGCCAGACCAAGTACCACCTCCGCTGACGGTAGGAGGCCTCTGAGCATGTCGAATTATAAATACATTGAAGCGATCGAAAAGAATTTGGGTTTGTTCGGCATGTTGCTCGGGATTGCCTTGACCTTAGGCGGATTGGCCGAAATCGTGCCCTTGTTCTATCAAGCCCATACCGTGAAAGCCGCAGAGGGGGTGAAGCCGTATGCTCCGCTTGAGCTAGCAGGTAGAGATATTTACGTTAGTGAGGGGTGTTATGGCTGTCACTCACAACAAATTCGCCGTCTACGTGCCGAGGTGCAGCGATATGGTCCGTTTTCTCGGGCTGGCGAATCTGTCTATGATCGACCGTTTCAGTGGGGCAGTAAGCGTACCGGGCCGGATCTCTCGCGCATAGGTGGCAAGTACTCAGACGCTTGGCACCGGCAGCACTTATTATACCCTCGCTCGCTGGTTCCAGATTCGAATATGCCAGCTTACAAATGGTTGGATACCACCGCGATCGACCCTCTTGATATCCAGGCTCGAATGAAAGTTCTGCGGATTCTTGGTGACCCCTACAGCGATGCAGAGATCGACGGGGCGCTTGACGTGCTGCAAAACAAAACTGAACTCGATGCCTTGATTGCCTACCTCCAAGGTTTGGGGCATGCGTATCCGTTCAAGGTAGAAACTCTCAAAGGAGGTAGCCATGAGTGAACTCTGGGGCCATTTCATTGGCGTCATCATAGTGCTGATGATCCTGACCTTTATAGCGATTTGGTTCTGGGCCTGGCGGCCCCGTCACAAAAAGCAATTCCGGCAATTGGCGAGCCTACCTATGAATGATATGGAGGCCGATGAAGTAAATCATACCCCGGAGCGGAAGTCATGAATGATTTCTGGAGCTGGTGGGTTATCTGCCTAATTGTTTTCAACTGGTCTTTGGTGACCTTTCTCTTGATCGTTGCAACCCGCGTAAAAATCCCGACTCGAAAGGACGGAACTACTGGGCACGTTTGGGCGCATGGCACGGTTCGGGAGGGTGTGCGAAAACTTCCTCTCTGGTGGGTTTTGATATCGATAGGCAGCCTGATATTTGCCATTGTGTATTTCTACCAGTATCCCGGCTTCGGTAACACCAAGGGCTCGCTGCGGTGGACGTCGGACCAGCAGGTTCGCGACGCCGTTGCCGCTAATGCGAAGCGACAATCTAACTTGTACAAGGATGTGCTCGAACAGCCGATAGCTAAACTGGCTACTCGGCCTGATGTTTTGCAAGGTGCCGGCATGCTTTATGCCGAGAATTGTGCCGGATGTCATGGCGTTAATGGACGGGGTAATACCTTTATAGGCGCTCCTGATTTGGCCGATGAGATATGGCTATACGGTTCGGGCGATAACATTAAACTGAGCATAGAGAATGGTCGCAAAGGGGTGATGCCGTCTTTTGGGCATCTCAAAACTACTCAACTCCATGATGTTGCAATGTATGTTTATACTTTAAATGGTCGAAAAGTACCTGATATACAGGCCGTAGAGCGCGGTGAGCAGCTTTTTCAGGTAAGTTGCGCAGCCTGTCATGGTCAGCAAGGGCAGGGTAACCAGGCGCTGGGCGCGGCTAATCTCACCGACGATGATTGGCTGTACAGTGGCAGCGTCAGTGGCATCTTCAATACTTTACGCTCCGGTCGCCAAGGTGTTATGCCTGCCTGGAAAGAGCGCTTGAGCGAATCAGAACTTCGTCTAATCCTAGTTTGGATTGAGGCACTACCAGAGCTCAACAAGGCAGAGAATGCGAAAGAAGGTTAATCAAAAGTCAGACCAATTTTGGTACCGGGTACCGGTTCTCTGGCTCGGCGGTCTCTGCCTGATTCTGGTATTAGTGGGCTGTGCATACAATGTTATGACAGCTATGCGATATAGCGATGCCGGCCTTCAGGAGACCGGCCCATCAGACAAATTTTTAATCTTGCAAACTGTAGATGAGTGAAGGAGCGACATGAGTTCCGAGCACACTATCTGGAATCACGAAAGCTTACGCCGCCATGTAGTCCGGACTAGTGAAGATGGTAGCAGTGAAGTTGTGTTGCTAGTTGATGGCCTGCGCTGTGCAAATTGCGTGCTTGGTTTGGAGCGCGCTCTCTTGGGCTTACAGGGAATCAAGCGGGTCAGGATTAACGCCGCATCTCATCGAGCCTACATAGTATGGGATGCCGTTCGACATCAGCTGAGCGATATTCTGCGTTGTATGGACGCCGCGGGCTTCCCGGCTCGCCCCTTAGATGCGCGCGCACTTATCGACCGGCGTAGAGAGGAATCGCGCGATGCCTTAAAGCGGCTATTGGTGGCCGGCTTTGGCGCGATGCAAGCAATGATGTTTGCGACTGTACTGTATGTAGGAGCGATTGATCCGGTTGATGAGACGACTCGCGATCTGTTTCGTTGGCTGGGATTCTTGGTCGCAACTCCTGTAGTGATGTATTCGGCACGACCTTTCTATCAAGGCACCTTGCGAAGTTTAAGATCGCGAAGGCTGGGGATGGACATACCCATTGCGCTCGCGATTGTGCTCGTTTACGCAGCCAGTCTGTATGTCGCAATGAAGGGTGGCCATGAGGTGTACTTTGATTCGGCCAGCATGTTTGTATTTTTTCTGCTGACAGGTCGTTTCCTGGAAATGCGTGGGCGACATAAGGCCATGGACTTAACTGATGCCTTGGTTTCTCTGCTACCGGATGTTGCGCAGCAACGCCAAGCCAGTGGCCGGCTAAAGGCCATTCCGGTTCTCGAATTAAAGCCGGGCGATCGTATTGTGGTTGATAGCGGTGAAATCGTGCCCGTCGATGGGAAATTGATATCCACACAGTGTCGCGTCGACGAAGCTGTATTGAGTGGTGAATCGGAGTTAATTCATAAATCCGAAGGCGATCACCTGATGGCTGGAAGTATGCTGCAGCGCGGACCGGCAGAAATACTGGTTGAGCGTTGCGGGTCAGATACCACTATGGCCGGCATTATTAGTCTTGTGGAGCGAGCTCAAGCAGAGCGACCTCGCCTTGCTAAGGTTGGAGAAAAAATTGTCAACCAGTTCGTGCTGCTAGTGTTGGTGTTGGCAGTTGCGACCGCTGTATTTTGGACTTTCTTTGATAGCGCCCGCATTTTCTCCGCTGTTATTGCAGTGTTAGTGGTGTCATGCCCCTGTGCATTTGCGCTAGCCGTGCCGGCCGCGACAACGCGTGTTCTTGCGGTGCTGGCGCGTGAAGGCGTGTTGGTGTCCAAGCCTGACTCGATAGAGGCGATCGTAACGGCTAGCCATATTGTCTTCGATAAAACCGGGACCCTGACGAGTGGCTTGGCCTTAGGGAGGGTAGAGATACTCGGCGATTGCAAAAACCTTCACGAATCGCTTGATGCTCTCGACATTACTGCGGCCTTGGTGAGAGAGAATCAACACCCGGTATCTCAGGCACTGGCAGCCGCCACTCGAGAGCGTGAGAATGTGCCTACTGTCGATGATGTGGAGACCTTTGCGGGTCTAGGTGTACAGGGGCGTATCGATGGCCAGTTGGTAAGGCTGGGGCAGGCCCGGTTTGCTTTGGGTGAGGATTTACATCGATGGCCAGATGTTCAATCTGAAGACCTGATCCTGTCTGCTGACTTTGCCCCACTCGCTAGAATTGAGCTCGGTGAAAGCCTGCGCGATAGTGCCTCATCAGCGATACAAGACCTGCAGGCCGCTGGATTCAACATTTCTTTAACTAGCGGTGATAGCTTGTCAAAGGTGAATGCCGTGGCTGATCAACTCGCTATAAAGCACCGCTACGCGGGTCAACTCCCCGCTGAAAAGCTTGAATACCTTCAACAACTTCACCTACAAGGCGCGTCAGTTGTCGTCGTGGGTGACGGTGTAAATGACGGCCCAATTTTGGCCGGGGCCGATGTGTCTTTTGCGATGGGGCAGGGTGCCAATGTCGCTCGCGCCACCAGCGATTTTGTGCTCGTTGGAGGTGACCTGCGAAAAATCGTGCTCACACGGCAACTTGCACAAGAAGCCCTCGGCGTTATCCAGGACAATCAGCGCTGGGCATTGGTCTACAACCTGATTGCAATTCCTCTGGCGGCAGCGGGTTATGTGCCTCCGTGGCTAGCTGCGCTCGGGATGTCGATAAGTTCCATTGTCGTGGTGATGAACGCTTTAAAAATTGGCCGTAAATTGCCGCTGCCGCAACCAGAAGATCAAGCCGTAGCGGCCCCTGCGATATGAATATCTTACTGATTATGATCCCCTTGTCCGTGTTGTTGATTGTCGGCGGAGTATTCGCCTTTTTTTGGGCCGTAAATAATGATCAATTTGATGACATGCAAAGTCCGGCTCATCAGCCTCTGGCTGACAAACCTGACCTTATTTCGAGTGGGCAGACGGAAATTGCCAATAAAAGCCCGGGGCAATCTTCTCCTTCGGCGGCAGAGCTAGTGGACACAGGAAGGATCATGGCTAATTCAGTTAATCATCAGATGAACCGCAATGCTGGCAGCGTAGCCGAGCGCAATGACCGGCGTCCATTTGAGGTGAGCAAAAAACGTGTAGTGCCCACGGGCTTGTCCCATTAGAGCAACGCCAGCAGCTGAACCGATCGATAGCAGGCTACCGCCGACACCCGCGGTCAAGGTAACGAGCAACCATTGCACTTTCGGCATATCCGGCTCCATCGAGAGTACCGCGAACATGACCGGGATATTGTCGACAATTGCTGACATAACGCCGACCAAAATATTGGCAGCAGTAGGCCCGAGTTCGCCGTAGAAAATTCCGGACGCCAGACTGAGGTAGCCTATAAACCCCAATCCGCCGACGGCTAGAATTACGCCGTAGAAGAAAAATAAGGTATCCCATTCGGCACCTGCGATAGAACGAAATATATCGAACTCTTCTTCTTCGGCTCCGGAAGATGGTGGGTTGTCGACGCGATTGGCCCATGACCGCTGCCGCATGCGTATATAAAAAGCGAAAAACTTAAGATAGGCGAGACCGGTCATCATTCCGAATACTGGCGGAAGATGTAAGAAGTTGTGAAAGCTCACGGCTGTTGCGATCGTACACAAGAACAGTACAACTATTGTGATCGCGCCGTGCTTGAGCAACTGATCCTGGCTTTCTCCGCCGCTCGGCGCGCCTTGAGGGACGGCAAATTGCATTAGCAGCGCCGGCACTAGAAAGTTAACGGCGCTTGGCAGGAATAAGGCGAAAAACTCATGGAAGTCGAGCACACCCTTTTGCCATACCATAAGCGTAGTGATGTCTCCGAATGGACTGAAAGCGCCCCCAGCATTCGCGCCGACTACAATATTGATACAGCAGATTGCAACGAACTTGGGCTGGTCAGCCCCGACCGCCATGACTACGGCACACATAATCAGCGCGGTTGTAAGATTGTCGGCAATTGGGGAAATGAAAAATGCTAGCCCCCCCGTCCACCAGAACACGGCTCGATAGCTTAATCCTCTTGCGACCAACCAGCCGCGGAGTGCATCAAAAACACCTCGGTCGAGCATGGCATTGATATACGTCATCGCTACCAGCAAAAAGAAGAACAGCTCTGCATACTCCAGGAAGTTGTGCCGAATGCCTTCCGTCGCCGCGTGGGTGAGGCCAGCTTGATTGCAGGCGATAGCGATCAAGATCCAGATCAACCCGGCGGCGAGAAGCACCGGTTTAGACTTTCGCAGGTGTAACTTCTCTTCGAGTATCACTAGGGCATAGGCCGCCACAAAAATGGCCAACGAAAGCCAGCCAACCCAGCTATCAGTCAATTGTAAGTGATGTACGCTGTCTTCGGCTGCGATCGCAGGCATGGCGAAGACCAGCAGCAGGGCGCTCAGAAATAGGGTCATTAATAAAAATCTCCGATTGATGCCAAGGCTGGCCTGAAAAATCCACTATATGCCGTTTCTAAACTCACCGGAAGGACCATCACTTGCTCCACAGCGGTAGTCAACTACCGGGGTGCGGTTGATACACGTCAGATTTTTTGTGAGTAATGCTTGATCATGTCGGTGCTAGTGATTTTGACTTTATTGACCTATATCAAAGCCTGCGAGGCACTTCCACGCTACGGTTGTGACCATTCGCTTAGTGGGAATATTAAAGTGCGCACCATGCTTTACTGATGTCAGCGCCGTTTCACTCCTTGTTTTTACGGTGGGAATTGGTTTGCGTAGCTGCACAGTTTACGTCTTTGTGAGCCAGAAATTTAATCATTGATTAGAACCCTCCGGGAGAGATGCTATGGCCAGCGCCAATAGAAAAAAGCCCGACGAAAACCGAAAGAAAGTGATGCAGCGCTTGCATGACGAGCATGCCTATATCGGAAGCTTGCGCAAGGCCATGGCCGCAGAGGTTGCCAAACTGAGGCGTCGCGGGGATCCGGATCTTGTGATTCTTAGAGATATGATGCGTTACTTAATGGAGTATCCGGATGTTCACCACCACCCACTGGAAGATAAGATATTTGCAAAGTTAGTCAAACACAGTGGTGGAGTGCGTGCAGTCGTCCTCGAACTGTTGGCCGAACATAAAGATCTAGCCAAAGAGAGTCAATATCTTTATCACAAACTGGATGCCTTGGTGCTTGGTGATGATAAGTTGCAAAAGAACCTGTTGCGCGCAAGGCTAACGGAATTTATGGAACTGTATGACGCGCACGTGCGATGTGAAGAGACCGTTGTTTTCCCGGCCGCTGAGAAATTTCTAAGCAGCGGCGACTGGCGCGAAATTGCTGATAGGCTGCCATCGATAGATGACTCCGTTTTCGGTATGAGCGGCAGTGAGCAGTACGCCAGATTGCGCCGACGAGTTGCCGAAAGAGTGGACGCCGCGATGATGGATGTCGCCATTTCAGAAACGCTGGGAGTGTATGCGTTGCTAGGTGCAATTGGCGCCTTTTATGAAGGAGCAGAAGAATTGAAAGCATTCAATAGCCAACAGTTTAGCGACGTCAAGCAGGCCAATTACACCTTGTTCAGAGATTCCGATTCTTTGTCCGAAGCGCTGAGCAAGGTGGCAAAGGTGAATGGCCGTCTGATAGGAAAAGGCTGGTCGCAACGACTCAATATTATTAGCAAAACCGCGCGGGCAGTTTATCTGCCGTTTTCGGAGAATTTTCGCATGATTATCACATCCAGATCCGGTGGCTAAATAATGCACAAGTTCAGTCATCTGGCTTGTCGACACACCCGTTAATTTTTGGCAGTTAGAGCCAGACTTACGCCGGCGCTAATGCACCTAAGGTTACCGCGCAAATACTCCCAGCGGATGATGAGTAAGGGCGATAGAAATAATGAATAAATATGTTACTAGGGCTGTGACAAAATAAACGGCACGCTGCCCTCGAGTGCGGCCACGGCGCAGAGCGAAGAAGCCTAGCCCGATATAGACCACAAGCATTACCAGTTTCACGCTGAGCCAATCATGGCTGCCTGGGTACTGTTGGGTAATTTGCATTAATAGCAGTCCGGCGGTGAGCAGTGTGGTGTCGATTAAATAGGATAGCCACTTCAGCGCTACATGGCCGCTCAACCCCGAACCGGCCAACATCAACAATCCCCGTAGGGTAAACACCCCGCCTGAGATCAATACGCAACCGATGTGTAGTAGTTTTATGTGTGGGTAAAACTCAATCACGGCGGACCAACGTTTGAACAAGGGTAGCAGTCTCGAATGAGTGTTTGATCTGTCGCGATTTTCCCTCGCAAAGTATCCTCGAAACGTCGGCGAAAATCCTGAGACTGTTCCTCCATGAGTTCGTTCTCATGCATCAATCGCGCGATATCTGATGAGCTGGGAATATCCATCGTTAGCAGGCGATTAAATGCAACGTCTTCGATGGGGTGGTGCCAGCGTTCCGGATAAGCTTGAAGGTAAGTGAAAAGATCTATGATACGAGAGAAGTTCTTCGGAGCGGAATGCTTGCCCGCTAGGTGACGCTTCAAGACTCGATCTATTTATGCCATCGCGCGGACAAAACATTTGTGGTCGCTTTTTTTTCAAGCGCACAATCACTTCATTCATAACAGACATCCTTTATCGAGGTGTAAATGATAGAGGCCGATGGCTAATAGTCTCATTGACCTGGGTCAGTGTAGTCGACGTTACAATCGCGTATTTCCTTAAATATCTAATCCTTGTTGATGCAGATCAATATCTGTCGCCGGATTTTTCGTTATTCTTATTTCAAGGTAAGGAGAAAAACCATGTCTGAGCAAAGTGATACTGAAACAACAAAGCGGCTGGTGATAACGGTTGGCGCACTGGTTCTAGTTGCTGTTACGCTGGTCGCTATCTCGCTGTTAGTGGCGTAAAGGTCAGGCAAACTCAAAAGGAAGCGTTCTACAGTGGACGACCCTGTATATAAAGCAGCACTCGCTAGACTAGTGGCTTTACTGGATGAGGCTCGCCTGCGAGGCCTTCCGAATTTCGACTGTGCGGCATTGGCCACCTGCAGTAGTGACGCCCGGCCTTCCGTTCGAATGATTAATGTTTTTGTACCGCAAAACGATGGCGCAGTGATGTTTTTTGCAAATCGGCTGAGCGGGAAGGGTTGCCAGTTAACAGGCAACCCTCGAGCGGCACTTTGCTTTTACTGGTCAGAGTTGCAGGAGCAGGTGATTGTCGAAGGAAACGTGAAAGAGGCGTCCGAGGCAGAGTCTGATCGGCTGTGGGGCCGACGCACACGAGAGAGTCAATTAGCGGCGTGGGCGGCCCCACAAGGGGAAACCGTTGCAGAGAGAGGTGCCGTTCGCCAGCATGTACAAAAATTCCGAAAACAATCGGGGTTTGACAGAGTGCCACGCCAAAGCGATTGGTACGCCTACTCGCTGGAACCGGATAGAATTGAGTTCTGGCCCTCGGGCTGGCATCGGGCTAAAGAACGGGTGCGTTTTGTCGCAGGTGAGGCTGGGCGGTGGAGTAGCGAAATGGTAAGCCCGTGAGTACTTGCACCATTATTTGATCGAGAGGTCCATACAGTGCGAGCTTATTATCCTGGCTTACCATCGACTCTGAGGCTCCAAAGGATAGGTGAATAGCTGTATAGAAAAATCGAAAAAGCCAATACCCAGGCGGTAGCTGTTGCAGAGATTCCCCACTGCCAGGGAATAACGGCGAAGACAGTCAATAATCTAATAAAAGTTGCCAATTGAACTGACGCGTATGCAAGCACGATTCTCTTAGAGATGATTAGAGGCCGCCCTGTGTGACCTAATGCTACGCGCGTCATAACACCCAGAATCAGTCCGCCCATCGCACCAATTCCTAAAGCATGCTGCCACGCTGCTGCGGGCCATCCAAAGATATGGTGCCCCGCTAAAATGAACAACGCTATGGGAATCCAGAGTAGAGATAGATGCAGAATCCAAAGTAAGGGTTCGCGTAGCACCAGCCACCCTCGCCACAAAAGTATTCTGGTTAGTGCAATTGCCGCGGTGGAACAAGCGGCAACGGGCACTAAATTCTGAAAATTGAAAACGGCTATTGCTAGTAGAAATAGAGCAATCAGCAGCAAAATCTCAAGAGCCCAAATGGTCCTGACCAGACTGCTATCCAAGCCATGAGTGCGTAGCCAATTGGCTGTAAATGCCGGTGTGATACGCCCGCCTACAATTAGCATCAGGGCTGCTGCGAGGATCAAGGCACTGTTCCTGTATTCAGGGCCATCTGCGCTGAGACTGCCTATTTGCGTTAACCAAAGTAGTAGTATCACGACTAGGATAACTAACTGACGAAATTGTCTTGCGCGAATGATGCGAATGCCAGCATCAAGGGCGACCAGCGGTAGAAAGGCGAGATTGGTGATAGTGGCCCACATGGCGATATCCGTCCCGCCCCACGTGGAGGCCAATCGCCCAGCCAGCCAGATTGACCACAATACAAATAAAGGAATGCCATGCAGCCTGTTTGTGCCTGTCCAAACGCATACCGCAGTGAGTAGAAAACCCGCGATTGCGGGGTTGAGTAATCCAAACAGTATTTCGTGGCGATGCCATTGCAATGGTGGGTAGGCTAACGGAAACGACAGCACTCCAGTTACCTGCAAAGTCCAGATAACGACCACCAGGACGGACCATATTGCTACAGATAGGAAAAATATCCGAAATGGATATGCGAACAATACTCTTATGGGGCTCATTGGGGGGCGCTCAGATAAGGAGGTTAATTGATAGTGATTTTACCGCTCATCAGAATCTACTTCTCCAAAGTTATTGAGGCGCACATTAAACCTGTTATCGACGCCGACGTTGACCTGCTGGTTCGGAGCCTTTAAAAGGGGCAATGTTGTGCAGGCCGTAAGGCTTTTTCATGGATTCACTCATATAAAAATCAGGCTCGATTTTTTTGTCCTTCCAAACATACCAATCGTCACTCTCGATACTGTCATATTCAATTATCAACACGGCTCCGCCGGGGGTTTTGCCATTGTTAGAAACGTGATGTTCATAGTGATCATGGGCTATCCATCTACCGGGATTGTCCATTTCTATAATTACATCGTAGCGCTCACCGGGGGCCATGTTGAGAACATCAACGGCATAGGGGTGCTCCAAAGGCAAGCCATCCTTGTGGGTGACCAGGGCATCGTGACCATGTGGGTGAAACGCTACTGGAATAGTCGCCGCCATTAATCGCAGGCGCAGAACATCGCCTTTTTTAACTCTTAGCGGTTGCGTCATGGGGAAGGATTTTCCGTTGATAGAAAAGTAACTGATGGGCTCATTCGGATGCCCGCCTTCGCCATAAGTATCTGCTACTTCGGGGTTCCACCCCGAAAACATAGCGACAGCGTCGATGGTGACTCGCTTTTCCAAATCGCTCGGGTTTTTGGGGGCGACTATAAACGGTCCCCACATGCCGCGTATGCCAACATGCTCAGGGACATTGACATGGCAGTGATACCAGAGGCTACCCACTTTTATTGCCTTAAACTTATAGGTGTAGCTATCACCAGGCTCTATCGCCTTTTGAGTGACGTCGGGCACGCCGTCTGAGTGCCAGGTATTCATCTGATATTGGCCGTGCCAGTGAACCGTATGATTCAATGTGGTGTTGTTCTGTACTACAACTTCAACATCGTCGCCTTCTTGTACGTGAAATAGCGGTCCGGGCACCTGCCCATTAAACGCCCACACTTTGGTTTTAAACCCCGGCGCCACCTCTAGGTCGACTTCTTCAATGGTCATTTCAAATTGACGCGTCTCGGCCTGCACGATAACTGCCAAGGCAGCTAAAACCAGACCTATTGCCCATGGTCGTAATGACATTTTCATTCTCCGCTATTTGTTACAGCACAGTTCACGTAAATACGCCACGAGGTTTGCAACTTGCTGATCATTCAAGTTTCCCTCCCAGGCAGGCATTAGTACGGATTTATTGACGGCTTTTCCGCCGTGTTTTATAGCCTTGGTGAGTTCAGCATCAGTACGCGCAGACATTTCGCTCGTGTCTGTATGATCGCGTGGCAATACCGCCATATCCGGAATGTTGACTCCCTTTCCGTCCCCTGTGACTCCATGACATTGAGTGCAATAATTCCGGTACAGGGCTTTACCCTCGGATGCATCTCCATCCGCATAGGAAAGGTGGACAGTTGCCAGGCCAGCCAAAACAACGATAAATTTGGCAGTCTTCATTCTTCGTCCTCCCCGTTAACTTTGAGGTAGTCGGCCAACTTTTTAACTACAGCGGGGTTTAGCTCTACATGCGGCATTAAGGTATGGGCGTCCCAGGCGGCAGGGTTACTGATAAATGAGAATATAAATTTTGGCTGCAGCCTGTCCCAGGCGGTATACAGCTCTGGTCCTGAGACTCCGCCGAAATCAGGGGCGTCACGATGGCAGGCATCGCAACCTCTAAACTTTCCGAAGTTCAGATTTCCCATTTTCCAGGATATGGAGCCTGGCGCGTATTCAATTTCATCAAGTCTGGCTGTATATGGCGTTAAAGACATTAAGTAGTCTGCCGCCCGCACGGCTTCCTGCTGTGTGAAATCGGGGTGTTGCTGCAGGCTGGTTTCATCAACAATATCGCCATCGGGCCCGGATACAACATGCGCAGGTGGAAAATAGCCCGCAGGGCGAATACGATCCGGCTTTTGAAGCCAGCTGACTAACCAGTCACGCCGAAACTTATTGCCAGCATAGAAAAGTGGGGGAGCCTTACGGTTAGCTCGCTCGTCTACCGGCTTTTGATCGTAGAGCGGATCCTGGAGAGCGTGGCAACCTCCGCATGTTGCCGCCGTCCAGGCCAACGCATCTGCACCAAAGGTTTGGACCGAAACACCGCATAGATACAAGGCAATGCTTAGTATGAAGCGAAATTTCATCAAGTATTCTCCAGGATATCGACGCATCTAGCGCAGCAGTATTTGGTCGCCGCGACCTTTACCTGCTGGTGCATCCTTGTGGTTCATCAGCACTGAGATAGCACCGTTAAGTGCATGCTTCATTCGGTGATCAACCAGTGCGTTGTTGGTTGCGCGATCATTGGGGCTAACGATGTCAAAAATCATGCCGTGAGCTGGCGCGACTTCTGCGGTCTGAAGGCCCCATGAAATATTCTTCGGATTGCCGTTGTCCCAGACTTGCTCCCATATCCCGGCAATGGCATGGAAAGCGGCGGCCTCATTGATCATCGCGTTTACAAAATAAATTCGAACGCGCTCACCAGGCTTAGATTCAAGGGTTTTAGTGGCGTTTTGATCATGCACTGGGTCGTAGTGAAATTGCTTGCCATTGACGAGTACGCCCTTCCAGCCAGTACCCATTTTTATGTCATCCGCAGATGTGCCTGGCTCAAAGAGATCCCCTTGGACGAGCACGTATTCACGATCGGGTTTGGGGAAGTTTTTGCTATACCCTTCTTTAGGATCAACAATGATGACGCCGTACATTCCTTTGGAAATATGCTCAGCCATGGAATCTGATCCGCAGTGATAAATGAATACCCCCGGGTAGTCTGCCTTGAAGGTAAAGGCTTTGGTCTTGCCGGGCTTTATGGATTCGAACTCATCCAGAACATCGACTCGCGCTGCGTGAAAGTCGATCGAATGGCTCTGCTTGTTTGAAGGATCGTTGGTCAACTTGAAGTCAACGGTGTCTCCCTCTTTTACTCGTACGAGAGGCCCTGGAATTTCGCCGTTGTAAGTCCACATTGGCTGGACGGTACCGGCGTTATCGATGACAACGTCCTTTTCTTTAACGGTAATATCTATCTTTACTGTTTCAGCAAAAGCCGAGCTGGCGGCGATAGTGCAGAACGCCAGCATGGTAGTGGCTAGTATCTTGTTCATGTCTTCTCTCTTTCTTGGTTGGAGATAGCGACATGGATACAAAAAACGTGCCAGATAAATATATCTATATTTTCATGCAGTTAAGACATTGGTGTGTTAATAATACATCACTGAAATAAACGTCAAAATGACACGGTATGTCTTTATGACATCACATGTAGCATTTGCGGATATGGCTGAGATTGTGGCCGACCTTTCCCTCTCCATGCCAAGAGAGCTTAGATACAAGCGTCTGTTGGGGATGATTCTCAAAAACTTCCCCTGCGATGCCATCGCATTACTTGAGCGCGAAAACGGTTTTCTTATCCCCAAAGCAACCCAGGGCTTGAGCCCTGACACGATGGGGCGAAGGTTTGAAATTCAAAACCATCCTCGACTCGCACAGATACTGGATAGTCGAAAGCCAATCAGGTTTTCTGCTACTTCAGAGCTTCCCGACCCTTACGATGGGCTTATTGAAAATACAAAAGATCACCTTTATGTGCATGACTGCATGGGTGCCACCCTCTATATCGACAACATTCCCTGGGGTGTGGTGACTCTGGACGCGCTTGATCCGAGTACGTTCGACAATATCGACATGAATATATTTGAAGCCTTTCTCGGTGTAGCTTCTGCCACGGTTCGTGCCGCCAGCTGGATTCAGCAACTGGAAGATCGGCTTGAAAGGCGTCAAATAATTACTTCGAGTCAATCTGCGCGCAGCGCTCCAATTGAAATAATTGGGGAAAGCCTTGAAATCAGCCAACTTATTCAAGAAGCGCAAACGGTTGCAGCATCAGACCTTACGGTTTTAATTCTCGGTGAGACCGGTGTCGGTAAAGAGCTTATTGCGAACTATATTCATCATCACTCTTCAAGGGCTAGTGAGCCGATGATTTATCTCAACTGTGCGGCACTGCCAGAATCATTGGCGGAGAGCGAGCTTTTCGGGCATATGAAAGGATCTTTTACCGGGGCCACAGAAAGCCGAGCAGGAAAATTCGAGTTGGCCCACGAAGGTACGCTCTTTCTTGATGAAGTTGGCGAGCTCCCCCTTGCAATCCAATCGAAGCTTCTGCGCGCTCTACAAAATGGTGATATACAGCGCATTGGAAGCGACAAGCACCACAACGTTGACGTTCGAATTATTGCCGCCACCAATCGGGATTTGAAAAAGGAGGTCGCGGAAGGGCGTTTCCGGCCGGACCTCTACCATCGGCTTAGTATTTACCCTTTAGTTATACCGCCTTTAAGGGAGCGTCCAGGCGATATTCTTACTCTCGCGGGATACTTTCTTGAGCGAGGCCACAGGCGAATGGGAGTGCGAGGTGTACGGCTAAGCAATAGGGCTAAAAGATGGCTAACGAAATCAACATGGCCAGGCAATATACGTGAGCTGGAACACACGCTTTCCAGGGCAGTGATTCGCGCATTAAGTGAGGGCCAGGATTCAAATAAAATAATAGAAATTGATGTGCCCCATTTGGGCGTTGAAACACTTTCAGCCACATCATCTGGAGTTTCAAAACTGGAGCCTGAACTCTCGCTTGAAGTACCGCTAAGTGAGGCCGTCGACGACTATAAGCGACAAGTTATTTTCGCTAGGCTGGAGAAATATGGTGGTAACAAGGCTGCTGCAGCCCGCTCTTTGGGGGTAGATCGCGGTAATTTTGTTCGCCAATTGAAGCGGCTCAATATTGAGTGACGGCTCGTTTCGCATCGGGATTTCTTTGTGCTGCTAACATGACTCGTAATTCAGGAGAATGCCGAATGGATGCAATGCGGATGGTGCTGGATACGATCCATATTGACGCCAAAATAGTCGCGATTAAATGGCGTTAATTGTGGGATAGTACATGGCTACAATACATGTTGGTTATTGCTTGGCGTTAAGAGAAAAGTTGTCGACTGCTGAACAATGTTCTGCGGGCAATTCTGCGCTTAAGTCTGGCGCCCTCGCTGGAACCAGGCTTAGTTCGGCCAGGCGTTCCCCGGCTTCGGCCAATAGCGAGCTAACATTATCTGCGCCAGCCGCCCTCAATTGCTCTGCCTCATGTTGGTACATCGCGAAATTGCTGATGACCACCTTCGGTGCGTACTCTCTAAGCAACTCTGTGGTGCGAAGGCGAGCGTCCGCTCGTGGCAAGGCGACCACTGCGCCAAGCACACTAGTTAATCGCAGGGCGCGCCATAATTCACGATCCTGGGCGTCTCCATAAGCAACGCGGCGGCCCGCGGCCAGCTGGAATGACAGCACTTCTGGGTCGGTATCGAGCCCGGTAACTTTTTCGCCTCGTCTGCGCAAGAAATCATAAGCCGCTGTACCCGTTCGCCCCATCCCCAGCACGAGGTATTGTGCCGCGCCGATACTGCTGGCGGGTTCATCGGGGTGTGACATATCGCGTTCGAAATGGCGCGTCATTCCCTGAAAGCGATCATAAAGTTGGTGGCTCAGCCGGTTGATGGGTAGGTGAATTGCGAAGGAGATAACGGTCACTAGCGTTAATACGTTCAGCCCGGCGCTGCTAAGCAGCCCGTGTGCGTTGGCGCTCGCGCCAGCAATTAGCATAAATTCACTGTAGCTGGTCAGGCTGGCACCGGTTAGAAAGGCCGTGCGCGCCCGGAGGCCGAGCAGTACCAGTAGGGCGAAAAAAAGCCACGCCTTGAAAGGCAGCAAAATAGTAAACGCGACAACGAGTTCCCAGTGCTCCACCGACGGTGAAGCCCGCATGCCAATCGAAAGAAAAAACCCTACCAGCAGTAGCTCCTTCACGCTCCATATTCGATCGGCCAGTGTTTCGCTCAGCGGCAATTTGGCGATCAGCGCACCGGCGGTGATCGCGCCAAGTTCCGGGTTTAGGTTCACTATTGAAAATAACTCGGCAACACCCAGGGCCAATAGTACTGCTGCTAGTAGCTGCAATTCATCGCTGTTGATCGCCAACATCCATTTCTGGAGTGGGTTGCGAACTGCCAGAAGGAGGGCGACGACTCCGAGTGACCACAGTGATGTAGCAGTATTGGATACCACCACCAAGATTGCGATCGCCACGATATCCTGAAGAATAAGAATACCGATCGCGACGCGACCGTGAAACGCAGTGAGTTCGCCGCCGGAATCCAGTGTTTTTGCCGCGAGTACGGTGCTTGATAGACTGAGTAGCAGCCCCCATAGTAGGGCTTCTCCCCACGCGAAACCCATATATCGCGCAGCCACTACGCACACGGTGGTACTAATCGCCAGGTGTAGAAAGCCCCCCAGCATCATTGGCAGACTGAACAAGTTACGTGGGCGCAGGTGTAGGCCAACGCCAAATAAGAGTAGCAGAACACCGGCTTCTCCAGCCTGGAGTAGCAGCTCGTCGGGCGTATGACCCGCCATGCCGAAAGCTACACCCACACCGAGATAGCCGACAAATACCGGCAGTTTCAATCGGCTGGCGGCCGCACCGCCAGCCAGTGCAGTGGTCAGGTATAGCAACTCACTCGTCATCGGCGTCTCAGTCATTGCCATTTCTAAAACTGCTTTCTTAATTTGGGTCGACGGGTGCAAATAAGTTTAGGTTTGGCGGTCCACCAACGATCAAAAACCAAGTAAAGCATGCCGTTCTATCGCGTTTAGACAAGATATGGTTGATACGCCTCCTGGCAGAGCATTTAAAAAGATTATCTGCTTACCAATTGCAAAGCGTATTGACCCCTATCAAGCAATGCGCGAAAGGATTGGATGTGGAGGCGATCAAGAGGCCATCTGGAGCGAGGGAATAGTGAGCCCATGATTATCGGGCGAATGAGCCTATCAGTGATGGTTAGGGCGATTGAAATAGTAAATACGTTGTTAGGGCCGAAAAAAATACGCGGCGCGCTCCCCTCTCGTATGGGCGAGACGCAGGGCGAATATGCCCATGCCGATATAGACCGCGTGGGATGCGCAGCCTATATGTCGCGGCTATATTTTCAGAAAAAACTAAAACACAGTAACGCGATCCTCGATAACCCGAGGCGTAGAGCACAACTTTTTATGTGATTCTGTTTTGGACACATATTAAACATTCATCGGTACATAACGTTAATTTCGATTGGCGCCTACCTTGGCTTCGTATCTTCAGCATAGTTGATATAGATCAATAGTTATTGGTGAATCTTGTAATAGCTTTTCTGTGCGCAGAGAAGGAAGTGCAAATTGAAGAAAGACAGTTTTGACATGTTCGAATTAAATCAAAATTTAGAGGTGGTTGCCTATGTAAGAAACATCATGCCCAGTGAGATGAGATTGATGAGACCGAAAAATGATCAATGGAGAATAGATATGAATATTTCACTATTACCAATTGCCGCATTGATTGCATTCGGCCTACCGCTAATTGCCGTCGGCCACGAAGAGGATTCTTCCGCACAAAAAAATCAATCGATACAACATGAAAAAAAGCAAAGCTTTAAGCATGACCACCGCAGAAGCAAAGGAATGCGACCTACGGTCAAATCATATGCTTCAGGTGGCGATGAGAAGTCACGAAAAATGAAATCGGGAAAGGTACATGACCACAGGGAAGTACACAAATAAAATTCTGTTTGGAGATTTCTGCCTGATCGGTCACTGCTTTTCTCGAATGGTCGGGCAGAAAAAATTATGAATATCTTTGTGTGTGAAAAGAAAAACCTTTTCATTTTCTCAGGAAAAAAAGTAAAGGACAGCGTAAGTCGAGAATTGTATCGCTGATCGTACGCAAGTACTCGCTAGGTAGCTGGGCCGCATCAACGGAGAAAGAATATGAGAGCAAAGAATGCTGCAACAACCATCATGCTCACCTTCGCCACATATGCTTTGTCAACCACGGTTCTAGCTGAGTCAGCCATCGAAGAGTTGGAAGAGCGTATGGAAAAATTGCAAAGTATCGTTAACGGACTCAAACTGCAACTTAATGATAGTACAACTAAGGAAGAGATTCGGGCCATAAAAAAAGATGTAGCCACCGCAGCCGAATGGCTACAACCCGACACGCTGATCCATATGGCCGGTTACGCTGACGTAGGGTACACCGACCGAGAATCTGCTACAGGCAGTTTCAATGTTGGCAGTTTTTCACCGATATTCCATTTCCAGTATCGCGATATGGTGATGTTGGAATCCGAGCTGGAGATTGAAGTGGGAGACGATGGTGAAACAGAAACAAATCTTGAATATCTGACGGTTGATTGGTTCGTCAACGACTACATGGCTTTGGTAGCTGGAAAGTTCCTAAGTCCGATCGGCCAATTTAGACAAAACCTACACCCATCATGGATCAATAAGTTGCCATCAGCCCCACCGGGTTTCGGTCATGACGGAGCTGCGCCCGTCTCCGATGTAGGCTTCCAGTTACGCGGTGGGTTTCCAATGGGATTCATTCGCTCCAACTATGCTCTATACGTAAGTAACGGTCCGGCACTAATTGCGGAAATCGAAGGTGGTGAGTTTGAGTTGGAGGGTGTCGAGGCCGAAGGATTCGGTTCCGACGACGACGGTGAAAAAGTGGTGGGAGGGCGCGTGGGTCTCATCCCCTTTCTCGGCTTCGAATTGGGACTGTCAATGGCGAATGGGAAGGCGACGGTAACCAGGGTAGAAGATGGCGAAAGTAGCCTCCTGAGGGGTGAAGGAGCGCGCGATTACGATGTGATCGGTGTCGATTTCGGTTGGCAGTGTGGAGCGTTTAATTTGCGCGGCGAATATATAGAGACAAAGGTTGGTGCAGATAAAGGGGCTGGTGCTGCTGCCTCGAAAGGTGCGACCTGGGGTACATGGTACATGCAGGGAGCTTACCGATTCAGTAAATCGAAATGGGAGATGGTAGCCCGCTATGCCGAATTTGACTCTCCCCATAAGAGCCAAGACCAGCGGCAGTGGGTGATAGGGGCCAACTATCTTTTTACCAACAACTTTGTTGGGAAGCTCAGCTACGAATTCAACGATGGGCAAACCCGTAGCAAAGCTGATCAGGATCGATTATTACTTCAAATGGCTTACGGCTTCTAGGCGAGGATAATTGTGATGAGAAGTGTAATTTCGAAAATAGCTGCTAGGGTCGCAACAAAGGAATCTCTGTTTCTATTAGCGACAATGGCCGTACAATCCCTGTATGCACTAGACTATCCTGAAGCTGGAGATTTTTCTGCTGGCAGCAAGGCGTGGTCCGAAAACTGTACGCGTTGCCACAATATGCGCAGCCCCAGGGATCTTCGCGATGACCAGTGGGTCACCAGCGTATTCCATATGAGAGTGCGAGCGGGCCTTTCCGGGCAGGAGACGCGTGACATTTTGACGTTTTTACAAAGCTCAAATGCCATCGCGGACAATATAGAAATTGGCCAAGTCAATTCCAGTGCTGCCGAGTATTCAGATATTTCGGGAAAGCAGATATATGAAAACAACTGTATAGCCTGCCATGGTGCGAATGGAAAAGGAAATATCCCGGGGGTACCAGACTTTTCTGCGAAAGACGGGCGCCTTTTGAAAGATGACAATGAATTACTCAGCAGTATCATCGGTGGTATTCAAAGCCCTGGAAGCTCGATGCCAATGCCGCCTAGGGGCGGAAATAGCCGACTTTCCAATTCTGAATTAGACGCGGCATTGAAATATATCAGGAAATCATTTTCAAATTGACGTGGAGTAATGTTCTAACTTTTCAAGTAAAACTGAAATATTCTGTGGGTAGCATTGGAGGCTGAGAAATTCATCTGATGTCATGGCCTTATTGCAGGGCGAACTAGTGTGGAAATAGTGAATGAATACGCTATTGAACTCGCGACATAGCATCATATGATACGCCGTCTTCTTCTAATTTTTGGGGTCGTCAATATTGTTTAGCGCTATAGACATTCTTACCAGGTCGGAAAAGGTTTTAGCTTGCATTTTTTGCATGGCATTTGAACGATGAAGTTCCACTGTGCGTTGGGTTATATTCAGATCCAGTGCAATTACTTTGTTGGCGTCACCGCCAACAACCCGTTGCATGATTTGTTTTTCCCGCGGCGTTAGTGTGGCATATCTGTCGGTGTACGCTAGAATATCTCGTTGATTCGTAATCAGTTTATCCCGCTGGCGCAGTGTGCTGTTCACGGTTTCCAGTAACGTTTCTTCGCTGAATGGCTTGGTCAGAAAGTCGGTGGCGCCGTTTTTTAATGCGCTCACCGCCATCGCGATATCGCCATGACCGCTAATAAAGATAATGGGTGGAATCTTCCCTCGCTGCTTAAACTCTGCTAACAGTTCAATTCCAGTCATGCCGGGCATCCGGACATCGACAATAATGCAGCAATTTTCAGTTTCAAGGTTGTCGATGTCCGTTAAGAACTGAATCGCATCGGGATAGCAGACAACGGTCCTATTTACCGAAACAAACAATAATTTCAGACTTTTTCTGACTTCGGTGTCATCATCTATGACATAGACAATTGGCTCGGATTTACTCATGCGACTGGTAGCTCCATGGTTATTGTGAGCCCGCCGTTGTTATTGTTGTGGGCAGTCAATTGACCATCGTTGATCTTCATTAGGCTTTTGCAAAGCGATAACCCGACTCCGAGACCTTCATCCTTGCTGCTGTAGAAGGGTTGGAATATATCTTGTTCGGCACCGGCGATAATACCGGGACCGTTGTCAGCGACTGCGATATACAATTTATTCGCTTCCCGGTGCGCGGATATCGTTATTCGTCGCGCCATCTCAGTATCTTCCAATGCTTCGCTGGCATTCTTGATTAAATTCAAAAAAACCTGCTGAATATGAATGTCATCTACAAAAACATCGCCGATGTCATCCGATACGAGATTTTCGAGCGTAACATTGTGTGCCTTAAGTACAGGTGCAGCTAGCTTCGCTGACTGTTCCACCAGTGTTTTGATGCTGTGTGCGCGCTGTTCTGCCGTGTCGTCACCAATTAATGCTCGCAAACGATAGATGATATCGCCTGCGCGCTTGGCATTTCCGGAAATGTCATCTAGAACAGCAAGGATATCAACATCGTCGACATTTCCGCTAGCGATTAGCTTTTTACAGGCAGTGGAATAGGTTGATATAGCCGCTAATGGTTGGTTGAGTTCATGGGCCAGACCGGTCGCAATTTCGCCCAACGTTCCCAGTCGCGCCACATGGGCGAGTTGCTCCCGTTCTGCGAGAAGTTGATCCTCGATGGCCCGTTTTTCTGAAAGGTCACGGATGATGCCGACAAATTCTGATTTGTCGGGCGAGTTGATTTCGCCGACGGACAGCTCTACCGGGAATATTGCACCGGATTTTTTGATCGCCTGAACTTCGCGTCCCTTACCTATAATGCGAGCTTCGCCAGTTTCGAGATAGCGACGAATATAGTCGTCGTGTCGAGTACGATAGGGTTCCGGCATCAGCACTTTTATATTTTTACCAAGTACCTCGTGTGACTCATATTGGAACAGCTTTTCTGCGGCGGTATTGAAAACTTTAATGTGCGCCCTATGATCGATTATCAGAATGGCGTCTGCTGCGGCGTCAATCAGAGCATTAAAGCGGTCATCGCTGAGAGGTGTAGAAGTCATTTGGAAAGCCTTGGGGGGTCGCCGTTTCAATCTTAGCAGGTCGTCAACCTGTGTCTACAGCTATTAGGATATTCCAATCGCGCGGCTACGTATCAGTCGTTCGCGATTAAATTTAATTACGACAAAATAGGCAGTCAAAGGAGTCCAATCACTTACCGGGGCAATCCACTTGTGGTGGAAACTAGCTGGCCAGGGATAGATTTTGTGGTCGCCTAATCGTGAGTTCCATCTGCGATCTCCGTCAAGGCGTCAAAAGCCATTATGTGTACCGATCGCGCGCTCACCTGCATGAGTTGCTTTCGGCGCAGGCTCGACAGCACGCGAGATACAGTCTCATGGGCGAGCCGAAGATAGTTAGCGATTTCCAGTCTGCTCATGGGTAGTTCAAACGAGGAGCGACTGAACCCCAGCCCCGCTTGGCGCTCGGCAAAATCGACAAAAAACCCTGCGAGACGTTTTTCGGCGCTAGCGACAATCGATAGTTCGTAGGCCTGGGTTGCCGTATGGGCGAATGATTTAACAATATAATCTTGCGCGCCCGGCACTCGTTGTGTTGTCGCTTTTAGTGCGAGTAACGGGAATGCGCACACATGACAATCTTGTAGCGCGACAATGTTAACTGGAGACTCTTGTTGGACAAAAGCGTCCAATCCAACAATATCGCCTGGATAGTAAAATTGGCGGGTGGGTTCGTCGGCGGATATCGTGTTGGTGTAGCTTTTGGCGCATCCTGTTTGTATAGAGTAAACGTAAGGCACCGGATCGCCTTGTCGCAGCAGGTATCTACCCTTTTCAAAGCGTTTTCTACCACCGTGTATAGAGCGTAGCTCGGCGGCTGGCAGGTGTTTTGCTAGACAGTGCTCGCGTACGGTGCATTCACTGCATGAATCTCGAATTTCGCTCGAATCTACAAAAGTATTCATGGTGAAAACTCCGCTTAAGTTTGTTGTCCTCAGGGTCACAAAAACGGCTACTTTTCGTAACTGCCGAAATCCGCTGTATAGACTTCGGTATACCGAAGGTTATATTGCAATTTACCTGATCTGTTCGGCATGAACTCTGGGTTTGTTGATCGTCGTCAATGAGTTTTGGTCGTAATTCGGCAAGATAGCTGGACGTGAAATGTCCAGCCTGGATGGAACTCGGTAGCAAAATACATGAGAAGACGGGTAGTAAATAAGTTGCATAAACCGCGAGGATGTTTGCTTCTCCGGCAGGCACTGGGAGTGAGTAGTATCGATATGGATTGGGACGAAATCGAGTTAGATTGGGATAAGGTTGAGGAAGTTCTTGCCGGTGGATGTTGCTGTGCAGATAGCGTATCCCGTGACGGCTGCTCAATGGATCGGTTGCGAAGTTACTATCTGAAGCATCAGCGAGATTCGGCGGGTATTTGATTTGCTGTACATACTGCTTTATGGATACCTAGGGTATCGGCAATAGCTTTTGTGCTCATGTGTTGTCCGGTTAGCCTGAATGCAACTTCATTGATCCGAATCAAAGACCTCTTAGGGGCTTTATGCAAAATGATTATATCTATTTGCCAATCGAAGGTGCGCGCGATGTCAAGGTTCAACTTAGTTGTGTGTGTTCGGCTTCTCGGTTTTTCTGTTCTTGGGTTGGCATTGACTGCCTGCCAGCGACAAGATCAAACGTCTGTTAAGGCTTGGGTGGCGCCCACACTGGCCCAGATTCAGGGTGAGGAGGTGGCGGTGCTGACGCATCCCCCTGCCGTGCCCCCGTCCATTAAACGCAAGCACCCAACCAAGTTGATTGTGAACCTTGAAGTGCAGGAAAAGGTTGCGCGCATCGCCGATGGTGTTGACTACACTTTCTGGACCTTTGGCGGCACAGTGCCTGGGAGTTTCATTCGCGTAAGACATGGCGATCTGATTGAATTTCATCTGGCCAATCACCCTGACAGCAAGGTGCCGCATAATATTGATCTACATGCGGTCACGGGGCCGGGCGGTGGTGCTGTTTCCTCTTTCACCCCCCCAGGCAAGGAGACGGTGTTCAGTTTTCAGGCGATGAATCCCGGTCTGTACATCTATCACTGTGCGACGGCGCCCGTTGGCATGCACATTGCCAATGGTATGTATGGCTTAATTCTGGTTGAACCCGAGGAGGGATTGCCAACGGTGGATAGAGAGTATTACGTGGTGCAGGGTGACTTCTATACTCGCGGTGCCTATGGCGACCCCGGCCTTCAGCCGTTTGATATGGACAAGGCGCTAAAAGAACAGCCCGACTATGTGTTGTTCAATGGCTCGGTTGGTGCGCTAACCGGTGATAAATCCTTGGCAGCTAAAAAGGGCGAAACCATACGCCTCTATGTGGGTAATGGTGGTCCGAATTTGGTGAGTTCCTTTCATGTGATCGGTGAGATATTTGATACCGTCCACATTGAAGGCGGCACCGCCCTCAATCACAACGTGCAGACAACGCTGGTGCCTGCTGGCGGCGCAGCCATCATTGAGTTCAAAGTGGATGTTCCCGGCGAGCTGATTATCGTTGATCATTCCATTTTCCGTGCATTCAATAAGGGTGCGCTGGGTAAGATCGACGTACAGGGCAGCGAGGAGGCAATTGTCTATTCCGGCAAACAGCGTGAGACGGTTTACCTTGCCGAGGGCAGCACCTCCCAGTCCATGCCTGAAGAGGAGCCGCTTGAAAAACTGGTGCTGACGGCTGCGCAGAGAATCGAGCAGGGCGAGCGTGTCTATAAAAGCAACTGCGCGGCCTGCCACATGCCGGACGGTAGTGGTATTCCAAATGCATTTCCGCCGGTTGCTGCTTCGGATTACATGAATGCCGATGTGAAGCGCGCCATTCTCACCGTTGCCAAAGGGCTGGAGGGTGAAATCCAAGTGAATGGCAAGACCTATAACAACGTGATGCCGCGTCTTAATCTGTCGCAGGACGACATCGCTAGCGTGCTCTCGTTCCTCTACAGCACATGGGGTAACAATGGCACGGAAGTGACGCCGGAAATGGTCAGGAATGCGCTGCAATAGAACTGCAGTCATCGCTGTTGTTGTGATGTTGGCAATCAGTTTGCCGGTTTCAGCACAACCTGCTACGACCTTACCGGATGCTGAAGCAATGATCGTTATTGCTGGTGGTGAGTATGTGCCCCTGTATGGAGATCGTGAGGTGCCGGTTCAGGTTGCGCCGTTTCGACTGGATGTCTATCCCGTCACCAACGATGAGTTTCTTACTTTTGTGCGTGATCATGCGCAATGGCGCAGACAGCATGTACCGCCGCTGTTTGCAGACCAGACCTATTTGAGTCATTGGCAGGATGTTCTTGATCCGGGCGGGCTTGCTCCCGCTGACGCACCGGTGAGCAACGTCAGCTGGTTTGCAGCAAAAGCCTACTGCCAGGCAAAAGCCAAGCGCTTGCCAACACTGGATGAATGGGAGTTTGCTGCCCGCGCCAATGAATATGAAGCCTCGGCTGCAGACGAGAATGCTTTCAATAAGGTGATTCTCAGCTGGTATGGCAAGCCTGCCCGCCTGCCGCTACCGAATGTGGGTCACAGCTTCATAAATGTTTGGGGTGTATGGGATATGCATGGTCTGATCTGGGAATGGGTGATGGATTTCAATTCGGTGATGATGACTGGTGAATCCCGCAAGGATGCCAGTGGGCTGGACGGCCAGTTATTCTGTGCTGCCGGGGCGATAGGGTCGGCTGACCCCAATGATTATGCAGCTTTTATGCGTTACGCCATGCGCGGTAGCGTGAAGGCGAGTTATACCGGTCAGAACATGGGGTTTCGTTGTGCGCAGGATATGGACGAGGGAATCCTTGGGGGTTCGCCATGAATTGTCGTGTTAAAAGCATAGTGGGGCTTGCGCTAGTTCTGGCTTTGCTGTCGTCCTGCTCCGGGGGCGAGCATGACACAGACAAGCAGTCTGAGTCAGCGCATTCACAACATGAGTCTATGCAGATGTCGTCCGCTGGAGCATTGAGTGGACAATCGGTGTATCAGCTCAATTCCGCCTGGACGAATCAGCAGGGTGAACAAATTACGCTGAACAGTTTTGCTGGCAAGGTTGTGGTGCTGGCCATGGTCTATACGCATTGCGACTATGCCTGCCCGCGGATTATTGCCGACATGCGCTTGATCCGTGAAGCGCTGAAAAACAAGGCCGGACAAATCAGTTTTGTGCTGGTCTCCATCGATACCAAGCGCGATACCGTAGAGCGTTTAAAGCGTTTTGGCGAAGAGACGGGGCTTACCAAGCAGGGCTGGACCTTGCTGCGTGGAGGAGACGCCGATATTCGCGAACTGGCCGCTGTATTCGGTGTGCAGTATCGGCAGACATCAGATACGGACTTCGCCCATTCCAACATCATCACTGTATTGGATCAGCAGGGCGAGATCCGGCATCAGCAGGAAGGCTTGGGGCTCAGATCTGATGCTACGGTTACTGCGACCAGGAAATTGTTATGTTATAGCCATAATGGCAGAACGATAAACTGTTGAATGGTGGCAAACACAATCCGTGAATCTACTCTAGCGGGCCTGAGCTTTGGTCTTGCCTCGGGCGTTATCACTACGTTTGGGCTGCTGGTAGGGCTGGCTGCGGGCACTGAGTCACGTTTGGCGGTCATTTGGCGGCGTAATTGCCATTTCTTTGGCTGACGCCATGTCAGATGCCCTCGGCGTACATATTTCCGAAGAGTCCCGCAGTGACTACTCTACATCAGCGCTGTGGGTTGCCACGCTGGCGACCTTCTTTTCCAAGGCTGTGGTATCGCTGACCTTCCTTGTGCCCATTCTCATGCTGTCACTGGATAGAACTGTGATTGCTTCGATTATCTGGGCCTGTCATTGGTCTGCCTGTTAAGTGCCTGGATCGGTCGACGCAATAAGGAGTCCGTGATCAACGCGGTTGCAGAGCATGTGCTCATTGCAGTAGTGGTTATTATTGCCACCCATATGCTGGGGCTATGGGTGGGGCGCACATTCGCATAAACGCTGCGCTTGTAATAAATGCGCTGCTGACACCTTAAGTGTCGCCACCTCTGTTATTCCAGGCTAGTAGTCGATTCATCGCCAGAAAGGTAAATGAGGCAGACCAGGTAATTAACATGAAGCCGTTCAATGTCTCTATGCCGGTGATAAAGCGGATGTGGCCAACTGGGTAGATGTCTCCCAGGCCGAGGGAGGTATATACAACGGTCGAGTAGTAGAGATAGCTCATAGGGTCATCAGCATGAATACCTTCTAAAACACCTAACTCTAATGATTCAATGGCCAAGTAATAAGCAAGGGAATATAAGCCGATTTCTAATAGATGAATTACAAAAATCACCAGAATAATGACCATCATCTGATTATATGTGCTGAGCTTAAGGCCTGGGGTATGCGTCGCCAGCGTCGTAAATACACGATAGTGCAATGCAAAGGTAAGTATCACCAGCACAAGCGCCAAAAAAATTGCGGTGATCATGGTTTGTCTTTCCCGATTATGCCGCTTGGCGGCGGCGTTCCTGAAACTCCAATACAAAGCTGTATATCACGGGTAGCACCAGAAGATTGAGTATCAGCACCGTCGACATGCCTCCGAGCATGGGCGCGGCAATGCGGTGGGTGACATCCGAGCCGGTGGCGCTGCTCAGCATGATCGGTATTAAACCGGCCATGGTAGACAGGGCCGTCATCGCGATGGGTCGTACCCGCTGGGAAGTGGCAAACAACACGGCGCTTTTGACTTCGTCGACAGTCAGCACCTGGGTGCTTGCAGCGCGGCGCTTGGTCAGTTCGGTGTCAATAAAACTCAGTACCAGCACGCCGATTTCAGCGGCCATGCCCGCCAAGGCGATAAACCCGACCGCGACGGCAACCGATATATTGTAGTTAGTGAAATAGATCAGCCAGATGCCGCCGACCAGACTGAAGGGAATGGCCATCATCACCACCAGCGGTTCTATGATGTTGCGGAAGTTGAAGTACAGGAGCAGAAAAATAATCATGAGGGTAACGGGTACGACAATGCGTAATCTTTTTGCCGCCCGTTCCATGTATTCGAATTGACCTGACCAGCTGACGGTATAGCCGGCGGGCACTTCCACCTGATCAGCTAGGACCGTTTTGGCCTTGGCAACAAAGCCGCCAATATCCGTGGTTGAGATGTCGACATAGATCCACGCATTAGGCCGCGCATCTTCGCTTTTTATGACGGGTGGACCACGCTGATAATTAATTTCTGCGACCATTGCCAAGGGTATCTGGGTGCCAGTGGGCGTGGAAATCAGAACCCGTTTCAGTGTTTCTAGATCAGTGCGCAACTCCCGAGGGTAGCGCAAATTGACCGGGTAGCGTTCTAGTCCTTCAACGGTTTCAGTGACATTCATGCCGCCGATGGCGGTCTGGATAACGTCCTGCACGGCACCGGTGGTTAGTCCATAGCGGGCAGCATCTTCACGATTGATGTCGAAGTCGAGGTAATACCCGCCTACCGCCCGGTCACCAAAGGCCGAGGTGGTTTCCGGCAGGGTTTTCATCGCCTGTTCAATGTCGCCGGAAACTTTCTGAAGCACATTCAGGTCCGGGCCAGACACCTTGATGCCTACCGGGGTCTTGATGCCGGTGGATAACATGTCGATGCGTGTCTTGATCGGCATGGTCCAGGCGTTAGCAACACCGGGAAAGCGGATGGCATTATCCATTTCGCTCATTAATTCCCGCGTGGTTTTATCCGGATTCGGCCAGTCCTTTTTTTGTTTAAGACGGACGGTGGTTTCCAGCATGGAGAGTGGAGCGGCATCAGTGGCGCTTTCGGCACGGCCTATTTTGCCAAAGACATGGTGAACTTCGGGAAAGGTGTAGAGGATTTTGTCGGTTTGCTGCAGCAGTTCTTTAGCCTTGGTAATGGATATGCCGGGGAAGGTGGTAGGCATATACAAAATGTCACCCTCATCCAATGGCGGCATGAACTCGCTGCCCAGTTTGGAATAGGGGTAAGCAGTGACTGCCAATAACACCAGCGCCAATACCAACGTCATGCCACGCCAGCGCAAGGCCAATTTCAAGCTTGGCGTATGCAACTTGTGCAGGAGCTTGTTTAGGGGGTTCTTGTGTTCGGCAATAATTTTCCCCCGCAACAGATAGCCCATCATGACCGGCACTAGGGTGATGGCGAGAATGGCGGAGGCGGCCATCGCATAAGTCGCAGTAAAGGCCAAGGGGCTGAACAGTCGTCCCTCTTGGGCCTGCATGGTGAATATCGGCAGAAAGGACACCGTGATGACCAGCAGTGAAAAGAAGAGTGCGGGCCCGACTTCACGGCTTGATTCGCCTATGGTCTGCCAGTGTTCATCTTTGCTGAGTGGACTACCTTTTTCCTCCGCCGCCACAGCTAGACGGCTATGGGCGTTTTCTACCATCACAATGGCGCCATCGACCATGGTGCCGATGGTGATGGCAATGCCGCCGAGTGACATGATGTTGGCGTTGAGTCCTTGAAAGCGCATCACAATAAACGCCATGAGGATTCCCAACGGCAGAGTGATAATAGCGACGAAGGCAGAACGTGCATGTAACAGAAACAGAACAACTACTAGGCTGACAATCACCAGTTCCTGTAAAAGTGACTCTGTGAGGCTAGCCACGGCGCGCTCTATAAGATCACCACGGTCATACACAGGCACAATTTCTACGCCTTCAGGCAGGCCGATTTTCAACTCATCGAGTGTCTCTCTCACGGCCTGAATCGTCGCCAGCGCGTTCTCGCCAAAGCGCATAATGACCACGCCGCCAGCGACCTCACCCTCGCCGTTGAGTTCTACGATGCCACGTCGTAACTCGGGGCCAATATGCACATGGGCAACATCTTGCAGGCGTATAGGGGTGCCATTGTTATCGACCGCTACCGGAATGCTATTCAGGTCATCAATCGATTGTATATAACCCAAACCCCGCACCATGTACTCGGTTTCCGACATTTCCACCAGACGCCCGCCGACGTCCTTGTTGGATTCCTTGATCGCCACTTTAATTTTGTTTAACGGGATGTTGTAGCGAAGCAGGGCATTGGGGTCGACTTCAACCTGGTACTGCTTTACATAGCCGCCAACCGAGGCAACCTCGGCCACTCCCGCGACGGTTTGCAGCGGATAACGCAAATACCAGTCCTGCAAAGAGCGTAGTTGCGCCAGGTCGTGCTTGCCGGTTTTATCGACCAGAGCATATTCGTATACCCAGCCGACGCCGGTGGCGTCTGGGCCCAGGGTTGGCGTAATGCCTTTGGGTAGGCGGCCGCTGACGTAGTTCAGGGATTCGAGCACACGCGAGCGTGCCCAGTACATGTCGGTGTTGTCTTCAAAGATGATGTAGACAAAAGACAATCCGAAAAATGAATAGCCACGCACCACCTTCGTTTTAGGCACCGCCAACATCGATGTGGTCAGGGGGTAGGTGACCTGATCTTCAACAACCTGTGGCGACTGGCCGGGGAATTCAGTAAAGATAATGACCTGCACATCGGACAAATCAGGAATGGCATCCAGAGGGGCATTTTTGTAGGCGTACAGTCCGGTCAGGGTAATGATCGCGGTCGCGATCAGCACCATAAAACGATCACGCAAAGACAGGTTGATAATGGCATTAATCATGCGGGTGGGCCTCTGGTACCGTTGCGCCGGCACCGGCAGAATGTTCATAGTCCTTCACGGTTTTAGTCTGCACCCCACCGGCTGAGGCGGGGCTGGTTTCCCTATTTTTAAGACCCTCCATCATCTTGGAGGTGGCTTCACGCAATTTGGATTCTGAGTCCACTAGGAATTGCGCCGAAGTGACGATTTTCTCGCCAGCGTCAATACCCTCCTGTACCACCACTTTTCCTTTGGACTCAAAGCCGAGCTTGACCACCCTCGGTTCGAATTTTCCCGGCTCCCGCAGCACAAACACTTGGGTTCGATCACCGGTACGAATGACGGCTTCGGCGGGGATGACCACCACATCCAGTCGCGTATCGGAGTTGATGCTGACTTGCGCTAACATGTCGGGACGGAGTAATAATTCGGGGTTATCAACCACTATGCGTACCTTGGTGGTTCTGGTGTTGGCTTGGGCGTAAGGGTAGATGTAAGCCAGTTTCCCCGTGAATGTTCTGCCGGGTACACTGGCCAGTGTCATCTTGACCTCATCGCCGACCTTGATCCAGGGCACCTCATATTCGTAGATGTCGGCGTACACCCATACCTGATCGAGACTGACCAGCATGTAAAGCTCGGTGTTGGGCATCACATACTGACCCTGACGGGCACCAATACGAATGACTGTGCCCGCTACGGGCGAGTGAATGTGCAGAAATTTACTGACTTTGTGTGTTTTTTCTAGATCACGAATTTGGTGTTCTGGCACATCAAACATCTGCAAGCGTTGTCGTGTGCTATTGACCAGTTCCTGAGCGCCGCGGCGAATATCCTCAAAAGGGCTGTTGCCCTGGGCCTTCAGATTGTTGAGTGCCAGCAGGTATTCCTGCTGCGTCGAAACCAGTTTGGGCGAATAAATACTCAACAGGATGGCATCGTTTTCGACGGCTTCTCCGGTTTTATCAACTCGCACTTCATCTATCCAGCCCTCCACTTTGGGGTGTATGCGGACCATACTCTCTTCATTGAAGTCGATGCGTCCGACCGCACGAATCGCACGGCTCATGGACGTGCGCTCGGCAACCGCAGTCCGTACTCCCATGTTCTGTACCATCACAGGGTCAATCTTTACGGTACCGGCGCTATCGGTTTTGTTGTCAGCCGCGTCCGCATAGACCGGCACATAGTCCATGCCCATGGCATCCTTGGCCGGTGTCGGAGAGGTGACGGTCGGGTTCATAGGGCTGCGGTAAAAAAGCAGTTCTCTGGCATCGTCGCCTTTTTCAGCCCCTGCTTGTGCCGCATGCTGAATGCCAGTATTGCCCGCTAGCCAGTAGCCGCCACCCAGCCCAAGACCCAGCATGAGCAGGCCGGTAATTACCGTAGATTTATTCATATATGGAGTCCTTGCCAACGGCGGCTTGCAGGCGCGCCAGAGCCTGATTGGCCTCCGTCAGCGCTTTCCAGTATTGAAGTTCGTAGTTAAAGAGCGTGACTTGACTGCGGACCAGATTCAGAAAATCAACCTGACTGACCCGGTAGCCGGCCAGCATTGACTGAACAGTCTGCTGGGCCTGCGGCACAATGCCGCTTTCAAACAGAGAGTATTGTTCCTTGGCGCGTAGATAATCTGTCACCGCCGAGGAAATATCGCCTCGAATTGAGTTTCTGGTATCCAATAGTGCGTAGCGGTTTTTTTCCAACTCACTGCGGCGTTGCCCGATGGCTTTAGATTGCTTGCGGGCTGCATAAAACGGAATTTTTACCCCCAACATGATGGAAGCAAAATTAGATCGGGAGCCGCCCATAGGCGGTGGGTTGTTGCCCTGCCGGTCACCGTAGGTCAGTCCCAGTTTGAAATCGGGATAATATTCTCTCTCGGCAAGACTCAGCCGTGATCGTGCTGCTTCAAGCTGTTGATCCATTTCCAGTAGTAAAGGGCGTGCGTCTTGTGCATGGGCATACAGGGCAGTTTCACTGGCAATGGCCGGCAGATTTTTCGATACCTTCGGCGGGAGCCTTACCTGCTCGTTACCAGAGCGACCCATGAGCACGTTCAATTGAATGGCTTGATTACGGCGCATGCCGCTTATCTGGATGTCTTGATCGAGGAGTTTGGACAACTCCAGTTGTGCCAGTAGGACATCCTGTTGCAGGCCGTTGCCGACCTCGTATTTTTTCTGGGCGACTTCAATAAACTGACGTAACAGTTGCTGATTGCTGTTGACGGTCTCTAGGGCCCGATCCAGATAAAAAACCTGCCACCATTTCATGCTGACGTTATTCATCAGACGCAGACGCATCTCATCCACAGAATGCCTTGCGGCTTCCGCTTCATACTCAGCCGCGGCTTCGCGTAAGGCGAGTTTGCCTGGAAACGGAAAATCCTGTGAAATGCCAATTTGCACTTGCGTCATAGCTTCCTGATCCCGATTAAAAGTATCGGTCGGAAAATTCATGGCATTAAAGCTGACGACCGGATCGGGCAGTGCGCCCATCTGTGATGGCATCTGCGATAGCGCCGCATAACGTGACTGCATTTGTGCCAGCCCCGGGTTGTCGCGGACAGCGATGGTTTGGGCGCTCGCCAATGACAGGCGTGCATTCCCGGTGTTAAATGGACTGTCTTCGGCGCGGCTTGTCAGTGGCAGGCACAACACGGCGAGCAGTGCTGATGTCAACATTGCTCTGCCAGTTAGAAAAGCTAAATCCGTCATGATGCATTGCCTTGCCTGTATTCATGGATGAACCGTTGCGATCTTGTCATTGAGTATGACCCTGTAACCTGCTTCGGGATTATGGGGGTGCCTCCAATTCAAGCTATACGTCGAGTACAACGTACCCTCTTGAATAAAGCTCAAAATTGATATGGATCAAGCGCCGTAGAATAATTTCTCTGAAAATACGCTTCATGCTTCTTGATGCGGGAAACCCTGTTTGCATTGGTGTTCTGAATTATGTATTTGTCCAAGAGGTGAAAATAAGTAAACGTTTTTTTATTGGAGCAGTGTTGACTCTAGATATAGGTACGGGATTTATAAGATGCGATAAGAGCTGAAGGGAGACCGTATGAGCGATCAGCATAAAGACACTGCAGCAGGCGGTTGCGGTCATGGCAAAGCCGGTCATCAGCCAGCTAGTGGCCCAAAAACGACCGTAGCTTCCGGCGTTAGCTACAGTTGCCCGATGCATCCAGAAGTAGACAGTGATCGGCCCGGCAGTTGTCCGAAATGCGGCATGGCATTGGAGCGTGTAGGCCCTCCGGCGCAGGAAGCGAGCGAGTGGGTATGCCCTATGCATCCCGAGATTGTTCGCCAGGCACCGGGTAGCTGCCCGATTTGCGGCATGGCACTCGAACCCCGCACAGTCACAGCCGAAGAAGACAACGCAGAACTGCGCGACATGACGCGGCGCTTTATTTTTGCGGCAATACTGACCTTGCCGCTGCTGATAATTGCGATGGGCGACATGCTGCCCGGAGCGCCGTTCTCCACCCTCCTGAGTGCGCGTGGGCGGGTGTTAGCAGAATTGCTGCTTGCTACACCAATTTGCCTGTGGTCGGCCTGGCCGTTTTATGTGCGGGCAGTGCAATCGGTCATTAACCGTCATCTCAATATGTTTACCCTTATCGGCATGGGTGTGGGCGTGGCTTATGGCTACAGTGTGGTCGCGGCGCTAATGCCGGCTATATTTCCCGATACCTTCCGCGTGCATGGCGGCGAAGTCGCGATGTATTTTGAAGCCGCCGGCGTGATCGTCACCCTGATATTGCTTGGTCAGGTGCTGGAGCTGAGGGCGCGCAGCCAGACCGGCGCGGCGATCAAAAAATTGCTGGGACTTGCCGCCAAAACCGCTCGCCGTATTAATGCAGACGGAAGCGAGGAAGATATTCCCCTAGAGCAGGTACAGGTGGGTGATCACTTGCGCGTGCGGCCCGGCGAAAAGGTGCCGGTGGACGGCAAGGTAGCCGAGGGTGATACCCATATTGATGAGTCCATGGTCACCGGGGAGCCGGTGCCGGTTGCCAAGCACGCAGGTGACAAGGTGATTGGTGCGACTATCAACGGTACTGGTGGCATCGTGATGTCAGCGGAAAAGGTGGGCGCGGATACCTTGCTGTCGCGTATCGTCAGTATGGTGGCAGAGGCTCAGCGTAGCCGGGCACCCATTCAGAAACTCGCCGACGTGGTCGCCGGTTACTTTGTGCCAGTGGTTATTCTTGTAGCCCTTGCGACCGTGGTTATTTGGGCCACTGTCGGGCCAGAGCCGCGCTTTGCCAATGCCCTGATCAATGGCGTTGCCGTGCTGATTATTGCCTGCCCCTGTGCCTTAGGCTTGGCGACGCCGATGTCGATCATGGTGGCGACGGGTAAGGGCGCAGGCATGGGCATTTTGTTCCGCAGCGCTGAAGCCATTGAGACCATGCGCAAGATCAACACGCTGGTTGTCGACAAGACCGGCACCCTGACGCTTGGTAAACCGAAACTTCTGGCAGCCATACCCGCCGGTGACCTGTCGGAGGATGAATTGATAATTCTGGCCGCGAGTCTGGAGCGATCTTCTGAACATCCCCTAGCCATGGCCATTGTTGATGCCGCCAAAAAACGTGAGTTGGCACTTTTAGATGCCAGTGATTTCGATTCTCCGGCGGGCAAGGGTGTAGTTGGTAAAGTTGATGGCAAGAAAATTGCCATCGGCAACTCGGTATTGATGACGGCAGTCGGTATTACGGTCGAGCAGTGGGACAAGCAGGCTGAAGCAATGCGGGCCAGGGCCATGACCGTGGTTTTTGTTGCGCGGGACAATGAAGTAATCGGCCTACTGGGAATCGCGGATCCCATCAAGGACACGACCCTAGAGGCTGTGCAATTACTGCAAAAAGAAGGGATCCATATTGTGATGCTGACCGGTGATGGCGAGACTACCGCCCGTGCTGTAGCGTCGGAGCTGGGTATCGATGATGTCCGCGCCGAGGTCTTACCCGAGCAGAAGGCCGAAGTGGTCAAGGCATTGCAGGCGGCAGGCAAGCGGGTGGCCATGGCCGGCGATGGCATTAATGACGCCCCCGCACTGGCCCAGTCCGATGTGGGAATTGCCATGGGCACCGGCACTGACGTTGCCATGGAAAGTGCAGGTATTACCCTGGTGAAAGGTGATTTGCGCGGTATCGCCAAGGCACGCCGACTGAGTCACGCCGCCATGGCCAATATCAAACAGAACCTATTTTTTGCTTTCATCTATAACGGCCTCGGTGTGCCGGTAGCCGCCGGTGCGCTTTATCCATTTTTTGGTATCCTGCTAAGCCCGATGATTGCTGCTGGGGCAATGAGTTTCAGTTCGGTATCGGTGATTAGCAACGCGCTAAGGTTGCGTCGAGGGACGGTTTGAAATGAAAAGAAGTCGAGTGCATGCGGTTTGTTTCTGGAAAAAGGGGTATTTATAATTTTACATCGGTTGTAGCAAGATGTTTATCATGAAATGGGTGTTAGCCTGGGTAATCCTCTCATTTTGGGGGAGGTGTAAAATGGGAGGATTACCACAGCCCTAAGCGAGACGTTTAATGACGGGATAGCGTGATAGTTGTTTCGCCAGCACTAACATGCAACAACAGTTGTCCGTTGTTCGTCGTGGCTACAATGCTGTTGCCGATGCGTGCTTTAACATTGCTGTCCAGGCCCGTAAGCGTTATGTCTGTAATGCCATCGCTTGTAATCACTATAGTCGTGGGTGACGTTTCTGGAGTGAGCCCGGCACGCCGTGTATCGAAAGCGATAGCCTTCAGGTTTTTAAGGTCGGCGATCATCCGCTGTTCGATCTCAGCCCCTGACTTTTCACGCCTTAAGCCTTGAAACGAGTAGGTATCTCCCGTTGGATCGAATACTAACGTGGGCTCGAGGCTCAGTTCTTGGATAGTTGATTTCAATTTATCTGCAAGCGCAAAGCTGGTCACGTCCACAATCCCAAAAGACACATCGTCGGGTGTTTCGCGCACCGACATGCCTGAGACCCAGTAGGCGCCATCGTAGCGAAGGCCGATATCTTCTGCGAAATGATAAGGAACGACTTTGTATCGAACGCGCGCTGGATTTATATCGCGCTTGATGCCTGTGCTGTCTCTGTTGGCCACGCAGCCTGCGGTGATCGCTGCTGTTGCGCAACCGTTAATGACTTGGTGGTAAACCGCGTTGATGTATTCAGGAATGGTTTCGTGGTGCCGTCCGTGGAAAATCAGAAATTGGTGATCATTCTGCAGTTCCTTCATGCGAGCCACGTCTTGAGTTGGCCAAGTTAAATTGACTATCGGATCGAGCGCGCCATTTGCCATGCGAAATGGAAGGTTCAAGGCATTCTCCAGCATTTTTCTCCCGGTAGAATTCATCCAGCGGTTTGCGGGAATGATCTCGGTGTTCCCTGGAATGTCTTCGTTGAAGGTGCTTTGCCCCGTTCCGATGAAAGGTAGCGCGGCAGCAAAGAGGTCAGGCCGATGAGTACCGACAGAAAATGTACCTTGCCCGCCCATTGATAACCCGGACAGAAATACGCGATCAAGATCGATGGGGTAGTGTTGGGTGACGTCGTTCATAGAAGACAGCGCGTCTACTTCGCCTGCTTCTTTGTAAAAGCTAAGTTCGCCTGCGCCTGTTGGGGCGATGACGATCGCTGCTACATCAATGATGCCGTCGACAAACGGCTGTAGGTGCCCCAAATGATTCTGACTAGCCCCGTGCAAATAAATAAACAGGGGAAGTTGAGTCGCGCTGGCTATCTCCTCGGGAATCCAGATTGTGTAGGGAAGGTATAAGCCGCGGTAGTGGTTGAGTGTGGGTATTTTGACGCCCTCAACTTGCTGGGTCCAAGGAACTATGCCTTCACCAATAAGGGAGCTAATGGGGGATGGATACACACGCGCGTACCGTCCTGGAGACATCGCCGGAGATCTGAAGGGAAAATCGTCGAATTTCAAAATACCTTGAGCGCTGGATAAGTCACCACTGGTTAGTAGTGTAGCTTGCTCATTTTGTTGCCAATTGACGAATGTATCTTCGAAAAAGGCGATGTCAAAAGGGGCTTCTGCCCATTGATTGCCTTCCCATAGTCCGGATGCTGCGTGCAGCCTCCACTCCCCGGTAGAGTTGCTAGCGAGGTCGCCGAGTTCTGTCAGGGGAATGATAGCGGTGAAAGTGTTTTCCAGATTGCGGAGGGTCGACGATTGGTCGTTAAAAACTAATGTGGTGAATTCGCTTGATTTTCCAGAACTCAAGTCTGTTAGTGTTGTTTTGTCGCCTCGAAGTGTGATGACAAAGCGTGTGCCTTTTGCAGAAATTCCAGGAGAAAAAGGCCAGCTCTCACTCAGTTGCGGCGTGGAATTATCCGCAATGCCAATAGCAGCGACGGGAATGGCAGGATCGATGAGCGTATTGAAGCGTACACCAATCAGTAACTTGTTTTCGCTTTCAACAGGCATTACGCGAACTTCAACGAGATCCGCCGCATTCTTAAAGTAAGGCGTGCCATCGGTGGGGTAAGTACTATCTCCACCTGCTGCACCATCGGTATTGGGGCCGTGGTCGTCATAGACGTAGTCTGTTGATATATAAACGCCGTCTATAATTTCATCATGCGCAACCAATCCGAAACCGTCATCGCGCCAAAGCCTCTCTGGCGTGGTTGCCGTAGCGGGGGCAGCGGGCGTAGGGGCGCCTCCATCGCTGGATCTTGAGCTACTATGGCATCCAGCTGTGAGTGCCAGCACACTTGCCAATACAAGACTCAATATACGGGAGATGGACTTCACGACAATAACTCTATTTGTTCACACGTTCGGAGCACAATAGCGCTCTATTACACTTTCTGAAAGCGCATAAAAGCTCATGAAAATGTACGTAAAGCGTCACAAATGTAGGCATATTAGTTCGCTGTGAGGCCAATTGGCTGAAATCTCAAGGGTTTTATGTGAGCACGGAGGTTTCAATGATACACGGCGAATAGCAGGACTATGCCCGTGGGCCCAATGCTTCGAACAAGTGCTGACAAAGTCAAAAACACCGAAGCTGCCAGGACCCCAGATGGGTCATATCCATAAAATAATAGATGTGTAAAATGAAAAGTATATTTACGTGTCAATGCTAAATCTGCAGCATTGACCGCCGCGAACTATGCATTCAGTTTGCGTCACTGATTTTTTTGAGGCGCTTTCCATAAACGCGATGTCAAAATCACAGAATTCTGGACGCTTTTCCGCTAGATGATGGTACACGCAGTTGTAGGCGACAACTTCATTTTTTTTGATCCGAGTTCGGCTTCGTAGCCAAGTGAATCCATTACTTCAACGAGCTCTATTGTATCCATTGCTCGAGCTGAACTAGCGCTTTGGCCTACCTTTTTCCCCATATTCTTCATGATTTTTGAAAAATTTCTGGAATCCTGTTCGGCAATTGTTTCTATAAGCATGCCAGCCATTGAGGAATATCTTTTTGGAATAAGATCAACTCCCGCATTGGTAATGCTGTAGAGCTGCTGCGGTCGCCGGCCGGTCGCTTTCAGACTAGAGGGAGCAATATAGCCACTGCGTTCGAGCGAAATTACATGCTGTCTTGCCGCGTTTTTACTGATAGACAAGAACTCAGATAGCGTGTCAACGGCAACGCCATTTCGGCTTCTTAACATGTGATGCAGAAGGTCGAATCGTCCCGGGCGCGCCATACAAACCAAAAAGGCCCCACTCGAAAGAGTGGGGCCTTTTTGGTTTGTGGGGTGTGCTTGTGGCGAAAGAACGTCACCGTTCGACAAACGCGGCAGCGTTTGGATCAAGCCGCTGCAAGCGGCGCAGCCCGAAGGGCGCCAACAGGCCTTGGCCTGCTGGCGATCAATTGCTCTTTTGGCAATCAAGAATGTCCCCGATTCTACAAGTGCTGTCCGCATTTCCTCTGTCTTCCCTATCTTGCTTCAGGCGATAATTGCCGGTTATTGACGCAATTGGGGATGCATGCCAAATGAAGGGGCCATTTATTCGACGCTGGGGCTTGGTGATAACACTGGTGCTGCTCAGCACTTCTTTGGCTGCATGTCGCAGTTCCTCGGGCTCTTCCGGTTCGTCTGCTGTCGGCGGTGGCTTCGGCACCACTCCGGTACCGGGCGATAACGGCGGAGGCACCACACCTCCACCCGCCGGGGGCGGCGATGGTGGTACAACGCCACCGCCTGATTCCGGTTCTGGTGGCGGCGGTGGTAACGGTAATCCCCCGGTGCCTTCAGAGCCCCGCACGTTTGTTATTTTCCCTGATAACGGCACTGACCGCCCGGCAGGCACGGCGCAAGATGAAGCGCTCTCCGCATTTTTTATCGCTCTGGCCGGTGATGTTGTGGAGTTTGCCGAGGGTACCTTTAACTTCGACACGACCCTGGTGATGTCCCATAAAGACGGAATTACGGTGCGTGGCGCGGGCATGCGCAAAACCATCCTCAATTTTGAGCAAAGCAGTACGCCCGAAGGTTTCTCGATGAGCCATATGAATGGCATCACCATCGAAGATCTGACCGTATACGATACCCCCGGATTCTCTATCAAGATATCGGACTCCGACCACGTAACGCTGCGAAATATGCGCACCATGTGGAGCAGTGGCGACGGCAATATGGACCCCAATGTGCCGTCCACGCTTGATGTGTCCTGTAATGGCAGTAATGCCGCCTCCAAGGGCTTCAAGGTACATGGCGGCTCGCACTTGGGTTTGCCCTCTTTTCCTGAGGCGCAAGGCAGCTACGTTGATGCGAACGGTGTCACTCGCCGCTATGTGGTTGACCCCACTAACGGCGGCTATGCACTTTATCCTGTGCTCACCAACAACGTATTGCTGGATAACGTGGTCGCGCTGGGTGCGTCCGACGCCGGTATCTACGTGGGTCAATCCAATGACGTTATCGTGCGCAATTCGGAAGCGCTGTTTAATGTGGCCGGCTACGAGATAGAGAACACTGATCGCGCTGACCTGTACAACAACGTAGCGCACTGTAATACCACCGGATTTTTGATTTTCGATTTGCCCGGCCTCAACCAGTATGGTGATGGCACGCGAATTTTCGACAGCTATTCTGGCTTCAATAATCAGCCCAACTTTGCACCGGGCGGCATTGTCTCGATCGTTCCGCAGGGCGTGGGTATGTTGCAGCTGGGTTACGACCGGGTAGAGTTTTTCAAAAACATCGTCGAGTTCAACCGCACCTTGGGTGTGGTGCTTGTCAGCCACGAATTGCTTGAGTTCAAACCTGATCATCCCGATAAGCGCATGGATTTGTATCCCGAAGGGATTCATATCCACAGTAATACCTTCACAACCAACGGCACGCTCCCCGAGCCGCCGCGGGAAGGTGTATTTACCTGTAGTGACGATGAGAGTGGCGGTATCGATCCTGGGAAAGTGTTAGAAGGGCTGCAGGATTATCTTACGGGTATTACTGATGATCCGTCTGCTGTCCCCTGTATCGATCAGACGCATACGTCGCTGCTACCCGCATTGGTTCAGATCAAAACGCTACAGGCAGGCGACCCCTACATTGGCCAGGGCGCGCACATTGTCTGGGACGGTATGTACGACAAAGCCAGCAATGGTTGCGACCTTACGCCCGAGTTTGAAGCCAAGGTAGACAACAGCATCGCACAGGACGGCAAACCTCTGGGCAAGCCCGATTACGACAGCAGTGATTTCCCTACCTGTCGCTACAACGATTACAAATTCAGTGACGTAAGTGCGGGTACCCGGCGCCACCCTTTGTTCTGGTATTGTTTTCCTGATGCCGGTGATGTCGGTGCAAACATATTTTCACCTGATAGCCGAAAATATCTTAATTTTGTGGATACTGAGCCCACCAATCCACCCAAAGTGGATATAAATGCGCATGATTGCCCGACCTTGTTTGGTGCGCAACTGGCGCCGATTCCGCCCGCCGTTGTTCAGCCTTATGTACCCGGTGCCGGTGGTGTGAAGCCGCCCACGGCAGATGAAATTCTGGCGGTTTGCGAGTCTGGCAGCGGCAACGCGATCAATGCCGACGCGCTTGCGTTCAACTGCCCGAAATTGTCGCACTACAATCTGTTTGCCGACGCGACCGACCCCCGGTCGGGCTTCAATGGCAATGGCGTATTGTTTGATCTGACCACCCCGCTTTTCTCGGATTACGCGAGCAAATACCGCGTACTGTTTTTGCCCCCGGGTGAATCTGCCCAGTGGGTTGTGGGCAATGCCTCGTCGCCCAATGCGACCCTCGATTTTCCAGTGGGTACGGTTATCGCCAAGACCTTTAGCTTTAAAGATGGCGCGAATGAAGATGTTGTTGAAACCCGACTGTTGATTCACCGTTCGGATGAGAAGGGCAGCAGCTTTTGGGAAGGCTTGCCTTACAAGTGGGAAACGGATTCGTCCGGTAATCGAACCGATGCCGTGCTGGCTGTTTCAGGCGGCAAGAAAAGCGTTAGCTGGAATTATCCTGATCCCGATCCGGCTGTTCAAAAAACCTACTCGGGAAGCACGACCAGCTACGCGATTCCGCATCCCAATCAGTGCGGCAGCTGCCACAACAACGACGACCGGCAGGCGGGTGATGCACCCATCGGCCCGAAGGTTCGCCTTATGAATCGTCCGATTGATTTTGGCAGCGGCCCGGTTAATCAGTTACAGCACCTCTGTGATGCCGGCTACATAAGCGGCTGTCCGGCTAATCTGGCGGTCAACCCGGCGACATTAGTGGCGTCTAACGCACCGCGTCTGCCGCGTTTTGATGTGCCGGGCGATACCTTTTCAATCGCAGGCTTGCAGAATAATAACGCCAGCGATGCGGCCAAGCACAACGTTGAAGTGCGAACACGCGCCTGGCTGGAAACCAACTGCGCGCATTGCCACAACCGCAAGGGCCTGGCCGGCAGCACCGGCGTGTTCCTGGATGTGTTCCGCAAGGTGGATCTCAACTACGGTATCTGTAAACAGCCGAATACCGCAGGCTCGGCGTCAGGTGGCCGGTCGAGAGATATCGTGCCAACCAGCGCCAATGATTCGATTGTGAGTTTTCGCGTACACTCCGAAGATCTGAGTATTCAAATGCCGCCGCTGGCGCGCAGCGTGAAACATGATGAGGCTGCGGCGCTGGTTGATCTCTGGATCAACACCGTGCTGGACGGAGATTACAACAACGGCGATTGCGCGCCCTGATTAGAGGGGAAGAACTTCCGATGCTTGGTGAAAGGCGGGCGTGATGCCCGCCGCAAGGCCCGATTGATATCAGGCTTTTGGTGAGCGTGCTGCCTGTTCGTTGGCGTTCAGAGCGTATTTTTCGGTGTATTTTTTGAATCGTTTGAACATCCAGCGATTGGCCATACCCATAATCGGGCGTATCAGGGCGTCGCTCCAGTTGGGGCCGCCCCGGTTCTCCATGGCCATATACCATGTGACTCGACAGGTGCCGTCGCCCAGATCCGTTACGCGATAGTCTTCGAGGAATTTTTCAGTCGCATCCTTGCTGCAGCCCACAAAGGTAAAGGCCATCCGCTTGCCGCGCTCCCACGCGACAAATTCCTCATAGCCGTCCATATTCCCCATCATGTACACCGTCCGTGTTGTGCCTACGCCAAAGGGTTTTGGTGAGGTCCACTCAACTCTCTGTATGGGAAATGCCCAGACGGTCCAGGAGACTTCGTCTTCGAACACCTCAAAAATTTGCTCTGGCGTTGCCCGGATAATCTCTTCCGCCTTGTAAACATTTTTGGTCTGTTCCAGAAAATCCAGACCCACCGGGGTGCATTCGAAGTAGTCGCTCATTGTTGTACCTTTCTGTTATTGATTGAGAATAGTGCTGGAAGTTATTTAGAGTGTCTACCGTCAGATGGTGTGATTGCTATCTTTCAGCTGCGCCGCTTTGCCTGCCGGTAGGCCGCCGGTGAGGTGCCGGTCAGGCGGCGAAAAGCCTGACTGAAACTGGATGCATCAGCATAGGACAGTCGCTGTGCAATTTCGTCGGTGCTCATTGCGGTGTTTTCCAGCAGCAGTCTGGCCTGGTCGCAGCGAACTTCATCGACCAATTGCCGATAGCTTACTCCCTCGCCTTCCAGTTTCCGTCGCAGCGTTCGCACCGTCATGGACAATTCTTCGGCAACCGCTTCCATCGACGGAAGTTCTTTCATGTTGGCGAGGAGTACGCTGCGAACGCGATCAGTGATGGCGGGTTGCTCGTTTCGAATCCCGGAGGATTCTGCGGCCTTGAGTACTTCATCGGGTACTTGCAGCGGCTGAAACAGCAGGGATCGAGGAAGTACAAAGCCGCTGCGGGGGGCTGAGAATCGCAGCGGGCCGTTAAAGTATTTGCGATAGAGCTCGGCATGGCTCGGTTCGGGGTAGTTGAACCAGATTTCAAGAGCCTCAAAGCTGGCGCCCAGAAGATCGTGCGCGACCATGCCCAGAGCCACCATTTCCCGTTCGATGATGACCACCTTCAGGTCGTCAGGCACGTCGGCATCATCAAAGTACCAGTGTACCCGGTCACCGTGTTCTTCGATGCTCAATTGGCAGAAAGCAAAGGTCATGGCGGAATGGGCCAGCGACAGTTGTGCAGCTTCTCCCACCGTCGCGCTATTGGCGAGGGCAAAGCCCCAGACACCAAATGCCGCGAGGTGGTATCGGGAGCCCACAGCCAAACCGATACCCGAGTCCAGCGGCTGTCTTGCCAGAATGTTGCGAATCATCTGCAGTTCGTCGCCAGCGGAAATCAGGCTGGTCTGGGAGCGCAAGGCGTCTCCTGACAGTGAGCAGTTTGCCAATACCTGGGCAGGCGGCATCCCGCGCGCCTGGGCGGCAGACAGCAGAATATGTGCATTGACGACGCTTCGCTTGAAACCGGAAGCAGTCGGTTGATCGCTACCCATAGTGATTAACGCTACATCTACTCAGTAGACCCAAATGCAAACGATAGCGGTTACCGCGACGGGCTGCCAGCAAAAGTGCCTGATTACCGCTAACCACAATTGACTGAAGCTGTGCTGCCGCGCTCCCGGCCTTGAGAAAATGGACTGGATAACACATCTGAGCCACGCAATTAGAGATGGCTGAGGCTTGTTTCCGGCCGCGCTGTTGTTCACTATCAGTGCAGCGTAGCCGCTAACGATAACAACACAGGATAGGCATCATGGGTGAGGAAGGGTTTGTCAAAAACATCAGCCACGCAGTCATTCACTGCCGGGACATCAAAGCCACCATCGGCTTCTATCAGTTATTGGGATTCAATGTCGATCGGATCATCAGTCATGACTTCAACAATCCGGGTGACATCCATGATCTGGATTCGATTCCCCTGAATCGTACGCCGTCCGGCGATTTTTATTGTGTCGGTATGGGGCTGGGAAGCACTGATCCAAAGACTATTACCCGGCTCGAGATCATGCAGTGGGCGGCGCCTGAAAAGCGCGCGAATTACTCCTCGCCGGCAGAACATCTGGGTCTGGTCCGGCTGGCGTTTTCCGTCAGTGGGGCCAGTGTTCTGGCCGCACGGTTGGCGGAGCAGGGCCACAGGGTTGACCCAGTTGAGACCATCGATATTTCGCCCACGCTGAGTTCGGTCTATGCCCATGCTTATGATCCTGATGGCAACTGGGTAACCCTGATGGAATGGGTTAAGCACCGGAAGTAGGCTTTAGTTGAACTGATCAGGCCTTGGGTACTTCAGTTATAGTTAAGTAACAGGGTTTACCCTGAGTCTTGAACCATTCATAAATACGGGTTGGCCATGCGTTTATTGCTGGCGGAAGATGACAAGCAACTGGGTGAATCTCTGCAGGCCGCCCTGGCCCTGGAGGGCTATGCGGTTGATTGGCTTACGCGTGGCAGCGAGGTATTGCACGCCACCGAAGTTGCCGCGTACGACGCGGTTATTCTCGATATCGGCTTGCCGGGGCTATCGGGGCTTGAGGTCTTGCGCGCCCTGCGCCAGCGTGGCGAAGGCTTGCCTGTCATGCTCTTGACTGCGCGCGATACGGTGGCCGACCGGGTGCAAGGGCTGGATGTGGGCGCCGACGACTATCTGAGCAAACCCTTCGATGTAAATGAACTGTTTGCCCGTCTGCGTTCAATTCTGCGGCGCAGCGCGGGGGTTGCCGGCCCCAGTCTCGTAGCCGGCGAGCTTGAAATTTTTCTGCATAATCACGAGGTACGTTTTCGCGGCGAAGCGCTGGTACTGCCTGCCAAGGAAGTTGCGCTACTGGAAGTGCTGGCCCGCAACCGCGGGCGCTTTGTTACCAAAACCCGGTTGGCAGAGAGTCTGTACAGCTGGGATGACGAGGTCGGCTCCAATACGCTGGAGGTTTACATCTCGCACCTGCGCAAGCAATTTGGCAGCGACAGCATTGAAACCCTGCGCGGCGTTGGCTACCGGTTGGTGCTGTGATGATTGCGCCTTCGCTCCGCAAGCGACTGACTGCTACCGTTATTTCTATCTTTCTCGTGAGCTGGTTGCTGTCGGCATTGCTGACAACGGTTGCCGCACGTCTGGTATTGCAGAGCGAAGTCGACAAGATGCTGGGCTCCATGCTGGAAGTGACGGCAAAAGTCGGGCGAACGTTTTTGCAGGGCGAGCTGGAACAACTGCAGGCAACCTTTTCGCAAAGCATGGTGGTGGTGAATGATCAACGGGGTATCGAGGAAGGTACCCGTGACAACCCCGTGGTGGTCCGGCTCGATGAAGGCCTTGATTTGGGAACTCTCGGTACGCCGGCACTGAATGTCTGGGTGGGCGGAATTCAATTGCTGATAGGGCAAAATACGCCGATTTTCCCTCACCCTTCGCAGGTTGACATCGGGGTGGCACTGGATCAGGAAATGGACGGCCAGATGTGGCGTGTCACCTATCTCCACGACGAGGGCTACCAGGTCTGGTACGCAACGGGCTTGGCGAACACCGCCAGCCAATTTGACGCGGGGCGTCTGTTGTTGCAGTTGCTGATGCCACTGGCCCTGATCATTCCACTGACGATAGTTGCTCTCTATGTTGGGATTCACCGCAATCTGAAGCCGCTGCGGGCCTTGTCGCAACTTATCGAAACCCGCCGGGCGCGCCAGAGTCTGGAACCGATTGAGGAGCCGGCCGTTCCCGAAGAAATGATTCCCGTGGTCGACTCGCTCAATCACCTGCTGGAGCGACTGGCCGATACTCTGGAAAATGAAAAGCGCTTTACCGCGAATGCCGCCCACGAGTTGCAGACGCCGCTGGCGGCGATAACAACCGAAGTCCAACTGTGCCAGCGTCTGCTGACTGATGACGCCAGCGCAGAGATGATGCAGCGCATTTACGCGCGTGTGCAGCGGGCATCGCATTCGGTGAGGCAATTGCTGACGCTGGCGAGGCTGGACCCGCAAACGCCGCTGGGCGAAGAGACGGTGTTGTTGCACCCGGTGCTTGAAGAAGTGGTGTCGGAGTTGGGCCATCGCCTCAGCGAGCGCGGTTTGCAGCTACAGTTTGAGGTGGATGACGGCTGCAGTGTTATGGCTAACCGCGCAGCCCTGTTGATACTGTTTCGCAATCTGGTCAGCAACGCCCTGCGTTATACCCCCCGGGGCGGGCAGGTGGCGATTACTGCCGGCGAAAGGCAGGTGACAGTGGAAAATGATTCGCTGGAAGTCCGTGAGCCTGAGCGCCTGACAGACCGCTTTTACCGTGGCGACAATGCTCCGCAACTGGCCGAAGAGGCCGGCACAGGTCTGGGGCTGTCTATCGTTAGTCGCATCTGCGAGCTTCACGGCGCTCGTTTGGCACTCGCCTATTGCGCCGATACCGGGCGGTTTAGCGCGCGAGTGCAGTTTCTCTAACCGTTCCTCTCTTATCACTGTTGCAGGCACGCATAAGCGCAGCGTTGCGGGCAGTGCTGAATTGCCTGATACGTTTCACTTAATCAGGCCTACCCGATGAAGCTCGGTATGAGCCCGGCTCGCACATGCGCCGGGCTGGCCGGCTGGATATTCGCTCGCGCAAGGACTTCAGCTTGATTTCAGCCGGCAGTAGTAGGCTGTGGGTTTAGCCAATACTGAGGTGGGGGAGTCATGCGCGAGCTGTTCAGGCCATACCGTTTGTTGAAGCAGCTAGCAGGGCTGCTGGCGGCGGTATTCCTGGCATACCTCCCCGACGTTGCCGGTGCCGGAGAAGTCGGATACAACCGCGACATCCGCCCGATACTGGTCAAGAATTGCTTTGGTTGCCACGGTGACCAGAAGCAGCTCGAAGGTAATGTGTTTCTGAAAAGCTTTGCCGATGCCACCGGTCAGACCGGCTATGAGCGGGTAATCGTGCCGGGGCAAGCGGAGCAAAGCACCCTGTACCGGCGGGTCAGTGCGCCAGACAGCGAGCTGCGCATGCCGCCGCCGGAAACCGAAAAGCAGCTCAGTAGCACCGAGATTGCCATCCTCAGGCAATGGATAGACGAAGGCGCGCGTTACGAACAGCACTGGTCCTATTTGCCGGTCGAACGGCCGTCCGTGCCAGAGCAGGATGGCGAGTGGGCGCGCAATCCGATTGATCAATTCCTGTTGGTGCGCATGAGCGGACAGGGGCTGGCGCCGTCGCCGCAGGCGGATTCGCGCGCACTGGTACGGCGCCTGACGATGGATTTGCAGGGCCTGGTGCCGGGCTTCGACGAGGTAAGGGATTGGTCGGCTATCGGCAGCAGTGACGTGCAGTATCAGGCGCTGGTTGATAGGCTGCTGGCCTCGCCCCAGTTCGGCGAGCGCATGGCGGTGCCGTGGCTGGACTGGGTGAAATACTCTGACGAAATCAGCGACCGGGGAGATTACCTCACCACCTTTTACCCCTATCGCAACTACGTCATCAGAGCCTTTAACGACAACAAACCCTTTGATCAATTCACCATCGAGCAGCTGGCCGGTGATCTATTGCCCGAGCCAACCCAGGAGCAGATGATTGCCTCGGGTTACAACCACCTGATTGTGCGCGTGCAGGATGGCGTCGGCGTGGAAGCCATTCACAAATACCTGACCGAGCGTGTCGATAAACTGGGTCAGATCTGGCTGGCGTCCTCGCTTGAATGCGCCCAGTGTCACGATCACAAGTTCGATAGCTGGTCGCAAAAACAGTACTACCAGTTTGCCGCCTTTTTTTCCGATCTGGACCGTGTCGGAGTCTGGTCTGTAGGAGTTTCCGGCAGCTCCACCGCGCCGCGTAATCCCGATGATGCCTATTTCAAATTGCCCCGTGTTTACATGCCCACCGCTGAGCAAACGCGGCGACTGGCCGACATTGACGCTGAGCTCGTGCAGTTGCGCGAACAGCTCGCCGCACGAGACAGTGAAGCGCGCGCCCTTGCCAGCGAGTTGAAAGAGCAGGCGGCAGACTCGCCCGACTACTACCGCTGGATCGATCCGGAATTTAGCGAGGCCAGAGCCGTATCAGACAGTAGCCACAGCGATCTGGTCAAAGAGGTGACGCGCCCGCCCGGCGGCAACGGTGCCATTGTGACCCGTGATATCCAGTTTTTGAAACTGAGCTCGGCAGAGCAGCCCGGTGCTGAATATGACCTGCGTTTTCGTGTTGACCACGAACAGGTGAGTGCGCTGATGCTGCGTATTACCCGACAGGGGGGTGACAGCTACAGTTTCAGCACGCCCGACAAGGTGGCGATCAGTGAAGTCAGTGTTGCCCTGGGTGAGGAGGGGCAGTGGCGTCCCGTGCAGATTGCCAGTGTAGAGAGCACCGAGCTGGGTGCGTTGAATGAAGCACACATGATCGATGGCCGGGATGAGACCCTTTGGCAGGTGACGCCGGACGATATATTTAACAAGTATCGCTACGAGCGCAAAGACGACCTGCTGCTGAAAACCCTGCACAACGAAGCCTTTGTGGTGTTTTATCTGGACGAGCCGCTGCGCAATATGAAGGGCAGGGAGCTGCAGGTTCGTATCCGCTTTCCCGATGAAGCCTCCAGAGCGCGCAGCATTAATTTGAGTTACACACCTATGTTGGCCGCCAGCCCCTTTCAGCAACACGCCAGCGGCCCGGTGGCTACTGCTCCCTGGCTGCGCAGTGTGCGCCAGAGTCTCTACAATTTTGTTAACAAATACGTGTTCTTTACCGACTTCTGGGATTTCAATGCCTCCCAGATTTTCACCTGGTTTGCGACCAGAGCCGGTGTGTCCGCGCCGGTGCCTTTCAACGACATCATGAAGTCGGTATTGGCCACCATCAAGGAGCGCTATGCCTATAGCGAAATCTACACAGACCATGTCGTGCTGCGCGCACCGGCATTTCGGGAACTGGGTATGGCTATTCGGCGCCTGGAGCGTGAGCGCGAAACTGTGTGGGGAGAAATAGAACGCAGTTGGGTATCCAGTACTTCCACCCGCAGCTGGCCGGTTCGTGTGCTCAAGGCAGGGGCAATCAGTGATACCAGTGGCGAGCGGGTTGGTCCGGCGCTGCCGGATTTTCTGGGTGCACCGGCAGGCGACAAACTCACGCGGCTGGATCTGGCGAATTGGCTGGTTGCCGATGACAACCCGCTGACAGCACGCGTAATGGTCAATCGCTTCTGGCGTTTGTTTATGGGCCGCGCATTGGTTCCCACGTTAGAAGAGTTTGGCAGTGGCGGAGAAATGCCCAGTCATCCGGAGTTGCTGGACTGGCTGGCGGCAGAATTTGTGGAAAGTGGCTGGGATGTCAAACATCTGGTGAAATTGATTGTTACCTCCAGCGCCTACCGTCAGCAGTCCACGCCCAGCGAAGTGCTTGACCGGGTTGACCCGGAAAACATCTACTTTGCCCGCCAGAGTGTGTTCCGACTGGATGCCGAGTTTGTGCAGGACTTTGTGCTCAAGACGGCCGGCATGCTGAGGCCGGGCCTGTACGGTGAGCATACGGAACACGGCGCTGCAGCGCGCGGCGAGGATCGCAACCGGCGCAGTATTTACTTGCTGCGTAAAAATATCGATGTGCCCCCTGCACTGAAAGCCTTTGGCGCAAAGCCCCGTGAAAAAAGTGTTATTCACCGGGCGGAAAGTATTACGCCCATACAAGCCCTGGCGAGCCTGAACCAGCCGCTGGTAGTGGAAGCCTCCGCTCATCTTGCGCAGCAGGCGCTGACCCAATTCGGTAACGATGAACAACGTCTTGGCTGGCTCTATCAGCGCGTGTTGCAGCGCAAACCCGATGCCAGCGAGCGCGCATTGTTTACGCAGGCGATGACCGCGCGTGCGGGAAGCGAAGCTGACTTCTGGATTAATCAGGCGCGTACTCTGCTGAGTCTGCGCGAAGCGACCGTGCGCAGTTGAGGAATACTATGAAACGCAGACAACTTTTGCAGCACCTTGCGCTGTATTCCGGCGGCGCAGCGCTGGGCCTCAACCTTTTGGGGCAGCGTGTTCTTGCCAGTGCTGGCGCCGATGCACAGTATCCTATTTTCAGCGGGCATCATTTTTTGCCGCGCGCAAAGCGGGTGCTGTTCATCTGGCAACAGGGCGGTATGTCTCCCTATGAGTCGTTCGAGAACAAATCGATTCTGTATCGGCTGAACGATACCTCGCCTGCCAAATACAAGGGCCAGTGTTCTGTCGCCTGTCTCAAGCCTATCTATCCCTTCGCACCGCAAGGGCAATCCGGCATTGAAATGTCCGACCGTTTTCCGCATCTTGCCGGAGTGATTGACGAGATGACGGTGATTAAAACCCTGCAGAACTTTGCACCGGCCCACCCCCAGGCGAGCAACTTCCTGTTCACCGGCGAACGCCTTAACGACAAACCCTCGCTCGGTGCCTGGGTGAACTATGCGCTGGGCAGTGACAATCCGCATCTGCCCGGCTTTGTTTCTCTGGGCGGCGCCGACAATATCAGCAACGGCTTTCTGCCCAGCGACCTGCACGGTGTGTACTTTGAAACCGAAGGTAACGCGCTGGATTTTCTTGAGCGACCCGAGCGAATCAGCGCGGCCCAACAACGTAGCGCGGTTGAACAGGTTGCGCAGCTGGACCGGCTGTATGCCGGTCGCAGCGGCGACACCAAGGGGCTGGCCCACGGTAATGTGTTTGAGCTGGCGCACAAGATGCAGTCGTCAATTCCGGCGGTACTCAATCTTGACGACGAGCCGGACTATCTGCGTGAAGATTACGGGCTGAATGATGACGCCACCAAAACCATGGGCACCAACCTCTTGTCGGCACGGCGTTTACTGGAAAGCGGTATCCGCTTTGTTCGTGTGACCGATCCCGGATGGGATCACCACAGCGGGCTGGACACTCAGTTTCCGGTAAAGGCACGCGGCATTGACCGGCCGCTGAGTGCGCTGATTCGCGACCTGAAACAGCGCGGCATGCTTGACGATACCCTGGTGGTAGTTGCCGGTGAATTTGGTCGCACGCCGTTTAACGAGGGCAAAATCATTGGCGGTTTCGGGCGCGGACACAACCCGGATGCAGGCATTGTGCTGCTCGCGGGCGCGGGAATTCGCAAGGGCAGCGTTTACGGCGAAACGGATGAGTTCGGTTTTGACACAGTCAAAGATCCGGTCAATGTTAATGATCTGAATGCCACCATACTCTATGCGCTCGGTATTGATCATATGCGTCTTACCTACGAGCTGGGCGGCAGAACCTTTAAGCCCACCGGCGTCGGCGAATGCCGCGTGGTGCGGGAACTGTTTGCCTGAGGCCGATGATGAACCTGTTAGCCTTCCTCAGTGACTTTCATCCGGTAGCGGTGCATTTTCCGATTGCTCTGCTGCCCACCGTGGCCCTGCTTGCCCTCTATCAGCGACTGCGGCCCGAGGCGCAATTGGGCAGCGCTATTCGCTCGCTGTTGTGGCTGGCATTGCTGGCTTGTGTGTGCGCGATGCTCTTGGGTCTCGGTAATCGCGCCTTCAACGGGCACGGTGGCGAGGAGGTCAATAGCCACGCCATTCTGGGTATCGCAACGACGGTCAGTGTCATGCTGGCTGCATTCCTGTACCAGTTTCCTCATTGGGCGCTTCTCCTCACACGGGGGTTGGTGCGGGTGTCGGGGCTGGCTCTACGCATCGGTTGGGGTGTGTTCAGGGCACTTTGGATTATCGTTCGTGCGCTGCTGCGTTTCGTCTTGATTCCGGTACGCTTGCTGCTGTGGTGCTCGGCCCGGCTGTTGCCAAAGGTGCATGCCGGTTTGGAGGTGCGCAGGCAGGCATTTGCCCTGAGGGCCAAGCAAGCGGCAGCGCGCATTCGCTACCGTCTGCACACGGTCATATTTGAGTACTTGCGGCCGGACGGAAGTCTCTGGTGGCAGAATGGTGCGCTGGCGACCAGCGTAGTGCTGGTGTTGGCAACAGGACTGTATGGCGCCAATCTCAGTCACGGTGAAGATCACCTGACGCGCAATATGCCGCAGGCACTGCGCACACTCTTGCTCGAAGACCAACTGTCCGGCTCGCAACTTGATCAGGCCTATTTCGAAAAGGAAGTTCAGCCCGTCTTGCGTCGCTCCTGTGTGAAATGCCACGGCGACCAGAAACAGAAAAAGAATTTACGGCTCGACAGTTATGCGGCGGTGGTGGGTAGCGGCGTTGTGAAATACCAGAACCCCGAGGGCAGTGAGTTGCTGCGTCGCCTGTTACTGCCGCGCGATCACACTGCGGCCATGCCGCCCTTGCATAAGGGTCGACCGCTGCAGGCTGACGATATTACGGTGGTGGTGCACTGGCTGCAGGGTCACTCGCTGGAAAGTCTGGTGAGTCAGACGGGCGGGCTGGCACCGGAACTGAAAGCACTGGCTCGCCAGTTGCCGGCGATTGACGAGAAACGCCTGTCGGAACTCAATACGCTGGAAGGTTTGCGGGTCCGGCGGCTGGTAAATAACTACGATCTACTAACCGTTAACTTAAGCCATGTGGCGCCGATACATATTGAAGCAGCGCTCAACCGTCTGGCACCTTATGCCGTCAATGTCCTCTATCTGGATGCCAGCAATCTACAGTTAACGGCGACGCAGTGGCAGCGCTTGTCGGGCTTTGGCAATTTGCAGCGGCTAAACCTGAAATCCAGCAACATCGGCACGGCGGAGATTCAATATTTCAAACCCTTGGCACAACTGCAGTGGCTAAACCTGTTCTCAACCGGGGTAGCGCTATCCGTAGCCGAAATTCGCGCTATGATGCCGGGGTTGAACAACATATACCTTTCGGCGGCTGAGTCAGAAAGTTAGCTTACAGGTTTGCTCTACTATAAAGATAATAAAAGAGGTGGAAACATGATGCGGTCTTATTCCCTGTGGGCAGTTCCGGCGGCGGTGAGTCTGTTGTTTGCGATCAATCCGGTATTCGCACAAGGCGAGGCGAAAGCACGTCCCGCGCAGATGATCGAAGAAGTGTTTGTAACGGTGAGCAAGCGTACCGAATCGGTTCAGGAAATCAGCGCTGCCGTTTCGGCCTTTCCCGAAGACTTGCTCAAGGAAAATAATATTCAGGGCTTCTCGGCACTCGCCGACATTACCCCCGGCCTGGTCTCACGCGATGGTAACAACCTGACCATTCGCGGCATTGGTCAGGCGCGCAATGGCACCTCGCCGGTCGCCTTTCACGTTAACGGCTATTTCATCAATGACCACGAGGCCAGGGAGGAGTTTTACGACTTTTCCACCGTAGAGGTCATTCGCGGTCCGTCCGGTACGGTCTATGGGCGTAACGCAACAGCGGGCGCCATTAATGTTCGCTGGAACCGGCCAATCGAAGAGTGGACCGGTGGCCTTGAATACCGGCGCGCAGACTACAATGCCGAGCGCTATCGCGGCCATATCAATGTGCCCTTGCTGGGTGAGGGCAACCGGGCATTGATGGCGCGCTTCGCCGGGCAGTGGCAAACCCAGAGCGGTCATCTGGATAATCTGCTGGCACCGAGCGACGAGGAGCCCGATAGCGAGAGCAACAGCTTTTATCGCGTTTACCTGGGCAGTCAGGTAAACGACAAACTCTGGCTGGGGCTGCGGGCGATCAAGCTCAGGCGGGAAATTGATGCCGGTCTGGTGGCAAGCCCCTCCATCTCAACACGCCAGAGCGGCATTCTGGAAAAGTTTGGCGCGCAGCCGCTGCCACTCGATCTGTTGAAAGTGCGTTCGCGACAGTACCAGCAGGTAGACGATGCCTATACCAACCGCAGCCGGGTGGTGGCGGAATTAACCTGGAACATGACCGACCTGCCATTGTTTGGCGATGTCGACCTTGATCTGTTTGGCGGGAATGACCGTCGCCGCTATTTTACGTACTCCGACGTTGACGGTACCGAAGAACCGATTCTCGAAACCATTAACTGGAACGATGGCATAGGTCGCAATGCCGAGCTGCGTTTTACTTCCCAGAATGACTCCGGGGTTGACTGGATTCTCGGCTTTTTCTGGTATCGAAACGATCAGCACGAAACCCTGCATGTAGACGCGCGTACCGAAGAGGGCGTGGCAACCTTGTTTCCCGCTCTGGCGCCGCTGCTATTGCCTGATCAGATTTTTGATGCCGACGTGGATTTCATCGACCAAAACCGCAGCGAGAAAAACGAAGCGGCCTTCTTCAACCTCCGTTTGGATCTGGACGTGATCTGGTCCTCACTGCCGGATATGGAAGTCTTTGCCGGCATTCGCCAGAACAGCGATGAATATCGCCTGAAGACCGCTCGTGAAACCGTAAATGCCACCCATCGGCTGTCGGGCGTTACGATTCCCTTCTCGGACAAAAGCACTGATGTCGGCGGCGAATCTGACGCAACCACCGGCGAGTTCGGTGCCAAGTGGTTTTACTCCGAAGACGGAATGCTCTATGGCAAGTTTGCCAACGGCTACAAGCCGGGTACTTCGCAGTTGCAGGTGGATGGCTCGATCAACGACGTTGATCCCGAGTTTTTGAATATGTGGGAATTCGGCTGGAAAACAGCACTGTTCGATAACCGCTCACTGGTATTGAACCTATCGGTATTTGACTACGATTACGAGGATTTACAGGTATCGAAAATTATTATCACCGGCGTGAAACTCGAAAATGCCGGTGAGGCCAGTATTCAGGGTGTCGAAGCCGAGCTGCAGTGGGTACCCAATGACGCCTTCAGCGCATTGTTCTCGCTCGCGTGGCTGGACGCACGCTTCGAGGAGTTCTGCGGCAAGGACGAAGAGCAGGTGGATCAGGCGACCCAGCCCGGTTGTACGGATTCCGAGCCGCATAATTTCAAGGGGGCGAAGATGTCTGATGCCCCTGAAGTCACGTTTGGGGCGTTATTGCGGTATGTGGTTAATCTGGGTGACTGGGGAACCCTGACCCCGGCCCTGAAGTTCAGCTGGAGTGATGATTACCAGCGGCGGCCCTACGACAACCCGATCGACAAGATTGATGCTCACCATAAAACCGACGTTCGCCTGTCGTGGCAAAGCGCTGGTGGTCATTACCGGGTAGAGGCCTTTGCGGAGAATCTCGAAAATCACGACGAGCTGTTTACCCACCACTTCTCGATGCCCGACCCCGGTAACTACTCTCTGTTTGCGCCCCAGGCTCCGCGCACGGCGGGGATTTTGTTTGAGGCAATTTACTGATATCGCCCCTGCGCCGATCACCGGGTGATCAGCAATTTGAATTGCTCACAGACCGGTGTCAGTGGCTGATTCCTGCGATGCAGAATGCACCATGACCGGCGTATCGGGTGGTTCGCGATATTCAGTGTAATCAGCTTTTTCTCTGCCAGTTCGGTGGCGCAGCTATCGATGGGGAGCAGTGCTACTCCGAGCCGGTTTCTTGCACCTGCAATCAAAGCTTCGCTGGAGCCCAGTTGATGCGTTGCTTTGGGTTGCACCGCAGCCTGCCGGAACAGCTCGTCCAGAATCAGTCGAGTGCCGGAACCGGGTTCCCTGATAAGAAAAGTTTCCTTTGCCAGTGCGGCGAAGGGAATGCCTTTGTGATCGCGCAGCGGGTGGTCGGGCCAGGCTACGATGATGAGCTGATTTTCCCGAAAGGGCGTGAACTGAATGGAGCGGTCTTCCGGCGGGGAGCAGGTGATCACCAGTTCATGGCGGTTATCGAGCAGCCGCTTGACTGCGCTCGCCCGGTTGCCAACTTCCAGATTGATCTGTACCTGCGGGAATTGCTGGCTGAATCCGGCCAGTAGCTCGGGCATGAAATATTGGGCGCTGCTCTCGATGGCAACGGATAGGGTGCCTTTGATCTCGCCGCGCAGTTCTGCCAGCTCCATCTCCACACCGACCAGCCGTTGCTGCATATCCCGGGCGGCTCGCTCCAGCGCTTGACCTGCGCGGGTGATATGGAGCCGCTTGCCCCGGTATTCAAACAGCATTTCACCGGTCAACTGCTCCAGCTGCCGCATCTGGGCGCTGACTGCGGGTTGGGTCAGCGCGAGCTCCTCTGCGGCGCGGGAATAGCTGCGCAGCCGGCTGACGGCCAGATAAATCTCGATTTGGCGAAGGGTAATCCTGTGCAGGTAGGAAGGGCGCATAATGCTGTAAGTATAAGTAATGCCTTATGCTCAAGTATAGAAATATCAATTATTCATGCGGCGGGCAATGGCGTAGAGTAGCCCGCATCAAGAATGACCGGGGGTAACGACAGGCGATGATCAAGAAGATTCTGATAGCCAACCGGGGCGAAATCGCCGTGCGGATTGTGCGCGCCTGCGCCGAAATGGGGATTCGCTCGGTGGCGGTGTACACCGAACCGGACCGCTATGCCCTGCATGTAAAGCGCGCCGACGAGGCCCACAGTCTGGGCAGTGATCCGCTGGCGGGCTATCTGAACCCCCATCATATTGTGAATCTGGCCGTTGAAGCAGGTTGCGACGCCATTCATCCCGGCTACGGCTTTTTGTCCGAGAACGCCGAACTGGCGCGTATCTGCAAGCAGCGGGGGGTGATCTTTATCGGGCCTTCCTCTGAGGTCATTCATCGCATGGGCGACAAGACCCAGGCACGCCAGGCAATGACTGACGCGGGCGTGCCGGTGACGCCGGGCAGTGCGGGCAATCTGGCCAGCGTTGACGATGCCATAAAAGAAGCGGGCCGTATTGGTTACCCGGTCATGCTCAAGGCGACCTCTGGTGGTGGCGGGCGCGGTATTCGCCGCTGCGACAGTGAGGCGGAACTGGCGCGCAACTACGAGCGGGTGATTTCCGAGGCCACCAAGGCCTTCGGCAATGCCGATGTGTTTATGGAAAAGTGCATCGTCAATCCCCGCCATATCGAGGTGCAGATACTGGCCGACAGCCACGGCAATGTGGTGCATCTGTTCGAGCGGGACTGCTCCATTCAGCGGCGCAATCAGAAGCTGATCGAAATTGCCCCCTCGCCCCAACTGACCCCGGAACAGCGCGCCTATGTTGGTGAGTTAGCGGTTACTGCGGCAGAGGCGGTGGGCTACGAAAACGCCGGTACGGTCGAGTTTCTGCTGGCTGACAACCAGGTCTACTTTATGGAAATGAACACCCGCGTGCAGGTGGAACACACCATCACCGAGCAGATTACCGGGGTGGATATTGTGCGTGAGCAAATCCGTATTGCCAGTGGCCTGACGCTGGGTTTTCGCCAGCAGGACATCAGCTTTCGCGGCTACGCCCTGCAACTGCGGATTAATGCCGAAGACCCGAAAAACAATTTTTTGCCGAGCTTTGGCAAGATCAGCCGCTACTACGCGCCGGGCGGCCCCGGTGTGCGCGTGGATACGGCCATTTACACCGGTTACGACATTCCTCCGTATTTTGATTCCATGTGTCTGAAGCTGATTGTCTGGAGCCTGCGCTGGGACGACGTGCTGGACCGCGCGGTGCGCGCACTCAACGACATGCGCTTGCAGGGCATCAAAACCACCGCGCCCTACTATCAACAGATATTGCAGCATCCGGATTTCCGGTCCGGAACCTTCGACACCAGTTTTGTTGATCAGCATCCCGAGCTGCTGCAGTACTCGGAAAAAAGCCGGCCGGAGGATATTGCCCTGGCTATCGCCACCGCCATCGCGGCCTACGCTGGCCTGTAATTGGAGACCACAATGACTAAACCTGTACACATCACCGACGTGGTACTGCGCGACGGCCACCAGTCACTCATCGCCACGCGCATGCGCCTTGAAGACATGCTGCCGGTCTGCGACAAACTCGACCGTGTTGGCTTCTGGTCGCTGGAAGTCTGGGGCGGCGCAACCTTTGATGCCTGCGTGCGTTTCCTGAAAGAAGATCCCTGGGAGCGCCTGCGACAGTTGCGTGCGGCGCTGCCCAATACCCGTTTGCAAATGTTGCTGCGCGGACAAAACCTGCTGGGTTATCGCCACTACGCCGACGACGTGGTGCAGGCCTTTGTCGAAAAATCTGCCGACAACGGTATTGATGTCTTTCGTGTATTCGATGCCATGAATGACGTGCGCAATATCGAAACCGCGATTAAAGCTGTCAAGAAGACTGGTAAACATGCCCAGGGCACACTTTGCTACACCACCAGCCCGGTGCACACCGTTGCGGCTTTTGTAGAACAGGCCAAAACCATGGCAGCAATGGGTTGCGATTCCATTGCCATCAAGGATATGGCCGGCTTGCTGACGCCATTCGCAACCGGCGAATTGATCAAGGCGCTCAAGTCGGAAATTGATCTGCCGCTGTTTCTGCACAGCCACAGCACCTCCGGTCTGGCACCGCTGTGTCAACTCAAGGCAATTGAAAATGGCGTTGACCATATCGACACGGCGATTTCGGCTTTTGCCAGCGGCACCAGTCACCCGGCGACGGAATCGATGGTGGCAGCCCTGAAATGCACCGAGTACGACAGCGGTCTTGATCTGGAATTGCTGGGCGAAATAGCGCGCTATTTTTGGGTCGTTAGAAAAAAATACCACCAGTTTGAAAGCGAGTTCACCCGCGAGGATGTCTCCGTTCAGATCAATCAGGTGCCGGGCGGGATGATGTCCAACCTCGCCAACCAGCTCAAGGAGCAGGGCGCGCTCGATCGCATTCAGGACGTGTTTGCCGAGATTCCCCGTGTGCGTGAAGACCTGGGTTTTCCACCGCTGGTGACGCCTACATCCCAGATTGTGGGCACCCAGGCGGTGATGAACGTATTGGCGGGTTCACGCTATAAAACCATTACCAACGAAGTGAAGCGCTACCTCATGGGCCACTACGGCAAGGCCCCTGCTGCCGTCGATGAAGAGCTGCGGCGAAAGGCAGTGGGCAGTGAAGAGGTGATAGAGGTACGACCGGCGGATTTGCTGCCCGCCGAGCTCGACAAACTGCGCGCCGATATTGGGGAGACCGCCCGCAGTGACGAAGACGTGCTGACCTACGCCATGTTTCCTGATCTGGGCAAAACCTTTCTGGAAGAGCGCAACGCCGGCACGTTGGAGCCGGAGAAGTTGCTTGCGCCGGAATCAGCCGGTAGTCCGGCGGCCATTGGCGGCACGCCCACCGAATTTATGATCGACGTGCACGGTGAAAACTATCAGGTCGAGATCAACGGCGTTGGTGTAAAGGGCAAAGGCAAGCGTCACTTCTATCTGACACTTGATGGTGTGCCGCACGAAGTCGTGTTCGAAGCCCTGAATGAATATCAGGCAGAAGGCAGCAGTGGTCGCAAGCAGGCCACCCAACCGGGTCATATCACTACCGGAATGCCGGGCAATATCGTGGAAGTGCTGGTGGCCGTGGGTGACACCATCAGCGCCGGTCAACCCGTGCTGGTTACCGAAGCCATGAAAATGGAAGCCGAAGTGCAGTCAACCATCGACGGTGTGGTGTCCGCTATTCACGTTAAAAAAGGCGATCGTGTTACGCCCGGTGAAGTGCTTGTGGAGATATCGGCGGATTGACGTAAGCGCCATAACCGCATCTCGTGATGGGTTATTTCACCTGTTGCTTGGCCAGTTTGCGTGCCAGCGTGCGCCGGTGCATGCCCAGGCGTCTGGCAGTCTCCGAGATGTTAAAACCGGTTTCCGCCAGCGTCTCGTGAATATGTTCCCACTCCAGGGTTTTGATGGAGGTTGAGCGGCCGCGAATCTCGACGCCGGCATTGCCTTCGGCGCTATTGAAAGCGGCTTCGATATCATCGGTATTGGATGGCTTGGCCAGATAGTGGCAGGCGCCGAGCTTTACCGATTCAACCGCCGTCGCAATGCTGGCATAGCCGGTGAGCACCACAATCAGCATGTCGGGGTCGTGTTGGTGCAGGGCCTGCACACACACCAGACCGGAGGCTTCGCCTTCCAGCTTGAGGTCTACCACGGCATAACCCGGCGACTCTGTTTTAAGTAGTTCGGTCACGCCGTCCAGGCCACTGGCCTTCAACACGGTGTAGCCGCGCCGCTCAAAAGAGCGACCCAAAGTTTTTGCAAAGGCGGCGTCATCTTCAACCAACAGTAAAGTGCGCGAACCTTTTTGCTCAGCTTTGACTGTGTCGTCGGTCATTGGCTATTCCTCCTTCAACTGCAGTGCGTCGAGCGGTAGGCTCAGGCTGACGTCAGCGCCTCCGGATTCGTGATTATAAGCGCGAACCTGACCTCCGAGAATTCGGGCCACGTTGAAAACCAGAAACAGGCCCAGACCACTGCCGGGGCGCCCTTTGGTCGACTGATAGGGTTGACCCAGGCGGTCGAACACTTCGCGCTTGAAGCCGGGGCCGCGATCCGCAACGCGAACGACAAGGTTGTCGGCGTCACGCGATACCTCAAGCTCAACCCAGGCGGGGGACGCCTCAAGGGCATTGTCGAGCAGGTTGCAAATGGTTTGCTTCAGTACCGTATCGGAAGCGATGTCGATGTCTTCTCCAAAGCGATTGTTGAAACTTAACTCACCAATCTTGCGCGTGCTTCGCCATTCGTGCACAAGGTCGTCGAAGAATTCGCATACGGTTGTTTCGCCGGAGGATTCGCCACGGGTTTCACCCGCCGACATCAGAATGCCGCTAACAATGGTTTTGCAGCGCTGAATCTGTGTCTGCATTTCGGATATTTCTTCACCGAGAACCGGGTCGGAAGCGAGGCTGGGCATATGGTGCCAGTCGCCCAATATAACGGAGATGGTTGCCAGTGGCGTGCCCAGTTCATGGGCGGCGCCCGAGGCGAGCAGACCCATGCGCAGGATATGCTCTTCTTCGGCAGCGCGTTGGCGCAGTTCGGCCAGCCGGTTGTCACGTTCGCGATGGTTGCGATTGATGCGGTTAATGAAGATGACGAGCAGCGCGCCGTTAAGCACCAGACAAATCAGCATGCCCTGAACATAGTAGCTGTGAATGCCCAGATGGTAGTCCTGCTGCAGGGCCAATGGCCTTCCGGATTCGGCCAGACCCAGAAAACACAGAGTGGCAACGCCCATCAGAATCCAGGCATAGCGCGGCGCCATCAATACCGCCGCAAGTCCGACCTGCAGTAAATAGAGAAATACGAAGGGGTTGGTGGCGCCGCCACTCAAGTAGAGCTGCACGGTCAGCGTTCCCATGTCCACCAGCAAACCGATAAACAGCTCTACGGTTTTGACGCGGCGACGCAAGCGCAGCCCGAGCTCGGCAAGTGCGTTGAAGACTATCAGGCCGGCGAGCACGCTGAACATGGTCTGCAAGGGCAGGTCGACGCCAAAGCCGTACTGGGTAATCAGTATGGTCAGTAACTGTCCGAGTACCGCCATCCAGCGCAGTTGCACGAGCTGGCGCATCTGTTTGCCGAGAGTGTCGGTGTCACTCGACTCTGCCTGTGTGCGCAAGCGCTGGTCTTCGGCTATGGCTGCGGCTTCGGTCATGGTTTGTGTCCGTGGTGGTCAGGTTTGTTGCAGAATACTACAGCGAACGCGGCCTATGAGTGAGTGCGCCGTTCTTCCCTGACGACAATGGCAAAAGCACCCAGCATCATCGCGGCAAGTCCATACCAGGTCAGCGCATAAACAAGATGGCTGTTGTGAAACTGGATAACCGTCAGGCCGCCTACCGGCCAATCGCGCGATTGGTGTGCCTGCTGCCGGCTGCCGGGTTGGCCTTTGTCGCTGTCGATAAAGTAGGGCGCTGCGCTCAGACCCTGGGCTGAGGCAATGGCTTTCACGTCGCGCGAGTACCAGCGACCGGCGGAGGGATCATTGGCGCGCAAAGTGCTGCCCATTGGCTCGTTGATGCGCAGCAGTCCGCTTACCTCGACTTCACCGGAGGGTACTTCTGCAGGTTCGACGCCCTGAGGGATAAAGCCGCGATTGACATAAACAATGCTGCCATCAAGCCGCTGAAAAGGTGTGAGCACCCAGTAGCCACTGCCCAAGGTGCTGGCGCCAACCACGAGGGCGTTTTTGTCAGCCAGAAAATGACCGGTAACAATCACGTGGCGGTATTCGTCAGATTGTTTGCTAACCGTTGGCCAAAGCGGGCGTGAAGGGGCGGGGGTTGCGCTCGCATGAACGCGCTCATCGACTTTCTGAATCAGCTCCAGTTTCCATACCCGGCGATCAAGTTGCCAGTTACCCAGTGCAACAAAACCGGAAAAGGCGAACAGGCAGCACAAGCCAATGGCGCCGATTTTCAGAATCTGTCGCTTGGGCATTGATCTCCTTTTGCGAGCAGCGTTTGTGCGATTCAGGCGCTGTCGCTGATTTCGGTCATCATCGACGGCATCATATTGACGTTCATGTGATACATAACCCAGAGCGACCCGGCGAGGGTGATAAACAACAGCACCACAGTGAATATCAGAGACAGCATATTCCAGCCGCCCTCGGAGTGAAAGTTCATGTGCAGGAAGTAAATCATATGCACCAGAATCTGCACCAGCGCAAAACCGAGAATGACGACCACAGTAGCGTTGCGCGATGACAGGACATCGCCCATCACCAGCCAGAATGGAATGGCAGTGAGAATCACCGAGGCCATGAAACCAATCATATAGCCGCTGAAGGTGCTGTGGGGCCCTTCTTCTTCGTGGTGGTGATCGTGATCGCTCATGACATTGACCCCATCAGGTAAACAATTGTAAAGACGCCAATCCAGACGACGTCGAGAAAGTGCCAGAACATGGACAGGCAGAACAGGCGGCGACGGTTTGCGGTGGTGAGGCCGTATTTGCGCAGTTGTACCAGCAGCGTCACCAGCCAGATGATGCCGAAGGTCACGTGCAAGCCGTGGGTGCCCACCAGCGTAAAGAACGAAGATAGAAAGGCGCTGCGCTGTGGGCCTGCGCCCTGATGAATCAGATGGTAAAACTCGTACAGTTCCAGGCCGAGAAAGGCGAGTCCGAACAATCCGGTAATCGCCAGCCAGAACATGGTGCCTTGCAGTTTCTTCTGCTGCATTTGCAGCATGGCAAAGCCATAAGTAATGGATGAGAACAACAGAAACGCGGTGTTCAATGCCACCAGCGGCAAGTCGAACAGGTCTGCACCGGAGGGGCCGCCCGCGTAGTTCTGGCTCAGCACGCCATAGGTGGCAAACAACGCTGCGAACACCAGGCAGTCGCTCATCAGATAGAGCCAGAAACCCAGCAGGGTACCGTTGGGTGCGTGGTGGTCGCCCGTTACCAGAAACTCGAACTTTTCTGGGTTGCCTGCGGCGGGTGTCGCTGTGGAATGAGACATATTAAGCCACTACCTCCGATTGCTGGTTGGCGAGCCGCACGCGGTCAAATTCCGCCTCGGTGCGTTCCACCTCGTCGGCTGGAATGTAGTAGTCGCGCTTGTAGTTGAATGTGTGCGTGATAATGGCTACGAGAAGCGCAGCAAAGCTCAACCCTGCGACAAGCCACATATGCCAGATTAGTGCGAAACCGACGACCGCACTGATACCGGATATCATCATGCCGGCCGCCGTGTTTTTGGGCATATGCACCGGAAGAAATCCGCTCGTCGGGCGCTTGAAATTGTTGGCTTTCATATGCCACCAGGCATCGAGGTCATAGACCCGCGGCGTAAATGCAAAGTTGTATTGTGGCGGCGGCGAAGAGGTAGACCATTCCAGCGTGCGGCCATTCCAGGGGTCGCCGGAGGTGTCGCGCAGGGAGCCACGCTTTTTGTAGCTGACGTAGAGCTGGATTAAAAAGCAGGCGATTCCCAAACCAATCAGCACCGCGCCACCAAGTGCTACCTGAAACCATATTTGCAGCGACGGATCGTCAAAGTGGCTCATGCGTCGCGTTACACCCATAAAACCGAGCAGGTAGAGCGGCATAAAGGCGAGGTAAAAACCGATCAGCCAGCACCAGAACGAGGCCTTGCCCCAGAAGGGGTCAAGTTTGTAGCCGGTGACTTTCGGGTACCAGTAGGTGATGGCGGCAAAGGTGCCAAATACCACGCCGCCGATAATCACGTTGTGAAAATGCGCAATCAGAAACAGGCTGTTGTGCAGTACGAAATCGGCCGGCGGTACCGCCAGTAACACGCCGGTCATGCCGCCGATAACAAAGGTGACCATAAAGCCGAGTGTCCACATCATGGGTACATCCATCTGGATGCGGCCACGGTACATGGTAAACAGCCAGTTGAAAATTTTTGCACCGGTCGGTATCGAGATGATCATGGTGGTGATGCCGAAAAAGCTGTTCACCGTGGCACCGGAGCCCATGGTGAAAAAGTGATGCAGCCACACCAGATAAGACAGGATGGTGATAACCAGCGTCGCATAGACCATCGACGAGTACCCGAACAGACGCTTGCCGCTGTAAGTCGAGACAATTTCAGAGAACACACCAAAAATCGGCAGGATCAGGATATACACCTCCGGGTGGCCCCAGATCCAGATCAGGTTCACATACATCATGGCGTTGCCGCCAAGATCGTTGGTGAAAAAATTCATATCCATATAGCGGTCAAGTGACAGCAATACGAGCACGGCAGTCAGCACCGGGAAGGCGGCTACAATCAGAATATTGGTGCACAGTGCGGTCCAGGTGAACACCGGCATTTTCATCATATTCATGCCGGGTGCGCGCATTTTTACGATGGTGACTACAAAGTTCACACCCGAAAGCAGGGTGCCGACCCCGGCTATCTGTAAGGACCAGATGTAATAATCTACCCCCACCCCCGGACTCTGCATAATGCCGGTTAAGGGGGGGTAGGCGAGCCAGCCGGACTTGGCAAACTCGCCGATAAATAGCGATACCATCACCAGACCCGCGCCGGCGGCGGTCATCCAGAAACTCAGGTTGTTCAGAAAGGGAAAAGCGACATCGCGAGCCCCGATTTGCAGCGGCACAATGTAGTTCATCAGGCCCACCACAAAGGGCATGGCCACAAAGAAAATCATGATGACGCCGTGGGCGGTGAATATCTGGTCGTAGTGGTCGGGTGGCAGATAGCCGGTGGCATCGCCAAAGGCAATGGCCTGATGAATGCGCATCATGATGGCGTCTGCAAAGCCGCGCAACAGCATGATCAGGCCCAGCACAATGTACATCACGCCAATGCGTTTATGGTCGATGCTGGTAAACCATTCGCTCCACAGGTAACCCCAGACTTTGTAGTAGGTTAAAACTGCCAGTAATGCTGCGCCACCCAGTGCTACGACCGCAAAGGTAGCGATCAGAATCGGGTCGTGCAGGGGAATGGCGTCCCATGTCAGTCGGCCAAAGATGAGTGTGCTGAGTTCAGACATGTGAAGTACCGGCGCTTATCGGGCGCTTTGAATGTGAAGAAAAGTTACCGGCCGGAGCTCTAGTGATCATGGTGCTGCTCCCCGGTGTTGCTGCGTTTGTGTCCCTGATGCTGCATCATATCTCTCATGCACAGGGTGCCGGGGTCGACGCAGCGGTTCAAAATTGCGTCGTACAAGCCGGGTGATACGGCGCTGAAATATTGCACCGGGTTGTTAATGCTGGGCTGTTCTAACGCTTTATAATTGTCGCGCCTGAGCGGCTCGCCTTGGGCTTTGATTCTGCTTACCCATTGCGCGAAATCGGTGTCAGACATGCCCTGAAAGGTGAATCGCATGCCGTTAAAACCCGCGCCGGAATAGTTGGCGGAAAAGCCCTCATAACTGCCAGCCTTGTTGATAACGGCGTGTAGTTGGGTTTCCATGCCGCCCATGGCGTAGATCTGCCCCGCCAGTGCCGGAATGTAGAACGAATTCATCATGGTGGTTGCGGTAATCTTGAATTTGATGGGCCGGTCGACAGGTGCAGCCAGTTCGTTAACCACTGCAATGCCTTCTTCGGGATAGAAGAACAGCCATTTCCAATCCATGGCGACCACTTCCACAATCAGCGGTTCTACATCGGCAGGAACAGGTTTGCCTTCGGCAATGCGGTCAAGTGGGCGATAGGGGTCGAGCTTGTGGGTGCTAACCCAGGTTAGGGCGCCCAGAGCGATAATAATGGCCAGTGGCGCGGCCCAGATTACCAGCTCAAGGCTGGTTGAATGGTCCCAGTCGGGCGAATAGGTCGCGTCTTTGTTGGATGCGCGATAACGCCAGGCAAACAGCAGGGTGAGAACAATAACCGGCACAACGATGATCAACATCAGGATTGTTGACCAGACAATCAGGCTCGCCTGCTGCGCGGCGATATCACCCGACGGTGACAAAACAACGGTATCGCAGCCAGACAGCAATAGCGCCCCGAGGGCCGTAATGTAAATATTGCGCAGAGTTCCGGACATTGATATAGCCACTCGTCATTGCAGAAGTTATCAAAGAGCGCGAACTCTAAGCCAATCGCCGCCGGGAATGAATTGGACAATTTGTCCTATGGCCGGTTTGGGGCAATCGGAGTAGTCTCTCACTAAACCCCAAACCATACGGAAGAGCACTGCTCCATGGCTAGTACTACAAATGCCACTTCTGCCACCGAGTTGCAGACACTCGAGAACCGCTCGCCAGTGGCTCCCGGCGAAATTGCTATCGGGGTCGTTATCGGCCGCGCCTCGGAACATTTTGACTTTTTTGTGTTCGGTATCGCCTGTGTGCTGGTGTTTCCCGGCGTGTTTTTCCCCTTTGCCAGCACGCTTGAGGGCATGCTGTACGGCTTCGCCATTTTCTCCATGGCCTTTGTGGCACGGCCTTTCGGCACCGCGCTGTTTATGACCATTCAGCGAGTGTGGGGGCGCAGCGTCAAACTGACCTCCTCGCTGTTTTTGCTGGGTACGGCCACCGCCGGTATCGCCTTTTTGCCCAGCTACGAGAGTCTGGGCGGCAGCGCCATTTTCCTGCTCGCCATGTTCCGTGTTCTTCAGGGCGTAGCGCTGGGCGGCTCCTGGGATGGTTTGCCGTCGCTGCTGGTGTTAAACGCACCGCGAGACAAACGCAGCTGGTACGCGATGATCGGCCAATTGGGCGCCCCTCTGGGTTTTCTGGTAGCCAATCTGCTGTTTCTCTACTTGATCAAAAGCGTGAGTAGCGAAGATTTTCAGGCCTGGGCCTGGCGCTATCCCTTCTTTGTGGCCTTTGCAATTAACGTTGTGGCGTTGTTTGCACGCCTCCGTCTGGTTTTGACCGAGGAGTACACCGCCGCGCTGGAAGAGAGTGAACTGGAGCCTATCAGCACCAGTGAAATGCTGGACAAGCAGGGCCCGAATATTTTTCTCGGTGCCTTTGCGGCATTGGCCAGCTACGCGCTGTTTCATATTGTGACGATATTCCCCTTGTCGTGGATACGGCTGGGAGAATCACAACTGCTTGATGATGTGCTGGTGGTTCAAGTGTTCGGCGCCTGCATCGGGATCATTGCGACCATTGTGTCGGGTGTTATTGCCGACCGCATTGGCAAACGTACCACCGTATCGTTAATGGCGGTACTGATTGGCATTTTTGCGCTGTTTACTCCCATGTTGATGGGCGGGTCGGCGCTGATGCAGGATGCTTTTATACTGATAGGCTTTGCATTGCTTGGCGTATCTTACGGTCAGGCATCGGGAACAGTGACAGCAAATTTTGAACGGCGCTTTCGCTACACCGGTGCCGCCTTGACCTCTGATTTGGCCTGGCTGTTCGGGGCGGCGTTTGCGCCGTTGATCGCGCTGGGCCTGTCGGTGCATTTCGGTTTGCTGGCCGTTAGCCTGTATCTGATTTCAGGATCGCTTTGCACCTTGCTGGCGCTGCGCATCAATCGGCATTTGGAAGCGAGCGACTGACTGACCTTCAAACTGCCTGATACGCTGCGCTTAATCAGGCCTACGCATGCTTGCCCGCAGCGTGGCCACCGTGAGGGAAATTTTCTGTTGCCGCCCGTAGGCCTGATTAAGCGCAGCGTATCAGGCAATCCCACCTCAGCTGGTTTTCGCAGCACGCGTCGTTTTCTTGCCTTTGGCGCTGCTTTTCTGATCCAGTAACGCCAGTGTTTCCATGTAGGTCACCAGATGTTCCAGATAGGCCGGTGAGGTGCTTTGTATCTGGCTGAGTATCTGAACGGCCAGCATATGGGGGTTGAGCGGGCCGGGGTTTTCGGGGCGGTTATCCAGCGCAAACTGCACTTTGCTTCGCTTTGCGTGACGCCCCTGCAGGTGTTTAAGCCGCGTTGCCGCTTTAAGCCCCGACAATTCTTCGGGTTCGACTACGGCTGGGCGAGCCGGTTCGGCGCCGGGTATCAGTCGGACACGTTGTTCCTGCATTTTTTTGTCCAGCTCACTCAGCGGCGGCTGGTTGTGTTCGCGATGCTGGCTGCGGAATTCTTGCAGTAGCTCGCTTAGCGCAGTGGTTTTTTCCGGCGGTGGCTCTTGCGTCTTGTTGACGTCTGGCCGGGCCGGCTCAGCCGCAGATATTTGCTCGACGGCGCTTAGTACCGCCCGCACTTTCTGTTGCAACAACTGCGCGACGACGTCGCGTTCCGTTTCCGCCCGCTGCAGCAATATTCCGGCCAATTGCAGCCGGGCGGCAAGCGCCTGGGAGTGGGGGAGGCCGCGAAGTCGGTCAAGCCGCTCGTAAAGTTCGACAGTGCCGGACATTAACCGGCTCCGGCTTCGGCATTGGTGCGCGGAACCGGCGCCATTTCGACGCGGCGATTGCGGGCGCGACCTTCCGAATCATCGTTGGTTGCCACCGGCTGCTGGTCGCCGAAGGCCGCAGCAAACACAAGATTCGCCGGCATTCCCGCTTCTATCAGCGTGCGCGTGACGGTAAGTGCGCGCTGCGCGGAGAGTTCCCAGTTGTCCGAGAAATTGAGGTTGCCTTGCTGTATGGGCAGGGCATCGGTGAAACCGCTGACCATCAGCATTTGCTGATTTTCATTCAGGTATAACTGGAGCGGGGCGATCAGGCTTTCGAGTAGCGCGCGGCCATCGTCCTGGAGTTCGTCGGAGTTCAGTGCGAACAACACACTGCCACTGATACCGATGCGGCCCTGCTCGAAGGTTATGCGGCCTTGGGCGAGTGGCGCCGCAAGCGCCTGTTCCAGCGCCTGTCGTCGTTGTTGCTCGGCTTCGCGTTTTGCCACTTCCTGTTTTAGTGACTGGGAGAGTTCAAGCTGAAAACCCAGAGCCCAAACCAGCAGTAGCACAAAAACGCCAACCATGCCGGTCATCAGGTCGCCGAATATGGCCCAGATAGGCGGATCCGGATCCAGACTGTTTTCAATATCCGACATGATCAGGCCTGCTGTCCGTTTTTCTGTCCGTCATGTTGACGAAGGTGACCGAGCAGTTCCTGCTGTCCCATCAGGTTGTGATCGATAATTTCGCGCGCCTGACTCAGATAATATTCCATTTGTTCGTCGCTGCGTTGGCCGGCATTCACGAGTACTGATTCAATCTGCTCAAGACGTGTTATCAGTTGCGCGTTGGCGTCGCCAAATTGTTGTACAGCGCTGTTAAATACATCGCCCAGGGCCGACAGCTCAGCCGCACTGGCGGTGAAATGGGAAATCTGTTCGCTCAAGCCGCTGCTTTCGGTGCTGATTTTTTCTTCAAAGTCATGCCCTACAGATTGCAGATGCTCGGCCGAGCCTTCGAGTAATGCCTGAACGGCTTCGCGTTGCAGCCGGGCATTTTCTTCCAGGCTTGCCGACAGGGCGGTGAGCTGGCCGAGAGTATGTTGGCGTTCTTCAAGCAGGCCGTTGTCGCGTTCGATGTTTTTGGAGATTTCACCGCGCATTTGTTCTATGACCTCTGCGGCTGCCCGCGGAGCTTCCGATGCAGTTTCGATCAAGCGTGACATGGGTTGCTCAAGCGCTTCGCCGAGCGCGGCCAGTTGCCGGGAGCTGGTTTCCTGCAATTCGGCCAGGCGCTGGATGGCGGCTTCGCCGCGAGCCTGTTCGTCACTGCGCAGGGCTTGCAGTTGTGTGCTGGCGGCGGCTATCAGTTCCTGCAGCCGCCCGGCAGCTTCGGTTTGCCAGCTTTGCTCACGTTGTTGCTGGGCTTCCAGAAGCGCTTCACTGCGGCTGACCAAAGTTTCAATGTCACGGTGAGTCGCTGCGGCCGCCTCGCGGTTGCGCTCGGCAAGGTCTGCTGAGGCCTGGCTCAATTTCAATTGAGCCGTGTTGATCTGGTCGCCGATTTTTACCAGCAGGTGTTCTGCTGCCTGCTCCTGGGTTTGCTGCGCAGTTTGCCAGCTGCGTTGCAGGGTGTCGCTGTTGCGGCCGAGCTGTTCGTTAATACCGGCGAGCTGCTGTTCTATTGCCGTACTCATATGCTGCTGGGTTTGTTTACTTTCGCTGGCCAGGGTTTCGGTAAAGGTTTTTAGTATCGGTTGGGCGCTTTCGGCGGCCAGGCGGCCGCTGTCACGAAAACCTTCGCTCAAGGCGGCTTCAACCGATTGACTAAGCTGGCGGTACTGGCCTGATAGCGTTTCGTGCAGCCCCTGCTGACTGCTGCTGAGCTGGTCGGCCAGCGCGTGCATACGCTCATCCAGTTGCTTGGCGAACAGCCCGAGTTGCTCGGCCACGGCGGGCAGCGCCGCAGATTGGGCCTGTAATACCTCGTAGGTTTGCCGGCGCTGATAACTGAGGGAGTGCTGCTTGAAGGCTCCCGCCATTTCGCTGTCCAGCTGTCGTGATGCCTGTAAGCGTTGTTTGCGGCTCAGGGTGGAAATCAGGCCCAGCATGGCCGATGCGGTGACGCCGGCAACCGAGGTGGCGAAGGCCATGCCCAGCCCTTGAATCGGCGCCGCCAGACCGTCGCGTACCGCTTCTAGTTCGGTGCTGCCCTGCAGTGCGCCGACGGCGCCTTGCAGCGTTTCGACCATGCCGATAAACGTACCGAGCAAACCGAGCATGACCAGCAGCCCCACGAGGTAGGGTGTGAGCAGGGGCGCCGGCAAGCCGGTTGATTCGCCGTAAATACGCTGACGCACGGCAAAACGCAGGGAGGGGTGCAGCTTGCCGAGCCATGCCGACAGGTCGGCGATGGGCTGGTGCGCAGCATTCAGTGCCTGCTCCAGTGAGTCGGTGGCGCGCTGGTAGCGCAGTAATTCTGCGAAGCCGGCGGTGTAGGCCGCAGCAATCAAAACGGTAACCAGCAATGCCAGAGCGTTGCTGTGTATAAAACTGGAACCCATCCACAACACCACAAAGGCGCCCAGGATAAAGGCGATAAAGGAAAAAAGTTTTGTCATGAAGGTTCCTGTGTTGCTTTGGCTTTATGACGGACGTCATCAAGGGTGTCAGGAGTTGCGTCTAACAGGGCGTCAAGCAGAGCGCGAGCGGGCAGGAGCCTGAAGTCCAGCTCTGCCAGCAGCAGCTGTTGCATGTCCTGATAAAAGGCGTGTAACCAGCCGTCAGGTTTAACCCAATCGGCGGGTTGAGTGTGCTGTGTGGCCTGAGCGCTCTGCAAAAAAGCCTCGCGGCGTTGGGTAAAGTGTTCCCCCAGCAATTTTGGCAGGGAGGCTAATACCCGGCGGCTGTACTCGCCGAGGGTATCGTCGAGAATGCGGTCGAGCGCAGCGAGTCTGGTCAGTAGAGGACCTTCATAGCCCAATGAACCGCGCAATGAGCGGCGCAGGCCGGTGATCCGGTGCTCCATTTCGCTTTGTTGCAAAGAGTAAAAACGCAGGAAGGGCTTAACACCCTCGGCTGGGTCGCTCAGGGTTTCCGCTGAAGGCGCGGGTAGCGTAAAGGGAGCCGGCCCCGGCTCGAAGGTGTTGGCGATCAGGCGCAGTATTATTCCGCGGGTATTCAAAAACTGCCTTTGGGGCTTTTCCAGCGAGACATTGCCCGCAGGGCGAACGCGCTCCAGCGAGCTCAAGCTACTGGCGAGGGCTATAGAGTCTGCGAGGTCTATTTCGTTGCCCAGCATCTCGGCGAGGTTGACGTTCGCGGGCGCGCGGCTTGCCAGCAAGCCCAGCCTCGTTAGCTGCTGCAGTAGGGGAGCTTGGCTCCTGGGGTCTGTGGGGGCCGGGGCCTGCGTCATAGATGTCCGGGTTCTGCGCGATACATGCCAGATTGGCGAAGGGGCCGGATGTCGGTGATCGCCCTGCCTGCTTGTTTGGACGGTCATTATCGCCATTTTGGCGGTGGCATCAAGCTGGCTGGGCCGCTGCGGGCGGGGCGGGGCCGGAGTAAAGGAGAATAAGTGCTTGTCGAACAGACGCTTAAGGTAATTTATCGAATCCGCGATACAGGGCCAGCTCGCTGCCATCGGCAAAGCTGATGCTGGATATTTGATAGTCGATTTGCAGCTCGGTATCGGGATTGCCCAGATAGCGCTTGAGCGCGGGCTCGGTAAAGGACGACAGATCCTTGCTCAGTTCCGCGCGGCCACCGGGCGCCAGCAACCGGGACCCATTGCCCCAGCTCAGCGACTGCTCGCCTAGCAGTTCCCCGTCGTCCTGGCGGGAAATTGTGATATCACAGTACAGTGTTTTAATTGCTTTGCTGCCAGCGTTGGTAAAGTTCATGGTAATCCGCAGCTCCGGCCCCCTGAACGGAGTGGCTGGTAGCCGCTTGTGGCTAAAGCTGATGGCCTCAACGCTGGCATCGATTGCAGCCAGAATGGGTTTGTTTGCCTCCGCCAGATAGTAGGCCTTTTGTTCTGCCTGCCAGTCGAGGTAGTCAGTGAGATTGCTGAGTTCAACAATTTGCCAGTAGCCGTCCATCTCGCGCATGCTGAAAATCAGCGTAAAACGCTTGTTGCCGAATGCGGGGTGCTCTACAGGTGCGTGGGCGTAAGCTTGATCGGGAGTGGCTCGCGCGCTCTCGTTTGCCGCGCCCTGCAATGATGCGATCACAGCATCCAGCCGCAGCCTGGAACCAAGATCGGCGACACGACCCTGCGCAACGGCATGTTCGAGGTCGCCAGCGAGCTTTTTGCTCAACGCGGGTATCATCAGGCCGGCTATGCCCTCGCCAATCTGGTTGCCCAGTGCTTCCCATAGGTTGTCGGCTGGCCCCACCTTGTCGAGTTCTCTGGCGGTGGTGGCTTCAAGACCGCGAGAGATCAGGTTTTCGTAATCGACATGCTTGCGAAAAAGGGCCAGATCGCGGTCGTTAACCGCCTGCCTGATTTGCAGCAGCGAATAGGCCGGGCTGCTTGTCCAGAGGTGGTAAGCGACCAGAGCGGTCAGCAGTGCTGCGCCCAAAGCGATCGAGGCCACAATGACCGCCAGCTTTCGTTTTGGTGGCTGCTGTGGGTTGACGCTGTCAGGGTGCGCTTTGGTTGCTGCGGGTTTGATTACTTCCGGGTAGTCATGCAACGGCAGGTCAGGAGCCGCAATGATGCATAGCGCTCCTGTTTTTTGTTCAATCGCTTTCTTGTATTTTGCGGCAGATGCTTCGTCGATCCGGCTTTTGGCGATGATATTGCCTTTTTCCAAGGCAGCTTTTATCTGCTCTTCAGGCTTTTTGAAAAGTGCCGCCAGTTTTGCCACGGTAGCGTTGTCGTAACGCTGTGCCACAATTTGAACGTTGTAATTATTATCGCTCATGTATTTTCCGTCACTAATCAGAGGTGCCCTAGTCCACACGACTCCAGTTCTTGCCGCTATAGCTTTCTTCCGGCAAATCTATTTTTGGGGCCCATGAAAGCCAGTCTTCGTCCGCTGATTGATGCAGCGGAAACACTGCGTCCTTCTCCAGGGTGGCGGTGCTTTCGGAAAATTCCGGTGTGGCAAAAGCAATGCCGCCTTCAAGTAGAGACTCTATAGACTTGCTGCGAATAGTGGCGCCGCTGAACAAACCCAGTTTCACGGCGATGCCGCTGGAGTTCCAAAACTTGGTGTTGCTTTTCACCAGCGCGGCATAGCGCGGTTCAATATTGACGTGAATCAGTGTTTTGGTTGCATCGCCTGCCAACTCAAAACCAAAAACCTCTCCGACCGGAATATCCCGGTAAAAAACTTTAACGCCTTCTTTAATAGAGCCGCGCTGCGGCGCGGTGAGTACGAGATTCAAACCTGTTGGGGGTTTGCGCAGCGGTGGTGGTTTATCGAGCGCGGCAAAGGTTGTTGTCGCTGCGCCGTTGCCGGGCAAAACGCTGATATAACTGCCGGTGACGAGCGTTTCCAGGTTGCGCGTGCCAATGAGGCCCAGTTCGGGGCGCACCAGCCAGAATTGGCTGCCGCCTCGAGCCAGACCTTTGGCCGACGGTGCCAGGCGTGCGCTGACAATAACGCCCTGCATATCGCTGTCAATTTCGACGGTGTTGACTTCGCCTACCTTGATGCCCTGATACTTTATTTCTGTGCCTTTGGTGATGTTGCTGCCCGTGCTGAAGTGGAGCCGGATGCTCGCGCCTTTATCCGCAAGCGTGCTTTCGTAATTCCGGTGTAGTGTGTAGCGCAAGCCCTCCCAGGCTAGCTGAGGCCTGGCCACTTCGGGAGTGTGAAAGGCTATGCCACCGGCAACAATGGTGGCCAGCGATTCGGCGTGAATATCCAGACCGCCGAGGCCGCCGCTGATGCTGATGCCGCTGGCGTTCCAAAACAGTGATTCGCGGTGTACCAGGCGCGCGTAGCGCTCGTGAATAAACACGCCGATATTAACGCCGTTGGTATCAAGATCAACGGACTCCACCTGACCTACTGCGATTTTGCGATAGTAGACCTTACTGCCAATATTGATTGAACTCAGCTCTTCACTGCGCAGGGTGAGCCGCAAGCCCGGTTCTTGAATAACCGCTTCGGGCGCCTGGCGTTTGGCAATATAGCGTTCGGCAGCATCCCCGCCCTCGCCACTGACATGCATGGCGATATAGGGCCCGCCGATCAGTGCATCCAGGCCTGTTACACCGCTGCTGGATATCTCCGGTTTAACCAGCCAGAACTCGGTGTTCCCGTTGAGGTAACGATGGTGGGGAGATTTAATTTCAACGCTCAGGTCGGCACCTTTTTCGGGCCTGTCGTCAATGAAATCCAGTGACTCGACTTTGCCGATATCCCTGCCTAACAAGCGCACACTGCTGCCGATATTCAGGCCATCGGGGTTTGCAAAATAGACAGTAAACCGCCTGCTGCCTTGTGCACGCTGCTTGCTTTCATGCAGTTTGAAGCGGGTGTTGTCGTCAATTTTTTCCCGGTTTTTATCGGGCGTGTCGAAGGCAATGCCGCCTACCAGTATGCTGGCAATAGAACCGGCATCAATATCGATGCCCTGCAAACCGGCATTGATTTTGAGGCCACTCTGCAGCCAGAAGCGGGAACTGTCGTTCACCAGATGTCGATACTGGGGGTCGATACGAGCCATCAGTTCGACACCGTTATCAACCAACTGATAGCCCTCCAGCTCGCCGACATCAATTTCCTGATAGAGAATGGGAGCGCCTATAGACAGTGAGCCCAGGCTGTCGGCGTCAAGGCTTAAGCGCAAACCGGGCAGGTTGCTGGCCAATGGTGGCGGTTCGAGCAGGGCGTCGAAGCGCTCAGCCGGTTCGCCGTCGCCCGGTTTGAAACTGATGTAATTGCCGGCTACCAGAGTGTCCAGACCGGAGACGCCAGACAGGGAAATTTGCGGTTTTACCAGCCAGAAACGGGTATTGGTTTTTATGAGCGGCGCTATCTGCTGATTCAGTTCGAGTGTTGCAGTAACGCCTTCAAGGTCGTCATCCAGTTGCAGGCTGACCACTTCGCCTACATTGATACCCTGATACACGACGGGCGTTTTGCCCACGCTAATGCCACTGCCGTTATCGAAGGCAACGGTGATGGTCAGTCCGCGGTCGCCGGTGTTTTTATACATCAGCCAGCCGGCGATGATCACGGCTACGATGGGCAGCAACCAGATTGCCGAGATGCCCCGTTTGGGTTTGACGGTGGCGGATTGTATGTTTGGTTCAGTCATGGTCCAAATCCCAAAGTAAGCGCGGGTCAAAGCTGTTGGCAGCGAACAGCGTCAGTACCACAACGGCAGCAAAGGCTGTAGCGGCAGGGCCGCTTTCCACATTCGCGATATTGCCCATGTGCACCAGTGTGACGAGTATGGAAATCATAAACAGGTCGAGCATCGACCAGCGGCCAATAAAATGGATAAAGCGATACAGTATCGTACATTGTTGCTTGCTCAAGGGCAGGCGAACCTGCACAACCAGCATCAGAATGACAATGATGACGAGCTTGGCAACGGGGACGGCAATACTGGCGATAAAGACGACAGCGGCGACAAGCTGCAATTCGGATTCCCAGAGTTTGACGACCCCGGACATAATCGTGTCCGGGTCTCCCTGACCGAAGCTTACCACCGTGAGAATGGGCAGGAAATTGGCGGGAATCAACAACACTGTGGCCGCGAGCGTATAGGCCCAGCTAAACTGAAGGCTGAGTGGCCGGCGATAGCTCAGCGCGCTATTGCAACGCGGGCAGTGACGGGTTTCCTGCGTGTTCTTCAGCGGTAGGCGGCTGAGTTTGGCACAGGCCTCGCAGCGGGCGAGGCCCCGGTCGCGAGCGGTAATGGTCATGCGTTTGTTCTCTGTTCCCAGCACTGCCATGCCTGTTCTTCGCTGAAGTACTGGTTACACAAAATGATGCACAGCAGCAACGCAGACAGGCAGTAGGTGCCGGGGGCTACGGCAACGTCGCCGTCGTGCATCATCTTGACGTAGGCCACGATAATGCCCATGGCGTAAACTTCCAGCATACTCCAGCTGCGCATCCAGTTATGCCACTTCAACCACCGGGGATAAAGATTCGGGTAGCGCTGCAGTCGTTGGCACAGGCCGATGGTGGCCGCCAGCAGCATATGAACCAGAGGGGCGACGACCGAACACAGGAGAATGAGCACCGCCAGTAATTGCTCGCTTTCCTGCCATAGCCGCCAGACACCGTCTATCAAAGAGTTGCTGCCGTGCTGCCCGGCCATACTGAAATGAAGTATGGGCAGTGTAACGGCGGGTACAAACAGCAGCAGGCCGCTAATGGCGGCAGCAAAATCAATGTCCCGCGCATGGTTGGATACATCCCAGAGCAAGGCATCGCAGCGTGGACAATGTCCCTGCCGATCGTGCGTAGCGTCGTCGGTATGCAGTAGCAAATCGCAATCCGGGCACGCCGTGAGGTCTTTGGGTATGGGGCTGGCTGTGGTCATCACGCTATTGTAGGGGAGAACAAACCTCTGCGCAGCTACCGGCATCGCCGGACTACAGCAACGTGGAGGCTCGTCGTGAGAGAATGCAACACAAATCCGGGAATCGGGGCGCTGAATATGCGGTAATGGATCCGTCGCCGCATTCATTTATAGTGCGACCGATATGCTAAAAGTATCACCAGCCAACGTGGGAGAATATTTATGGATGTACGCGCAGCAGTTGCCTTTGAGGCCGGGAAACCCCTCAGTATTGAAACCGTGCAGCTAGAGGGGCCGCGCGCAGGAGAGGTGCTGGTTGAATTAAAAGCGACCGGCATTTGCCACACCGACAAATTCACACTTTCCGGTGCTGATCCGGAAGGGTTGTTCCCTTCGATACTCGGCCACGAAGGCGCGGGCATTGTTGTAGATGTGGGCGCTGGCGTCAAAGGCCTCAGGAAAGGCGATCACGTTGTACCGCTGTATACGCCGGAATGCCGTGAATGCAAGAGCTGCACCTCGCAGAAAACCAACCTTTGTACGGCAATCCGGTCAACCCAGGGGCAGGGCATGATGCCTGATGGTAGCAGCCGTTTTTCTCTGGACGGCAAACCGATTCATCACTACATGGGCTGCTCAACCTTTGCCAATTACACGGTCATGCCGGAAATTGCACTGGCCAAGATTCGCGAAGACGCCCCTTTTGACAAGGTTTGCTATATAGGTTGTGGTGTCACCACCGGTATCGGCGCGGTCTTGTTTACCGCCAAAGTAGAAGCGGGCGCCAATGTCGTGGTGTTTGGTTTGGGCGGTATCGGTCTCAATGTGATTCAGGGTGCCAAAATGGTGGGTGCCAACAAAATCATTGGTGTGGATATAAACCCTGCCCGTGAAGCCATGGCACGCCAGTTTGGTATGACGGATTTCGTCAACCCGAAAGAGATTGAAGGCGATGTGGTTGCGCATTTGGTTGAGCTTACGGACGGCGGCGCTGACTACAGTTTTGAGTGTGTGGGCAATGTTGAACTGATGCGACAGGCGCTCGAGTGCTGCCATCGTGGTTGGGGTGTTTCGACCATTGTGGGTGTTGCCGGAGCGGGGCAGGAGATTGCCACGCGGCCCTTTCAATTGGTTACGGGTCGTCGATGGCAGGGTACTGCCTTTGGTGGCGCGCGCGGCCGCACTGATGTGCCGCGCATTGTTGACTGGTATATGGAAAACAAAATACAGATCGACCCCATGATCACCCATGTATTGCCACTGGATCGTATTAATGAAGGGTTTGACCTGATGACACGCGGCGAATCCATTCGCAGTGTGGTGGTGTACTAATGGCGGCTGCAATGCTGGAAACGCGGTCAGAGCACGCCTGCTTTAGTGGCATCCAAGGCTTTTACAGTCACCCGTCAAGCTCTACCGGCACGATCATGAACTTTTCGGTATTTGTGCCGGGAGCGGCAAAATCTCGCAAGGTACCGGCGCTCTATTATCTGGCAGGCCTGACCTGCACCGACGAAACCTTTATGGTCAAAGCGGGTGCGCAAAAACTGGCGGACGAGCTCGGCCTGATGTTAATTGCGTGCGACACCAGCCCGCGCGGACTGGAGCTGCCCGCTGAGCACGATGATTGGGATTTTGGCAGCGGTGCCGGTTTCTATCTTGATGCCACCGCCAGCCCCTGGAACAAGCACTACCGTATGGGCAGCTATATCAACGCCGAGTTGCCGGCGTTAATAGAGGAGAACTTCCCTGCGCTGGCGGGCACGAAAGGCATTTGTGGGCATTCCATGGGTGGGCATGGCGCGCTGGTTTCGGCCCTGCGCAACCCGGAACGTTGGCAGTCTGTTTCGGCGTTCGCGCCAATATCCAACCCGGTCAATGTGCCCTGGGGGCAAAAGGCCTTCAGCAATTACCTTGCCGCCGAGAGTGAATGGCGTGCGTGGGATGCCAGCTGCCTGATGGCGGAAAAGGCCTACCCCGGTGAGGTTCTTATTGATCAGGGTGACGGTGACCAGTTTCTGGAGCGCGAGTTGCATCCGGAGTCGCTGGAGGGTGCGGCCAGAACATCCGGGCAGCAATTGCGACTGCGCCGGCATAGCGGTTTCGACCACGGCTACTATTTTATTCAGAGTTTTATTGACGATCACTTGCGACATCATGCTGCGGTGCTTTGTAAATAAGCTGTTTTTAGGGATATCGCATAATCTAACGTTTTAAGTGTGCTGTAGATGCCTGTTTGTTAACTTGGTGTCGTGCATCGCTTGGCGTCATGCCACTCCAGCGTTTGAAGGCGCGCGTGAACGAAGGAGGATCCTTGTAGCCCAAAGCAGTGCAGATTTGGCTGATGTCCAGGTCGGGGTTTTCCATCAGTTTCACAGCATCGGTGTAGCGTGCCTCATCCAACAAAATCTTGAAACTGCTGCCGCGTTCGCTGAGTTTGCGCTTGAGGCTACGGCCCGACATAAACAGGCAGGCGGCCACCGTGTCGAGGTTGGGGTAGCCTTCGGTGCTGGGGCGCAGCTCGGCGCGCACGCGGTCAAGAATGTTGTCCGGTTCCGGGCCGGTGAGTACCAGCTCGCGCTCGCACAAAACTACGGCTTGCTTAACGGCTACGGGATCGGCCATTACCAGCGGTTGCTGCAGGTATTCGGCGGGAAAACGAATTTGTACCTGGGGCTTGTTGAAACGAACAAACCACAATCGCTTGCGGTACTTGGCGAAATAGTCCGGTTCAGGCCAATCGAACCATAACTCACCGTGGAGTTCGGACTCGCCAAGCAGGAAGCTGGCAACGCGTAGTACGCCGATAGTCAGGCATTCCAGATAGAAAGAGCGCAGCTGCCCCAGGTTGTGTTTGTCAGTGAAGGTGATTATCGTCGTATCGCGATCCAGTTCGCTACTGATACCGAAATCCCGTTGACGGATGTGGGTGTACTTGAGCACCAACTGCATTGCCTCACCCAGCGTGCTGCAACTCATTACGGCGTAACCCAGATAGCCGTGTGCGGTCGGGCGCGTACGCAAACCAAATTCCAGCCCCAAACCGGGATTTCCGGTTAATGAAAGAGCGTTGAGCGTGACTCTTGACGCGTCCTTGGCCGAGATTCGCAGCTCGGGTGTATCCAGCAGTGCCTGAGTGAGGCGAGTGCCCGCAAGCACTCGCGCCGGCTCAACACCATGCTCGGCGGCGATCTCCATCACCATGCGCGGGTAGTCCGTTGGTAGCGAATTGCGCAATCGGGCCCTGCGCAATTTCTGTTGTTTACTGCGTGATTGGTCCGTCATAGCGTGGCCTCCAATGCTAATTATTCTGCCACACGCGGTGATTGCGACCAATGCCACTGCCGGGGTCGCAGTCTCGTTGGCCTGCAAAGCTAAGTGGATTGGCACCCAAGCCCCTCACGCCTTGGGTAGGCCCCATTGGATACTCGCGGCAGTTATCTGCGTATCCGACGCGCAGTGCCACAACCTTGGAGTTCGGTGATGAGTCAGATGTATAAATGCCTGTTGACGGTAACCTGCGCGCTGCTAATTTGCGCTTGCAACGGTAGTAGTGGTTCAGGCGGGTCCGCTCAGGAAGTTAATACCAATACCCCGGCTGGCGCTGGCGATACCGAAGAGATCGCCAGTAGTGGCAGTGGTGACAACCTTGGCGGCGGCGATGGTGAAGGAAATCCGGGCGAGGGTGGCACTGGCGACGACAACAACGGCGGCAGCCCCCCCAAAGAGAGTTGCCAAACGTCGTCCTGGATTGCCGGGGTCACCGAGCTGTGTAACGGTCATTTGGTCTATCGCGACTACGTTTATGATGACCACGGCGCGGCCAATGGATTTCCCGGTACGCCTTATGCAGCGCCCAGCTCGGGTGCGTCGCCGGGCTACGTTAGCGCTGGCTCAGCCCGCTACCCGGCAGGTGCCGAGAACACTGCAGACATAGTGCGTCTTGAGTTGTGGCGCGAAGGTGATGAGCTGGTCGTCGAGTTTGAACTCAATACACTCTATGAAGCCCGGCAGACGCTGGCCGCCATTGCCATCGACAGCGACAGTGATGCAGCCACCGGCGATGAATCGCTTCTGGGTTTGGAGGTAGACGGGGCTGATCGTGTACATGTGTTTGGCGAAGGCGACCCTGTCAGTAACCTGATTCGCGGCCGTGTACCGTTGCCGGAAGGTGACAGTTGGAGGGTGTGGGCCGTAACCGCTCAGGCCGATGGTACGGTGATGAATGTGGCCTTTCGCGGTATCGATGAGCGCGCGAGCCTTGGCGCCGGTGGATATCCGCCTGTGGCAAGTCTGTTGTGGGACGAAAAGCAGGCCGCAGCATTGCAGGCGGGTGATATTAGTGCGTTCGCCGCGACGGTTAATGTAGTGGATTTGAATGCCGGGGTAACGCGTAAAGCACATGTGCCGCCGGGCTTTTATCAGCGTGTCTATACATCGGAGTACACGCTTGCTCCGGGTGAGGGCGTCAGTTTACGTGGCGTTCCCGGTCGCCACGGTGCCACCTCGACACCCTGCGAACAGTACTTCAATTTTCTTGGCAAATACCAACCTTACGCAATCTATATTCCAAAGCAGGTGGAGCCGCACGGGCTGCAGATGCGATTGCACGGTTGCGGTGCGCATCCGGTATCGGAAGTCAATCAGGGCAATTATCAACAACGCTTTGGTGAAGACCTCAATATGATCATTGCCTCGCCACTGGGGCGCGGCGCCTCGGGGTTCTATTCGGATATTTCCGAGCGAGACGTGCTTGATGTGATGAACGATGTTATTGAGACCTATGCCATCGAAACTGACCGTGTAGTGGTGGGTGGCACATCCATGGGTGGCTATGGCGCATTGCGCATGGCGGCCCTTTATCCTCACAGGTTTGCTGCCGGCACTAACTGGGTGGGGTTCCCCGGAGACTTTTTCAATACCCCCTTGCCGGACGACCTGCAGCTTGGCCCCTTTCTCGGACTCGTTAACGACTCTCTGGGTAGGCCCCTGCCGCTGCAGAGTGCGATTGGCACCCAGGGCAACATGATGGACTACCTCGGCAATTTGAGACAAGTACCTTTTGTACATCTCTACGCCGCCGCTGACGAGCTGGTTCATGTTACCAGTTCGCTGTCGCTGGGTTTGCGACTGCGTGAGACGCCCGGACTCGAGTTCGATTTTTATGAGCATGCGCCGGCGGAGCACTTGTCCTTTGTATTTTTTGACGACTGGCGCAAGGAGGCGGCCTTTAACCGCGATCGTCGCTTGAAGAACCCGGCTCACATTGTGTTTCGCACCGATGCATATCTGGACTACCCGGAATACGATATCAGGCACGATAGGGCCTACTGGCTTAGCGAAATAGTGGCGCGGGAAAAGGGCACCTTTGCGGGAGAGGCTTACAGTGACCTCAATGTGAGAAGCTTTGGTTGCGGTCACGCCCGGCAACAATTTGAAAGCGGCGCAGACGCTGGTTTCGGCCCGGTGCCCTGGGCTCGCTGGTACAGTCATGTTTCAGGCGAATCACCAGTGCCCGCTGAGAACCGCCTAGAGGCTACGTTTAGCAACGTAGCATCGCTACAGGTAGATGTTGAAGCTGCTTGTCTGGGTTCTGCCACCCACTACGATATTAGTAGCGACGGCCCGGTTTCGATTCGCTTCAGTGACGGTCGCCAGCTGGACATACCTGCTGCGGGGCAGCACCGCGGGGTGCTGTGAAGCAGCAGTCGGCAATGGCGGCTATTAGAGACGTCTCCCCTACGTTTTTCTTGCATGGAGAGCTTTTCAACGGCGACTATTCTGAGAAATAACTGAGCTTTGATACGGTTAATGGTCAATGAAACCGTCTTTACGTCTGGAGCGCTGTCGAATTGACAAAAGGCGCCTAAACTTCAGGAGCTCACTTTTGAGGATGGCGATGAAAAGACTACTGCGCTGGATTCTGATTACTTCCCCACTGGTACTGATCACAGCAGTATGGGGAATCGACACGCTTCGGCAAAATGAACTGGCCGGCAAGCGTGCCTTTGAAGCACAGCCCGATTCCGCGTTTGAGGCTATGTTGGAAAAGCCTCCTATTGTACTGGACGGGCAAATTCTGCACCCCAAGGTGCAGTACAATCTGCAGGCCAGGGCGGGTCAAGATATGAGCGCCCGCCGGGAAGGGCTGCGACAGGTCTTGTTGAACGGCGGTCTCAAACGTTCAATGCTGCGCAAGCACATTGACGAGGACTGGAATTACCGAACTGACTCAGGTGCTCCCATGCAGAGCATCCACGAGGTTAAAATTCCCGGTCTGGATGGAAATACGCTGGATGCGCGTGTTTACGTACCCAAAGTAGCCAATGAGACAGAGGACCTGCCGGTTTTGCTCTACTTTCACGGCGGGGGCTTCATCTTTGCGAGTATCGAGGCTATGCATGGTGCCGTGCAGCTTATGGCTAATGAAGCGCGGGTCGTGGTGGTATCGGTGAATTATCGACTGGCGCCCGAGTACACCTATCCGGCGGCCAATCGTGATGCCATGGCCGCCTGGGCATGGGCTAGAAAACACGTGGGTGAATTTGGCGGCAACGCGGAACGTATAGCTGTTGGTGGCGACAGCGCCGGCGCATATTTATCCGTCGCAACCAGCCTGGCCTTGCGTGAGCGTGGTGAAGCGCTGCCTGCAGCACAGTTACTCTACTATCCGGTGGTTGATACAGCGGCAGAAAAATATCCGTCCTGGCGTTTGTTTGGCGAGGACTTTGGTCTGGACAAGTATTTTATTCGTGTTGCTCTTGAGTTGTATGTCCCCGATCCGAATCAACGTGATGACCTCAGACTGTCACCTATTCGGGAAAATGATCTGTCGGGCATGCCGCCAGCCATTATTGTGTCGGCGGGTTTCGACCCCTTGCGGGATCAGGCCCGGGATTATGCCCGCAAGCTGGAGGAGGATGGTGTAGCGGCAACGTATATTAATGCGGCCAGTTTGCACCATGGCTTTTTGGAAAGTTCGGGCACCATTAACGACGCAGGGAGAATTGCACGTCAAAGTGCGACCTTGCTTGGCATGCAATTGCGGCGGTGATGGCCAGCCGTGCTATGGTTGCGTGTGATCATCGAGGAAAAATATACTTTGCCCAAACGAAACAACAGGAACCACCGAAGTGAATGAAGTTCACACCCGGCCAAAGTCGAAGCCCGTCTTCGACAAAATTCGCGCGGATATCGTCGAGGGAAAATTTCACGCAGGTCAGTGGTTAAAACAGGCAGATCTCGAATCTCATTACCATGCGAGTCGCTCGGAAGTGCGAGCGGCCCTGAGCACTCTGGCCGAACGCGGCATGGTTGAATACGTTAAAAACCGGGGTTTTCGTATTTTCTCCTACAGCGAGGAGGAGTTGAATGAAATCACCGAGCTGTTGGAAATTCTGGAAGTTGCTGCCGTTCCCGGCATGATTCAACGAGCGACACCAGCCGCGATTGATGAACTGCAGGAAATTGCACTGCGCTTTGAGCGGGGGATTGCCAGCAGCAATGCGGCGCAGTTGCGACTGATTAATTATGAATTTCATCAAAAGCTTAATCGCCTTTGCCCCAACCGGTTGATCGCACGCAACATTCAATCGCTGCGCGAAAGTTTTATCAGCACGCCGTTTGACCGCTATATGACTTATGACGGTTTGAAAGCGGCGAGCGCAGAGCACCTGGAAATTGTGTCGCTGCTGGAAGCGGGTGACGAAGATGCTTTAAGCAGTTTAATCAAGGCACACGTCAGTAATATTTGAGATGACTTTACAGTGTGTTCCCGTGTCGTCCTTTATTCAAAGCGCTTCCGGGTAGGAGTCTGCCCGCAGGCCGTCACGAATACCTGCCCAGAATCACGTCCCTGAAAAAGGCCTTGCTGAACTGTGCGATCGGAGCGACATTATGGGTTTCACCTTCGACGATATCCAGTCTGACTTTCGCGCCGTAGTGCTCCAGCGAGGCCTTTAAGGATTGTAGTCGTTCAAGTCGCGTGTCACCGCTATCGTTAATTCCGGGCATGTAGTAAGCGTCATCTGCTTCCACTGTAATTTCCCAGGTTTCTGTATCAGCGCCGCCGACGGCGAGATGAATTGGCATGCCGGATACCGCGTTCGGGTCTACCTGAATGTCGAAATGCTGTTCGGTGTCGGCAATGCCCAGCCACCATTCTTTCGCGGGATCGAGCAGGGTGACAACCCCCGGCGCGCCGATGGAAGCCGCGCTTACCCGGTGCGGGTGTAGCATTAGAAAGCGATGCACAAAATGCGCGCCGCCGGAAAAGCCAAAGAGCATCATTTTTTTGTCGCTGACGCCGTAGGTGGCGGCAACAGTCCGGGTGATCTCGAGTAGCACCTGGTCGTAGCGTATATCCCCTTCGAGCAGATATTTGTAGCCACTGAGATTTCCGTCGCCCAGTACGTTGGCCGGGAACAGCGGCGCGACCACAATACAGTTGTGGTATTCGGCAAACTCGGCAAAGAGTTCGCGATACTGGGTCTGCATGCGGCCGGTGCCGTGTATGGCGACCAACAAACGTGTGCCGGCAAGATTTTCCTGCTCGAGCTGTCGAGGAACGTAGAGACAATAGCTGAAGCGATTGTCCGGGGCGCTGAAAATGGTGGTTTCCCCGAGTTGGTAGTGGGCGAACAGACGCTGTCGCTGATCCGTCATGACAGACCTTCCGGCAGCGTTATCGAGTCGCCGGCATGAACGCTGCCGTCGTTGAGAATGCGCGCGTATACGCCCATATCGAGGTTGCCTCGCGCTCTGCGCAGCTCCTGCAATAGCCGGTCTCGCTCGGCGGTTGTCGGATCAACGTTAATCGCGGCGCAACGATCGGTAATGCGATACACCTCCATGTTAATGCCGTTAATGCTGATGGTCTTGTCCATCCATTCCAGCTCCGACCAGGCCGGAAGGCCGTCTACATAAAAATTGGCGCGAAATCGTCGCTTGTCGATGTCACAGCCGAGGGCTTTCGCTAGCGCGCGAACGCTCGCGAGGTTAATGATGGACACGGTTTTATGGGAGAGGTCCGTAAAGCCGTGATCGGGTGCGCAATACACCCTGGCTGCGGCATTGACTCGCCTTGATATGCAGCCGGCCAAAGCGCTTTGCCCCTCGGGTGTTCTCAGTGATGCGTCGACTTCCGTTTGCCCCTTGTGGCTCAAGTGCAAGTGTTGTTCTTTTGGTGAAAACGACAATGAAAATTCGGCGAGTTCGGCGTTTTTCATCAGCACAAATAATTCCTGCTTGCGAACGT
>DIBR01000038.1:98510-99162 GCA_002415025.1 Spongiibacteraceae bacterium UBA5047
CGAACGTGTCGCGGTGCCGCGGCATCAAATTCGAGATCGGCCGGGCCAACGGCGTAACGCCGGTCGCAGGGCAGTCGCTCTCCGGTGCGTACCGCGCAGGAGGGTATTTCCACGCCCGGCAGCCCTTTGACGGGGTAGTAGTAAATGGATTCTAGATGGGCCGGCATATTTCGCTTCCTGCTAGTGACCTTGTGATGTTGTACTAACGCTGAGTGACCGCAACTCTGGAGTTGCCTGACTGCCACCAGGTGCGCTGCCTGGCAGGTGTGCTGGCATCGGCAAAGTGTAAGTCATCGGGCAATTCTACCGACTGATGGGCGGACGCGCGATTATCGATATTCGGGGTCGCGTTGATCAGCTGGCAGCTGTAGGGGTGCAGGGGGCGGTCGAAAAAATCTGCGGAGCGGGCGTGTTCCAGCAAGTGTCCGCGGTACATGACCAGTATGTCGTCCGAGACCTGTTCGACCATGCCCAGATCGTGGGAAATAAACAGGTAGCTGAAGTTGTATTGTTGTTGCAGGCGTTCGAATAGCTCGAGTATTTGCTGCTGTATCGTCACATCCAACGCCGCGACCGGTTCATCGGCAATGATCAATGCGGGGCGCAGAATGATTGCCCGTGCAATACCTACGCGTTGCCGCTGCCCGCCCGA
>DIBR01000029.1:0-9930 GCA_002415025.1 Spongiibacteraceae bacterium UBA5047
TCTGCGCTTCTCGGCGCCTACAAAGGGGGGCGGGGGCACATCTCTATTTTCACGGCACTACTGCAGGGAGCCTTTGAGGCCACATCAGCAAAAAAGGACTCCCCGAGGAGAGCCCTTGGGTGTATCTGCCACACTTTAAACTAATAGCTAGCCGACAGCGGGGCCTTTCTTTTGGACGATCAGACTTGACGCAAATTCAAAGACAGTTTGTCGTATGCAGCTTTGTCCCGGTCGAAGGCTGTTTGGCTGGTGATAACAGCAACGCTGGCCTGCTCAGGTTGCAGGTAGTGCTGCGCCACACGTTTAAGGTCAGCGATGCCAACCTTCAGCAAGCGCTCGCGGAATTCATCGCGCAGCGCTTTGCTGCGTCTGAATAGCCGGTTCTGAAAGTCGCGCTTGGCTTCGCCGGCGGGCGAGCCGGGTTTGTCCAGGCTGCCTATTACTCCAAGAATCGCTTGTTCGAGCTGCTCGTCGCTGTGTTGGGCAGACTGGAGCCACTGCAGTGACTGGTCGAAATCGTCAAGGGTTGCCAATGAGCGCGGGTCGCGATACGAGTAAAAGCGGAAGGCCGCTATATTGGAATCCTGGGAGGCGCCACCGCCATAAGCACCACCTTGCTCGCGAATACTGCGATGCAAAAAGCCATTGCGTAAAAAACCGCCCAGCACGGTCAGCGCTGCGGCGTCGGGGTGAGCCATCGGCACGGTTGCGTAGGCCTTCGCGCAGAAGTTGACTTCAGTGGCGGTTACCCAGCACTCGCGCACCGGTTCGCGGATTGACGGCAGCGAAAATTCGGTGTGCGGGGTGTTTGGCGTGTCGTGCCAGATCTGTTCGTTGGCCTCGCAAATAGCCTGAAATGCATCTTCCTCGGCAATGACCAGGAGCTGTTTTTCGCTGGCCTGAAAATATCTGTGCAATTGAGCGAGACTGTCGGCATAGCTCTCTATGCCGCCGGTTTCTTTGCTGGCATCGTGGCGCGCCTTTAATGTGCTAATACCTGCAAGCCCTGATAGCTCGTGGGCAAGCCGGGCGACCGGGCTCATGCCGCTGCTCGCCGCCTGCATGGCCAGCATATGGCCGTTGCCGGTAATGCTGTTCTCGGCTGACGCGCGCTGCTGCGCGAGTAGTTCGCGCAAGCGGTCGTGTTCATCAAAACGCGCCTGGGTGAGCGTGTCGCGAATCAGTTCTGATTGCTCTCGGTGAAAGCGGCTCAGCGCCTTGCTGCTGATAAAGGCGTAGGCCGAGGCCTCCTGCTCGTTGTCGGCGGCGCCACGAAAACTGTTAAAGGCGTTGATGGAACCGCATACAGCAGCCTGCCTGTCTTGTGTTTGCAGGTAGTTGCTGCTGCCCAAACCAACCTCGGTCAACATGGAGGTGTAGTAGGGCACCAGTTGCGCCAGCTCACCCGGCAACTGCGGCATGTGCATCACCAGTTGCTGATACACCAGCCCGTTGGTTCCCCGGCTATACCAGGTGGCCGGCAGCGCGGCCGACTGCAGTGACTGGCTGGGAATATCGGGCAGGCTATCCGGAATATCGTCAAGCCCGACCTTGGGTAGTATGGATTCATCCTCGACGGATTGCTGCCGATCGTTGAGTGCTTGCGCTTGAGTGATGATCGCCTGCTTTTGCTCATCTGTCAGGCCGGACTGGATGGCCTGTAGCCGCGCTTTTTCTGCTGCGAGCTTCTGCTCGCTGAGCTTGCCGTCCGGTGCCATATGGAGCGTGAGGCGATGTGGGTTGTCGAGTAGCAGGCGGCGGGCGAGCTGTTTTATGTAGTCCGGGTCGCCAATCTTGTCGCGCACGGCTGCAATCGCCGGTTCCATATCAAGCAGGGCGATGGGGTCGCCCCGGTGGGTTGCGCTCCCGAGGGCGGTCAGCAACAGCTGCAAGCCATAAGGGTAGCTGTCACCGGAGATTTCACGCTGCGTCAGTTCCAGTTGGTTGAGCATGGCTTCGAGCTGTTCAAAAGCCACTCCTTCATCGGCGACTTTGCCAATGGTGTCGAGAATCAATTGTTCGACCTCGGCAATACTATCCCCGGAGCAGCCCTCCAGCCCGCAAACAAATACCAGCTCCTTCATGGAGTCTTCAAGGCCGCACAGGGGCGAGGGCGAATTGCCGAGGCTGCTCGTTTCCAGCGCTTGCTGCAGGGGAGAGGCGCTGTTGTCGAGTAAGACGTTGGTCAGTAATTGTGCTTCGAGTACGTTTTCCAGCCGGGTCGTGCTACCGAGCAGCCAGCCAAGAACGACGTGGTGCTTGTTGTCGGCGTCTGCGTCGCTAAAAGGGTAGTACTCCGTGGCGGCAACCGGGCGGTCAAAGCGCTGCTCGTCACCCACTGCAATCGTCTTGCCCGGCGCATCAAAGCGCGAGAGGGCCAGCGATTCGAATTGCTGCTGGTGTTCGCTGGCGGGAATGTCGCCAAAAGTCATGAATATGGCATTGCCGGGGTGGTAATGGCTGCGATAGAAGGCGAGCAGCTCGTCGTAGCTGAGGTCGGGTATGTGCTCCGGTTCACCGCCGCTATTGTGGTGATAGGTGGTTGTGGGAAACAGGTGTTTGCAAACTGCCTGCCACAATTGGCTGGGTACCGAGCTCATGGCGCCCTTCATTTCGTTAAATACAACGCCCTTGAACTGGAGTTCACTCTCGGGGTTGTCCGGCTCGGCAAACTCAAGCCTGTGGCCTTCCTGGGCAAAATCCAGCGGATCAAGACGAGAGAAAAACACGGCGTCGAGGTAGACCTCCAGCAAATTTTGGAAGTCTTTTCGGTTCTGGCTGGCGAAGGGGTAGGCGGTCCAGTCCGAGCTGGTAAAGGCATTCATAAAGGTATTCAGTGAACGCCGAATCATCATAAAAAACGGATCGCGTACCGGATAACGCTCGCTGCCGCACAGGGCTGTGTGCTCGAGAATGTGGGCCACGCCGGTGGAGTCTTCGGGCACGGTACGCAGGGCCACCATAAACACATTTTCGGGATTGTCGGCCGCCAGATGGTAGTGAACGGCACCTGTCTGTTTGTGCTCGTACTCCTCCATATCCAGATTTAACGAGGCGATAGAGTGTTTGCGTAACAGGCGAAAAGCGGGGTGTGTTTGCGCGGCGGCTTGCATCAGGCGGGGTGTCTCCAGGAAAAGCGAATCAGGTCAAATTGAGTGCGACAGCTTATAAGAAATTGCTGCCGCTGGCGAACGGCGTCAGGGCGTAGTGTTGCCGGTAGCCGGGAGTTTCAGGCGGAGCCGGTAGAGGCGGGGCCAGTACTTGCCGGTCACAAGCCAGGTGTCACTATTCGGGTCGTAAGCAATGCCGTTAAGCACGTCGGTCCCCTTGCCCCGCATTGCCCGGGGGAAAAGCTGCCTCAGATCGAAAACCTTCAGCACATTGCCACTGGCAGCGTCTATTGCCAGAAGCCGGTCACTTTGCCAATGATTGGCAAGAATCAGGCCGTTGTGCCATTCCAGTTCGTTGAGGTTTTTAACCGGCTTGCCGCGATAGCGCACAGGAATGCGACGCTTTTCGCTAAAGGTGTCGGGGTCGATAACGCGCAGTTCGTCACTGCCATCGCTCATATACAACTCGGTGTCACTGTGGGTGAGCCCCCAGCCCTCACCGGAGTAGTTAAAACGGCCAATTTGTTCGAGGGTGTCCGGGTCAAATACCAGCGCCTCTCCCTTGCGCCAGGTGAGGAGAAACAGGCGATCCTGAAATACGGTTAAGCCTTCGGCAAAAACATCATCTGCCAGAAGCTTTTTCTTAAGTACCTTATCGGTATCGCCGGCCACAACGAAGGAGCGGCCGTACAACCCGCTACTTTCATACAAGCGGCCTTTGTACAGCTCCAGACCCTGAGTAAAGCCCTGGCTATAGTGGGGGTAGCTGGTCACAACTTCATAGTCGCGAGCATGGAGAGCAGGCGAGCGTAGTCCGAGGCATATAACGGCGCCGGACAGCAACAGCATTTGCAAAAATGTCGGGAACGATTTCACACGGTTAATACGTTGTGGTTGAACAGCCGATTGTGGGTTGAATGACGCGATGGTGCAAGCGAGGGACCTTCTGCAATTTGCTGTCGCTCATTGGCGGCGGTAGACATAAAGAAGGGGGATTCTGGCTATTCGTTCAAAGCTAAACTGCGATGGGCTTCCTTGTTTATCCGGCGCCGCTGCGATTTGATGAGCACAGTGCAATGCAGATTCGCGGGGGTGACAATGCTGCAACAATTTGCTGATCGTGTCGTCGATAAAATGGCTGATTTTGGTCCCGTTCAACAGCGCAAAATGTTCGGCGGTTCCGGCCTTTTCTACCGGAATATCATGTTTGCCATTGCGGTAAATGATCAACTCTACTTCAAGGCCGATGCAGAAACACGGCGACTGTTTGAAACGCGCGGACTGGAACGATTTTCATATCAGCAACAGGGGCAAACCTTCTTTCTGGATTTTTATCACGCGCCCGCTGAGGTGTTTAGTGATAGCGCTGTCATGACGCACTGGGTTCGACAGGCTCTGGCCTCGGCTGAACGTGCCCATCAGGCGCACGCCGCCTGAACGGCGCGGTCACACCGTCAGGTTGTTAGTTCGTCTACGCGGTTTTCATCGGCCAGACGCTGGCGCTCCTTTGCGCTAACCAGCGTTAGCCAGTCTTCCTGAATCAGGTACATTGCCGGGACCAGAAACAGGTTCACGAATGTGGCCAGTAGAACACCAAAGGCCAGCGAGGTGGCAAGCGGGACGAACATAAAGGTTGAGAGGTCGTGATTGGCGATCAGCGGCATCAAGCCGACAAAGGTGGTCAGGCTGGTCAGCACGATGGGGCGAAATCGCACTACACCGGCCTCAACGGCTGCAGTGAATACATCGACATCTTCCCGCCGCTGCCGGTTGATATAGTCAACGAGCACCAGACCTGAATTCACTACAACGCCGGCCATCGCGACCATTCCCAGGATGGAAAAAATAATAACATCCAAACCGAGAATATAGTGTCCGGCCAGCGAGCCGATAAGCCCGAAGGGGATAACGCTCATAATCACGAATGGCTGCAAGTATGACTTGAGCGGAATGGCGAGCAGGCTGTACATCACAAACAGTGCGATAACGGTATTTCTGAGTAGCCCCTGCAGGGACGATGCACGTTCTTCGGCCTCGCCGGCCAGGGCGAACTCAATGGACGGGTAAGCTTTAAGCAGCTGTGGCATGACTTCGCTGTTAACGTGGCCGAGCACTTCTTCGGGGGTCGTGACTGTGCGATCAACATCGGCCTGTACGGACACTATGCGCATTCCATCGACGCGCTGGATGGTTGAGTAGCCGCGCCCGGTCGTCACTTCCGCAACGCTGTTAAAGGGGACTTCCGCGCCCGATTCGGTGCGAATCATCATATTTTCGACATCGCCGAGTGAGCGTCTTTCGCTTTCGGGAAACCGTACCATCACCCGCACGTCGTCGGGGCCGCGTTGAATACGCTGCACTTCGCGCCCGTAAAAGGCTTCACGTACCTGATTCGCCAGTGCCCGGGTAGTTAGGCCTAGGGTACGCGCCTCGGGCTTGAGGGCCAGCTGGATTTCCAGTTTGCCGGCGCGAAAAGTGTCGGCAATATCAAATACTCCGGGTAATTCTGCCAGAGACTCCTTTAGAACTGCTGCGCTTTCGCGCAGTTCTTCGGTATTGCTGCCTCGCAGCTGAATATCGAGGGCTTTGCCAATGGAAAAAGACGAGGCGGTGAAAGCCAGTTCAACGGCACCGGGAATAACACCGCTGAGCTCACGCCAGCGCGCCACGATGGCGTGCGGGTCGAGCTGGTAGTCGTCGGGGTTCAGGGTTTCAATGGCCAGCTCGGCAAAATGCGCGGCAACCTGATCAGACGCACCGATGGAGCCTTTTACCAATGGAGAGCCAATGGATGAAATTACGTGCTTGATGCGGCTGGGTTCTTCAGGCGACAGCCCCTCATCCAGTTCGCGCTGGAGTTGGCGGGCGGCGTCCTCTATTTGCTGAACCTTCTCCTGCATCGTCGCAATATCCGTTCCGGCAGGCATGGTTAATGTTGCATAGAGCCGCTCGCCAACAATATTCGGAAAATACTGGAGAACGAGCCGCCCGCTGGCGACCAGACTAACGGCCAGCATCAGGCAGGCCAGGCCGAGTGCTACCACCAGGTAACGCCAGCGCAGGGTAAGCTCGAGAAACGGTTTGTAGACATTGGAGGCAAATGCCTGCAATTGCCTCGGTAGCCAGGACTCGCGTTGGCCGCGGCCATTGGTCAGTATTCGGCGCGACAAATGCACGGGCAAAATCAATTGTGATTCGATAACGCTGAAGAACAGTGCAGCGATAACTACCATGCCGATAACCGCAAACCACTGCCCCATGGTGGCGGGAATAAAAATGAAAGGCACGAAGGCGACCATGCTGGTCAGAACGCCGAATATCACCGGAGTAGATACTTCCTGTGTGCCGGCAATAGCGGCCTCTTTGGGGCCCAGTCCCTTGAGTTGGTGTGCATATATCCGTTCGGCGACCACTACGGCGTCGTCTACCAGAATGCCTAACACCAGAATAAAGGCGATGATCGACATGGTGGAGATAGCAATATGGGCGACCGGAAAAAAGATCAGGCAGCCGGCGAGCGCCACCGGAATGCCTATAGTGACCCAGAAGGCGAGATTGGGTTTTAAAAACAGCGACAGAATCAGCGCAACCAGCAGTAAACCGGAGCCGGCGTTGGTGCGCAGCAACAGCAAGCGATCAACCAGATCCTGGGATTCGTCTTTCCATAGAGTCAGTTCAATGCCTTCGGGCAGGTCGGCCTCGGCCTGGCGCAGATAGTCTTTGACTCTTTCTGCCAGATCGATAACGTCTTCCTTGCCAATGCGTTTGACCTGAATCATGACGGCGGGCTTGCTGTCAAAGCGTACTTTGAGATCGGTGTCCTCAAAGCCGTCCACAACATTGGCGATGTCGCCGAGTTTAACCACGCTGCCGTCGTCGCGGGTGAGAACGATAATTTCCTCGAAATCGCGACTGCTATAAGCCTGGGCTTTTGTGCGCAGCAATACTTCGCCACTGCGGGTTTTGACCGAGCCGCCGGGTAAATCCAGTGAGCTGCTGCGAATAGCCTGTGCTACGCGTTCAAGGCTTAGCCCATAGCGACGCAGGGTATGCTCGGAAACTTCAATGGACATTTCATAGGGGCGAACATAGTTAACCTGTACTTGCGATACGCCGGGCAAGTCGACGATGTCATCGCGCATATGGTAGGCGAGTTCTTTCAGGCTGCGCTCGTCGGCATTGCCCGCGAGAATGATATGCAGCACATGGGTGAGAATATCTTCCTCTTTGATCTGCGGTTCTTCGGCGTCAACCGGGAAGGAGTCAATGCCGTCGATGCGACTTTTGATGTCGTCTACCACTTTGCCCTTGTCGACGCCGATTTCCAGCTCAACCCGGGTAATACAAGCGCCTTCTCGCGCTGTGGTGAGAATTTTTTTGATATTGGGGGTGCCCTCAATGGCTTCTTCTACCCGAATACAAATCGATTCTTCAATCTCTGCGGGCGAGGCCCCGAGATACGGAACCGTCACGCTGACAATATCGGTGCTGAGGTTTGGAAACTCTTCGCGATACACAGAAAACAGCGTAAAGGTGCCGGTTATCAGCAGCACCCACATCAACAGGTTGGCGGCAACCGGGTTGTGAACAAACCAGCGGATCAGGGCGGGCATATCAGTCTCCGCTAACCGGGCTGGTGTTGACCGTCATGCCGTCAACGGCGACCGTGAGCGCTGAAACACAAACCTGTTCGCCGGCTTCCAACCCGCCCTGCACGAGAACTTCGTTGCCCTGAATGCGAAGAATGTCGATATCCCGAAAGCGGATGCGGGAGTTTTCATCAACCACAAGAATTTGCTGGTTGTCTCGCAGCGCACCGCGAGGCAGCGTCACAATGTCCGGAAATTCACGTCCCTGGATGCTGGCCTTTACGAACATGCCAACCAGCAGGGGAGCTTTGCCGGGAGTCACCTCGTTTTCGACCGTTACCACTCCGTAAACCAGCCGTGTGGTAGCATCAATTTCACCTTCGGTACGTTGCAGTTCGCCGTCCCAGGTAAATTCCCGTTCGCCGACTTTTCCGGTAATGGTTACCGCTAAAGTCTGGTCGTCGTTGAGTACACCCTGGGTGCCCGCCGGTATGTCGAGGTAGTAAAACTGTTCAAAGCCGATAGGCAGGTGAACTTCGTAAAAGTCAGTGGCGTATAGGGTCGCAATATTTTCTCCGCGCGAGAGATATTGACCTATGTCGACCGCTTCGCGGCGCACGCGTCCGGCAAAGGGCGCATAGAGAACAGTGCGTTCCAGATTGGTCTGAGCCTGCTCATGCTGTATGCGCGCTTCGTTTAGTGTGGCCTCTGCCAGCTTGAAACTACGTTTGACCTGATCAAGCTGGGTTTCGCTGGCGATATTACGCTGACGCAAAGATTCGATACGGCGCAACTCCCGGCGTGCATGGTCGAACTCGACGTCGGCTCGCACCAGAGTCGTTTTGCTTGATGCCAGCGCTGTGCGATAGTCGGTGGCATCGATCTCCAGCAACTTTTCCGACGCCGCAAAGATGCCGCCATTGACCAGCTGCGGTGACATCCATACCACCCGGCCGGTCACTTCCGGCTTTAGGGTTGTTTCGCTGCGAGGGCGCACGGTGCCCTGAGAGTTGACGGTCAGTCGTGTCATCGTGGGGCGTGCGGTAATCACTTCGACGGTCGGGTAGTGGGCGATAACATCCTTTTTCTTCAATTCCGGCGGGTGGCTCACAACATACTGGAAGCCCGCGTAGCCTGCTGCCAGCACCAACAGGGGGAGAAGGGTTTTCAGAAATCGGTGGGACGCTCGTTTGGACTCTGGCATGGGCTACACTGGGAGGTTGGGGTCGCCTGCCGGTGTGACGGGCTGACGACAGATTCTCGAAGCGCTAACTATACGGAACAGCAGTGGTATTGGCCATTACCGTGCTGTAAGGCAGCCAGCATTGGCGCGGGGGAAAGTTGCGCCCGTGCCGGTTATTTAACCTGCATAGAGGGTTGGCTATTCACCAGGCGGAATACCCAGGCGGGAGGAAGCAGGTTCATCAACATTCTGACCACTTTGCCTTCGCCAACCCAGACTTCATCCTTCCCTTTTCGCAGCCCGTCGAGAATTGCATTCACACATTGCTCGCTGCTGACTTTCTTGCGGGGAAGGTTTGTGGTCATTTCCGTTTCAACGGTGGGCGGAAAGACTTCAATCACCCTGGCCTGGTTTTTCAGGTGCAAACGCAGTACCTGGGTGAAGGCGTGCAGCCCGGCTTTACTTGCACTGTATAAAGGACTGGGTGATATCGCGACAATGCCGCCCGGCGAGCCCACATTGATGATGTGGGGGTGAGGGTGCCGCAGGAGTTGCGGCAACAGGGCCATGGAGAGATTGATGGGCGCTGTCAGGTTGCAGTTGATCTCCAGGGTTGCCGCGTCCAGCTTGAATTCATCAGGTTTGGAGAAGTTGTAGTAATTTAGAATGGCGGCGTTATTGATCAGTATGTTCAGTTGATAGTCGTCGGCCTGTAGCTGTCTGCTCAAGCGATCGACATCCAGAGGGTCGGTGACGTCGCAGCAGTAGGCCTTGATGCGCGGTTCGCGCTCAACGGTTTCGTTCAGCTTGTTCTGGCGGCGTCCGCAAATAATGACGGTGTTATTGAGCTGTGCGAATTTGATGGCCAGTGCCTGACCAATGCCGCTGCCGCCGCCGGTTATAAGAATGGTATTGCCTGTCAGATTCATGGGTGCTCCGGTATTGGATGTTGGACAGTTGCTGGTATTGCGCTAAGGGTTATAACAGTGTTTTAGCATACTCTGGGTTACCCAGTGTTAAGTTATCCGGTGTTAAGTTACCCGGTGTT
>DIBR01000029.1:10086-90010 GCA_002415025.1 Spongiibacteraceae bacterium UBA5047
GGTGTTAAGTTACCCGGTGTTAACGACCGCGAACCAGAGAGCGAATCAAAAAGCGCGAAGGTGAAAGGGCGCGCGTCAAGTCTCGTGGCAGGGGCGGCACTTCCGAACAGAGTTGGGAGGCAACAATTTCTGCCGCGAGCGGGGTAGAGGTTAGGCCGCGCGAGCCGTGTCCGAGATTCAGGTACAGACCGGGGTAATACGCACCGCGTTGCTCAACGAGTGTTTTGGCATCTTTGGCCAGCGGCGCAAAAGTCTTGAGCTGCTGCTCCGCAATGGGCGCAGGTCCGATCAGGGGCAGGTAATCGGGGCTGGTACAACGCAGGGAGGCCCGGGCTTTATAAGGCGTGTTCCGGGCGCTGAACGTAATGCCGGGAATGGCCTCCTGCAGCTTTTGCAGGTTGGCTTCATTGTCTTCATCGCGCAGCGCGGTATCTGCTGACCGGGTATCGTAACTCGCGCCAATAACAATCTCATTGTCTACCGGTGGCGCGATATAGCCTTCATGGCATACAACTGAGCGGGGCAGTGCGGATACCTCGCTGTCTGGTATGAGTGTTAACTGCCCGCGAATAATTTTCAGAGGCAGGTGCGCACATTGCGGCAGGCCCATGGCGTGGTGACTGTTGGCCAGCACCACCGCATCGACGGTTATTGAGGCGCCGTTTTCACACTGCAGTTGCCAGCCCCGGGCTTGTTGCCGCAGTTCATGTAAGGCGTGCCCGGTTAACACGCTGATGTTCGGATGGCTGAGTAATTGTTTGCACAAAGCCGCCGGGCGCAGCCAGCCCGCCTGTCTGAAATAGACGGCCGGTGAGGCGAGGTCGATGCCGGCGATGGCGGAGGCCTCTTCGCTGCTCACAAACTGGCACCAGTCGTCCTGGCGGGCAAAGGCGCTGCGCAGCTTGTCGAGCTGTTCTTGCCGGGTGCTGTCCACAAGTTGCAGTACGCCGCAAAGATCACCGGGCAGATCCGGCATTGCGCGATAGAAGCGACAGGCGTGGAGAAAGCTCGAGAGGGCAAATTGATTCAGTTGGCCGGCTTGATGGGACAGTTTTGTGTACAAGATGGCCTGCGGGTTGCCGGAGGCTGCGCCGGCGACTTGATGACCTTGTTCGAGCACAGTCACCCGGATGCCGCGTTTGGCCAGCGCCGCCGCAGTATGGCAGCCCGCCAGCCCTGCGCCTACCACCGCAACGCTGGCAGGGCGAGGCATTGGCTCCGGCAAATGCCAGGCGGCATTTTCGCTGACGCGCAAGCGCTTTTGCGTTGGCGCCGGCCGGGCGGTGGGGCTAAATCGGCCGCGCAACATGTCGCGTTTGCGGCCGAAGCCCGGTACTTTTTCAACGCTGAAGCCCCGTTCCTGGAGGGCGCGTTTTACAAATCCGGCTGCTGTAAACGTCGCAAAGCTGCTCCCGGTTTTACTCAGTGCAGCGATAGCGTTGAACAGGCTGTCGCTCCACATGCCCGGATTGCTGCCGGGGGCAAAGCCGTCGAGAAACCAGGCATCGACCGCCGCGTGGGAACGCAGGTATAGCGGGTGACGGCTGCGTTGCAAAGAGGCAAAGCCGGCTTCGGCATCGCTGAACAGGAGATCAAGTACAACACGGCCATCGTCAAATTCCAGGCGATGCTGGCCGGCAACTAACTCGGGGTAGGCTTGCTCAAGGGTTTGAGACAATTCCGCCAGCTCCGGCCATTGGGCCAGCGCGCGTTGCAGGTCGGCTTTGAACAGGGGGTGCTTTTCCACGCTGACAAAATGCAATCGACACAGCGACGAGGGTTTCACCTGCTCGCGCCACAACTGCCAGGCAGCCAGAAAATTCAGCCCGGTACCAAAGCCCGTTTCGGCTATGGTGAAAGTGGTATGGTCGGCCACTGCGCTAAAGCGTTCGGCAAGTGAATTCTGCTCAAGGAATACGTAGCGAGTTTCTGCAAGACCGTGTTCGCGGCAATAGTAAACATCGCCGTATAGCGACGATCTTGGTACATTGTCATCTCCCCAGTCGATGCTGGCGGTCTCGAGTAGATAGGGAGAAGTTGAGGTATGCACAGGCTCGACGACTATCCGGTAGGGGCTGCTTCAAGGCCGCGTATTATAGAGGGCGGCTATTGTAGCAATGCGCCCGGCGCAAGCGAAGAACGATCGTTATAAGGACGAATGTTATCAAGCTGCTGATACACACAGGGCGTTTGCCCGCTTTGCTATGTCTTGGCTTGCTTTGCCTTGGTATGGCGGTGACCTCGGCCCACGCAGAGGCTGTATCAGGGCAAGATCAGGCCATTACCCTGAGTTTGGCAACCGAGCCACCCAGCCTCGACAGCATGCAGGCCACCGACCAGATTGGCTCCTTCCTGCTGTCGCATTTGATGGAGGGGCTGGTTCAATATGATGCCGAGGGCAATCTCGCTCCGGGCATAGCGCTGCGCTGGCAGGTTCGTGAAGACGGCGCTACGTTCTGGCTCCGCAAGGATGCCCGCTGGAGCGACGGTGAGCCGGTAACGGCGCATAACTTTGTTTTCGCCTGGCGTCGCGCGGTGAACCCCCAAACGGCCTCCCAATACGCCTTTATCCTGTTTCCGATCAAAAATGCCGAAGCGATTAATCGCGGTGAGTTGCCCCTGTCTGATTTGGGCGTAAGGGCGGTGGGCGACTACCGGCTGGAGGTGCAGTTCGAACGGTCCTGCCCTTATTTCGACAAGCTGACGGCGTTCATGACGTACTATCCGGCGCGGCAGGACATTGTCGAGCGCTGGGGGCGGGCGTTTGCCGCCGATGCCGACAAAATGGTGTTTAACGGTCCCTTTACCCTGGCGAAGTGGGTGCACGGCGCGCACTTGCGCCTCGAAAAAAACACGCGCTACTGGAATCGCGAGGCCATTCGCCTGCAGGTTATCGATTTTCCCTATATCACTTCCGATACTACCGCCCAGTACAATTTATACAAAGACAATCGCATAGCGCTGGCGGCCCTGGATGCGGGCACGTTGAACGATGCGGTAAAGCGCGGCTACGAAGCGCGGTTGTTTGATTTTGGTACTCTGTATTTTCTGGAATTTAACCAGCGCAGCGAACGCGCAACGCACAATCTGGCCCTGCGCCGCGCCATTCAGGCGGTGTTGGAACCCTCCTTGCTGGTATACAAGGTTCTGGGTTTGCCGGGAATCAAGCCCGCCTATAGTCTGTTTCCCTCTGGAATGCGGGCTTACGGCATCACTTTCTCGGAACAGTATCCACCGCCGGCGATTGATTACAATATCGAAAAGGCGCGTGAATACCTGCGTCAGGCGCGCCGTGAATTGGGCGAGATCGAGCCGCTCACGCTGCTCGTGGGAGACAGCCCGAGAGCGGTAAACGAGGCGGAATACTATCAGTACGTGCTGAAGCAGGCGCTGGGGCTGGAGACACGACTCGACCAGCAAACGTTCAAACAACGTATTGCCAAAATGCGGCGCGGAGAATTTGATATTGCCGCGGCGGGCTGGGGGCCGGATTTCGACGATCCGATTACCTTCGGTGACCTGTTTGCATCATGGAATGACAATAATCGCGGACGCTTTGAAAACCGGCGCTACGATAGCTGGGTTGCCAAGGCCCAGTCGTCAGCGGATCAGGAAACGCGGCTGCAGGCCTTTGACCGGCTGCAACACATTATCAGTGAGCAAGTGGTGATTATTCCAACCTATGAGAATGTGGGTATGTATGTACAGCACCCGCAGCTCCAAGGTGTGCGACGCTCCCTTTTTGGTGGCGACCCCAATTTTCGCTACGCCTGGGTAGAGCCATGATCGCCTATATACTCAAACGGCTTGCTTATGGCGCGATCACCATCTGGTTTATTGCCACGGCAACGTTTTTTTCAATGCACGCGGTGCCGGGTGACCCCTTTAATGAAGCCAAGGCCGCCAGCCCCCAGTTGCGCCAGAACCTGATGGCGCGATACGGGCTCGATAAGCCGGTTACCGAGCAATACCTGATTTACCTGCGCAACATGCTGAGGGGAGATTTTGGCATTTCCTTTACGCAGGAAAACCGGCAGGTGAACGACATTATTCGTGAGCATTTTCCGGTATCGGCCATCCTCGGTGTGGCAGCACTGTTGATCGCGGCAACGGGTGGCATTATCGGAGGGGCTGTTGCCGCGCACTGGCATAATCGCAGCCCCGACCGCGCCATGATGATCGCTGTGGTATTGGCAATTTCAGTGCCGAGTTTTGTCATTGCGGCTCTGGCCCAAATGGCGATTGTGCGGGCGAACGACTGGCTGAGTTTTCCGTTGTTGCCGGTAGCGGGTTGGGGCGGCATTTCTCATGTCTGGGTGCCGGCACTGGTTCTGGGTTTGGGCACTATGGCCTATCTGGCACGATTGATGCGCTCCTCGATGCTGGCAGTGATGCAATCAGATTACGTGCTGACGGCCAGAGCGAAGGGGCTGAGTGACTGGCAGATTTTTCGCAAGCACCAGTTGCGCAACGCCATGCTGCCGGTGGTAACGGAACTTGGCCCAACTATCGCGGCGATAACGACCGGTGGTTTTGTAGTTGAGCTGATTTTCGCCATCCCCGGATTAGGGCGCTACTTTGTGCAAGCGATTCAGCAGCTCGACTACACGGTGATTATGGGTACCACGGTTTTCTACGGCGCCTTTCTGGTGCTGATGGTGGTGCTGATCGATATCGCCTACGGGCTGATTGACCCGAGAATTCGGCTGCACGGGGACGGTCGTTAATGCAGTTTCATGCAGATGATTTTAATGCCCTTCCTGCCGCTCCGGTCGAGCAGATGGAGGCCTTGGCGCCCGCGCCACCCTTGTGGCGGGTATTGCTGGCAGATGTGCGTGCCGTGGTGGCACTGGTTGTGGTTGTCCTGCTTGTATTCAGTGCTTTTGCAGGGCCGTTTCTGTGGTCTCAGGATCCTGCGCGGCAATGGTTGTCGCAGGTCTCCTCCGGCCCAACCACTGCGCGCACCGTAGCGGTGGTGGAGGATAATCCCCAGTGGCAGGGCGCTCTCGTTCAGGCCGGCCAGTTGATGTCGGTCAGCGCTACCACCACTTCGGTAAAACTGGCTTGGCCGGCCGTGGCGGGAGCCGCAGGCTATCGGGTCTACCGCGCAGAAGCAGGCGAGGGTGCCGGCCTGGGTGTCCCTCTGGCGCAGATCGAACACCCCTGGTACGACGACCGTCTTCAGTTGCGCGAGCGCGCCTACCGCTACACGGTTGTGCCGGAAGGTGAGAACGAACTGTCGAGGCGCGCCACTATTACCCTGACGCCGGCGCTGACGATCGGGCGCTTTGAGGCGCAGTTGCTGGATTTGCCTGTGCATAACGGTGAGGTTGTATTGCCGGCACACCCTTTGGGCACAGATTCATTGGGGCGCGACATGTTGAGCCGGGTCATTCACGGCGCGCGGACCTCCATGTTGGTTGGGCTGACGGCGCCGCTGCTGTTTATTACTCTGGGTGCTTTTTATGGCGCGGCGGCGGGGCTGATCGGCGGCTGGGTCGACAACACGCTGATGCGCATCGCCGACTTTGTGGTGGCCTTGCCCTTCCTGTTGTTTATGATCTTGTTCCGCGTAGCGATGGGCATTGAGTCGGGTGAGAGTGGGCTGTTTCCGATGGTGCTTGCCATGGTTCTGTTGAGCTGGCCCGGCGCGGCACGACTCGTGCGCGGGCAGGTGTTGCAGTTGCGTGGCAGCGCCTTTGTGTTGTCGGCACGAATGGCCGGCGCGAGCAACCTGTATCTGATCCGGCGGCATTTGCTGCCCAATGTTCTGCCGCTGTTATTGGTCTCACTCAGCTTTGCCATCCCGCAGGCGATCTTCACCGAGGCCCTGCTGTCGTTTATCGGTATGGGGGTTGTGCCGCCCACTCCTTCGTGGGGTTCGTTGTGCAACGAGGGTATTCGCTCGATGTTGACGCACCCCCATGAACTGATTGTGCCGGCGGTGGCCATCAGCATTGCGGTACTTGCCTTTAATGTATTGGGCGATGCGCTCAGCGATGCCATGGATGTGCAAATCCGCAGGGGGGCTCAATGAAAGCCCCGGAGAGTTTGCTAAGTGTGCGGGATCTGAATATCTCCCTGGGTGGTCAGCATCTGGTGCGCTCGGTCGACCTTGATATTGAGGCGGGGCAGTGTCTTGCACTGGTGGGGGAGTCAGGTTCGGGCAAAAGTCTTACCGCCTTGTCACTAATGCGGTTGCTGCCTCGCTCAGCCAAAATCAGCCAGCAATATATACTGTTTGAAGGGCAGTCGCTTGCGGCGTATAGCGAGGCGCAATGGCGACAACTGCGGGCGCGCCGGATAGCGATGATCTTTCAGAATCCGATGACGGCGATGAATCCGACGATGCGGGTAGGACAGCAAATTGCCGAGGTGCTGTGCCTGCACGCCGGGGTCAGTCGCCGCGAGGCCAACCGGCAAGCGGTTGCGTTGCTTGAGCGACTAGGCATTGTGAATGCCGCCCAAAAGGCGCGGCAGTACCCGTTTGAAATGTCGGGCGGTATGTTGCAGCGCGCCGTTATCGCAATGGCCATTGCCTGCAAGCCGGCACTGCTGATTGCGGACGAGCCGACAACGGCATTGGATGCAACCGTGCAGGCTGAGGTGTTGGTGCTGCTCAGGGAGCTGTGCAACGAACAGAACATGGGCTTGCTGTTGATCACCCATGACCTCGGGGTAGTGCGTCGCATGGCCCAGAAGGTGGCGGTGATGTACGCGGGCAAACTGGTTGAAACCGGCGCCATTTCACGTGTCTTCAATACGCCGGCACACCCTTATACGCAGGCTCTGAAGCAGGCAATGCCAAGTTTAACCGAGCAGCGGGATTCGCTGATGGCAATCCCCGGCACGCCCCCGGATCTTTCCAAACCCATTGCCGGGTGTGCGTTTGCTGCGCGCTGTCCGCAGGCGATGAATGTGTGTGCGCGACAGCAGCCGGCGGATTACCTCACTGCGCCGGAGCAACATGCCAAATGCTGGCTCTGGGACCCAGCAAGGACAAAAGCATCGTGACTGCCTTGTTGACGCTCAATCAGGCCAGTTGTCATTTTGGCCGTGGCGCAAGCGCGGTGAAGGCCGTCGACAGGGTGTCGCTGACAGTTGCGCCGGGTGAAGTGTTGGGTTTGGTGGGGGAAAGCGGTTCAGGCAAGTCAACTTTAGGTCGGCTCGTTGCCGGACTGCTCGGCTGCGAACATGGTGACATTACCCTGGCTGGCGAGCGCTTGCCGAAACGATTTTCGAGCCGCGATTTTCGACGTCACGCCAGCCGTGTACAGATGGTATTTCAGGACGCTTACAGCGCGATGAATCCGCGTATGACGCTAATTGATTGCCTTGTCGAACCGCTCAAGCTGCAGGGCAAGTTTCGGGGTCAGGAGTCGGCGCTGGCATTGGAGTGGCTGGATCGTATTGGCCTGCCACGACGTTTTGCCCAGCGCTACCCTCACGAACTTTCCGGTGGTCAGCGTCAGCGCGTCGGGATTGCCCGAGCCTTTATCAGCGGGCCGCAATTGGTGATTTGTGACGAGCCGGTATCCGCGCTGGATGTCTCGGTGCAGGCGCAGGTAGTGAATTTGCTACACGAATTGCAGCAGGAAACCGGCGTCGCCATGATTTTTATCGCCCACGATTTGGCCGTGGTGAGCCATCTGGCAGATCGCACGGCCGTGATGTATCACGGGCGGATTGTTGAAACCGGCGGGCGGGATTTGCTGCGCTCGCCAGGGCACCCCTATACGCAGGCATTGATTGCCGCCAGCCCCGGCGGCGAGAGCGAGGGCGAATGGCTGGAGGGAGAGGGTGAAGCGCTTGAGGCGAACAGTTTAATGCCGCCTGCCGATCAGGGTTGTGCCTACAATTTGCGCTGTAAATGGGTTGTTGAGCGTTGCCGGACAGAGCGGCCCCGGCTAGCGGAAAAAGAAATTCAGGACAAAAAAAATGGCAGGTTGATTGCCTGCCATTTACTTGATTAAGCGTGCCCCGCCGAACTCAGCTGTCGCCTGCCAATTTCGCCGGAAAACATACAATCCGGGGTGCGTTGCGATCACTGGCGTCCATCAGGATCACCAGATTCTCGCCGGCGTATTGCGCAGGCATATCGATATTCCAGCGAGAGAAAGACACGCGGAGGCGATTTTCGCCCGCCAGCAATGCGGCATCGGCCCGGTACTGGTAGTTGCCCAGTCCTTTAAAGCGGTGGCTGTTTTTGTCCACTTCCTTGCCGTCGACGAAATGGCGAACGTTAAGAATCTTGTTACTGCGAATTTTCAGACTGTCGCCACCAATACGCAACTGCAGGTTGGCCAGCTCAGTGAGGACTTGTGCCTTGGTGGTGAGCAGCATGAAGTCGCGATCCAGTTCAATGGGCTCGCCAGAGGCTGCTGGTCCGGCCTTTTTGGCGGGTGCCTCAGCGGTATTTTTGCGAGGGGGTTCGCGCGGTTCAGTTTTGGCCGGGGCCTTGCTTCGCGCCTGAGCAGAAGCGGTATTATTGGACTGAGCGGCTTTGGCAGCCTCGGCCTGTGCAGCTTTTTCGCGCGCCCTGGCGGCGGCTGCTGCAGCCTGGGCTTTTTCCCGTTCGCGTTGTTCGGCCATGCGCTGGCGTAACTGGGGAATCTCTTCGTTGATCTCGTCAAGCTCGCGGCGCACAGATATTAGTTGGCTTTCAACCTCATCCTGCTGTTCTTCGAGCTTTTGCATTTCGGCATTGCCGGAGCGAAATTTGCGCTCCGCAAGATGCAGTTTGAACTCGGCATTGCGAACACGGCTCTTGTTGGTGGGGCTGGGGTCGCTTTCGTACTGCTCGCTGGCCTCTTCAAAGCTGGCAATTGCTTCTTCATAGGCAGCCTTTTCGGGACCGTCGCTAACCTCGGTATTTGCCATGGCCGAGGAGATAGACTGGGATTTTGCCCTCAGCGTATCTTCCTGTTCTTGCAGTTGTTGTTGTTTTGCCTCTAGGCGCTCTATGGCTTGCGCGGGGCTCTGGGCGAAAACGGTTCCGCCAGAAAGGCTGACAAGTAACAGCCCCAAGCCGCTCAAGCGTGATAAATAACTGGATTTCATAGGTGATCTACGGACTCTGAGTACCCAAAAACGCAATAAAACCAATAGGTTCTGCCATTTATGTTTATAGTTTTAAAGGTTGCTTGTCCTCGCGGACGGACTGGTAATTTTGGTTGTCACTATTACAGAAATCCGCCTGCGGGTCAAAAATGTTACGCAAACCTTACCCGATAGTAATATTGGGCAGGGTTGGCCGCGGTAAGCGAATTTTTTCAGTAGGGGCAATTACTTGGGCTTCTCCACTGGCCACGGTTTTGCCGTGCTGGTTGCTGGCCTTGCACTGAAAGTGCACGATCTTCTTGTCGTCGCGTTTGTCACTCACCGTCAGCTCGAACTCAATGGTGTCGCCGAGGTAGACCGGCGCCCGGAACGACAGGTTCTGGCCGAGATAAATGGTGCCGGGGCCAGGCATCTGAACGCCGAGCAGGGCTGATATCTGGGCTCCGGTCCACATGCCGTGGGCAATGCGCTGCTTGAACAGGGTTCCGGCGGCGTATTCGGCATCAAGGTGAACCGGGTTTACGTCTCCGGAAACCTCGGCAAACAATAGGATGTCGCGCTCTGTCAGGGTTTTTTCAGCTTGGATTTTGTCGCCAATGGCAATCTCGTCGAAGGTTCGGTTTTCCAGTTGTGTCACGGTACTTCCCTATAGATGTAATAAATAGTGGATATAGGCATTTTACCCCATGTGGGCTGCGTTGACAGGTGCTGTAAAGACCGTTAGCTTCACATGTTCTCATGTATAACAACATCCGGTGCCAGCAAATGGCGCGGCTTGCCTGTAACCCACGATCGAGGAAGGAACGTGTCTGAATTGTCTAAATCTGTTGCCGAGGCTGTGTCGGCGGCACGCGCACGCGCTGGTGTGCCTGAAGTCATCAACCCCGACCAGTTTCGTAATCTGGTGGAATTGTTTGATTTCTGCATCGAAAGTTATCGCGATCGCGACGCGGTAACCAGTCTCGGACACACGCTGACCTACGACGAGCTGGAACGTCATTCCGCAGCGTTGGGCGCCTACCTGCAGCAAAAAACCGATCTTCAGCCCGGCGACCGTGTTGCCATTCAGATGCCCAATATCATTCAGTATCCCGTTGCTATGTTTGCGGTACTGCGCGCAGGTTTTGTGGTGGTTAACACAAATCCGCTCTACAGCCCGCGGGAAATCAAGCACCAGCTCAATGACGCAGGCGTGAAGGCCTTGTTGTTGCTGGCCAACGTTGGCGAAGCCGCTGCAGAGGTGTTGGCAGACACGCCGGTGAAGACCGTTATCATGACGGAAGTGGCTGATTTGCATCCGCCGATCAAGGGCCGGATTATCAATTTTGCCGCCCGCCACATTAAGAAGATGATTCCCGACTACACCATTCCCGATACGATTTCTTTTCGCAGTGCCATTGCCCAGGGGCGTAAGTTAAGCCTGAAAGCGGTTAAGCCGGCGCCGGATGATGTGGCACTGCTGCAATACACAGGCGGCACCACGGGTGTGTCAAAAGGCGCGATGATTAGTCATCGCAATCTGGTGTCCAACATACTTCAGGCAGGCAGTGTGTTTGATACTTACGGTTTTGAAAAAGGCCCGCAAACCTTTATTGGTCCATTGCCGCTGTATCACATCTACTCCTTTACACTGGGCTTTATCGTAATGATGCAGGGTAATCACACCGTGCTTATTCCCAATCCCAGAGATATGGATGCCTTTATCGGAGAGATGAAAAAGTGGAAATTCAGCGGGATGAGTGGCTTGAATACACTCTTTGTCGGGCTCTATAGCCACCCTGAATTTAAGAACATAGACTTTTCGGGTTTGAAAATGACCCTGTCGGGCGGCATGGCGCTTACCTCGTCGGCGGCCAACACCTGGAAAGAGATTACCGGTTGCGAGGTCTTTGAAGGCTATGGTTTGACCGAGACATCGCCGGTAGTGACAACGAACCCTGGCGGTGCAAACAAGCTGGGTTCAATTGGGGTGCCTGTGCCCAATACCGAAATCAAAATAGTGGGTGATGACGGCGCTGACCAACCGATTGGCGAGCGCGGTGAGCTTTGCGTGCGCGGCCCTCAGGTTATGCTGGGTTACTGGCAGCGCGATGATGAAACCCGAAAAATGATCGACGAGGATGGCTGGCTGCACACGGGCGATGTCGCCATTGTGGAAGCGGACGGTTACCTGAAAATTGTTGACCGTATCAAGGATATGATTCTTGTCTCCGGCTTCAACGTGTATCCGAATGAAATCGAGGATGTTGTGTGCACACACCCGGACGTGGCGGAGTGTGCGGCCATTGGTGTGCCGGATGAAAAATCCGGTGAAGTCGTCAAGATTTTCGTCGTAGGTAAAAACGGGCCGGTCAATATCGATTCCCTCAAGGCGCATCTGCGCGAACAGCTCACAGGCTACAAAATGCCAAAACACATTGAAGAGCGCGACGATTTACCCAAATCCAATGTGGGTAAAGTTTTGCGTCGCGAACTGCGTGATGAAGAGTTAAAATCATCCTGATTTTTACTTTATCAAGGCAGCTGTAAAACGCCCTTCGGGGCGTTTTTTATTGGCGGAAAATGCAAAACGAAGCAGATGTATTCAAGGCATTAGACGATTGTTGGCTGGCCGACCGTCCGGGCCTGCTGCGAATGCAGCGCGACCTGGCCAAACGGGCAGGCAGCGGTAAACCCGTCGACAAGTTGCAGCTCCGCCTTGACGAAGCGCTGGCAACATCCCGGCAACGTGTTGCATTGCGGCGCGACAGGCTGCCGGCCATCGAATACCCGGACCTCCCGGTATCGCGTGAAATACCCCGACTCAAAGAAGCGCTGCTGCAGCATCAGTTGATCATAGTTGCCGGTGAAACCGGTTCGGGTAAAACCACCCAGCTACCCAAACTCTGTCTGGAAGCGGGGCGCGGTGTACTCGGTTTGATTGGCCACACCCAGCCGCGCCGTTTGGCGGCGCGCACGGTCGCCCAGCGCATTGCGAGCGAACTCAACTCCAGCGTCGGCGAGGCCGTTGGTTTTCAGGTGCGCTTTCAGGACCAGGTGTCGGATTCCAGTTATATCAAGCTGATGACCGATGGCATTCTGCTGGCCGAGATCCAGTCTGATCCGAATTTGAACCGCTACGATACCCTGATTATCGACGAGGCCCATGAGCGCAGCCTCAATATCGATTTTTTGCTGGGCTACCTGAAAATACTTCTGCCAAAGCGACCGGATCTTAAGGTGATTATCACGTCGGCGACCATTGACGTGGAGCGCTTTTCACAGCATTTCCGCAACGCGCCAGTGCTGGAGGTGACCGGTCGCAGTTACCCGGTAGAAGTGCGTTATCGCCCGCTCGAAGAGCTGAGTCCCGAGGGAGATCAGGCTGAGGCGATCGAGCAGGCGCTGTGGGAATTGCATCAGTTGGGTGGCAGACGCAGTGGCGATGTGCTGGTGTTTCTCAGTGGAGAGCGTGAAATTCGGGCGGCTGCGCTTAAATTGCGCAAATCCGAGCTTAAAGGATTGGAGGTTTTACCGCTGTATTCGAGGCTTAGCGGTGCCGAACAGCAACGCATTTTTGATGATAAATCCCGTCGTGGCTGGCGCGTTATCCTGTCTACCAATGTCGCAGAAACTTCGCTTACCGTACCGGGTATTCATTTCGTCATTGATACCGGCACAGCACGCATCAGCCGCTACAGCTACCGCAGCAAGGTACAGCGCTTGCCGATTGAGCCAATTTCCAGGGCAAGCGCCAATCAGCGGGCCGGGCGCTGCGGGCGTGTAGCCCCCGGGGTTTGCGTGCGGCTATATTCCGAAGCTGATTATGAGGCGCGTCCCGATTTTACCGAGCCGGAAATTCAGCGCACCAACCTGGCGTCCGTTATCCTGCAAATGCTGAACCTGCGCCTCGGCGACATCGACGAATTCCCCTTTGTCGATGCGCCGGACAGCCGTTTTATCAATGATGGCTACAAACTGCTGGCGGAACTGGGAGCAGTACAAAAACGCGGGTTGACCAGCCTGGGAAAAACTCTGGTGCGGATGCCGCTGGACCCACGTATGGCCAGGGTGTTGCAGGCAGCTCAAGCCTTGGGTTGTCTGCATGAAGCACTTATTATCGTTAGCGCATTAAGTATTCAGGATCCGCGCGAGCGCCCAGCCGACAAACAGCAGGCCGCCGATGAGAAGCATCGTCGTTTTTATCACAAAGAGTCAGATTTTCTCGGTTTTGTGAATCTGTGGAACTATGTCGAGGAGCAGCGCCAGGAACTCTCCAATAGCCAGTTTCGGAAACTGTGTCAGCGCGAATTCTTGTCATTCATGCGCGTTCAGGAGTGGCGCGAACTGCATTGGCAGTTGAAGCTGCTGTGTAAACAGAACCAGTGGCCGGTGAACAAAACTGGCGCGGACTACGAGCCGGTGCATCGCGCGATACTTTCCGGGTTTCTCAGCCAGATAGCGCAAAAAGACGAAGACAACTGGTACCGCGGCACACGCAATCGCAAGCTACGCATTTTCCCCGGCTCGGCTCTCTTTAAAAAATCACCGGCCTGGCTGGTTGCAGCCGAAATGGTAGAAACAACTCAACTTTATGCGCGCTGTGTTGCCCGCATAGAACCCGAATGGCTATTGGGGATTAATGACGCGGTACTGAAATACCAGTACTACGAGCCGCACTGGCAACAGCGTGCTGGTCGTGTGTCAGCGTTTCAGGAAACCCGTCTATACGGGCTGGTAATTCAGGATCGCAAGCGCGTTAACTACGGCCCGATCGATCCTGTGGCCTCGCGGGAAATTCTGATTCGCAGTGCGCTGGTAGAAGGCCGTTATCGCGGCAACGCGGAATTTTTTCATCACAATCAGGCGCTGATCGCCGAGGTGCTTGAGCTGGAGAGCAAGGTTCGGCGTCGCGACCTGCTGATCAGTGACGAGGTGCTTTATCAGTTTTACGATCAGAAAATTCCTGAAGGAGTTGTCAGCAGTCGCCACCTCGAAAGCTGGCTAAAGAACGCAACCCCGGCAGAAGCCCGGCGACTCAAGCTTAGCAAGGCAGAGGTTCTTGCCGCTTCAACAGGTAACGATACCGAAGCACAGTTTCCCGACTGTCTGCAATGGGAAGACCTGCGCCTGCCGTTGAGTTATCGCTTTGAGCCCGGCCACGCCTCCGATGGAGTGACGCTGGAAGTTCCCGTGGCGTTGCTCAATCGTGTGCCTGACCATCTGCCGGAATGGCTGGTTCCGGGCTTGCTTGCCGAAAAGTGTATAGCGCTGGTCAAGGCATTGCCGAAGCAGTGGCGCAAAAAATTTATGCCGATACCGGCAGTGGTTGGCGAGGCACTTGGCTTGTTGCAAGCCGGCAACAAGTCCTTAATCAATGAGCTGGCTGAAGCCCTGCGCCGGCAAAGCGGTGTCGCGGTGCCGGCAGAGCTGTGGAGCGCGCAGTCGCTGGACGATTACTATCGCATGAATATTCGGATTCTCGATGAGCAGGGCAAACTGCTAGGCGAGAGTCGACATCTTGATGAGCTGAAAGCGACCTTCGCCGATGCCGCCCGGGCCAGCCTGCAGGAAGAGAACAGTGCCCAATTTTCGCAGCAGCACATGACGGGCTGGGCGATAGAGTCCCTGCCCCCCGTGCAAGTTATTCGTCGCGGCGGGGCAGAGGTGCAGGCTTACCCTGCGTTGGTGGACAAGGGCGATCAGGTAGAGTTGATGCTGCTGGACAACGCCGGCCTGGCCGAGCGCGAGAGCCGTAAAGCGGTTCTCAGGCTTATCATGTTGCGACAACAGGCAGCGCTAAAACCGCATCGTGAGCGATTGCTGAAATCGAACCCGGTGCAACTGCAGCTTGCCGCTCTGAAGCAACAGCGGCGCGACTGGTTGGAATCCATTCTGAGAGCGGCAGTCGACGGTGCGTATTTGCACCAGCGCGAGCTGCCGAGAGATACCGCGGCCTACGAATCTATTCTCAGAGAGGGGCACCCGCGGTTGCTGGCGTCCTTGCAGCAGGTTGAAACTCTGGCGGAATCCATTCTTGCGCGCGCAGCAGCGGTACAACGCGGCCTGAAGAAGCTGACGCAGCTACACTGGATTGACACAGCGTCGGATATTCGCGAGCAACTTGATGGCCTTCTGTTCACGGGCTTTCTTGAAATGCTGGATCAGGAGCGGCTGGCACAGTACCCGAGGTATCTGCAAGCTATAGAGCAACGTCTGGATAAGTTGGAAGGGCAGTATCAGCGCGAGCGGCAGCAAACACTGGCATTGCGTTCGCTCACCGAACCCTTGTGGCAGCGATTCACAGCGAGCGACATGGTTTCCGCCTCTGTTTCGGCGGCGGTAGTTGACTATCGCTGGATGCTTGAAGAATATCGCGTGTCCGTATTTGCCCAGACCCTGGGTACAGCCATGCCGGTGTCGGAAAAGCGACTTAAGGCCCTGTGGCGCGATATTCTGGCTGCGGACACCCCAAGAGTCTAATTTCAGCAATGCTTACTTGACCTAAGGTGTGAACTGGTTCAAAACTTAACTGTCTTATAACCAGCGGCTAAGCACGCACGTTCAGGATGGTTGACCCGACTACAATGTTTGTAACATTTTGACAGGTTCTTCATCTAACTGCTGTAACACTGCGTATATGACAACTGTAATACCTGTGGCTGTAACAACAGGGTGCAGCATGGTCACATCAAGATCCTTCAGGATGATTTTTCAGGAGAACACTGAACATGGCTAAATTGAGTAAAAAACCACTGGCGGCGGCGCTTGGCGCAGCCTTTTTGGCAGGTACAGGTGCGTCTGTGGTATCGGCGGACACCAACCCCTTCGCCGCAAGCCACTTGAGTTCAGGCTACGATCTCGTGTCCTACGCCAAGGACGCCGAAGGTAAATGCGGTGAAGGCAAGTGTGGAGAAGGTAAATGCGGCGAAGGTAAAAAAGCTAAAGCCGAAGGCAAGTGTGGTGAAGGCAAGTGCGGCGAAGGCAAAAAGGCCAGAGCCGAAGGCAAGTGTGGCGAAGGTAAATGCGGCGAAGGCAAAAAAGCCAAAGCCGAAGGTAAGTGTGGTGAAGGCAAGTGCGGCGAAGGCAAAAAAGCCAAAGCTGAAGGCAAGTGTGGCGAAGGCAAGTGCGGTGCCCACTAAACTCCATGTCTGAAGTACAGGCTGGACTTGGCTTGCGGCGCGCCATTACCGGCGCGCTCAAGCCTCTCAATGCCGGAGCAATTGACTTCCTGGAGGTTGCACCGGAAAACTGGATGCACCTCGGCGGGCGGCTTAAAAAAGACTTTCACTTTTTTGCCGAGCGCTATCCCATATATCTGCACGGCCTGTCTCTGAATATCGGCGGCTTTGCACCGTTGGATATTGAGCTTGTCAGTTCAATCAAAGAATTTATAGACACCTATCAATGCCCGCTGTATACGGAACATTTGACCTACTGCGGCGACGACGGGCACCTCTACGACTTGCTGCCCATTCCCTTTACCGAAGAGGCAGTGAACCATGTGGCTGAGCGTGTGATGCGCGTTCAGGACATTCTCGGGCAACGCATTGCGCTTGAAAACGCTTCTTACTACGCGGCACCGGCCCGGCAAATGAGCGAGGCCGAATTCATCAACGCCGTGCTAGACAAAGCCGATTGTCGCTTGCTGCTCGACGTGAACAACGTTCATGTCAACAGCATTAACCATGGCTACGACCCCATAGAATTTCTTGATCAGCTCAATCTTGAACGTGCTTGCTATATTCACATTGCCGGTCATTTCGTTGAGGCAGAGGATCTGCGCATTGACACCCACGGCGCTGCGGTCATCGACCCGGTCTGGGAGCTGCTTGATGCGGCTTACGAACGAACCGGCGTGTTGCCCACTCTGGTGGAGCGTGACTTCAACTTCCCCCCGATGGATGAACTGCTTGGCGAGGTAGAGCAGGTGCGTCGGGCACAGGTGCGTTGCCGGCAGCACCAGCATTCGGCGCTTGTCAGTACATGAGTCTTCAGTCCACCCCCCGATTTCAAAGTGTACAGCGCGAGCTGACCGATTTTTTGCGCCGGCCGGATGTGCGCACTGCCCCGGCTGGTATTGAAGAGCGGCGTTTGACGATCTACCGTGATCTGATTTACAACAACATTGAGGATTTCCTCGCCTCCGGTTTCCCCGTACTGCACTCACTCTATGCCGAGGACGCATGGCATGCATTGGTGCGCGACTTTATCGCATCGCATTTGTGTCAAAGCCCCTATTTTTCCGAAATAGGTGAAGAGTTTCTTGCCTACTTGCAGATCGAACGTGGAGATCAGGAGGGCGACCCGCCTTTTTTGCTGGAGCTGGCCCACTACGAATGGGTAGAGCTTGCACTGGATATTGCGCCTGACGACTTGAGTGAAATCGCCGTGCAGTCTGGTGGTGATTTACTCAGCCAGCGACCGCTGGTTTCACCGCTCGCCTGGTCTTTGGCGTATAGGTTTCCGGTGCACCACATTGGTCCTGAACACCAGCCCGACTTACCCGGCGACAATCCGACGTATCTGGTGGTGTACCGTAACCGCGACGACCGCGTACAGTTTATGGAAATCAATGCGATGACCCACCGGCTGTTGCACCTGCTGCAAGACGACTCGATAGCTAGCGGTGAAGAGGCCCTTATGCAGTTAGCCCGGGAAGCAGATCATCCCGACCCGGCAGCCTTGCTGCAGTTTGGCCTGGGTTTGTTGACCGAGCTGCAGGAGGCGTCGGTTATTCTGGGTGCTGAAGACATCGCCGCCCACGGCTGACTTTGCGCGTTGGGCTCACTGGATTTACGTCACAAAGCGCTATATCGTTGCACATCTAAAATAACCGGGGTGCTTCATGGCAGTATCGACGCTCAAACTGCTTCTCTTGGCGACCTTGCTGGGCTTAACAGCCTGCGCCAGCCAGCCACAGAATCCTGATCCGTGGGAAAGCTTTAATCGCAAGGTTTTTGCCTTTAATGATGTGGCTGATAAATACGCGGCCAAGCCGGCGGCAAAGGCATATCAGGCGGTCACGCCGAATTTTCTGGAGCGGGGCATTGATAATGTTTTCAGTAACCTGCGCGAACCCCTCAATCTTCTGGCTGATCTTGGACAGTTGAAGTTCAAAGCGGCAGCGGTCGACGGCGGGCGTTTTTTGATCAACTCAACGGTTGGTGTGGGCGGATTTTTTGAGGTGGCGTCTTATATCGGATTGGCTAAGCGTACCGAGGATTTTGGCCAGGTACTTGGATATTGGGGCGTTGCCCCCGGCCCTTACGTGGTACTGCCGATACTGGGGCCCTCGACCGTGCGCGATACCGGTAGTGCCGCGCTGGACTCCCAAATAGACGCCTTGAGCCAGATCGACCATATCAGAACCCGCAACCAGCTGCGGGTACTGAATCTTGTTAACACCCGAGCCAATCTGCTCAAGACCGAAAGTCTGTTGTCGGGCGACCGCTACACCTTTCTCCGTGATGCCTACCTGCAACGCCGTGAATACCTGATTAGCGACGGTGCAGCCGCAGAAGACAGCTTTGGCGAAGAGGAGTTTGAGGAGTGGGATGACTTCTGAGCGCGCTTTCTGCAGACCTGTCTATACTGGTATAGAGCATCGATCGAATACAGGGCCCCAATTGTCTCACCATGAATAAACAACTGGTCGTTATCCAGCGAGCCGACCGGCAGCGTGATGAACTACTGGCCACGCTCGAACACCTGGATTATGAAGTACGTGCCTTCGCCGATGAGCAGGAGGGCTTGGCCGCCTTTCTTGACGGTACGCCAGATGCGGTACTGCTCGATTTGTATGTTAGCGATGATGGCCGCCGAATCCTCGACGTGCTCACGTCCGATAAACGCGAAATTCCTGTCATCGTTATTTCTCGCAGACGCTTGATGTCAGATGTAGTTGAGGCACTGCGCAAGGGCGCCTGCGACTATTTGATGTTGCCCAACAGCATTTCCGATGAAGGTGTGCTGGGCCATGCTATGGAACGTGCGCTGCAACAGGGTTCGTTGCGCAGGGAAAATCGCAAATACCGCGACAAGCTGGAAAATGCCAACCGCGAACTGCTGGAGAGTCTTACTCATCTGAAAAAAGACCAGCAGGCCGGCCGGCATATCCAAATCAAAATGCTGCCGGAAACGCCGAAGGTTATCGGCAGCTACCGCTTTCACCAGCACATTCTTCCGTCGCTGTACCTAAGTGGCGACTTTATTGATTATTTTATTGTGGGTAATCGCCACGCCGTATTTGTTGTGGCCGATGTGTCTGGCCATGGTGCCAGCTCGGCCTTCGTGACGGTCATGCTCAAAAATCTCTTCGCCCGCAAACGCAGTGATTTTCACCACCGCCACAATAGCGCCATTCTGTCGCCGGCCCACATGCTCGACAAGGCCAACCGTGAACTGCTGGGCATGGAGATCGACAAACACGTGACCATGTGCGTTGGCGTAATCGATCTTGAAACCGATGAACTGTGCTACAGCATTGCCGGGCATTTGCCTGCGCCGATTCTCAGTGTTAACGGAACCGCACGTTATCTGGACGGACACGATCTCCCGGTGGGCCTGTTTCCCGATATCAGTTATTCGGAACACCGCATGCAGCTTCCGGAAAAGGCTGTTCTCACCTTGTTTTCGGATGGTATATTAGAGGTGCTCAACCCCAAGGGGGTGATTGCCAAAGAGCAGTACTTGCTTGAGGCATTAGAAGACGGCCCGCAAACGGCCGACGATGTCATCAAAACTTTTCGACTCGATAGCATCGGCGAGGCACCCGATGATATTGCAGTGCTGGTAGTGTCGCGAGTCTAAATATGCAGCCAGGCAGAATTATGGTTGCTGAACAAGAAGGTTCCAATGTGATCAAGCTGGTGGGCGACGTGCGTCTCACCTTGTGCACAGTGCTTGATGACTACTTCGAAGAAATGTTCGGCAGCGAAAATTTTTCCAGTGTTCTTGTCGATCTGACAGAAGCTGACAACGTTGACAGCACCACGCTGGGTTTGCTGGCCAAGCTGGCGCTGATGGCGAAAAAGCGCTTCGAGTTTATTCCCGTTATTCTTTCCACCAACCCCGACATTACCCGTGTATTGCAGAGCATGGGCTTTGACCGTGTATTTCGTATCCGGCAATTTCCCCTGAATAACGATCAGGATCTGGGTGAGTTGCCACAGGTCGAGGGTTCGGAGGGGGCGGTGAAAGAAAAAGTCCTTGAAGCTCACAGGGTATTGATGGGCTTGAACGATGCCAACAAGGCCAAGTTTCGCGAATTGGTGTCCATGCTTGAGAAAAAGTGCTGAGCCCGCGCCCAGCACATCTCTTCACCCGGCAAATTTAGCCCGCAGCTTTTTTCATATCGTCGTCAGTTTGGCGGTCGACTGGACGTTCAACCACCCGGCGCTTGCCTTGTGCCGCCGCAGCCAACTCCTTAATGCCGTCGGGGTCGAATGCATCCACCCGAATAACGTCATATAGAGCCGTCAGTGCTTCCAGCAGTGGCTCGCGCTCTGCCTCACTGATCACGGATTTCTCTACGGCCCAGGCTACCAGTTCCTCGCGCTCGTGGCCCATCAGCAGGGCCACGCCATCGAGGTCGTCGGGATCACGCTCGCGAATGGCCTGGTGCAATCGCTGGCGGATTTCTGCGGTACTGTTCGCCTGTTCAAAGGTGTAGAGCAAACGCCCGATGGGGTCGCCGGGTTTGTTGTTGCGGTAGGTTCCCCGGCAAATGCGCTCGCGAATATCGCTGTTCTGGGTGATGGCATTGGCCAGCTCGGTACCCAGCGCGTCGTCAGGTTTGCGCAAACCAATCGGCCCAACCGGAAATACCAGCAGGCGCAGGGGCCAGCGTAAGGCGCGTACCGGGAAATTATCTATTACCCGGCGCAGGTGCTCTTGCAGTTCATGTAAATTGGATTGCAGGCACCATTCCACGATGGGCCGCTGACTTTCAGGGTAGCCGTCTTCGTGCCATTGTTTGATTACTGCCGAGGCGTAGTACAGGCGCACCAGACAATCGGCCATGTTCCCTGACAGTCTTTGCTTTGCCTTGAGGCCGCCGCCCAAGGTTAATAACGACACATCGGTAAGCAAGGCGAAAGCCGAGGAAAAGCGAGATAGCTGTCGATAATAGCCTTTTATATTACCCTGGGTCGGGGCACTCGCCAGCAGACCGCCGCTCAGCGCCAGTAGCAGGGCGCGCAGGGCGTTGCCGGTGGTATGGGCAATATGCTTGAAAAATACGCCATCGAACTTTGCAACTGCTGCTGATTCGTCTTCCATGCCCGCAGCTTCAATTTCGTCCACGATGTAGGGGTGACAACGGATCGCACCCTGGCCGAAGACCATAAGGCTGCGGGTGAGGATATTGGCCCCTTCAACGGTAATGGCAATGGGCACTGCCTGATATATGCGCGCCATAAAATTGCGTGGCCCGGTGATAACGCCCCTTCCGGCAACGACATCCATCGAATGGTTGACGACAGTACGCATGAGGTCCGTATTGCGGTATTTCAGCAGGGCTGAAGGCACGGCAGGGCGAATACCCCTATCGAGCATGGACGCCGTCATAACCCGCGCCGCGTCCATCATGTAGCTGTAGCCGGCGATATGCTCCAGCGCCTCTTGCACACCTTCAAATTCACCGATGTTGCGCCCGAACTGCTCGCGAACTGCGGCGTAGGCTCCCGTTGTGAGTGTTGCCAGTTTGCCAGAGCCTGCCGCCAGTCCCGGTAGCGAAATAGAGCGGCCAATCGACAGGCATTCCAGCAGCATTGTCCAGCCGCGTCCCAGCATGGCTTCGCCGCCAATTACCTGATCGAGGGGGATGAATACATCGTTGCCCCAGGTCGGCCCGTTCATAAACACCGTGTTCATCGGTAAATGGCGAGTCCCGACATTGACGCCGTCGGTATCGCGCGGAACCATAACGCAGGTGACGCCAACGTTGTCCTCGTCACCGAGTAAATGATCGGGGTCATAAACCTTGATCGCCAGACCAATCAGGGTTGCCACTGGCGCCAGTGTTATATAGCGCTTGTTCCAGGTGACTTTCAGGCCCAGTACTTCTTCGCCGTTCCACTGACCTTTGCAAACAATCCCCTTGTCCGGAATTGCACCGGCATCAGACCCGGCCATCGGCGAGGTCAAGGCAAAGCAGGGGATCTCTTTACCTGCACATAGGCGAGGCAAATAGTGTTGCTTTTGCTGGTCGGTGCCGTACTCCATCAGTAATTCGCCGGGGCCGAGCGAGTTGGGCACCATGACCGTAACGGCAGCAGAAACGCTGCGGGTGGAAATTTTCATAACGATTTCGGAGTGAGCGCGCTGCGAAAAGCCTTTGCCGCCGAACTCTTTCGGGATAACCAGACCGAAGAAGCCGTGCTCGCGAATGAAGCGCCAGGCTGCTTCCGGTAAATCGAAGAGCTCGTGGGTCATCTGCCAGTCGTCGAGCATGGCACACAGTTCTTCAACGGGGCCGTCGATAAAGGCGCGCTCTTCGTCATTTAACGGCTTTTGCTCGAAAGCCAGCAAACGCTCCCAGTCAGGTTTGCCGGAAAACAATTCGCCATCCCATTCCACACTACCTGATTTAAGCGCCTCGGATTCGGTGTCAGACAGCTGCGGCAGCATGCCGCGCACCCAGTCGAGCAGCGGTCGGCTGAGTTCCTGCTCACGCAGTTTGGACGGAATAACGAGAAAGAGAACGGCAGCGAGAGCTAATGCCCCAAACAAAATGCTGGCGAAATGCCAGTTGTCAGTGAACATGCCTAACACGGTGGCTGCCGATAGGACGGTCACCGCAGTGGTGCCGCCAATACCCAGATACAGCAGTACCAGAGCACTGATTAGCAGAAAAAACACACTCATTGCGCTATCTCCCTGTGGACCTCACTCCAACAGCATCAGTGAAACAGGCGGCGACTACAAGTGTGTGTCAGCCGATGTGAATATTACCTTTTGGCGCCTTGATTCAACGCCGCAGTTGAATCAGCGGCAGGGTGCACACGGCAAGTAGCAGCATGATGCTAAAGACAATAAAGGTAAGCTGGTAGCTTCCGGTGCGGTCAAATATCGCCCCCGCCAGTGGCGGCGACAGAATGTTGAAGGGCATGATGATCGGATTCATCAAGCCCATCACTCGTCCGTAGCTGCTTACGCCAAAGGCCTGCGCCATTAGCGCACCCCAGACCGGCAGCATGCCGCCGGCTGCAAGACCTACGAGTACGCTACCGGCTAACAGAAAGCTGACGCTTTCGTTGTTGAGATAACACAGCAGCCCCAGTGCCAGCAGTGTGGCAGACCCCGCCAGACCAAAGCGCAAGTCCACGCGGTCGGCGATGGTGCCGAACAACAGTTTCCCTATCAGCCCCATAACGGCAATGATGGAAATCATCAGCGCGGCCTGATCGGCGCTGGCGCCACTGCCGATGGCAAAGGGAGCCAGATTGCTCAGCAGCATGGAATAAGTGGAAAACAGGGCGCCCATCACCATCGCAATTGCCCAGAAATTACGCTCGCGCATGATGGCGCGTACGGAATCGTAGCGTGGGCCGGTATTGCCGGTGCCGTCTTCGGGGGTCGCGCAATCATCGCCATCGGCGAACAATTGGCGCTGCGCCGGCCAGTCGGTTGCCAGCAGACCGATCAGGGGCACCAAAATCAACAGTACGACTGCTCCCAAGAGCCGGAATGCCGTGCGCCATTCGTAACTGTCGATCAGGAACTGCAGCAAGGGTGGAAACAGGAAACCACCCAGAGAAGTTCCCATCGCAGCGAGGCCCATCGCCAACCCTCGCCGCTTGGTAAACCACCGCGCCAACAGGGTAGAGGCCGCCAGTGGCCCGAGTATCACACTGCTTAGCGACATAAAAACGGCGTAGATCAATGGCATTTGCCAAATGCCATTGATCAGGGAAAGTGCAAAAAAGCCGACGCCCAGCGAAATAGCCGCGATCAGCATCATGCGTTTCAGAGAAAAACGGTCAATGCTGGCGCCGAGCCAGGGCGATAACAATCCGCCCACCAGTGTCATGGTGGTCATACCCAGCATCAGTGTCATACGGCTGGACTCAAACTCACCTGCCAGTGGCACCACTACCACGCTGTAAGAATAGGCTATGGTGCCGGTGGCAACTGCCTGCACCAGAAGGGCAACGAGCACTTGCCACCAGCCAAAAAACAGGGGTTTGCGTGCAAGTGGTTTACTGCTTTCGGGGCGGCTGTCAGTCACGTGTGTGTCTCATTATTGTGGATTGAACGTCGATGAATAGTGAGTGTATCCAATTTGGTTGTGATTGAGCGGTTCTGACCGGCGGATTGTCATATTGGTTCAAAGACTCGTCTGCGCAGCATGTTATGTTCTCAGCCGCCAGCTCTGTTTCCGGCATGCCAAGGGAGGCTTGCGGCCACCGTCTGCCTCTTTGCGTGTAATAAAATGTCTATCGCCTGTCACGGGCGGTCATTGCTGATTTGCTCCCGCGAATAGATTCTTATGGCCCACAACCGACTTCCCATCACTATCAGGACAACATTATGAGTAATACCGCTTTCATCTACGACGCCGTTCGCACACCGCGTAGTAAAGGTAAACGTGACGGTTCCCTGCATGAAGTTAAACCGGTGGACCTGTTGGCGGGCCTTTTGAATGGTCTGCGTGACCGCCATCAACTCGATACGTCGATGGTAGATGATGTGGTCATGGGCTGTGTTACGCCCGTGGGTGAGCAGGGCTCCTGTATTGCCAAGACCGCAGTGCTCAAGGCTGGCTGGCACGAATCCGTTGCCGGTGTGCAGCTTGACCGCTTTTGCGCCTCAGGCCTTGAGGCCGTCAATATTGCGGCGCAGAAAGTGGCCTCAGGCTGGGAAGACCTGGTGGTGGCCGGCGGTGTAGAAAGCATGTCGCGCGTTGCCATGGGCTCAAACGGCGGCCCCTGGGGAGAAGACCCGGCAACAGCTATAGCAACCGCCTTTGTGCCACAGGGTATTGGCGCAGACCTGATAGCAACCATGGCCGGTTTCAGTCGCCAGGACCTCGACGCCTTTGCCGCAGAATCCCAGAGCAAGGCAGCTGCAGCTCGCGATGCCGGCCATTTCGACCGTTCTGTTATGCCGGTGAAAGACGATTGTGGAATCGTTATTCTGGAAAAAGACGACTTTATAAAGCCCGGTACATCTGTCGAAAGTTTGTCATCACTCAAGCCATCCTTTGAATTTTTGGGTTCGCTGGGCTACGACGATGTAGCACTCAGCAAGTACCCCCAGGTTGCAAAAATTCAGCACGTACACCACGCAGGTAATTCGTCCGGCATCGTCGATGGAGCATCAGCAGTTCTGATCGGCAGCGAGCGCGCGGGCAAGGAGCTGGGGCTCAAGGCCCGTGGCCGGGTTGTTGCTACCGCCGTTACCAGCACTGAACCCACCATCATGCTGACCGGCCCCGCGCCGGCTACTTACAAAGTGCTCAAGAAGGCCGGTTTGAGTCTGGACGATATCGACCTGTTCGAAGTGAATGAGGCTTTTGCCTCGGTAGCCATGCGTTTTCAGAAGGATACCGGTGTTCCCTTCGAGAAAATTAACGTCAACGGTGGCGCTATTGCCATGGGCCACCCGCTGGGCGCAACCGGCGCAATGTTGCTCGGTACCTGTCTTGATGAACTGGAGCGCCGCAATAAGCGCTATGGCCTTATTACGCTGTGCGTCGGCGGTGGCATGGGCATAGCAACCGTTATCGAACGGGTCTGATGCCTGGCGACTCTTTCCGCAGTGCAGACTCGAATTACATGATATGAACAAAGGCAGAGAAACACTATGACTGGACAATTTCACTACGAAAAAGACGCTGACAACATCGTCACCGTCACCATGGATATGAGTGGCCCCGTTAACGCGATGAACGATGAGTACATCGAGTTGATGAGCGCTACTATTGACCGTCTGGAAGCGGAAAAGGAGCAGATTGCAGGGGTGGTATTAACCTCCGCAAAAAGTACTTTTTTTGCCGGCGGAGATATCAAAAACATGCTCAAGGCCGAACCCGGCAAGGACGAGCAGGGCCTGTTTGAAATGTGCGATGTGATTAAGGCCATGCTCATCAGGGTGGAGACTCTCGGGCGGCCGGTAGTTGCGGCCGTCAACGGCGCGGCGCTGGGCGGCGGCTATGAAATCTGCCTTGCCTGTCATCACCGGGTGGCATTGACCTCTCCTGCGGTGCAGGTGGGTTTGCCGGAAGTGAGTCTGGGCCTGTTGCCGGGCGGCGGCGGCATCGTGCGGCTGGTTAGTAAGCTGGGCGCCGAGAAGGCCATTATGCCACTGCTGGAAGGCACCCGTTTTAATGCCGCCAAAGCGCTTGCTTCAGGGTTGATTGAAGAGATAGCAGAAACCCCGGACGACATGATTGCCAAAGCCAAGGCCTGGGTAAAAGCTAACCCCGAAGCCAGTAACCCCTGGCATACAAAAGGTTTCAAGATTCCCGGAGGCGATCTAAACAACCCGAAAATTTCGCAGCTAATTCAGGGCGCGATCCCGATGTTACTGCAGAAGACACGTGGCTTGGTACCGGCGCCCGCGCGTATTCTTGATGTTGTTGCCGATACCCTGCGGGTAGATTTTGCCACCGCCATGCGTATTGAAAGTCGTGGACTGGCCGCGCTTGTTACAACGCCTCAGGCAAAAAACCTGATGACATTCTTTTTGCAAATGAATCAGGTAAACGGTGGCGGCAGTCGTCCTAAAGGGATCGAAAAATCCAAGGTTAAAAAAGTCGGCATTCTTGGCGCCGGCATGATGGGGCAGGGCATTGCCTATGTGTCTGCGCGTGCTGGCATAGAAGTCGTATTGAAAGATATCAGTCAGGAGGCCGCCGACAGAGGCAAGGCCTACACCGACAAATTGCTGAGTAAAAATGTGGCCAAGGGGCGGATGTCCGAGGACAAAAAGGCTGGCATTCTCGATTTGATTACCGCCACATCGGAGGCCGAAGCACTGCGTGGCTGCGACTTGATTATTGAGGCCGTATTTGAAAATGTTGAACTCAAGCATCAGATGACTCGCGAGCTTGAACCCCTGCTTGCTGAAAACGGTGTGTGGGGCTCAAACACCTCAACCCTGCCGATTACTCTGTTGGCCGAGCCATCAGAGAAGCCGGAAAACTTTATCGGTGTTCACTTTTTCTCGCCCGTCGACAAGATGCCTCTGGTTGAAATTATTGTGGGTGAGAAAACCTCGGATGAAACACTCGCCAGAGCTTTTGATTACGCCCAGCAAATCAAGAAAACCCCGATTGTTGTAAATGACTCCCGCGGCTTCTTTACTTCGCGCGTATTCGCCACCTACATCGACGAGGGGGGCTTGCTGCTCGAAGAAGGTCTGGACCCGGTGCTGATTGAAAGTCAGGGCAAGGCCATTGGTATGCCGGTGGGCCCCTTGGCAGTGCAGGATGAGGTCAGTCAGCAGCTTACGGTAAAGGCCAATGAAACCAACCGCGAACTGGATAAACGGCTGGAGCAGAAAATTGGCAGCGACAACGCAGGCTACCGCTTGGCGAAACGCATGATCGATGACCACCAGCGCGGTGGCCGCGCTCACGGTGGCGGCTATTACGAGTATCCGGAAGGCGGTGAAAAGTATCTCTGGCCTGAAGTTTACAACTGGTATTTCAAGGCCGGCCACAGTTTGCCGGAAGAGGATGTGAAAGATCGCTTGTTGTTCCGCCAGATAGTGGAGTCACTGCGTTGCTATGAAGAGAGCGTAATGAATACGGTGGCCGATGCCAATATTGGCTCGCTGATGGGCATCGGGTTTCCGCCTCATACCGGCGGGGTATTCCAGTTTATCAACACCTATGGGCTGACCCGTTTTGTCGATCGCTGCAATCTGCTTACCGAACGCTACGGCGAACGCTTTACGCCACCGCAGTTGTTGCTGGATAAAGCGCAGAAAGGTGAGCTGTTTGCCTGACATAGCACAGTGCTTATGGATCAACACCAGCTTAATTATTCGGGGTCGGGCGTCCAGCGTCAGACGCCCGGCCAACGGGACGGGTAGAACAGCGGTCAAGCTCCCGTTGGCCTTTACTGGAGAAAATCATGCTTAAACGCAACTTCACAGAAGAACAGAACATGTTTCGCGGTGCCTACCGCAAGTTTCTTGAAAAGGAAATTGCACCCAATGTAGAGCGCTGGCGCGAACAGGGAATCGTCGACAGAGAGGCCTTTACCAAAGCGGGAGAGCAAGGTTTTTTAATGATTTGGCCCGACGAAGAATACGGCGGCATGGGCGACAATGATTTTCGCTTTGAGCAGATCATCATTGAAGAAACCGCCAATGTGTATGCCGGAGACTGGACCAATACACTTCACAGCCGTTTGGTTGGCCCCTACCTTTCACGCTTTGGCAGCGATGACCAGAAGGCCCGCTTTCTGCCTAAATGTGTCACGGGCGAGTGCATTCTTGCCGTGGCCATGACTGAGCCCGATGCGGGGTCAGATCTGGCCGGCATGCGGGCAACGGCAAAGGACATGGGTGACCACTGGCTACTGAATGGCGCCAAGACCTATATCAGTAACGGGATCAATGCTGACCTGGTTGTAGTGGCGGCTAAAACCGACCCCGAAAACAATCCACATGCGATGGGCCTGTTTTTGGTAGAGCGGGGTGTGGACGGCTTTGAACGAGGCCGCAACCTGAAAAAAATGGGCATGAAAGCACAAGATACGGCGGAGCTGTTTTTCAACGATGTGAAGGTGCCGAAAGCCAATGTGCTGGGTGACCCCGCCATGGGCTTTGTGTATCTGATGCAAGGGCTGGCGGAAGAACGCCTGATTGGCGCCTGTGGTTTTATAGCAGGCGCACAAAAGGCATTTGAAGTGACGCGCGACTTTGTTATGGAGCGCAAGGTTTTCGGCAAACCCTTGTCCTACATGCAAAACACCCAGTTCAAGATGGCGGAATTGCGTACCGAGATTGATGTGGCCCAGGCGCATGTCGACGCGTGTGTTACGGCGCACAACCTCGGTGAACTCAGTTCCGAAGATGCCGCTAAAGCCAAACTCTATACCAGTGAGGTGCTGTGTCGCATGGTAGATGAGGGTGTTCAGTTGCATGGTGGCGCGGGCTATATGGATGAGTACCCGATTTCCCGGATGTACACAGATGCGCGCATCACCCGCATATTCGCCGGTACCTCGGAAGTCATGAAATTAATCGTTGGTCGCGATATTTTCTCCGAAAATTTCGTTCCCTATATTGATCGCTAGGAGTCGGGCCATGTCAGCAGATAGCGAGTATCAAGCCATCGACGTGTCGACAAAAGGGCATGTCGCCACCATATTGCTCAACCGCCCGGACACCCTGAATGCATTTTCCGTGAAAATGCGTGCAGAGTTGCTGGATGCCTTCACCAAGGCGGACGACAATGAAGACGTTCGAGTGGTGGTTTTCGGGTCAACCGGCAAGGCCTTTTCGTCCGGTGCCGATCTGGCCGAAGGGGTTGGCGGGCAGAAAACGGTTGAAGACCAGATTATGCTCGAATATGCACCTATTCTGGAAAAAATGGCGAACCTGAAAAAGCCGGTCATAGCAGCGGTACCCGGCGTTATGGCCGGTATTGGGGCCGCCTTCGCCATGAACAGTGATCTGGTGGTGATGGCCGATACCGGTAGTATGTTAATGGCCTTTACCAATATCGGGTTGGTGCCCGACGGCGGCGCCAGCTGGATGCTGCTGCGCCACCTCGGGTACCAGCGCGCCTTTCAACTTATTGTTGAAGGAGGGCGGCTAAGCGCGCACGATTGTCTGGAAGCCGGAATTGCCAATAAACTGGTGCCCGCAGATCAGTTGATGGAAGAGGTGCAGAACTGGGCCGGGGAGCTTGCGCAACGCGCTCCAATCGCTTTGCGCGAAGCCAAGCAGTTGCTACGCAATGCAGCGGCACTAAGCTACAACGAAACTGTGGCGCTTGAAGCCAGAACCCAGAACACCTGCATAGCTACCCAAGACGCAGCCGAAGCGGTTCGGGCGTTTATGGAGAAGCGGCCGGCGGCTTTTACAGGGAAGTAATTTGGCAAATAGCGTTCACCTGCTACGCAGCGCTGCAGGCGCAACTTGCAGGCCGGCACCCACCCAAGCCAGGTGCAGTTTATGAACAGATCAGTCAAAACCTATTGTCGTATCTGCGAACCTGCCTGCGGTTTGCAGGCAGAGGTTAGGGGAGAAGGCGCGGACGCAGAAATCGTTCGCATCGTCCCCGACAAGGATCACGCCGGCACCCGCGGGTTTGCTTGCCACAAGGGCCTGAAGTTCAACGAAGTGCACACAGACCCCGGCAGGCTGAATTACCCTCTTAAGCGAACAAACCGTAAAGGGCAACTTCCCGCCGCATTTCTGGAAACAGATTGGGATTCTGCCTTGCGCGACATTGCTGAAAAGCTTCGCACCATTCGGCTGCAGTACGGAGACTCGGCAGTGGCCGGGTTTATGGGCAATCCTACCGCCTTCAGTGCCAGCGCCGCGCGCGCTGTTCCGGCTTTTTTCAAGAAGTTGAAGTCACGCTTTTTCAGCTCGGCCACTCAGGATTGTTCGAATAAATTCGCGGGCAGCGAAGCCGTTTTTGGCACCAGCAATTTGCACCCGACCCCGGATCTGGACCACACCCACCTGTTTTTGTGTTTAGGTGAAAACCCGAAAGTTTCGCATATGAGTTTTATGTCGCTGGCTGATCCGGTTGCGGCCTTGCGCGCTATTGTGGCGAGGGGCGGGCGTGTATTGCATATCAATCCGCGCCGTACCGAATCGGTGACCCCGGCCACCGGTGAGTGGGTGGCTATTCAGCCTGATACCGACCTCTATTTTCTGGCCGCGCTGATTCACGAAATTGATCAGCTCGGGCGTTTTGACGAAGCGCTATTGCAGCAATACGGAAGCAATGTGCAGCAGCTTCGAGACTTTGTTTCGCAGTATCCAGCCAGCCGTGTTGCCGGGGTTTGTGGTATATCGGCTGCAGCTATTGAAAAAATTGCCGCTGATTTTTCCTCGGCTGAGTCGGCGTCGGTGCATATGTCTACCGGTGTGAATATGGGGCGACAGGGCACTTTGTGCTATTGGTTGCTGCACATGCTGAGCCTCGTTAGCGGCAACCTGGGGCGCAAGGGCGGCAATGTTTACTCACCGGGTTTATTTCCCACGGCCCGTTTCGGTCGGGCACGACTGGAGAATGACACGGCGACTATTCGCTGGCAGGAAACGGAGTTTGGTACGCTGCGAGAAGTGCTTGGCGCACTGCCGGGCAATTTGTTGCCGGACTATATTGCCAGCCGACAGGAGCCGATTCGTGCCCTGATCGTGATCGCAGGTAATCCGCTGCTCTCGATGGCGGGGGAAGAGGCCATGCGCAGGGCCTTTCCCCAGCTGGAATTGTTGGTGGTGCTGGATATCTACCGCAATGCTACAGCTGAATATGCCGACTACCTGTTACCTATGGCTGACTGGCTGGAAAGGGAGGATATCAATACGCTCGGTTTGGGCTTTCAGCCCAGACCCTGGGTTCAGCTTGCGCCCGCCGTTGTGCCCCCGAAATTCCAGCGCCGCAGTGAATGGTGGACCCTGGCCCGTATTGAGCAACTGCTGGGCTTGCCGTCACTGCTTGATGACGAGTATCCGGAACCATTGGCTGACGCAGATCGGCTGTTGGCAGCCAGTGGTCTGTCACTTGAGGCTTTGCGGCAATCGGGCGGTGAAGCAGTAGCGGTTGCTCCGGCAGCGCCGGAAACGCTCTTCAGCCAGGGAACACAGTTGCCTGAGCGGCGGATAGATTGTTGCCCGCCGGCATTTGCCGACGCGCTGGTTCGCTCGGAGGCCCTGTTCGAGGAGCTTCAGTGCAGCATGGGTGGCCTCAAGCTGGTAAACCTGCGCACACACTATATGCACAACAGCTGGATGCAGAATATTGAGCGCCTCAAACGTCCCAACCAGCTGACAAACCCTCTACACATATCACCTGACGACGCTGCGGCCCTGAATCTGTGTTCGGGAGATGCTGTCCATATCCGCAGCGACCACGGCGAGCTGCAGGCAACGATCCATCTCGATGAAACCCTCAGGCCCGGTGTGGTAGCCATGAGTCACGGCTGGGGAAACCAGCAAACTCCCGGCATGGCCGTTGCCCGGCGGCACCCCGGTGTGAATGTTAATCGTTTGTTGCCCGCCGGACCGGGCAGCTTTGAACCTTTGAGCAATCAGGCCCATATGACAGGCGTAAGCGTAGAGCTTTCGGCTGTTTAGGCGAATCTAGTCGTAATTTTGCACATCCACGGGGCCGTCTGTCGCCTGCGGACAAAAGGCGGCGGCTTGCGCATTTCTCCAGCGCGTGTATAACCGATAATAGCGGCCAGTGTTCACAATAATAATTCAACGCTGCCAGTGCTAGGGGAAACTATGATCAGGATATTGCAAGGCGCGATCATTGGGCCGGCTATAGTCAGGGGCGCGAGCTGTATTGCCTTGTCCCTGGCCCTTGGTGCCTGTAACGATGGCAGCAGCAGTGGTGCGGTTCAGAGTGGGGCGACAGGCGCACTGGGTAATGTGCCCACATCTGGCGTCCAGACTCCCGAAGCGTTTTTTGCCCGCAGCATTCAGCCTGCATTGGAAAACTGCCGTTTGTGCCATGTGCCGGGTGGCCCGGCCGATGTGGCGGATGGTGACGCGCTGCAACTGCACGCCACCAACACAAGCGAGGACTACGCCAGACTTTTTGCCGCATGGCAAAGCCTGGATAAAGGCGTGCTCAATAACCGCCTGCTGACTATGCCATCCGACTCGGCGCTCAGACACAGTGGCAGCACGCCCTGGCCAACGAGCTCAAGCAGTTTTCTGGCCATGAAAACCCTGCTTGCCTGTTGGGATGACCCGGCAAATTGTGCCCTGAATAACGTCACTCCCGAGCAGTTGGCGCCGCTGCTGGGCAGCAAGCGTGGCCGCCATATCTGGGCCAGCTATTGTGAGGGAGAAACCGCCAGTAGTACCAAGTTGCTGCCACCTGATCCACGTACACTGATTCAGGCGGGCAGGGCAGAAGTGAGTGGCGACCGGGCGGTGCATTTCAATGGTTGGTGGGAGGATTGTCATGCGGCCGATGAGCTGGAAAACGAGCGGCAGGCGACGACCTGTGGTGAGTATATCAGCCGCAGACAGCGGGGCCTGGAATTCCTGACCAATGAGTTGGCTGTTGGCTCACTGTCGGTCAGCGATTTTCGCAATAGCTGGGAAACCTGGGGGCTGAGCGAACGCCCCGACAATTTCGACCAGCTTTACACCCTGCGCTACGGTTTGAACTTTTCGGTGTTCCCCAACCCCTATCCGCTGGAAGGCGAAGACCCGAATAATTGTGCAACAACTGAAAATCCTGATTGTGACGGTGGCAGTGGCCGCTTGCCGATGGGCCTGCGCCTGCTGAAAGACAGCGGTGGTAATTGGACCAACAATATCGGTACCGCCGCCTGCTTCACCTGTCACGGCGGCCAGGTGGGCGACCCGTTGGCGGGCGATCCACAGCTGATAGGTTTTGAGAATTTTGGTCTGGGCAACAACAACTACGATGTGATTATGGCGGCCCATGATGGCTCGCCCTTCAAGGAAGTGCCTATTGTCGGCGGTGCGATTCCGCCCGCAGACCCAAACGCGCTGTTTAATGTGGGCATTAAACAGCGCGGTCAGAACAATGCTGTGGGTGCCTTTGAGTTTCTCAATACCATTCTCGATCTGGATTCGCTGGGTATAAACCCCAACCCGCTTAAAAATATGAAGGGCATTGGCGGGGCGCAGGATGTTTCGCATCCGCTTGCGCATACTCAGGACACGCCCGCGTGGTGGAATATGGGGTCACGTCCGCGCAAATTTTTTGACGCTGGTGTTTCCAATGACAGTACGCGGATTATTATGGCCGCAGGCCCCGGCGAATTTGGCGAGTTGTTTTCGTTTTCTGGCGAATATTACCGCAATCGTATTGAAGAATGGGATCAGGACCTTGAGGCATTTTTCCTATCACTGGTGTCGCCGGTTTACCCCGAAGAGATCGATGCCGCCCTGGCCGAACAGGGAGCGGTGTTATTTCACAATAAAGACTTGTGGAATGAAGAGGGCAACGCAGATCGCCCACGCCCTGAAGGCGGGAACGGCTCTTGCGCCAGCTGTCACGGTGCCTATTCGCCTCGCTACGTAAACGATCAGGCATTTCTAGCCGATCCGGTACTGGAAGGCGTTGCATCGCATATCGTTACGCTGGACGTCATCGGAACAGATACTGCCCGCTCGGATATGTTAACGACCACATTGAGGCGTGGCTGGGATACCACCTACTGGGCCTACCCCGAAGCCGATCCGGGTTATGTCGCGCCGGAAGACAAGGACCCTGTCACCGAGTCACTGGATGACATGCTGCCAGACGAGGAGCGGCTGAACGGTGCCTGCGGCTGGCAGAAAGAGATTATCGGCTATCAGGCGCCACCGCTGTATGGCGTATGGGCAACGGCGCCGTATCTGCACAACGGTTCTGTGCCTAATCTTGCAGCGCTGCTGGATTCGTCAAAACGTTCCCAAATTTGGCAGCGTGAAATACAAACGGAAGTATTTGAGCAGGGCAGTGTAGAGATCAAAGGCTTTGATCAGCGTCTGTCGGCATTTGATTTTGAGAATGTTGGCTGGAAGTCCCGTGCATTGAGTTGCTCTGAAATTCCCGGTAGTGACCAGCTCAATTGCAGCCCGAGCGATGATGAAGGGCCTTCCATGCAGCAACTGGTGCAAAACTATCTGAACAGTGCCATCAGTTGGGCCGGTTTGATTACCATTGCCGACCCGGCCCCTGAAGGCATCGACAAGCGTCTTGTTTACGATACCCGTATTCTTGGCAATGACGATGCCGGGCATGAGTTTTCAGATGTGTTAACCGATGCCGAACGCAAAGCTATTATCGAATACCTGAAAACGCTATGAAGGAATCCTGTCCGGTGCCGGCAACGCTGCGCTTGTGCCAGCCTACAGCGGGATTGATGAACGAAGCGCAGGTAGACAAGTTCGTAGGCCCGCATAAGCAAAGCGTTGCGGGCATTCATTTCACTGTTTGAGATTTAGAATGACAATGTTAGCCCAAACCTTAGGCCGTTGCGTGCTGCTACTGTGCCTGTTCAATCCCGGCACGGTTACTGCACTGCAAGTGGGTGAGGCCATGCCGGCGTTTACGCTACCGGGACTTGGGCACGGTAAAATACTCCGCTCCGGCTACTTTCAGGGCAAGGTGTTGTACCTCGACTTTTGGGCGTCGTGGTGTGGCCCCTGTAGGGTTTCCCTGCCTGCCATGAATGCTCTTTACCGCGAATTCAACGCTGAGGGCTTTGAAGTTGTTGCAGTGAACGTTGATAAAGACCGGGCTGAAGCTCACCGCTTTCTCAAGCAGCATCCGGTGAGTTATTACGTGGTGGCAGACGATGGCAGCCTGCCGCGTCGTTTTGGGGTAAAAGGTATGCCAACGGCCTATCTTATAGACCGCAGCGGCACAGTGCGGCGTGTCCACGAAGGTTTTAGACCCGGTGATGACAAGCGGTTACGCAAACAGATTCGCCAACTTCTAAACGAGCCCTCCGGAGCTATATCGCAATGAAAATACTAACGGCGATTCTTTGTGGCCTGATGCTGACCGGTTGCACTGTGAGCAAAGTTGAACCCTGGGACCGTCAATATCTGGCGAGGCCGGAAATGGCCTGGGATGCCGATGCCGCCAGCGCGGCGTACCAATCCCATGTGTACTTCAGTAAGGAAGCCAGTAACGGTGGCGCCAGTGCGGGGGCCGGTGGCTGTGGTTGCAACTAGTCTGGCTATAGCTGCCACCAAATATATAGATGAATAACGAACAAGAATAGAGAGCCGCATGGACAACAACAAAAAAGCGCAAAGTTCAGCCTTGCTGGCCCTCACCGGTGCCGCGCTGGCCTTGCCCGGAATCGCCGGCAAGGCCCATGCTGCGGCCCCGGTGAGCGAGCCGGTGCTAAGCTATCACGCTACGCGTTACAGTGAAGCAAGATTGGATAGCGACAAGCATCTTGGCGGTGACAGCGAACGCTACGAAATTGACACCCATCAGCTGGGTTTTGCCAGCGCAATTGGCAAGCAAACCGATATACAACTGGATTTGATGGTTGAGTCCATGAGCGGCGCGTCGCCCTGGTATGTGCAACCCGGCGCTAACAACGAGCCGGTGCAAGCCATGAGCGGCGCATCTATCAAGGAAGAGCGGGTAGACCTGCAGTCGCGTTTCAATCGTTTTGTGAATACCGAAACCGTTGCGTCGCTGGTGCTCGGGTACTCCGACGAAGATGATTACTCTGCCGCGAATATCGGATTTGAGTTTGAGAAAACGCTACCGCAAAACCAACTTACCGTAACGGCGGGTATGGGCTACAGCGATGACGAGCTGGAGCCAACACAAGGCACTACCGCTGTGAGTGTGACATCTGCAGAAAAAGATAGCCTCAGCGCTTTTGTGGGCCTTGGCTTTATACTCAATGCGCGCACAGCCGTGCAAACCAGCTTGAGCATCACCGACCAGGAGGGTTTTTTATCGGACCCCTACAAGCTGGCGTATATCGCGAGCCTGGCCAATCCGCTGGTATCGGACAACCGCCCGAACGATCGTCGCCAGTGGGTGTGGCTAACAAAATTCAGACACTACGTGCCGTCCGTTAATGCGGCTGTTCATGCCGACTACCGATATTTTGATGATGATTGGGATATCGAATCACACACTCTGGAATTGGGCTGGTATCAGAATTTGGGTAACACGCTCCGCGTTGATAGCGTGCTGCGTTATTACAGCCAAACCGCCGCGTATTTCTATGCCCCGTTTTATCTTTCACCGCGATCCGATGGCCTCGCCTCAAGCGACTATCGTTTGTCGCCCTATGGTGCGTTAAGCTTGCGCCTGCGTGTTGTAAAATCGCTTGGCCCCTGGCAGCTCAGCGCCCAATGGGAAGGTTATGAAGCGAAGGCCAGTCACTCTCTCAAAAAGGTTGATGTAGAAAGCCCGGGGTTGGTTGAATTCAATACCTTCTCCATAGGTTTTGATAGGGTGTTTTAGGTCGGTAAATTTAACCCGGCGCTGCTCGCATTGGCCTGTGCAATTGACATAGCATAGGCTGATGACAAAACCCGATAGCCATTCGTCTGACCACGTTTATGAAAGTATCTCCTTTCATGCCATGGGCGGCCCCTGCGAACTCAAACTCTACGCCCCTACTCGCGGGGCAGTTCAGGCTGCGGCTGACGCGGCCATTGCTGAAGTGCAGCGCATTGAAAAATCCTACTCGCGCTACCGCGACGACAGCATCATAAGCGCCATCAACAATGCTGCGGGCAAAAACTTTACTGCCGTTGACGAGGAAACCGCCGCGTTGCTTGATTACGCCCATGCCGCTTTTGAGCAAAGCGATGGTCTGTTTGATATCACCTCCGGCGTGTTGCGCGGCGCATGGGATTTCAAATCCGGAGTATTGCCTTCACAGAAAAGAGTGAGTGCTCTGCGGCAGAAAGTTGGCTGGCAAAAAGTTGAATGGAGGCCACCAAACATTCGCCTTCAGCAAGCCGGTATGGAGCTCGACTTTGGCGGTTTTGGTAAAGAGTACGCTGCCGACGCAGCAGCCAGAGTCTGTAAGGAACAGGGGATAGAACACGGTCTGGTTGAGTTGGGTGGAGATATTCATGTTATTGGCCCGCACCCCGATGGTTCTCCCTGGCGGGTTGGCCTGCGCGACCCTCGCGAGCCTGAAAAGGCGATCCACATCATTAGTGTTCGTCAGGGAGGGCTCGCCAGCAGTGGTGACTACGAGCGGTTTATGGTTGTAGAAGGCAGGCGCTACTGTCACATTCTTAACCCGACAACCGGCTGGCCTGTTACCGAAGCGCTTGCCGCCGTTAGTGTTTTGGCGCCGCTGTGTCTGATTGCAGGAACAGGCGCCACGGTAGCCATGCTAAAGGGAGAGCAGCGCGGTCAGGAATGGTTGGCGGCGCTGGGATTGCCGCATATGTGGGTAACCTCAACAGGTGAGTTGGGTGGTAGTCTAGTGGCCGCCGGAAGATAGTGTGGCAAATATAATTTGAAACGACCCAAAGCCCGGCACCGGGGGAAACGCTCTGCGTCTGTCGCAGTCCTTTTATACGCTACCAGGATAGTCTATGGAAAATACGGTCAAAATCGTCCTCACGATTATAGCGCTGACGCTCGCCGGATGTAGCGTAACCAAAACTGCACAACCCGGCGATGAATTTGGTCTTGATCATGCGATTACCGAACGGATGCGGGATGCGTTGTTGGGGCGCTGGTGCGGCGAGAAAATTTATTCGGACGGCACCGTCCAGAGATGGACAGTACTGAGACTCCGTGACGGCGCATATAAAGTGGATTTCTACACCATCGACGCAGATGGGAAAGAAGAAAGATGGGGCGAGTACGGGCTGTGGGGCGTAAGGGCTCCGATCTATTTCACTGCAATGAGGGGCTTCATTAAGGAGGCTCGGGCAAGGGAAGCGGATACAACGAATGCTTTGTTTTATGACGCATATAAAGTCGTCGAGCTGAACGAAGAAGTTTTTACATACAAAAGTTATACGTCGGGTAATACGTTTACTTTGACCCGCGAATGCGGTGAAGGTATATAGCCGGAAGAAAGCAGACTGTCGCTTCCGCCAGCGTATCCGCATTGATATCAAGTAGAGACACAAGTATGAGCCCAAAAGCCGGACTGCAACCTTTAATCGTAGACCCCGATGAAGGGCGCACTTACCCTATGGGGAGAATGTCTGCGGTTTTGAAAATTCTATTCCTGGCATTGTGAGTTATTTCAAGGAAAATCCATTGGGTGATTCAATAAAGAGCGCTTAACTGTGCTTGTGATCACCGATATCTATAGGCCCCCGGAGCACTATAACAATGAATACAACGATGATTTTGCATCACTATGACAACTCTCCCTATGCCGAGAAGATCCGCTTGATGTTCGGGTTGACCAAGGCTCACTGGTATTCTTTGGTCTCGCCGGTTCAGCCGCCTAGGCCAAACCTCGACCCCTTGACGGGTGGCTACCGCCGGATTCCCGTAGCGCAGATTGGCGCAGATATTTTTTGCGACTCGGCGCTGATCACTCGTGAGATTGCTGCAATGATGCAGTGCCCGGCGCTTGATCCGACCCTGATTGAAGCCGAGGCCACGGCGCTGATGGACAAGGCCGAGAAGGAGGTCTTCTTTGCAGCGATTGGTGCGGTAGCACCCATGCGCTTGCTCGGCACAATGCTTCTGGCGTTCGGCCCCCTTGGCATGTATCGCTTTGTGAAAGACAGAGCGGGTTTGTTGAAGGGCGGCACGGTGCGCCCGCCCCAGGGAGGCGATGCCAAGGTAGTGTTGGATTCTTTTCTCGCCTCGCTGGAATCCAGATTGGAGCAGTGCGCATGGGTTGGCGGTGACGCGGCCTCCGTTGCCGATTTCGCTACCTATCATCCGCTCTGGCTTTACGTTAACTGCAATAGGCGCCCGCTAAAGGCAGGCCCGAAAGTCGAAGAGTGGTATAGGCGTGTTGCCGACATGGGTTACGGCCAGCGCGAAGAGATTACACAGGATAAAGCGTTTGGCGCAGCGCGGGAGAGCGATCCTCGCGCGCTGCCCGCGAGTGTGGACAACGCGCCGGTGCCAATTGGCGCTGCAGTTGAAGTGGGGCCGTCCGACTATGGCGTTCTGCCTGTGGCAGGTTCTCTTGCCGCTATTACGGAAGATCGAATCATCCTTGCACGCGATACCGCGGAATTTGGGTTATTACATGTTCATTTTCCGCGCGCGGGTTATTCACTTTTCCAAAAGTAAATGACCCCCCTGTATCGCCCAGTCTTCTTTACCGTACGAGCATGCTCGTGTATCGGGAGCAAAAATGTCTGACTATATTCTTACTACTTTTGATTGGGTTCCCGAGGTGCCGCGTGGCTATGTACGTGATCTGCGCGTACGCTGGGCTTTGGAAGAGGCGGGCTTACCCTATCGCGTTGAGAGTACGCCATTCAGGAACCGGAACGCCGGGCATTTTTCCCGGCAGCCCTTTGGTCAGGTGCCATGGCTGGCTGATGGAGATACAAAGGTATTTGAGAGCGGCGCGATTCTGCTCTATCTGGCAGAGCGCAGTGAGGCGCTAATGCCGGTCGATGCGGCAGGGCGCAGCAAAGTAGTTGAGTGGGTGTTTGCCGCGCTTAATTCTGTGGAAATGGCCAGCCTGCCCTGGTCTATTTTTATTTTCTCGGAAGATACTGTAGACACTCCCGGCCGCCGAAATCTGGATGCATTTCTGAGTGCCCGCCTCCAGCATATGAACGAGGTGCTTGCAGGATGCGACTGGCTGGCAGGAGAGTTTTCCATTGCCGACATACTTATGGCGGATGTGCTGCGTCTGGTTGATCGCTTTGATGGCCTGGCAGACTATCCTGCCTGTCGTGAATACATTCAACGCGCTACAGGTCGCCCGGCCTTTGTAAAGGCTCACGCCGACCAGATGGCTTTTTATGCGGAATCCGACAAGAATATTTCATGAAAAAATCTGATAAAAAAACTGACAACGCGATCCGTGAAGCACTTACCCGGGTATGTGAGCAAGCGCTGGAGCACGTCGTCGATTTTCAGTGGATAACCCACACCGTTAACTACAACAGTTTCCCCGGGTCTTTGTCGGTGGTTTGTGTTTTTGAGACGGATGAAGGTTTGGCGTTGGCCATCAGCAGGGGAGATGACGACATGCTGCGTGGCCTGATACAGGACCAGTTGTCAGCCAGCGGAATTCAGATCAGCGATATTCGCCAGCGAGTGCGCTTTGATACCGAGGAAGCCTGCCTGAGAAACAACAGCGGCCGCTGGGGAGAGCGCCTCCGGCAGCATTAGGCAGGCTCCACTCTGTTGTGCGATAGGGTGGGGTCGTCTAGCTGCCGCTTGCGTCGTCGGCTTCGGCATACAATGCCGGGCCAATCACGGAATATTTCTCTTCATTAAGCGCGTTGCAGCTTGATTGCACGCTAAGTGACTTGCAGCTGCCTAGCTTCATACCGTACACCACGCCGAAAGCCAGCACATTTTTGATGTACTCGCGGGTTTCTCCGTAGGGCAAATTTTCAATCCAGATGTCTGCTGGAATAGCTTCCTTCTGGCGGGCGAGTACACGCTTAACCCGTTCGGGCCCGGCGTTGTATGCTGCGGTCGCGAGTATATGGTTGCCGCTGAACTGCTCCAGTAGATAACCCAGGTAAAAACTGCCCATTTCTATGTTCGCTTTCGGCGTGTGCAGATCTTCAAGAGAGGGGTTAGGCCTGCCCATCTTCTGTGAAACGTAACGCGCTGTTGATGGCATCAGCTGCATTACACCCCGGGCACCCACACGTGATTGCGCGTGTTCGGCAAAGGCACTTTCCTGCCGCGCTATGGCGTAGGCCCAGTTCAGGTCGATATTGCTGGCCTCGGCGTTACTTTTAAAAGTTGTTTTAAATGCAAGCGGAAAACGCAACTCCAGATCGTCCCATTCGCGGGCGCGTATTGCTGTTGCGATTGCAGCGTGAGACCAGCCCCAGTTGAGCGCCAGTTGCGCAGCGGCAACTTGTTCTTCCTTGCTGAGCGTCCGGGTTGCACGGCGCCATTCGGTATTGGCGTTACGGACCAGACCGTGCCAATAAAGTTCTCTGGCGCGCTGCACATCGGTACGCTGGGCAATGCCGTCGAGCAACTCAAGGTTGACGGTGCGCCTGGCGCCAAGTTGATAGTCCTGATTGAGCATATCGGCGGCAAGAAAACTGTAGTAACCGCGCTCGGATGCAAGTTGCTGCAGGGTTGTTTTTGCCTCGGGCGTCATGCCCTTGTTAATTTCTATGTTCGCGCGGGTTCGCCAGTACTGCCAGTCAGATTTACTGCTCATCTTCGGTGGAAGCGCGTTGATAAAATACAGCGCGCTTTTCCAATCCCTGTCTTTGAGCGCCAGACGTACGCGCCATTCGGTGAGGTAGGGATCTTCAAAGTTGCGGTCATTGGCGTTAAGCCAGTCGCGCACGAAATCTTCACCGCTGGCGATAGCCTCACGGGCAAAACTGTCGCGTAAATCAAACTGCTCCTTGTCCGAGAATTGAAAGCGGCGTTCCAGTTGGTGCCACAGCGTGTTGCTGGATTCAAAATCGACGGCGGCAAGGCGCTTCAGCGTATGCAGTACCAGATCACGGTTGAAGTCGTTAACCTCTAGCTGAAAGCCGTTCTGGTAAAGCTGCTCGGGGTGTGTCAACAGTGCCTGAAGGTGTTCGGTATCCGGAATGCTGCGCAGTAGGTATTTGGCGAGCCCGCTCTGACCTTCGTTGAGCGCGAGACGAGCGCGAATCCAGTGCATTTGTTGGGCGTCGGCCGTCGGCAGCGCGCCCAGCCACTGTTCCAAAACCTTGTCGCATTTGTCAGGTAGTGATTGTCCGGTTTGCCAGAGAGACTGGGTCTCCTTATTTGCCTCGGTGTTGCGGTTGGTGGCGCGCAGGGCGGTAATGTATTCACAGCGCATGCCGCGCGGCGCCTTGCCGTTGGCATAGCGAATAAAGGTGTCCCATTCGCCGTTGTTGATCAGGCGCGTAAGCCAGGCGCGCTTCATATAACTGCCTGCTATTTCGGCGCTGTAACGGTTCAGGTAAAGGTCGGCTTCAGCCGGTGACAACTCGTATATCCTGGCCTTAAAAAGCTGTAGTTCAAGGTAGGGGATCAGAACATAGTCTTCGAGCAGTGGAATGGCTTGCCTGGCTTCTTCCAGACGCCCTTCTTTCACGTTCTCGACGGCAGTACGGAATAGTTCGCGCTTGAGATCAAGAGGAGAGGTGGCTGTGCTTTGACTGCTGGCACAGGCGGCCAGACTGCCGAGCAGGACTGCGATCAGGCTGATTGTTTTGTAGCGGCCGAGTTGCTGCCAGCGAAGTGTCATGCGTTGCCCCTCTGGGGCCGAAAAGCTGCGAGATTGCAGCTGCGGCCGTTTTTATGCAGAGATGACTATAGGCTCTTGCTCCGAGTGACTCAACTCCAGGGCACCTCTGATTCATATAAGAGCTGCAAAATTCCTTATAATCTTGACGTAGTGATCATTCCATAAATCCGGGCTAGCGGGGCGATATGTTTGAGCTGAAAACGATAGGTCTTTTTGCCATAACGGCGATAGCCGAAATACTGGGGTGTTATTTACCGTATTTATGGCTCAAACAGGGTAAAAGCATCTGGTTGCTGGTTCCCGCTGCGGCCAGCCTGTCGCTTTTTGTCTGGCTTTTGTCCCTGCACCCCACTGCCGCAGGCAGGGTGTATGCCGCTTATGGCGGTGTGTACGTTATGGTGGCGGTGCTTTGGCTGTGGGGTGTGGACGGCATTAAACCAACTTCCTGGGATTTACTGGGAGCCTCGGTTGCCTGCCTTGGCATGGCGATTATTATGTTTGCACCGAAAAATGCTTAGTTGCCGCTCAGGCATGCAGCACAGTCTTTGATTTTGCGCCTCACGCCATGTTGTGGTTGCCGGGGACATTGCCTGAATAGAGATCAGCGGCCATATTGGAGGCTACAGATTTCGCCTGCCTCACGCAGATATGAAGGGGCATGCCAGCGTAACCAGAGGCAAACGATGCTTGGCAATATTCGTTACAGTGCAACTATAGTTATTCTGCTAATACTGGCCGGTTGTCGCAGTGGCGATGGCAGCCCGCAGGGGCAGGTGAGTGTGCCGGTTGTGGCGCCCGGCACCGGCGGCGATGTGGGAGAAGTGCTGGATATCAATACTTTTTTTGCCCGCAATGTACAGCCGTCATTAGAGTTTTGCAGAACCTGCCACGTGCCGGGAAATGTCGCTGATACCGACGAAGGTCGCGGTTTTATGCTGAGCACAAACCCCGCAGAAGATATGGTTCTTATGCAGTCGTCTTGGGACGGACTGGGCAGGGGAGTCGCTAACAACGAAATACTGGTTCAAACTTCAGATGGCAGCGCCCGGCATACCGGCGGTACGCCCTGGTTAAGCGGGAGTGTTGCCTACCAGGCGGTTTCGACGGTTTTCGCCTGCTGGGATGACCCGGACACCTGCAGCCTGACCGATGTTGGTGAGCTTGTTGAAGCGCTGCCGTTGCTGGGCAGTGCCCGTGGCGGCCACTTCTGGGACGACTTCTGTAACGGGCTGGTAGATGGCGACGGCACACGGCTTTTTGATGATGACGGTAATTATCTGACAGCAGATCAGGCCACTGCCCGCGCCGACAACGCTGCATTACCCACTGATCCGCGCGATATGGTGCGGGCCGGAGCCAGCGACGGCAAGGCGGTGCACTTCAATGCCTTTTGGCGTGACTGCCATGCCTTTCCCGAGCTGGTCAATGAATTCCCTCACCCTGAAAATTGCGGTCAGTATCGAGCTAGTGTTGCCCGTGGCTCAATTATTATGGGCTCGCAGCCGGTTGTTGATGCTGCGGGCAAACCCTATCGCTACGGTACCCACGAGCCCTACAAAACATCTGAGCCGAGTATTTATACCGGCCGCGAAAACGTTGAAAACAAGGTGATTCGTCGCGGCACAACCTTTGCCGGCGATTCTGCACACGGTGCTGCGGCCCTGCGCGCAGAGCAGTACAACAACTTATGGCTTACCTGGGGGCTGTCGTCGCGGCCTGATAACTTCGATGAGCTGGTTGCCGAGCGTTATGGCTTTGGTCAGCCTTCACCAGAGTTTCGGTATCCCGTTATTGATTCGGCCAGTGGAGTTGACGAGACTTCGGAGTTGAGTGTCACCAACGGTGGTAGCGGCTTCCTGCCCTATGGTCTGGTGCAAACCCGCCTTGAGGATGGCACGTTTAGCGGTGAGATCAGCACCAACTGTCAGGGCTGTCACAGTGCACAAATTGGCGATCAGTTTGTTATCGGGGCCGGTGGCGCCATGCTTGACGCTACCGTGTCGTCGCGTGATTTTGCAGCTTTTGGTTCTGCCTCCGGTATCGCGATAGACCGGGCCGGGTTGGCGGGCCGTGTTCGCGGCACCAACAACGCCCAGTTCTCCAATATCACGGCGCTGTCGGGTGCCCGTACCCAACAACAATTTCAGGATGTACTGCAAAATGGCACCACCGGCACCGGTGATACCCCTGCGTGGTGGAATGTGGGGCGTCGGCCGGTGAAGTTTGTTGACGCGATGTTTCCCGGCGATGCCGTACGCGTTGACTACGCATTGTTTACGCCACTATTGACAGACAAATACGACCCCTTTCCGTACATCACCCAGGAATACGAAACCTGGGTGAACGATCATGTTCAGGATGGTGATCATTATATTATTTCGCGCAAGGCGCCCAAGTACCCACTGCCCATAGACGAAGCCCTGGCCAGACAAGGTGCGGTTCTGTTTCACACGAAAAACCTGTGGGCCGACGGCAACGTGGTTGCCGAACCGTTTGGCGGGAACGGGTCGTGCGCCAGTTGCCACGGTGCGTATTCACCCCGCTATATCAATGATCCGGATTTTCTCGCGGACCCACGCATGGAAGGGATAGCCAGCAACGTGGTGCCCATAGATATTATTGACACTGATCGCGTGCGTTTTGCGACCTATAACCAGGGTACCAATGAAGCAAATTCCAATACCGATGTGGGGTATCCGGAAACGGCGCCCGACAGTGCGGCCCGGGCCGGTTTGAGCGATCAGGAAAATCAGGAGTTTGAAGACTGTCGCGCGCAGAATTTGCCCGGTTTGCAAAGGGACAGCCGTGGTATGGAGCGCCCCAGAGGCTACACGGCACCGCCACTCTATGGTGTGTGGGCGACCGCTCCTTATCTGCACAATGGTTCGGTGCCTAGCGTAGAAGCGTTGTTAAACTCTGATTCCCGGCCTGAAATATGGCGCAGGGTGTCTAAACCTGCGCGCACTGATCAGCGCAGTAGCGTTGTTATGGGTTATGACTATGATCTTGATCGCGCCTATGATCAGCAGGCGCTGGGTTGGAAATACGATGTGCTGGAGTGTGGCGGTAGCGATCTGCTGCCTCTCCTCGACTGCACACCACTGCAGCAGGGTAATAATCTGGATTTCTTCTTGTCCGAGTTTTACGGGGGGTTGTTGCTGGGTTGGAATATAACCAATCCGCCCACGCTCACCAACAGTGATATTGAGGCGCGAAAGATCTATAACACCAATATGTTTAGCCAGAGTAACAGTGGCCACGTATTCAGCGATGTATTAACGGCGCAGGAACGCAAGGCGGTCATTGAATACCTGAAGACCTTGTAAACACTGTCGCCTGCAGGGCAAGCTCCCACAAACCCTCTCCCCTTGGGAGGGGGTCAGTATGAAGGAGAGCAGCATTCAGGGCTTGCAGTCAAACATGGAATCTCCCACAGACTGTCTTTGTAGGAGCCTGCTCTGCAGGCGAATATTCTCAGAGGGTCTTGCCGAACAACATAGAATCCCCCTCCGTGAGTCACGGCTCCCGACATAAAAAAGGCGACTTGCGTCGCCAAAGGGAAGTGTTCTTTTTGCCGGGGGTCTAACCAACACGCCGCTCGGTATTTTGCCAGTACGGCTCGCGCATAACCCGCTTCAGGATTTTTCCGGAAGGGTTGCGTGGAATCTCTTGCACAAATTCATAGCGTCGCGGGGTTTTGTAACTTGCCAGACGTTCCTGGCAAAACGCGATCAACTCGGCACTGGTTGCCGTAGCGTCAGGTTTCAGTACGCAAACGGCCAGTGCAGCTTCGCCAAATTTGTCGTCTGGTACGGCGATAACGGCAACGTCCTGAATACCGGGGTGGCTGAACAGGACGTTTTCAATTTCGGCAGGGTAAATATTCTCACCACCGGAAACGATCATGTCTTTTACGCGGTCGCGAATGTAGAAAAAACCTTCATCATCGGCGTAGCCCGCATCGCCGGTGCGCAGCCAGCCATCGACCAGCGTTTCGGACGTTTTGTCCGGCTGATTCCAGTAGCCCATCATGGCAGTTGAAGAGCGAATGAGAAGCTCGCCGGTTTCTCCGCTGGCTACTTCAATACCATTGTCGTCAACCACCTTCAGCTCGGCGCCGGGCAACGGGCGGCCACAGGAGCGAAGCAAGTGCGCCTCGCCGTTGAGTGCGCGCTGGTGGTCGCTGGCCTGCAACCCCAGCACCATGCAGCTTAGTTCGGTCATGCCGTAGCCTTGAACAAAATCGCACTTGAAAATGCCGATGGCCTGCTGCAATACCTCAATCGATATAGGCGATGCGCCGTAAGTGATGCGCTGCAGTGGCGAGAAATCATAGCGTTGAATATCCGGAACAAAGGCGAGAATGGCCTGAATCATCGCGGGCACCAGCACCGAATCGCAACTATCACTGGCGACGATGGCATCCACGATTTCCTGTGGAACAAAGTCAGCCATCAACTGCACCTTGTAACCACTGCACAGCCAAAACAGTGCTGCGGCCAGGCCTGCCACATGGAACAGCGGCAGAGGCATAATGCCGGTGTGCCCGATCTGGCAGCGCGGCGGAATATGATTGCTCATAACGTAGCCATTGGTGAGCTGCTCGTGACCAATCATCACGCCCTTGGGCAGGCCGGTAGTACCGCTGGTGTACAGCTGAAATACTACACCATCACGGCGTCCGCTGTGGGCGGGGCGCTCACAAGGGGCGTTCAACAATGTGGCAAAATCCTGCCAGCCAGGTCGGGTGCCTTCGAGGGTGTAGCAGTGTGCAATATTGCCGGTAGCTGTACTGGCATCGGCGGCTGCGCGCAGCTCTGCATCACCGGTTACCAGCATGCTGGCGCCACAATCTTCAAGGATGAACTTTAATTCCTGAGGTGCCAGCCGGTAGTTTAAGGGCACGAGTGTCAGCTCCGCCTTCATGCAGGCGACCATCAGCATGGGATAGCGCGGGCTGTTTTTGGCGAGAACGGCAACGCGCTCACCCGCTTGCAAGCCTAGCGCCCTGAGGCCATTGGCCAGCTGGTTGCAGTGTTGGTCAAACGCGGCATAGCTCAGCACTTCGTCACCCGCCAGCAGAGCCGTGCTGGCAGGGTTGTTCAGTGCGTTGAATTCGATCATTTGCTGCATCAGCATGTGGGGCGTCCTGTGTTTCGAATTATAGCTTGACCGCTTATTGTGCATTTGGGTGTGCGGGTAGAGAAGGGCGCTCCACGTCAGCCCTTGTCATTCGGCGCCATAGGCTTGTTCGGGCCAGAACGTTATGTATCCACTATCTTTACGCCATAGCTGACGCGCATGGACAAGCACTGACGCCCGCAGACCTGTCGCTGGTTGTGCGCTTTGTCCTACAGTTGTGACCATGACATCAGGCAGTTTGAGACCTTTACATGATTCGCACGCGCATTACCGAGCTTTTGGAGATAGAGCATCCGATTATTCAGGGTGGAATGATGGCCGTCGGTCTGGCGGAGCTGGCCTCTGCTGTGTCTAATGCCGGCGGTCTCGGCATTATTACCGCACTCACGCAGCCAACGCCTGAACAATTGCGTCAGGAAATACAGCGTTGCCGGAGCATGACCCAAAAGCCGTTTGGCGTAAACCTGACGCTGTTGCCGACAATCACTCCGGTTCCCTACGACGAGTACGTGCAGGTTATTATTGACGAAGGTATAAAAATCGTTGAAACCGCCGGCCGTAGTCCGGAGCAATATATGCCGGCCTTCAACGCAGCCGGTGTTAAAGTGCTGCACAAATGTACCTCGGTTCGACATGCGCTTAAAGCCGAGGCAATTGGCTGTGCTGCAGCCAGTGTCGATGGCTTTGAATGTGCCGGTCATCCCGGCGAAGACGATGTACCCAACCTCGTGTTGCTGCCTTGTGCCGCAGCAAAGCTCAGTATTCCCATGATAGCCTCTGGCGGTATTGGCAACGGTCAGGGTTTGGCCGCAGCGCTGGCGCTGGGCGCCGACGCCGTGAACATGGGGACGCGTTTTGTGGCCACCCGGGAGGCACCGGTGCACGACAATGTTAAGCAAATGATGGTGCAGAGTAACGAGCTGGATACCGCCCTGATATTCAGAACGCTCAGAAACACAGCACGCATATACAAGAACAGTATCGCAAAAGAAGTGCTCAGTATTGAGGGCAAACCCGGCGATACCGATTTTGGCGAATTGCAGCATTTGGTTGCGGGACAGCGCGGACGCGAAAATGTGCTTAATAAGGGTGACACCGACGACGGCGTTTGGACAGCAGGACTTGTGATGGGCCTGATTGACGATGTGCCCAGCTGCGCCGAGCTTATCAATCGAATGGTTGCGGAGGCTGAGCAGATTATCGCTACCCGGTTGGCGGGAATGTTGTCGGGCCGAACCGAGCTTTCTGTTTCGGAAGAGCCTGCCCCGGCTACAGTGGCGGTCTAGTACGTGAAAACCATTTCGCTGCAGGCGAACCCCGAACTGGAATTAGCCTGGCGTCAGTTGGGCGACAGTATCGTTACCTTTTACTTTGAAAAAGCGCGGGTGGAATACCTGGAGTCGCTGGCGAAAACCATTGCCATGCGCAGTTCGTCCTGGGTGCAGGCCTCCCTCCACCTCGATTATCTGGGTAGTTACATCGGCAACTGTGATTCCACGGTAGATATGTCGGTTACCAAAGTGGGGAATACGTCTTTTACCCTGAGTTTCAGGTTGTATCAGCAGGGAGATCTGCGTGTGACCGGAAACTGTGTATTGGTGAATATTGATCACAGCAGTAACCGGCCGGCACAGCTGTCGAGTCTGCAACGACAAGTGTTGGATCGAGAGGTTCTGAGCTTCTATCGCATGCAGGATGCCAGCCATAAGGCTGTCGGTCAGGCTCACAACGATTAACGACGAACGGGAACCCCAAAGAGATGAATGTATGTCGGTAGCGAGTGATCAGGAGTTGGAAAAGTTTCGTCTTGAGGTGCGCGCATTTCTTGAGACGGCACCTACGGAAAGTATTCTGGAGGCGGGGCGTAAAACGACCAGTGTGTTTGCTCCCTTTGCGCCGACCATGGCCTGGCAAAAGATTTTGTCTGACAAGGGCTGGGTAGCGCCGTCATGGCCGAAGGAGTTTGGCGGTACCGGCTGGGATGTGCAGCAGCGCTATATATTTGCCGAGGAATACAATCGCCTGTGTTTGCCGCCGTTGTTACCACAAAACCTGCAAATGGTAGGCCCGGCTGTTATCGGTTTTGGCAGTGATCAACAGAAGGCCGAATTGCTGCCGCGTATGTTGTCGGGCGAAGATTTCTGGTGTCAGGGCTATTCCGAGCCCGGAGCCGGTTCGGACCTGGCCTCTCTAAAATGTCGCGCCGATAAAGATGGCGGTGACTACGTCCTGAACGGTAGTAAAACCTGGACAACTTATGCACACCACGCCAATAAAATGTTCGCGTTGGTGCGCACAAGCAGTGAGGGTAAGCCGCAGCGAGGCATTACTTTCCTGTTGCTCGACATGAATTTGCCCGGTATGGAAGTCAGGCCGATCATTGGCCTGGACGGCTGCCCGGAACAATGTGAAGTGTTCTTTAGCGATGTGCGGGTGCCTCAATGCAACCGGGTCGGGAATGAGAACGAAGGCTGGAGTGTTGCCAAGTACGTACTTGAATTTGAGCGTGGTGGCAGCACCTTTGCGCCCTGGCTAAACCCTGCGCTTGAGCGCTTGCGTCAGCAGTGTGGCAAACCGCTGAGTGCACAGGGTGAGAGGCTGATTGATGACCCGCATATTCGACGTCGGCTGGCAGCGTTGGAAGTTGATATTCAGGCGGTTGAACATACCGAGAAGCGTGTGAATGCCAGCCTTAAACACGGGGAGAATCCCGGCCCCATGGCTTCGTTGATCAAAATCATGGGCAGTGAAGTGATGCAGTCTTTTTCGGAGTTGCAGCTGGATGTTGCCGGCCTCGATGCTTTGCCGGTGCAGCGTGAGGCGCTGGAGATAGGCGCAACGCCCGGTGACATTGTGCCAGAGGCGCACAGCTTGGCGATGCCATACTATTTGAACACGCGTGCAGCATCCATTTATGCCGGATCTAACGAAGTACAACGCAGCCTGTTAGCCAAAGCCGTACTGGGTTTGTAGCGGCGCAACATCGATCAGGGCATTTTATTCCGGGACTTTCTATGCAATTTCAATACAACGAAGAACAGGCACTGTTTAAAGACAGCCTGAAAAAATTTGTCGACGACAATTATGCCTACGAATCGCGTTGCAAGCTGGTTGACTCTGCCCAGGGCTATTCCGAGGCGCACTGGCAGAAACTTGCCGAGCTTGGCGTTCTGGGCTTGCCCTTTGCGGAAGAGTACGGCGGCTTCGCCGGTGATTTGCCCTTTCTGACAGCCGTTGCGGAAGAGTTTGGTCGAGGCTTGGTGGTTGAGCCTTTTTTCTCCACGGTAGTACTGGCAGGGCAGCTACTGGCCAGCGCAGCCCCTGATTCGATCAAGACCGAGCTGCTTCCCAAGGTCGCCGATGGCACTTTGAAATTGGCCTTGGCCTGGGAGGAGCGGGGCAGCCGCGGCAATCCCGGGCGAACGGATTGTACTGTGGTCGACAAGGGTGACAGAGCGATCTTGCAAGGCGAAAAACTGGCCGTGTTAGGGGGTGGTTCCGCAGACGCCATGCTGGTTACCGCACGAACGGATGAGGGCAAGTTGGCTCTGTTGTTGGTGAATGCCGGTGTTCCGGGCTTGACGATCAAGCCCTATGCCCTAGTTAACGGAAGTCGCGGGGCAACACTCAGCTTTAGCGACGTAGAAGCCACTGTGTTGCAAACAGATGCACTAGCCCTTGTGCAAGCATGCCTGGATCGTGCGCTTATCGTGTTGTGTGCCGAAGCATTGGGTGCGATGGATGCCTTGATGGCCAATACGCTGGAATACAGCAAAACCCGTCAACAGTTTGGTTTGCCCATTGCGGCTTTTCAGGCACTGCAACATCGCATGGCAGATATGTATATAGCGTGTGAGAAAACCCGCTCATTGCTCTGGGCAGCGATTCAGGCAGACGCGCAGGGCGACTGTCGCCGCGCCGCCTCGGTATTGAAAGCAGAGGTCGGCAGCGGTGGCCGTTATGTCGGGCAGCAAGCCATACAGTTGCACGGTGGCATTGGCATGACGGACGAATTGAATGTGGGAGCTCACTTCAAGCTATTAACGCAGATAGATATTTTATGCGGTAATCGCGATTTTCATTTGCAGCGATTGTCGGACCTGGCCGAGGTTCATTGAATGCCTGCCTCGCGGGCGAGTTAGATATTCGCTACCTGGGGCTGATGGCGCATCGCTTCCGGCGATGTGCCATAGTAACTTCGATAGGCCCGATTGAAATTGTTGGTATGGGTATAACCCAGCTGATAGGCAATTTCCTTTAACGGCATATTCGAGTTATACAAATACTGTCGTGCCAGCCCCATACGCACCTCCAGGCATACCGACCTGAAATTGGTATTTGCCTGCGTCAGGTACCGGCGCAAACTGCGAGCGTTCAATTTCAGATGAACTGCCGTGCCTTCCAGGGAGAACTGACAAGTTTGCGGTTGTTCTACCAGAGCCCGCTTTACCCGCGCCACAATACCCGTACCGTGGTAGCCCTCGCCGAGTACCTGCTTAACCTCTGCGGCACAGCTGGCCAGCAGTGACGAGTTGCCGGTGGGAATTGGCAAGAACATCCACGGTTTGGGCAGAGCAATAACGGTATGAGCCTCGTTGAACGATACCGGACAGCCGAATAACTCCGCGTAGCGTTCGCTGTAATCCGGTGCCGGGTAGTTCAAGGTGACAAAGCTTGGGTGGGACGCTTGCCCGTCGGGCAGGATTGCCTGGATACAGCGCCAAATAGCGATCATGCTCATTTCCAGCAGGGGTTCTCTATAGGCTCTGACCTCGCTGGTAGTGGTGTACACGAGCAGGTAGTGAGTGTCGGTTGCCGCCATCTTTGAGCGCAGTACATAGCCCGATGCGTTCAGGGCATGCCCTGTAATTTTGGCGGCTTGCAGAACGGTAGGTGCCGTCAGAACGGCGTAACCGAGCAGGCCGGTGTCGGTGAGTTGAGCGCGGTCACCAATTTGCAGGGCGATGTCGGGAATGGCCTCTTGCCGGAGCGTCATCACGGCTTTCAGAAACAGCCGCATACTGTCCAGTCGCTCCGGGTTGCTCCAGTCGGGCTTAAGCCCCAGCTCCGCGGTCAGAGCGCGCTGGTCGATTGCCGGATAACGGGATGACAGCACATCTCTCAGTGCTGCGAGACGGCGCTTGCCGATATGTTCCGATTCCATAAGCAGCATGCGATTGCCCCCGTTATCTGTAGACCTTGCAGAGCCTTTTTGTATGGACGGAAATGATAGTACGTTGTGGCCACAAATGATACCTGATGGTCTTTTTATCGCCGCCAGTCCTGATATTCTCTGTCCCAGTAAAACGTGAGGGCCGTGTAAAGTACGTGGCATCAACCCGCTATCAGATTATAAAACACAGAGCGAGGATTGCGTTGTGAGAACACCAACGGTTTGCCGAGAGTATCTGGATAACCTCCTGGAATACCTCTACGCTCAGGGCGCAACGCCAAGGCAGCTGCAGGGCCTGATGCGCCTTGACCCCCAGGACCATATCAGTGAGCAGGGCCGTTTTCCGCTACGCCTGTTTGAAATGCTGCTAGATGCCGGCAGCCAGTTACTCAATGATTACTACCTTGGCGCTCACGCGGGTGCGCACTGCTCCAGCCAACCCTGGGGTATGGTGAACTATCTGGGCATGAGTGCCTCAAGCAACCGCGAGGCGGTAAGTGCGGTTGTGAATTACTCTCGGCTACTGATTGACCACGGTGACGTCGAGTTGAGCGAAGAGGTGAATGACCAGCGCGCTGCGCGCCTGACATGGGTGTTGCCGCCGCGCCAATTGCCTTCGCGACAGGTGATCGAGTTTTTCTTCAGTAACTGGTACCGCGTGAACAAGCCCTTGCTGGACCGATGGTGTTCAAAACGAGAAATTCACTTCACCCACGACGGCCCGGCCGACAGCGGTGAAATTGAGCGTATTATAGAGGCGCCGGTTCACTATGGCAGCCATTGCAATGCGGTGGAGTTTGATCGGCACTTTCTCGATCGTCCGACAAAGTTTCCTCACTCAGGCATACACAAGTCGCTTGAACAAGCGGCGCAGGCCGAGCTGTCGAACCTGCAGTTTGAGGACCGTATAATCCGCGATGTAAAAGAATGCATTATGAATCAGCTGGCAAGCGGTGTGCCTAAACTTGAAGAGGTTGCCGCAAACCTGCGTTTGACGCCCAGAACCTTGCAGCGCCGACTTAACAACACCAACACCAACTTCAAATATATGGTGGACGATGCCCGCAAGGAGCGGTCCATTCGCCTGATTTCCGATTCGGCGCTCGGTCTGCCCGATATATCTGCGGAGTTGGGCTTTAGCGATCAAAGTGCTTTCCAGAAGGCGTTTAAACGCTGGTACGGTCAAGCGCCCGGGCGCTATCGTTTGATGTTGCAAACCGTCAATTAACCTTGATAGGCGCGGTTGCCCGCAACGCTTTGCTTATGCGGGCCTACGCTGCGTACCTCTTGTCATATGCAGGCCGGAATAAGCGCAGCCCGCAGCGGGCCTACGATGTGGAATTGGTAGGCCGGAATAAGCGCAGCGTTTCCGGCTATCGCTAAGTTAATAAGGAGTTTTCAATGGCAGCATCGACTGCGCTTCAAAAATTTGTAGATAGCGAAACCCCGATAGAAGTTGATCAGCTCCACTCATTTTACGACTCATTGCCGGCAATCGATTGCGAATTTATGCTCGGCGACTGGCTGGGCGGCTGCTTCAACACCGGCCACCGCGGTGAGAAAATGCTGGCAAATCTGGGTTGGGGTGGCAAGCGGTTCACCGCATTGAACGATGTTAATCCCATTATGTCGATTGATGATAACGGTGCTTTGCAGGTGAATGAGGTGCTTGGCACAGCGTCCCTGCGTATCGTTGAATATCGCGGTCAGACAACGGCCACAATGGTCTACGACCAACATCCGATTTTTGATCACTTCAAAAAGATCGATGACGACCAGGTGCTGGGCGTTATGGATAGCAAAGGCGACGATTTCCCCCTGTATTTCTATCTTCGCCGCGCACGCTGAACATGCAGATTCGAGCTGTGATTGCGCGTTCGGCAGGGCAGCCCCTGACGATTGAGAGTTGTGATCTGGGGGAACCCGTGGCCGGTGAAGTACGCCTGAAAATGGAAGCCTGCGGTGTTTGCCATACCGATATTGTTGCCTTAAACCAGGATTGGCCGGTGCCCTTGCCGGCAGTGCTGGGCCATGAAGGTGTGGGTCGTATTGAAGCCCTTGGTGCGGATGTCGCGGGTTTTGAAATTGGTGATCGTGTACTGGTGAGTTTTGGCTCCTGTGGCCAATGCAAAAATTGCAACAACCATGCCCCCGGGTATTGTGACAATGCGCTGTTATTTCAGGTGATGGCGCAACGTCTCGATGGTAGTTCGCCCTTGAGCCAGAACGGGGAGAAAATCAGCGGTCATTTTTTTGCCCAGTCTTCTTTCGCCACTCACGCTGTGGCGGCAACCCGGAATATGGTCAAACTACCGGATCACGTCCCCGCCGAGTTGATGGCGCCTTTGGCCTGCGGCGTGCAGACGGGTATGGCAGCGGTGTTGGTCGCGCTTAAGGCAGAGCGCGGTTCGGCACTGGCAATAACCGGCTGTGGAGCCGTTGGCTTGTCGGCCATTATGGGGGCGAAGATCGCAGGTTGTGATCCTGTTGTTGCGGTAGATATCAACGCGGGTCGTCTCGAGCTGGCACGGGAACTGGGGGCAACACATTGTCTGGATGGCAATGCCAGTGATCTTAAAAAGCAGCTCCGCAAGCTGGGCGGAATGGATTATGTGATCGACACCAGCGGCATTCCCGACGTACTTGGCACTGGTTTTGATGTGCTGCGCGCACGTGGAACGCTACTCACTCTGGGGGTTTCTCCGCCGGGCAGCCAATTACCGATAGACCTCGGCAGCTTGTTGATGAGCGGTAAAACCGTGCGCGGCTCAATAGAGGGTGACTCGGTTCCGAAAGAATTTATTCCGCAAATGATTACCTACTTCGAACAGGGTTTGATGCCGCTCGACAAGCTTGTTGAAACTTATGCCTTTGACGACATCAACACTGCGATAAACGCTGCCGTTAGCGGAGCGGTCATCAAGCCGGTGTTGTTGATGTGATTCGATTTGCTATCGTTCTCTTCAGAGAAATTGTGAATAGCCATTGAACCAATTGCCAGAGCCATTGGAAACGCGTAATTTGGGCGCTCTTTGAATTTGGGGGAGTGTCAAGGTGAGATCAATCAATATCCGGCCACGATTCAGCGAAACCGATGCGCTGGGTCATATCAATAACACCGCCGTAGCAGTTTGGTTTGAGGCCGGTCGGGTTGAGTATATTGATGACCTGCTCGCTGAGATGCATGGCGGAGCGCCGAGCTGGGTGATGGCGACGCAAACACTGGACTATGTTGCCGAGAATTTTTTTGGTGTTGATGTGCGTGTTGATGTGGCCATTACGAAAGTAGGGCGCAGTTCATTTACCGTTGTTTGTCGTATGTATCAGAATGATAATTTGACGGTAAAGGCCAGTTCCGTGCTGGTATTTGTTGATAAGAAAACCCGAAAGTCGTCGCCCTTGCCTGACGATATGCGGGCCCTGCTTGAGTCTGAACTGGACCCCGACTGGTTGTAGGAGCCTGCCCGGTCACGGCGGGGAAATGCTTTCCTGTTGTCGGCGATAGTGGTTGGGCGGAACCCCGGTCCAGTTGCGAAACGAGCGAATAAAGGCGCTGGGTTCAGAAAACCCCAGCTGATAAGAAATTTCCTGAACGCTGTGTTCCGTTTGCTGTAAAAACTCAATGGCGGTATCGCGCAATAATTCGTTGCGTATCTGGCGGTAATCACACCCTTCTTCCCTGAGTCTGCGTCGCAGCGTTTGCGGGGTTAACCCAAGTGACGCAGCAATCTGCTCGTAGCTGGGGTTTTTCGGCAGGGACTTTTTGATATAGCGGCGAATCTGCTCGGTGTAGCTCTTTTGCCGGGTTGGCATAAACAGCAAGTTGTAGGGCATTTGCCTAATGAGACTATCGAGTTCCTCGGGGGTTTTGATAATGGGGAGATCGAGCGCTCGTTGTTCAAAAATAAATTCGCTAACGCTGCCGTCAAAGCGCGTTGGGCAGAAAAACAGATAGTGGTATTCGTCCCGGTGCGCGGGTGGCGGATAATGGCAGTTTACCGACAGCAAGGGTATGGGCGTGCCGACCAGCCAGCTCAAAAAGCGGTGAGTAAGCATCAGGTGTTGTTCGAATACCCACGGTGATTGTGGGTATTCCGGGTCCGGGCGCATTTGATATCGCACAAACTTCCCGTCAATTTCACACTGTAATGAATGGCCGATTTCAAAGAGGCTGAAGAACGCTATGTTGCGCTCTATAGCTGTGCGCAGGTCCTGCGCCTCGGCGACATACTGAGCCATAATCTGGAAGGTGCCGAGTTTCATCTTACGTGGAAAGTGGCCGCAGGATTCGTCTTCACTACTGCGCATGGCCAGACGGCTGAGCTGGGAGAATTGCGCTGGTGAAATTCGCGATTTCCCCTCATTTACAGCATTTGGGGAAATGCCGGCTTTGCTCAGAAGGTCGTCGCGGCTGCAGTGCGGCACGTCAAAGCGCTCAAGCATGGCGCGAACAAAACATACAGATATGGTGCGGCTGTTCAAAAGGGCTTGCCTCCGACCGGGTTGCTCTGGTTGCAATGACGGCGTAATTGCTCTGAATTTCGATGGTACTCGAATTGTGCTTTGCTTGTTGTAATAAAATGTCTATCGTATGTCACTCGCCGTCATTGTTGCAATTCGGCGTGACCCCGATGCTATGGCAGCTTTGGCGTACCTGTGCCGCTCTTTTCACAAAGTGGGTGGCGGGCATTAATATCAGCAATGAACACAAGGGAGCATATTATGGATCTGAAAGATAAAGTTGCGGTGGTTACCGGCGGCGCGTCGGGGCTCGGTGAGGCCACGGTTCGCGCATATGTAGCCAAAGGCGCGAAAGTCGCTATTTTTGACCTGAACGAAGAGCGTGCTAACAACATCATTAGTGAAGTGGGTAGTGACAAGGTCGCCTTCTTTAAAGTGAATGTGTCGGACGAGGAGTCTGTTAAAGCGGCTATCGACGGCGTTATGGCGCAGTTTGGCGCAATTCATGTTTGCAATAACTACGCGGGCATTGGCAATGCGGCGAAAACCCTCAGCAAAAACGGCCCGTTCCCGCTCGACTCTTACAAAATGGTGATTGAAGTTAACCTCGTAGGCACCTTCAATGTTGCGCGCCTGGCTGCGGAGCAGATCGCCAAAAACGAACCCTATGATGGCGCCAATGCACGTGGTGTGATTATCAATACGGCGTCAGTCGCGGCCTATGAAGGTCAAATCGGGCAGGTGGCCTACAGCGCCTCAAAAGGCGGTGTTGTTGGTATGACTTTGCCGATGGCGCGCGATTTGGCATCTTATGGCATTCGGGTAAACACAATTGTGCCGGGCCTGATTCATACGCCGTTGTTCGAAATGCTGCCGGAAGAGGCATACAAATCACTGGAGTCGAGCGTGGTAAACCCCAAGCGTCTGGGGCGCCCGGAAGAGATTGCTCACGTCTCGGTTATGATCGCCGAAAACGAGTATATGAATGGCGAGTGCATCCGTCTGGATGGTGCTATTCGCATGCAGCCTCGCTAATTGCCTTGCGCCGGCGTTTCGTCGGCGCATTTTTCCTCTAACTTTCCAGATATCCCGCTCAATATCCGCAGTAACAGACCGGCCAATTTCAACATCCAGTCGCGCACCAGCTACGTAAACACAGCTATATTGGATGTGCTGTTTTTGTTCTTACCTGCACAAGCATTCTGTGATGTATCCACTGGCAACATTTGCATCCAATAGGTAGGATGGCCGCATAATTTTACAGTGGGGTTCCCATGGCAGTTAAACCCATACCCGTTCGGGTGAACGGCTCCGTTGTACAGCCCCTTGTAGATGCGGAAAAGCCGCTACTGTGGGTGTTGCGGGACGACCTTGATCTTACCGGCTCGAAATACGGTTGTGGCCGTGCTCAATGTGGTGCCTGCACAGTTCATGTAGATGGTCAGCCAACCCGCTCTTGCGTGACACCCATTGCCGCGGTTGCAGACAGGGATGTTCAAACGATTGAGTCTGTTGTCGAAACCAGCCTTGGCCAGCAGGTGCAACGCGCCTGGGTGAGCCTGAATGTACCCCAGTGCGGTTACTGCCAGTCTGGTCAGATTATGGCAGTGGTGGCATTGCTACGAGCTATACCCACGCCCACCGATCGCGATATTGATGAGGCCTTGTCGGGCAATATTTGCCGATGCGGAATGTACCCCCGCATTCGCAAGGCGGTGCACGAAATAGCAGCGGGAGCCTTTCAATGAAATCTTCAGGCCCGCTACGTCGACGTACCCTGCTGCGCGCTGGCGTGATTGCCGGTGGCGGATTGCTGGTAGCATGCAAGTGGTCGGGAGGGAGTTCATCGCGATCTTCCGGCGCGCCAGCGAGCCCCGGTAATCCTCCGGCGGCAGCGCCGGGCCCGGACCCCAATGCCGAGCGCTGGACGCCAAACGCCTTTATTCGCATCAGCGCTGATAACTTTGTCACCGTCATCGTTGGTGCCGCAGAAATCGGGCAGGGCACGATGACGTCTGTGCCCATGATTGTGGCCGAAGAACTGGACGCAGACTGGGAGCGTGTGAGCTGGGAACAATCACCGGCTTCTGCGATTACCTATGGCAACCCCTTCTGGCAGGCTGAAGGTGGTCTGGGTGAGCTTGATCAGGCGGGTTTGCAAATTACCGCGGCCAGCACCACCGTGCGTGGCTACTACACCTCGCAACGTCAGGCAGGCGCTGCTGTGAGAGAGATGTTGCTCGCCGCTGCTGCTGAACAATTAGGTGTTGACCAGAACAGCCTGCGTACGGAAAACAGCCATGTCATTCACTCTGCTTCAGGTACCCGGCTGAGTTATGGCGAATTGGCGGCTGCGGCTGCTGCCATATCCCCGCCGCTTTTTCCAACGCTGAAAGACCCCGCAACCTTCAGAATTATCGGTCAGTCCAAGCGCCGTCTGGACGCAAAAGAAAAAACCGACGGCTCGCTGGCCTACGGTTTCGATTTCAAAATCCCCGATATGCTTACGGTTATGGTGGTGCGAGCGCCGGTGTTTGGTGCGCCGCTGCTCGACTATAACGACAGTGCTGCTCTGGCCGTTGACGGCGTGGTTGGGGTGTATCGCGTGCCCTCGGGTGTCGCCATTGCGGCCAGAGATTTCTGGTCGGCAGAGCAGGGCAGAAAGCTGCTGACCACGGAATGGTTGACCCAGCTCGGTGAAACCCTGTCCACGGATGATTTGCCCGACCAGTTTAATACCCGCAATTCCATTCCCGGCCTGATAGTTCGCAATGACGGTTTGGTCGAGTTGGGTCAGCTTGGCGCCTCGCAAAGCCTGACCGACGACTACCACTTTCCCTATCTGGCACATGCCCCCATGGAGCCGCTCAACGTCACCATTGATTACACCGGCAGTCGTTGCGAAATATGGTGCGGCAGTCAGTGGCCGGATATGGACAAGTTGGTTGCTGCCGCAATTCTCGGGCTGACGCCCGATCAAGTGGTGTTTAACAACCTTCTCTCGGGCGGCGGTTTCGGCCGGCGAGCCTGTCTGGGTTTTGACTATATACAGGAAGCCGCGCATGTGGCGCGTGCGGTCGGGCAGCCCTTAAAGGTGGTGTGGACGCGCGAGGACGATATTCGCGGTGGCTACTATCGGCCCTACACCGCCTGCAAGCTCAGTGCTGCACTCGATAGCAGCGGCAAGATTGTTAGCTGGACGCACCGCGTGGCGAGCCAGACTCTGCTTATTAGCCCGCTGGTCGAAGCAGCTACCGCGTTGGTGACGGAAGAAGTGCAGACTGCGCAGGGCGCCATCGAGCTGCCCTACGATATTCCCAACGTGCGGGTTGATACGCACTCAATTATTAATCGCGTGCCGGTGTTGTGGGTGCGTTCGGTGGCGAACGCCACCAATGTGTATGCGGTCGAAACGTTTTTTGATCGTCTGGCCGGTATGGCAGGAAAGCATCCGCTGACCATGCGGCGCGAGTTGCTGGGTAAAAAGCCGCGTCATTTGGCTGCCGTAAACGCGGCGGCAAATGCGGCGGGCTGGCAGCCGGGAAGCGACGACGGTGTGCATCGCGGGATAGCGGTTTTTGCTTCCTACGACAGTGTTATTGCGCAGGTGGTCGAGCTTACCCTTGAGGGAAAAAAAGCCAAACTGAAACGTATTGTGAGTGCGGTGGACTGTGGAACGGCGGTAAACCCCGATCTGGTGGAGGCTCAAATCGAGTCGGGCATCGTGTTTGCCCTGTCCACGGCTTTGTTTGGCGAGATCACTCTGGATCAGGGTGTGGTGGAACAGAGCAACTACCACGATTACCGGGTTCTACGGATGTACCAGACCCCCATTATCGAAACTGTGATTTTGCCGAGCTCAGAGCATCCGGGCGGGGTAGGAGAGCTGGGAGTGCCTTGTGTGGCGCCCGCCTTGGCCAACGCCTTGTTTGCGGCTACCGGCGAAGTCTACAACTCGCTGCCGCTCAGCAAATACGATAACGTGCAGTTTGATTAGGAGAGCAGCGTGAAGAACTTTCTGTTAATGCTTGCGCTGTCGCTACCCGCGATGACATTTGCACAAACATTGTTTACGCCAATTGGCGAAGTGCTGCGTCATCCCCGGTGTATGAATTGTCACACGGTGACCGATTTTCCGCGCCAGACCGACAGTCGCCGCCGGCATACACAGTTGGTGGTGCGCGGAGAGGGTGGCCGCGGCGCGCCGACGCTACATTGCAGTGCCTGCCATCAAGACAAAAACGTTGCCGACGGAAAAGTCCCTGGCGCCCCAAACTGGCATCTGGCCCCGCTCAGCATGGGGTGGGAAGGTTTGAATGATCGCGATCTGTGTCTTGCACTCAAAGATACCAACAAGAATGGTAACCGCAGCGTGCCTGATCTGGTGCATCACATGGAATTCGATGCGCTGGTATTGTGGGGCTGGACACCGGGCGGCAATCGTACAACGCCGCCTTATGAGCACGCGGAATTTGTGACGTTATTGAAGCGCTGGGCGGATGGTGGTGCTCCCTGCCCGTAGCCGCGCCTTTGCCTGGCGGTCGATGTAAAAGCAGTTGGCGGTGGGTGCCTGCGTTTATAGGGGCGGGGCCATCTCACGGCCTTTTTCTCACTCCTGCGACAGAAGCCCGGCTACAACGCATGCAGTATGCCGCTGTGCTGGCCGCCTGGCAGTGTGAGTTGTCGGCCATCCGAGAAGTTGATGGTGACTTGTTCCGTGGTCTCCAGCTCATAGGTAAAACTGCCCTCGAGACAGGCACCAAGATCGGAAATGTCGATAGAAAGTGAACTGACGTTGGCGAGCGAACCACTTAATCCTGAAGGAGCTTGAACGCTGTTAGTGCGTCGATAATGTTGGCCAATCCAGGGCACCGGATCGTAGCCAAGCTGATTGTCCGGAGTGCCGACATCACTGATGACATCATGCATGGCGCCGGCGCAGCCGCCCGATGTTAAATCTATATCCGCAAACTCGAAATATCCGGTGTTGTGGGCACGGATCTCGCTGAGCCACCAGACACTGTCGTGACGTAAGCCCAGATTCTCACTACCAATACGTGGCTCCACGCGGAAGCGAATACGTGCCGGACGTTTGTTGCGCACAAAGTTCGCACTGGCGGCCGCTTCCTTGCGCCAGTCGTCGGCGAGTGCAAACGTCAGGTGTTCGCCACTGTGCAGCCAAAAAGAATGCGGGTTTGCGAGCCTCGCAAATTCGCGTTGCACTAGCAGGGCCTGATCCAGCGGTACGAGTTCATCGAATGAGCCGTACAACGCCAGCAACGGGGTGTTCAGCAGGTTGGGCCAGTAATAGCGAACGTTGCCAACATAGCCCGAGGTGTTATTCCCGTATTGATCCAGGCCCACGCCGTTGGTGCCGTGGCCGGTTGGCCCCACCCAGATTATCAGCCCGGCGAAGCGGTCGGGGTAGAGAGATCCCAGGCGGTAGCTGCCGTAGCCGCCCATGGAGTAACCGGAAGAAAATACCCGCTCCGGGTCTATGGCGACGACGCTGCTTAAGTCGGCCCACGCGTCCAGTACATCGCGCTCTGATTCGTCAGAATAAAAAGATTCAGGACCGCGACCCAGTGGCCCCAGTAACACGCGGCCGAGATCGTCGCCGAAACGGCTCTGGGCGCCGGGTTGGTCAATAATCTGTCGGTGGCTGCCGCCATTGCCATGCAAGATCAGCTGTAACGGGGCCGGTGAGCCGTCCCAGCCTCTGGGTAAATATACGCTGTAGGGTTGGTGGTGACCGAAAGTATGGAAGGACTGGCGGGTGCTGTCGGCACCATTTTGTAAGCGTCCGGGTACGCCGTCGTAGCTCATTCCCTCGCGGATGCCGTCGCCGCGATCAATGGTGATATCGCTGCGATAAACGCGCTCGTAGTCCTCGCCGCCCACTGGACTGAAAAAGCGGCTTTCGGCGAAAACCGCTGGCGACAGCAAAATTCCGTAGTCAGTGATATCCCCGGTGGCGAGTGCGGCGGCCTGTTGATCTTCCATCCAGTTACCGCTTTCGTCAGGACCACGAAAGGCGATATTGGTCACTGTTCCGTCAGCGCTCGCTGTAACCGCCCACAGGCGAAATTCTCCTTCGGGCATGGGCAGGCTGCCCGCAATGGTATTGCTATCGGGGTCGGCCAAATCGAAAAGGTAGACATGATCAACGCCTGCTGCGCGTAGTGGTTTCGGGTTGATTCCGCTGGCAGCGATCAGTGACTCATGCCAGGCAATAAGCTCGGTAGGACCTTCGCCGGTATCGATGGCAATGGCCAGTAGCGCATCGCTTGCGCGTAACACGGTATTCAGCAGGGCGCTCACTTTCAGTCGATCACCTGCCGGTTCAAGTTCGAGTACCAGCAAGTCGGCGGTATTTTCGTCAGCGCCGTGATCGGCGTAGCGAACATCACCGGTACTGGCGCTGAGGGTATCCCAGTTGGGGCGGGCGTAGGGGACGGTATCGGCACCGTAGTCGTCAAACACATAGTCGCGGTAGCTCAGGCGGCCGCCGCATATTTCGATGGTCCCTGCCCACCAGGAATCAGGCTTGGGGCAATGTGGAGGTGGATCGGCGGGGCTGTTCTCTTGGTCGGTGTTGGTGCCAGCGTTGTTGGTACTCAGAGTTGCGGAGGAGCTTGACGACGAGTTACAGCTAGCGAGCAAAAGCGTGCTGCATATCAGTGCCGCGCAGGCCCATGGGAAATATTGCCGTTCGGTATTAGCCCTGCGCATGCTCCATTCTCCGGATGGCCAGGGCCACCTCATCAGGTGCCTCAATGGGGGTGAAGTGACCCACGCCAGACAGTTCGCTGTATTTCGCTTGCGGAACTTTGCCTGCCAGTGCGCGGCCCATGGCTACCACGGCAACCGGGTCGGCGGCGGCCCAGACAATTTGAATGGGGACCCTTGTCTTACTGATGGCGTCGAGCCACGTGTCTGTGTGGATATAGCGCTCGCGCACATAGCTGTACACCGAGGGGATATTCAGGTGGCCGTCCTGGTAGGCCATGATCTCGCGCATCACAGTTTCGTCAGCAGCGCTGAGGCGTTCGGGTCTGGCCATTAGCTGTTTGAGGCTGTCTACATAGCCGGGCAGCATCTGCGCGAGCAACTTGCGCGCCTCTGGGATGCGCGAAGGGACTTCCATGTTTTTCTGAAATTCGGTGAGTGAGGCCATGGATTTAATCATCGAACCGTTCAGAAAGGTTGCGGCTCGCATGGTAAAACTCAGCGTGCCTTCAGCTTGTCGGGCGAGGAGCTCTGTATGCAGGCTGGTGCCAACATCGTGGCTCACTACGTGGGCTGCGTTGACGCCCAGATTCTTGAGCAGGCCTTCCAGAATATCGGCCTGCTGGAACAGGGAGTAGCTCCAGCGCCGCGGTTTGTCTGAAAGGCCGTAACCCAATTGATCGAAGGCAATGCAGTGAAAGTCGTCAGAGAGCTTTGCAATGGTGTCGCGCCAGTCGAAGCCGGAGGTGGGAAAGCCGTGAATAAAAACAATGCTGGGCCCGCGACCGCGCTCGTAAGTAAAGACCCTGTGTCCATCCACATTCACATGACGGCCCGAGGCCAGCCAGGTGCGGGTCGGGGTAGAAAAGCCTGAATCGGGTATTGCCGCGGTCTGGCTGGGCGCGTCGGATGTCGTCAGGCGAGCGCAGCCAGCCAGTGCAATACCGGCGCCCGCCGTGCTGAGGAGTTGTCGTCGGCTGAAGTCTGTTGTCATCGCTAAGGGCCACGCTTGCTATGAGATTGGATATAAGCTATAAAACGTCACTTGAGCGTAACGTTTTTTTGTGTCAGCTTCAAGTTTTTCATGCGACCCAAAAATCCACTCGCCAAAACGTGGCTACGCTCAGGTTGATGTCGTTGGAGTCTATGCGGTCTGACCGATGCGAGGCAGCATCAAAAGGGGATCATGATGAATAACAATAAAACCATTTTTGCGGTATTCACATTATTGGCCTTCGTGTTTTGCGCAGCCACGTACGCAAGTAGCGTTGCTGTTGTAGAGCAGCGCGTGCAGCCAGCAGATACCGGCGCAGGTATTGACCGGGAGCTGCTGAACCGGGATTGGCATCAAGTTGTGCAACCTCAGCAGGCCTCCGAGCGCAAGGATGTACTGGTGCTTTATTTGGTAGGCTCGCTGGCATCGACCAACAACGCGCTGGATATTAGCCGTTTTGCAGCAGGACTTGGCTACGGGGTGCTCAACCTGCAGTACCCCAACCGAACGGTGGTGGGTGTGATTTGTGGCGGTGACGACGCCTGTTATGAAGCGTATCGCGGCGAAACAATCTTCGGGCAGGATACTGCTTACGCGCTGGGGCAGCCGAGCTACAACGAGTTGAAAAATTTTGTAACGCGGGAAAATTCTATCGTTAACCGTCTGCTCAATTTGCTTGACTATCTGGCCCACCAATCGCCAACGGCCAACAATCCGCAGCCCGCCTACTGGCGGCAATTTCTCTACCAAGATCCGAACTCCCCCTACAGCACCGCAAACCTGGGGTCGGTCTATCCCGCGTGGTCGAAGATTGTCGTTGCCGGCCATTCTCAGGGCGGCGGTATGGCGCCGATGCTGGCGTCCAATTTGCCGAACGCGGATCCCCTGCGGCGCTTAGTCATGTTCGCAGCCCCTAACGACAATACAGGCGGCAGGAATGGCAACCTCAGTGCCTCATGGATACTGGCGCCTTCGGCCACGCCTCTGGAGCGTTATTGGGGGCTGCGCCACGCCGATGACGGTCAGGGCAGCTACGTGCAGCAAAACTGGGCCAACATGGGTGGGGTGGGCAGTGGTGGGGTAGGTGGCGCCGCGAATAACGCAGAAGTGGATATTGGTGATGGCACTGGTAATCCGCAGGGCGCGCAGCGACTCGTGCTATCGGCCGACGTTGGCGGTGTTAACGCGCATCTCAGTGTCAGCGATGCGAGCATTCTGCCGACGGTTGTCAGCGCCTGGGAGTATTTGTTTACTGCAGGGGGCACCGACTGATGTCACTGGCGGTGAAGCTGCGCTCGTGCCTGCTCGGGCTTGCGCTATCCGTGCAATTCTCCTCCGTTGTGTATGCAGATAGTTCGTTGGCCAAGGTGCAATTGGGGGCGGTAGACATTGTGGGCCTGGATGACGAAGGCGTAAATGCCTATCTGGGTATTCCCTATGCCGAACAGCCGGTGGGTGACAATCGCTGGCGTGCGCCACAGGCTGTGCGTTATAGCGCAGGTAAGTTGGACGCGAGTCGCGTGGGAGCTGCCTGTCCGCAGCCGACCGACAGCTACTCCGGTATGACACCGGCCCGGCAAGATGAGGCTTGTTTGTTCCTGAATATCTGGACTCCGCAGCAGCGAGCTTCCAGGCCCCTGCCAGTGATGGTGTGGTTGCACGGCGGCGCGCACCGGATCGGCTCGGGCGGTCTGCCTCCCTACAACGGCGCGTCGTTGGCGCGTCGCGGTGTGGTGGTGGTAACGCTGAACTATCGTTTGGGTTATCTGGGGTATTTTTCGCATCCCGCACTGGAGGCTGGAGCAAATTTCGGGTTGCTTGATCAGCTAGAAGCGTTGAAATGGCTGCGTGAGCACATTGCTGCATTTCAGGGTGACCCCAATCAGATAACGGTCTTCGGTGAGAGCGCGGGCGCGCTGGATACGCTGTATCTGATGGCCAGCCCGCTGGCCAAGGGTTTGTTTCAGGCCGCGATTGTGCAGTCTGGTGGTGGCTGGACCAAACCCGCCACTGAGTCGGGATTGCGTAAAAAGATTCTCAAAAAGCTGGCGACGGCCGGAATTGAGGAAGATGTCGATATAGCACAGCTGCGCGCACTCCCGGCGCAGCGCCTGGTGGAGATTCAAAACGCGAGTGGTCGCAAGCTCGGCTTCGGCCCTTTTATTGACCAGCACACGGTCCAGGAGCCGCTTTATAAAGTGTTCGAAGCCGGACGACAAATGCCGATACCGCTTGTTATCGGCTCCAATAGCTGGGAAGCCAGCGTGGTGCAGCGGGCCGGCGTGGGCGCCTTTGGCGAAATACTGGCGCGCCTGCCGCCGGTGATGTACTGGTATCGCGACCGGGTCGACAATACCCAGCAGCGTAAAGACCAGTTGTTCGACGATATTGCCTTTGGCGCACCGTCTCGCTGGATTGCCAACCAGCATTCGCAGATTGCCCCCGCCTGGCTGTACTACTTTGACTACGTGCGCAGTGCCAAGCGCAACGAGTTTCCGGGTGCCCGGCACGGTGGCGAAATCAAATACGTTTTTGATGCCCGGGCCTTTCTCGACAAGTTGCCCGGAGGTGTTACTGAAAATGACAAACAGCGCGCCGTTGATTTGGCAGATTGCTGGGCGTCCTTTGCCAAGTACCTGCAACCCGCGTGTAGGTGGGAGTGGTCACCTTACCGTGCCGAGCAAGACCAGATATTGCTGATAGCCGACGAAGTTGAAACGACGCCGCATCCGCATGCAAAGATCCTTGAAAAAATCGAACGCTGGTTTAAACCCGAATAACAGTGCCAGCGCAATGGAGTCAATAATGATAACAAACAAGATGATGAACAATTGGCGGCTTTGTCTGGGGGGCGCAGGGCTGGCTGCCTTCTGCATTTCCACCCCTGTGTTGGCTCAGGAGTCGGGCGAACAAAAGAACGCCCGGCCTGTTATTGAAGAGGTCATCGTGTCGGCGCAGAAACGGCAGGAAGGCATCCGCGATGTTCCCATCTCCATGATGGCTCTGGACGCCGAGTTCCTGTCTGAAAAAGGCATCACGGATTTTTCCGAATTGTCTAACTTTGTGCCCAACGTAAAAATGCGTACCGATGTTGGCTCGGGTGCCAACATGAATATTCGCGGCTTTTCCAAGCAGGCTGGCAATGTTGCCTTTGACCAGTCGGTCGGCTTATTGATTGACGGGGTTCCCTACAACGATAACGATTTCTTTCTTATTGGGTTGGTAGATCTTGCGCGAATTGAAATATTGCGTGGTCCTCAGGGTACGCTGCTGGGAAAGAACACCACGGCTGGCATGGTGAATATCACCACTAATCGGCCTACCGACGAGTTTAGTGCCTATGCCGATTTACAGTCCGGTACCTACAACCAGAAACGAATTGAAGCGGCGGTCGGCGGTCCGATTATTACAGATGCTTTGAACTTTCGTTTGGCAGGCTTGAGCGATAAACGTGAGGGCGTTTTTAAAAATACCACGGCCATAGTTGGCGAGGATCCGCGTTCATTCTTTCCCGGCGTTCCAGAGAAGGAGCTGGACCGAGACCGGGAAGCCTTCCGTATAAAGCTGGAAGCCCCCAATTTCATGGGCTCTGTCCTTGGCTTGCAATATGAGCGGGCCGATCTGTCTGCGACTGGCAACGGTACTGAAATCCTGTCTATTGATCAGGACACCGAAGACTACCTGCGTCAGTTTGACCCGAATCTGGATGTCGAGCCCGGCAACTATCGTGGCTCGGAAAATGATCCGGCTTATTCAGAGCGAGTTGTCGAAAAAGTGGTGCTCAGTTGGGAAAAGAGTTTTGGCGAATGGAACATGAACGTCGCTGCGGGCAAAGCCAATGTCAGTGGATTGATCGAAGGAGGTGACCCGACACCCGCACCGCTGTTTGGATTTCTGTTTTTGACCGACAAGCCGCAGGTCAATTTCGATGCAGTTCTAACATCGCCCCTGCTGTTTTCCGATAAGGTCGATTTTACGATAGGGACGTTTTACGAGAAACGCGATCTTAGTGTTGATATGAATGTGCGTCTGAATACAGAGCCTTTTGCGGCGATTATTGTCGCCGCCAACAGCGACACATCCGTGGTATTGCCGGCAAGTTTGATTACTTCACCGTTACCGCTCAACGACGCCTTGCAGGAGGAGTCTACGGTTTACTTCGATCAGGAGGCGGAAACAAAAGCATTGTACGGACAGCTTAACTGGTACTTTAGTGATCGCTGGGAGTTGACACTAGGTTTGCGAGTGTCCAATGAAGATAAAGCTGCCGATATTCGTCGAGTTTTTGATTCCCAGAACACCGCTATTACCACAACAACTCTGGGTTACGAAGAATTTGATATCTCGCTTAGTCGCAGTGAAACCACAACCCAGCCGAAAATTGCCCTGAATTTTAAACCCACCGACGACATTAGTTTGTTCCTGCATTGGGCGCGCGGCTTTCGCGGTGGTGGCTATAATTCAGGGCCGGGTCGCTCAACCGGTATTGAGTACGATAAAGAAGTCGTGGATGAATATGCCTTCAACGCAAAAATGCGGTTGCTGGACGGTTCCATGAATCTGAATTTCGGTCTCTACCGGATGGAATTACGCGATTTTCAATTGCTTACCACCGGTCCCAATGATCTCGCTGCGGTCACCACCAACGCCGGTGAAGCACAAACCCAGGGCATGGAAGCCGACCTTATGTGGCTGCCTACCAACTGGCTGGCAGTTACCACTGCAGTTGGCTACAACGACTCTACTTTCATTGAGTTTCCCTTTGGACCCTGTGCGGCCGACAATGCGGATTCGGACGGCGACGGTGACGAACGCTGTGATCTTAAGGGTGAGCGCTTGCCCAATGCCCCCGAGTGGTCGGCGGCGTTGTCATTGAATGCTCGCGTCCCTTTTTCTAGACTGCCGATATTAAATAATCTTGGAGACCTCGAATTGCTGGCTGGTGTTAATGCCGAATATCAGACTGAGGCGACAACCGGTTTGCCAGGCGATGATCGCTTTACTCAAGCTGAATACACGCGTTATGGCGCCAACCTTGGCGTGGCCAGCCCCGGAAATGGCTGGACGCTTCGTCTCACCGTGAAAAATATTACCGATGAGGTGGTTAATCGGGTGATTCTGCCGATTCCAACCACGGCGAATCTTGTGCAGAACGTTGAACCTCCGCGAACGGCTTACGTGCAGTTTCGCTGGGAATACTGATTGTTAATCAGACGAAAATATCGTTCGAACAAACTGAGGAGTGACATGGCAAAGTTAGCACCAGGGACTGGAAAGCGCGCCGATAAGCGCCGTGCGCGCAAGGCCGAATTTATGCGTGAGGCAGCTAAAGTCTTTTTAAAAGCGGGTTTGCGTGACGCAACCATGGATGATGTTGCTGCGCAGATAGGGGTTTCGAAAGTCGTGTTATACCGCTATTTCGCGTCAAAGGAAGAGCTTGTCGATGCAATTTTGGAGCAGATGACTGAACGCCTGCTAGAGGCTGACCGCAAGCCCTGGCAGGGCTATGAGGACTCGATTATGAACAGCGTCTCAGTTGCCTGGGAAGATCCGGCGGCGTTTCTGTTGTTGGCGCGCGACGCGAAAAGCGACCCGGTTTTTGGGCGCCATCATCGCGCTGTGTGGGAGGGCGTGGCTGATCGCTTAACCAAGGCCTTCGAGGAGTTTGGTCTGGGCGCCGAGCATGCCCGGATGAGTGGTGAAGCCATGACCTCCTACGTTATCAATGCAGAGGTTCATTGGATAGAGCACGGCGCCCCGGAGCGCGACCGCGAGTTTGCCGAGTGGGCCTCTGCAGGCACCCATGCGTTGGATCGCCAGTGGCGTAAGCAGTATGGTGACGCTCATTCAGTGAGGTCGCGGAAACTATCGGGCCTGAGCTAACCCACTTTTTTACTGCTGCCCGGGCTGTCATGAATGTCGCACAAAAAAAGGCAGTTACCCGAGTAACTGCCCTGATGATATTGCCTCCGAACGTAGTGCTTAGTCGATATAATTCGGCTTGAGTACAAAATCCTTCTCTTCCCACTCCAGTACACCAAAAGTCATGTACTTCTCGTGGTGAGACTCGTGAAACTGCCACATGGAGCAGAGCGTGTACTGATCGTCGAGCATCACGTCACGGGTGGTGAACTTGAAGGCTTCACCCATAAAGTGGTGCAGGGCGTAGTGGTAGCGACCGTAACCGATGGCGTTGCCGAATACGTCGGGGCCGTGGAACTGGTGGTGATTGCCGTTACGGGTGCGCTCGAAGCTGAATTCGCGGTTAACTACACCTTCAATTTTTACGTGCATGGTAGCGCGGTTCAGGTTGATGGGCATGTAGTTGATGGTGACCTTGTTGATGCCGACTTTTTCCTGATCGGTGTTGTATACGTCCATTTCGCCGGTCCAGGTGCCGGAGTATTTTTGTGGCAGGTAGAAGGTTTTCTTGCCGACTTTCTTTTCGTTCTCCAGAAAGTCTGCAACCAGCTTTTGCGTTTCGGGGTTTTCGGTGTGATCAAAGGTGCGCACATACAGGCCGTTAAAGGCGGCTACCAGCGTGTCGCCTTCAAACATTTGTGACGAGTACACCTGAATGCCGCGATCATCGAGAACGTGGTTGATAGTGCGCAGGTTGACGTTCCAGCCCGGAGAAAAGTAGTTGGAGTCTACAAAGGGGCCGAAGGGGCGGCCGGAGCCGATAAAGTCCGGCCCGGTGTAAATGCGGTCTTTGTCGGAGTCGATCACGCCAAATTCAAAGCGTCCGGTTTCAAAGCGGTTGGCCAATTCGCCTGCCGCGTCCAGTGCCACGTCCATCCAGTAGGTGGTGCGGCCGTCCTTGAACTCACTGGCGCGGGTCACCTTGTTGTAACCCACGTGGGTGCCATCCGGGGTGAAAATAGAGGGGTAGCCATGCCAGTCGCCGGTGATATTTTTCTGAAACTCGCTGGGTTGCTTGTCGCTCATGTTGAAGTCCTTAGTGATTTATTTGTTTCGGTACTCAGCAACCAGCGGGTTGTCGCTGGCGAGGGTGGTGAGTTGCTTGAATGCGGCTGTATCCCCGTTAACGCTGGCCTTGATAAAGAGATAAATCGCTTCGCCAAGAAAGGCGCGAGTCTCTGCGGGCTGTTCGCAGCTCCAGTCCAGAAAGGGGCGCCCGGTGGTGCCGTCGTCCGGGTCAAGAAAACAAAAGTGATTGGCCCCTTCAATCAGCAGCAAGTGGCTGTCTCCACGCGCGCAGTTCATTGCCTCGTCGAATGTGCGGGCGATGCGGTGGGTGGGGCTGGCGTCGACTTCATCGCCATAACGGTTGCTGCTGGCGGCAATAACACCGTCGCGGGTGCCACCCATAATCAGGAATGGCACGTTGGAGGGTAGCGGCAGCAGCGTGTCTTTCGGATAGCCGATAGCCGTTGCGGCGCCGGAGTGAGCGGCGTAGCTAAATCCTGCCTTTATCGAGGAAAACCATTCGTTATTGCTGTTGAGCAGTGAGGCATTGCCACCTGCCGAATGGCCTCCGAGAATGATGCTGTTCAGATCCAGCAGGCCGGCCAACACTCCGCTGCTATTCTGCCGTTGCAGTTCACCAAGCAGATAGGGAATGGCCGGTGCGGAGGGTTTGCTGCCGTAGGTATCGGGCATAAGCGCACTGAGATCGAAACCGGGGCTGAGGGCAACATAGCCTGGCATGTCTTCTTTTACCCATCCGTACACCATGGCCACTATGCCGTTGCTGGCGAGAAAACGTGCGAGCCAGGCGTAGCTCTCGGGCGGGCAATTGGAGCCGGGCATCAGAATCGCAACAGGGAAGGGCGCCAGGGTCTGATCGGCCGGCACATAGCCCATGTTCCGCTCTTCTGCGGAATCACCGTAATTGCCCGGATAGTAAATTTTACTGTACAGGCTGTCGTAGGGCGGCTCTGCTGAGTCGACCTTGATGCTGGTGAAAAACGCGCGGACGCTCATGCCTTACTCAGGCCTGGGCAACTTGCGGTCGCGGCCCCAGAGTGCTGCAACGAGTTCTTCTGAAAGTTCTTTGCCGAAGAGGTTTTCGACCACGATGTTCGCCGGGTCACCTTCAGTGATGGTACGGCGAATAAACAGGTCGCGTTCAGCTTGCGCGGCGCGCAATTCGGGCGCAACCGGAGTAGCTTCGTCAACCCAGGCCAACCAGCGATCAAGCTGCACGTGAGCAACTTTGCGCAGCTCCTCTATGCCTTCGGGGCAATCCGGGCCACCGTAAACCAGGCTGCAGGGCGATTGCGCTACACGGGTATACATATGACGACTGATAAAATGCTTGAACAGTTCGCTGCGTTCCCATTCGATGTAGGTATCGTTGGGGGCGCCGTTAAAGTACTTTTCGGCGTAGTCGGGGTTTGTCCACAGATCTTTGCGTGGCATATAGTCCTGATAGAAAAACAGGTCGGGTGTGGTGCCGAGCGCAAAACCGAAATGCGGTACGTCGTACTTGGGCCCCAGATTTATGGTCAGGTGCATATTGGTGAACGAGGCTTTGGGATTGCCGGTCCAGCTGTAAATGAGCCAGTCGACGTCCGGGCCTGTCCAGGCTGACAGAAAGCCGGCAGCGCCGTCTTTGCCGGTGTAATCGCCAACCGAGCAGGGGTCTTGTTGCAGCTCAAAACGGGCTTTAACTTTTTCGAACAATTCAGTGTTGATTGCCCACAATTGTTTGAATGTTTCTTCGCGGTCTACGTTGCCCTGTTCGGCAACCAGCTCATCGATTGATTTGGTGATATGAGTCATGGAAGACGCCTGTCGTATTATGAAGATGTAAATATAAAAGACATAAAGATATAATGTTAGGTCATATTACCGTAGGCTGCCACCGAGGGCAAGTATACCGAGCGCTTCAATCTCAGGCCCGAGGGAAGCCGGATCATCAGCCTGACAGACCTTTTCCTGAAGGTAAAAGCCGGCGGACTAATAATCGCCAATAGACAATCAGGAATTTTATGACATAATGATATACCAATAGTATATATTTGTTCAGGCGCTGATCCTGCCCGAAAATTTCGACGTAGAAGCGCCGGATCACCTAAACTCAATTGTAGCGAACAGTACGGAGGTAAGCGCGGTGTTGATTAATCTGTGGTACGTCGCCGAATGGTCGAAAACACTTAAAGACGAGCCGGTAAAAGTAAAGATGCTGGGCCAGAATCTGGTGCTGTTCCGCGATGACGCGGGCAAGGCCCACTGTCTGAGTGATGTTTGTATACACCGCGGTGGTTCGCTTTCCGGCGGCCGCTGTATTGACGGCAACGTTGCCTGCCCTTATCACGGCTGGCAGTTTAACGGTGAAGGTCAGGTTAAATATATCCCTTCAGAGGGGCGTGATTTCAAAATACCGGACCGTGCCCGTGTAGATGCCTACCCGACGGAAGAGCGCTACGGCATGATCTGGGTGTTTCTCGGCGATTTGCCCGAGGAAGAGCGCCCCGAGATACCGCCTTTTCCCGAGTACACCGACCCCAACTGGAAAGCGATTACCGACGAGTGGATATGGAAAGCGGAAGCTGCTCGCGTTATCGAGAACGGCATTGATTTGGCGCACGCATCCTTTGTTCATCCGGTTTTCGGCTATCCGGATACCGCGGGCGATAACGAGATTTTGAAGGTTGAAAAGGACGATATGAATGGCATGTCGTGGAATGTGCAGTATCCGCCACAGCTGAAAGGCGAGTTGGGGCTGCGTCGATTTATCCGCAAAGACCGTCAGCCGACCGAAACCATTCCCGGCTACCATATGTCGGGCTATGTTGTGCGCATTCAGATTAATCTGAATGAAAAAATGAACCTGCTGATGTTTGACTGCAATACGCCGGTTGACGAGCACACGACCAAAACCTTTGCAACGCAGCTGCGTACTTTCTTCAAGCAAGACATGTTTGACAAGGGGTCGCGTAAGCGTCTGCGCAAGGTCTTTCGAGAGGATGCAGAGATTATCGAGCGTGCATCCCCCAACTACCTGCCGGAAAATCTGGCCAATGAACTGTCGGTGCAGGACGACCGATTTATGAGTTCGTTCCGTTCAGCGAGGCGCCGGCTGATCGAGAAGGGCTGGCAGATCGATTCTTACACCGTAAAGCAGTACGAGGGGCGCAAGGTCTTTGCCATTCCCTCGCCGCTGCGCCGCACCCATCCTGATCTGAAATGGGTGATGGAGGAGATTCCTCTGGTGCAACCTGCGGCCAGCCTGGCCATTGGCGAGCGCGAGGCCTTGAGTTAACAACGGGTTGGTGTGGCGCCTTGCTTGAGGGTGGTCTTGGACCATTCGCCTGCAGGGCAGGCTCCAACAGGTATGCGGTTTCTCATGTCTTTGTGGGAGCCGGCCTTGCCGGCGAACGGATGGCTAGTGCATAACTTAGCTGTTCGACCGCCAGACGTCTGACTGCGCTGGAAGTTCATGCACCGGGCCGTTCGATCCGCGAGGGTCGTATGTGTGCCGCTGACGGCAATCATTGGCAAGGCGAGTGCCTTCAGCCCGCAAGGTCCTGACGGCTTTGCCGCCCCGATACAAAACCGTTGTTCTGATGCGAGAATCAGGCCCCGTGAGCTGAATGAAATCCGGTTCGAAATAACGCTGGCAGCTCTCGTTGATAGTGCGGGCACTGTAAATAAGGGCGTTTGGGCCTGCGGCCATGCCAATATTTTCATAGGCGCCTGCGCCTAGTGAATCGAATACCAATACCCCGTGATCCAAATGGCCTGTGAAGGTTTTTGCTGATGTTTCGCGGCCGCGAAAGGTCACATTGGTCTGGGTCATGGTTTTGCCGTCAAAATCTATGTATACCAGATTTTCGAAAGGGCTTGCTCCCGGGCTGCCGGCGTGAGTGTCGAATGCCAATGCTGAGCCGTCGAGATCAAACGCCGCAACCTTGTCATGCCAGATGCCGCGCAATTGCATGAGTATGTGGCTAACGCTGTTGTCTGATGATTCGTGCATCCGGGTTCCCGTTGTTTCGCTCTATGCATTTAATGACGTATAATGATATAACAATAACACAAAAGCGGCGATGCACTCTGCTCGGGCAGTGTTGCAGGCGCTTGGCCGTTGGAACAATAGAGCGAGCGAGAAGTGATGAAAACAGTAGTGATTACCGGAAGCACGCGCGGAATAGGTCGGGGCCTGGCTGAAAGTTTTCTGGCTCTGGGTTGCAAGGTGGTTATCAGTGGTCGCGGCCAGGCTGCCGTCGACGAGCAGCTGGCGCGTTTGGCGCAGCAGTATGGTCAGGATCGGGTTGCAGGTTTTGCGTGTGATATTACTCGCATCGAACAACTTCAGGCGCTGTGGGATGGCTCCTGCCAGGCATTCTCGCGCGTTGATATCTGGATCAACAACGCCGGTATGAGCTTGCCGCGTAAACCACTCGACGAGCAAAGCGCTGAAGAATTGGCCCAGCTGGTAGATACCAACCTGACCGGTGCCCTGTTGGCCAGTAAGGTAGCGATCAGCGGCATGAAAAAGCAGGGTCACGGTCAGCTCTGGGAGATGGAGGGCTTTGGCAGTAACGGCGCCGTTCAGCCGGGCATGGCGGCTTACGGTGCCAGCAAGCGAGCGGTGAATTATCTGTGTAAGGCGCTGCGAAAAGATGTGGCGGGCACGGGGGTGCAGATTTGTACTCTGAGCCCAGGCATTGTTGTGACGGACCTATTGCTCGGTGACTATGACACCAGTAGTGAGCAGTGGCAGAAGGCCCAGCGCATTTTTAATATTCTTGGTGACAAGGTGGAGACGGTCACTCCGTGGCTGGCCAAGAACATTCTGGCCGCCAACAAGGACGGGGCTAAAGTGGCCTGGCTAACAGGCGGCAAGGCATTCTGGCGATTTATGACAGCGGGCTTTAACAAACGCGATTTGTTCGCCGATATTCATTGAAACGATCTTTAACTTTTTTCAGGCAGGTAAGCGAATGGAAAACTATCAGATGGCTGCGCGCGCTCGTATCGGCGTGCTGATCCCTTCAACCAATACCGGTGTTGAATACGATCTTCAAAAATTCGGGCTCGATGGAGTTACCTGGCATCCCTCACGTTTTCTTATTCGCCTGCGAAATTGGGCCGATGAGTCGAGCGCAACCGGCGATGATGCAAACACCGTATTCGAACGTTTTCTCGACCTGATGCGTGACGACATGGCGCCTGGCATTGAGAACGTAATGACCGCGCAAATAACGCATTTGATGCTGGGTATGTCTGCGGAGACTTTCTGGGGCGGCATGGCAGGGAATGTCGAATTTGAAAAAAATATTCAGGATCAAATTGGCGACCTGAGCATGACCACGGGAGCCGGTGCGACTCGCGATGCGCTTACCAATTTCGGAGTGAAAAAAATCTCCGTAATTACGCCTTACCCGCCGGTGGGCGACGACAACGTCCGTCAGTTTTTTGACGAAATTGGTTTTGAAGTGAAGCATGTGGTGGGGCTGAATTGCGCCTCGGCAACCTCTATTGCTGAAACGCCTATCAAGGACGTCATAAATGCGGTGAAAAAGGCTGACGGAGATGATGTGGACGCGATCATTCAATGCGGTACCAACCTGTCTACCGTCGATCTCTTTCCGACACTGGAGCACTGGCTGGAAAAACCGCTTATTCCCATCAATATTGCCACGGTATGGCACGCGCTGCGCGCCTGTGGCATCAACGACAAGATAACCGGCAAAGGGCGATTGCTGGAGGAGTTCTGAAGCTGGTGTGAACCGGGGGCTTGTGACTGCGTGCTCGCCCCGGTTTCAGATGCCAATCAGCTCTGAGCTTGATATATCGCTGTCTTCAAAAAAGCAGTAGGTATTGTTGGTTTCCTTTGCTTTGTACAATGCTATATCAGCGTTGCGACAGAGCGAATCCACCGTGCGGGCATGCTCAGGGTATAGTGAGATTCCGGCGCTGGCTGTTACGCGGTGCCGAATGCCATCGACTTCAATCGGGTGCTGCAAGGTATCAACAACGCGCGCAATAACCTTGGCTACCACGTCCCGGTCTGTCACATCCGGCAGCAACAATACAAACTCATCTCCACCGTAGCGCGCCACCATATCATCGGTGCGGGTAATGGCCTGCAACCGTTGCGCAACAGTTTCCAGAATCGCGTCGCCCACATGGTGCCCGAAGTTGTCATTCACCGGTTTGAAGCCATCAAGATCGATATAGCTCAAGGCCATGGTGCCCTTGCTGCGCTTGGCGCGTGCGAGCATTTTCTCGAAATAGTCAAAGAACTGGAATCGATTGGGCAGGCCCGTCAGCATGTCGTGATTGGCTTGGTATACATAGCTGTCGCGCTCGGATTGCAGACGACGCTGCAGATTCTGATACATCAAATCATAGAAGACCAGCCCGGCGGTTCCCATAATAATCAGCAGGAAAAAAAACAGGATGCCGAGCAACTCGCGATGCTCGGTTTGTTCGATCAGTTGTATAGAAAAAGCGTCGTTGAGCGAAAAAGCCAGTGACATCAGACAGAGCAGGGTCGTGGCAGTAAGCCAGAATAGTCCGCCGCGCATACCGAACAATACAAAGGCAAATATCGGTGTAAACAATGTCAGCTGGGGAACCGGTGACGCTACAAAACCGCCGGTTAGCTGGATGGATGCAGTATTGACCGCCAACAGAAAGCCAAAGGTAATATGCGCCGCCAGATAAAAGCGGCGCCGAACAACCAGTGTGTAGTAAGCCGCGGTATAGCCGGTGAGACAGAAGGCGTCAACGACCAGGCCAATTCTGAATTCGGCTGAACCGTAGCCCAGCAGGTAGCCTCCGAGAGGGATTACCAGGAAGCAAAGCGTTATGTTGGTAAGAATCAGAGCCAGTAACAGGTAGCCGCGCAAGTAGGTATCCGGGTTGTCCCGAATCTCGGCTGGAATTCGCTTGTCCGCGAATTGGATCAATCGGTTCTTCTGGCTCATTTGCGCGCCCGCTCTTAATTTTTTTATATCCCGTCCTTGGTGTTTCTGAGGGCTGGTCAGAAAGCGCGCGTATTGTATATTAATTCGTCAGCAAGTTTGTAGTGAAAACTTTAAAGAGTCCTGAAATTGGAGCGCTTTAACGGGCTGGCAGGGGCCTGCAGACGGAAAATGTGTTTGCAGGCCCAGTGTTTAGCCCGCCTTTCTAGGCGGCGCCAGTGACTGCATCTGCAGCCGGGTCGGGGGCGTGAACCTTGGGTTTTGCTGCTAGCGCCCAGAAGAATATGGCAAGTGCGACCAAGCCGAAAAACACAAAAGGGCCGGACTCACGCCAATGGTCAAACAGATAGCCACCGAATTTGGCGGCGACGAGAATGCCGATAGCACCGCAGAGGTTGAAGCAGCCGTTGACCGCTCCGCGGATTGCCGGCGGGGCTTGTTGCGACAACAAAACGCCGCTGGTAATGATGCCGCCAAC